>DASYAK010000051.1:0-100033 GCA_036501385.1 Gemmatimonadales bacterium | reverse complement strand
CACGGCGCGCGGCAAGATCATCACACCACTCAAGGATCGCATCGGATCGGAAATCCGCACGCACTACCCACGCACTGCTGATCTGGGCGTCGCCATCACGCGGCAGGAAGCGTGGACATCGCGTGGCACGGTCGACATCGTCATTCCCGATTTTCTCGCCGAAATGATCGAGCATGTCGCGATTGGTGCGCGCCGCGACAAGCGGGTCGACAAGCGATCGGGAGTGAGCCAGCGCCTCCCGATCTCGCTGATGGAAGTGGTGGTCAGCAATGCCGAGCGCCGTGCGCTGCGCCACGGGATGCGGCGCGCGGTGGCGCGGGTCGCCGATGTCTACGCCGGCCTTCCCGCCATCACCGGCAAGGTCGAGCTCGAATACGAAGGCGAACTCCAGGGCGGCGATGCCGTGGCGCGCGAACTGATTCGGGAAGCCGCCGGTTCGGCATTCGCCGATCGCGTCCCCGATGCCGAGGTCGAGGAGATCGTTGCCTGGTTTGACCAGGGCGGCGCCCTCAAGATTGGTGTTGACGACCGAACTGAAACGAGCTGGCGCGCGTTCGGCGTGATTCCCGGACTCCTGGCGCTGGTCAAGGAGTCGCACCTCGCAACGTCCGATGATCGCGAGATGACCGTGGCCGCCAGCGAACTCGTCCTCGAGGCGCTGGTCTCCGACGAGCGGATCTCGCGGAACGACGAATACGGCTGGCAGCGAGCCAAACCCAAGCGGCGCAAAGGATATGGCGACGAATCGTAGCTGGAGGCTACTTCCCGGTGACCAGATCGATGATCAGGTCCGATGCGCGATCTAGCCCCACCCACCCCGTGTTGATGACCAGGTGATAGTTCTGCGGATTGCGCCAGTCGCGCTGGTACCAGCGCCGATGATATTCGGTCCGATGGGCGTCGACGTCGCGCACCTGGCGTTCGGCCTGTTCCAGAGAAATGCCGAGCCGGTCGGCGATGACCTGGCGCCGGTACTCGAGCGTTCCCACCAGCTTGATATGCAGTGCATCGGCGCGCCGGGCGATCACGGCGCCCGCGGCTCGCCCCACCAGCACCGCATGCTCATTGGCTGAGTCAGACACGACTTGCTCGGTAATCAGCTTGATGCGCGCCTCCTCAAGTTCGGGAGGCTGGACATTCCCCGGGGTGAGGGCTTCGGGAGTTGCAGCCGCCATCGCCCTCGCCACTCGCTCGATGAACGTCGGGCCGCGTTCGACTCGTGATTGCGCTTCTTCCGGCGTCATTCCGGCGCGACGGGCAATCTCCTCGACCAGCTGATTGTCGACCAGCCGCCATCCCAGACGCCTCGCCACAGTCTCGGCGACCGCCGAACCGCCGGCGCCGAATTCCCGCGAGATGGTGAGCAGCATTTATTCCTCCTTGCCGTTCCAGAGGCGGCCGCGAAGCATCGCGGTTCCGATCAGACAGACGGTCCCGCTCAGTGCGATGCTCACCGGGGCGCCGAAGTGCTCCGCTACCCAGCCGGCCTGAAACGCACCGAGCGGCGCCATCCCCAGCACCACGAACGAATACACGGCCATCACTCGTCCGCGCAGTTCGGACGGTGCGGCGAGTTGCAGTCCCGTCGCCGTCACGATCCCGTTGCTCGCCATGGCGGCGCCGGCGCAGGCGAGAACCACCAGCGCCAGCGTCGGATCACGGACGAGCGAGAGGAGGATCACCGTGGTCCCGAGCGCGGTGGCCGAGACCACGGCAACCCGAGGCCGAGAGAACCTTCCACTCATGCCGCCGATCACGATCGCGCCGATGGCAGCCCCCACGCCAACCGCCGACGTGAGCATGCCGTAACCGGCGGCGCCGACGTTCAGGACCTGGCGCGCATAGACCGCGAGGATCGGAATGAACGACCCGGCAAAGACCGTGAGGAGGACCATCTGCAACGCCAGCCCGGACAGGACCTCTCGCGATGCGATGAACCGCAGTCCGGTGAAGACTGATCGCCGCTCCTCGATCGGCGCCGGCAGATACGGCTTTTGTATCCGCGACAACCCGATCAGCACTGCGATGTAACTCGCCGCATTGACGGCAAATGCTGCCCCCGGGCCGGCGATCGCCACGATGATCCCGGCGATCGCCGGCCCGACTACGCGCGCCAGATTGTACGTCGTGGAATTGATCGCCGCAGCCGAGACGAGGTCGTTGGCCGGGACGAGTTCCACCAGAAATGCCTGGCGCGCCGGGACTTCGAAGGCCGTGGCGAAGCCGAAGATCACCGCCAGCCCCCAGATGATATGCACCGTGATGTGATGCGTCAGGGTCAGCACCGCCATCGTGCTCGCCTCGAGGAGCATGATCGTCTGGAGCAGCATCACGAATCGCCGCTTGTCGACCCGGTCGGCCACAACGCCACCGTAAAGCGTGAGCCCGAGGATCGGCAGCGTCGCGAAGGTGGTGGTGAGTCCCACGGCGAACGCCGAATGCGTCAATTCGAGGACCAGCCATCCCTCGGCGATCGACTGCATCCACGTGCCGATGAGCGAAATCCCCTGTCCCGACAGGAAGCGCCTGAAATCGGCGTGCTGCAGCGCGCGCAGCGGCCCGCGCAACGCCCCGGCTCCTGCGCCGATCACCGCCTGCCGTGCAATAGCGAAAGGGGAACGCATGTGCATCAAGCTAGCATTCCGCCGAATTTTCTCGTTTTTCACTTTTCCCTTTTCCCTTTTCCCTTCTCTCTTCTCTCTTCGCTCTTCTCTCAGTCGGGTCCTGGCGCTAGGATGTTTGGTGTCATGCGCTTCACTACCTATTCCCGCTTCGTCGCCGGGATGGCCGATCAGGTCAACCTGCAGGCGCTACTCGACAAGCTGGGTGACTTTCTCCTGCAGTCGGGATTTGCCGGGAATCCGTGGTGGGGCGAGCCTCCCGATCCCGACGCGGGCCGATCGATCGACGATCTTCGCCAGGCGATCCTCCAGGCACTGATGGAGTCGGGCCAGCTCACGCCCGACATGCTCACCGTCCTGCGCGGCGAGTCGACCGCCGACGCCGAGCGCGATGCTCGAACCATCAAGGATCTTGCTGATCTCCTCGACCGGATCGTCCAGCGCATGGTCGATGAGGGATATCTCACCCTCGACGCAAAGCCAGCGCCGTCCTCTCAGCATCACCAGACAGCAAGCGGACATGAGCGCGAGGCCGCGCGCACAGTTCACTTCGATCTCAGTGAAAAGGGCGCCGACTTTCTCGGCTACAAGACGCTCAAGGAACTCCTCGGCGCGCTGGGAAAGTCCGCTGTCGGAAGTCACGAGACACCGCACCTCGCGACCAGCAGCGAGGCCGAAGCGGCGAGCCGTCCCTACGAATTCGGTGACGTCCTCAATCTCGATGTTCCGGCGACATTGTCGAGCGCGATCGCGCGGCATGGGCTCAAGGTCCCGATCGAGCTCGACTACCAGGATCTGATGGTGGTGCAGTCAGAGTACCGGTCGTCGGCGGCGACGGTGCTGATGCTCGACTGCTCCCACTCGATGGTCCTCTATGGCGAGGACCGTTTCACCCCGGCGAAGAAGGTGGCGCTGGCACTCACCCACCTGATTCGCACGCAGTATCCCGGGGATTCGATCCGGGTGGTGCTCTTCCACGACAGCGCGGAGGAGATTCCGGTTGGTGCGCTCGCCAACGTCAAGGTGGGACCATATCACACCAACACCGCCGGTGGCCTCGCGCTTGCCCGGCGGATTCTCGCGGGTCAGCGCAAGGACATGAAGCAGATCATCATGATCACCGATGGCAAGCCGTCGGCGCTGACGCTGCCCAACGGCCGGATCTACGTCAACTCCGCCGGACTCGATCCTGCAATTCTCAAAGCGACCTATGCCGAGGTTGCGGCGTGCCGGCGCAGCAACATCATGATCAACACTTTCATGCTGGCGCGCGATCGCCCGTTGGTCGAATTCGTCAAGCAAGTGAGCCGTATCTGCCGGGGAAAGGCGTACTTCGCCAACCCGATGACGCTCGGTCAGTTCCTGCTGATGGATTTCCTCAAGGGCAAGACCCGCCGCGTGGCGTGATGCCGCCGACAGCGCGGCGACGAACGATCATCTGAACGGAATCGCCCTGGCTGCCTGCTCGCTCACGTACGGCGCGCGGATCAATCCCGAAGGGTCGGGCGCGCCGGTGGGGTCGACGTAGGCGCGGCTGTGATCATGCTCCGACACGCTGAAGCGCTTCACCGGCACGTCGGTGACTGTGAAGCGGAAGAGATACGAAACCGGCGCGATCCCCAGCAGCCAGTGAATGTTCTGGTGGTACTCGGAGTTGGTCGTGTACCCGCCCGGCCCCATTTCGGTGTCGATCGACTTGCGTAGCAGCACATGATCGTCTCGCTCCTCGACACGATCGTAGTGCCGGACGGCGACCCTTCCGGTGAGCACGTAGAATCCCGACACAACCTGTGAATGGCCGTGCGGCGGAATCTGATCGCCGGCGCGCACGATGATCACATCAGCCCTGATTGACAATTGCCTGGCAAGGCCGAAGCGGCGGGCCCAGAAATCGAGTCGTCCCGGCGGCACAGGGGCATGCCCGGCGAGCGTGAGCACGTCGGCCTTGTAACCTCCGGGACGCTCGAGCGCAGTCGCCTTCGCCGCGAGATTGACCGTGGCGGCGCATTCCTCGGGATCGAGCTGCGCATAGAACGCGTCGAGCTCGCGGCGAAAGGCCTCTTCGTCGAGTGCCCCGAGTTGCAGCACAATGGCGTGGCCCCAGATGCGGTTGTACGGGCTCGAATCGCGAACCATGCGCGGGGCCAGGATGCGGAGCAGAAAGCGCGCGGCGTGCCGCTTCAGATCGGCCATCGAAACCTCCGCTCCGTATCAGGCGAGTGATCTGCAAGCGATCACCGGCACGTTCCTGGACCCAAGGGGCGATCAGGGCGTATCATACCGCCGACCATGCCACCACTGCCACAGACCGAACCTGCCGATCAGCGCGTCGCCTTCGTCCTTCGCCTCGGCCGGGCGTTGCATACATCGGGCTATGCGGCCCATCGCCTGGAGGAAGCACTCGCGCTGATGAGCGACCGCCTGGGCCTCGACGGCCAGTTCTTTTCGCTCCCCACGTCGATCATGGCGTCGTTTGGCGCGCAGGACAATCAGCGAACGTTCATGATCCGGGTCGAGCCTGCCGAATCGGATCTGGGAAAACTCGCCCGGGTCGATGAAGTTGCGCGCCGGGTCCTCAATTGCCAGGCGTCACCCGAAGCGGGATCGGCCGCCATCGAAGCGATCGAGGCGGCGCCGCCGCTCTTCGGAGCCGTCTCGCGGACGCTGGCATTCGGCCTGGTTTCGGGGGGTGCAGCGCGCTTCCTGGGTGGTGGCCTTCACGAAGTCATGCTGGCTGCAGCGATCGGCCTGGTCACCGGCGCGCTTGCCCTCGTGGCTGCGCGGCACCTCGCCGTCGGCCGCGTCTTCGAGCCGCTCGCGGCCTTCACCGCGTCGCTCCTCGCGGCGGCAGGGGCGGTCGCCGGATTCCACGTGTCGGTCTTTCTCGCAACCCTCGCCGGCGTCATCGTCCTGATTCCCGGACTCATGCTCACCACGGCGGTCACCGAACTCTCCACGCGGCATCTGTCGAGCGGCACCGCCCGACTGATGGGAGCGCTGGTGCTTCTCCTGGGCATCGCCTTCGGGATCGCGCTCGGCGCCAAGACCGCCGCCCTCGTCGTCGGCGCGCCACACTCATCGGCGATCGCTCCGCTGGCCGGATGGTCGCTCGCGGTTGCGGTGCTGGTGTCGCCGATCGGGTTTGCCGTGCTGCTCAAGGCGGAGGCGCGCGACATTCCGTGGATCGTGGCGGCGGGAATCGTGGCGTTCGTCGGCGCACGAGTCGGTTCAGAGGCGCTCGGTGCCGAGCTGGGAGCCTTCATCGGTGGGCTGATGACCGGCGTCGGAAGCAACTGGTACGCCCGGCTCACAAATCGACCCGCGCAAATCACGCTCGTCCCCGGCCTTCTCGTTCTCGTTCCCGGTAGCGTCGGGCTGCAATCGCTGGCGTCGCTCCTCGATCGCAACGTCGAGGTCGGCGTCGACAGCGCCTTTCGCATGGCGCTCATCGCGACGTCGCTCGTCGCCGGGATCCTCATCGCCAACGTGGTATCGCCGCGACGCAAGCTGATGGCCTAGTGGCCTTCGATGATGGCGCTCAGGTCGCCAACGGCAACGAGGCCGCTGCCATCAGCATCCAGCCCGGTGAGCAGGACGGGCAGGCCGCTGTCGAGTCTGGTCCACTGGCCAGCGCGCCATCGCCAGATCGTTCCGCCGGTGCTCGTGACGTAGATGTCGCTGCCGATCCCGCGAACGGCGCGCAACGCGCTGTCCGTGGGTGCTGCGATCGTCGCCCAGTTGTTGCCATCCCAGTGCAGCGCCGTTCCGGCCTCGCCCACGACCCAGACGTCGCGCGGCGAGTTCCCCCAGACGCCCCGGAGAATCTGGCTGCTTGGCACGCCGAGGCGATGCCACGTCGATCCGTCGAACACCAGCACCGTCCCGCTGTCACCCACCGCCCAGACGTCGCCCCATCCGGTTCCCCAGACATGCCGCAGGAAGGCCGCGGTGTGCGTTGCGGTCGCGTGCCACGAGGTGCCGTCCCAGGCCAGCGCGGTTCCGGCATCGCCGACGATCATGGCACGGTTGTCGGGCGACCACCAGACGGATCGCAGCAATCCGCCATACGG
Organism: Gemmatimonadales bacterium; assembly: GCA_036501385.1. Taxonomy (GTDB): domain Bacteria; phylum Gemmatimonadota; class Gemmatimonadetes; order Gemmatimonadales; family GWC2-71-9; genus Palsa-1233. Next base: position 93,342 of record DASYAK010000051.1, on the reverse strand, counting down.
CGAAGCCTCGCGATGCCACGTCGTCCCGTCGAAGCGAAGAATCGTCCCGCTGTCACCGACAACGAGTCGCTGCGATGCCGATAGTCCGGCGATGCCATACAACGACGTGGTGGTGGGGATAGCCAGATTCTGCCAGACGCCGCCGGTTCGTTCGAAAGCAAGTCCGCCGGAACCAACAGCGATCGCCGGACCGTCATCCGGTGCTTGAACGTCGTACAGCACACCGCCGTCGAGCGTAGGGTGCCAGCCCCCTCCGGCGTCGTCGATGATCGTCCCATACCACCCGGCCGCGAAATGGCGTCCTCCCGCCGCGGCGATTCCGCGCAGGTTTTCGTGCGCGCCGGTCGTCGGTACAACGCTCCATGTGAGGCCGTCGCCGGCGAGAATCCTGCCGCCGTCCCCAACGGCGGTAAAACGGCCCGGGCCGTCGCTCCACACATCGAAGAGATTGTACGGCGTGGGTGAGGCAACCTGGCGCCAGCCGTTCGCGTCGCGGAGGAGAATCGTTCCGCTCCCTCCGACGGCAACGGTGCGACCGGCACCATCACCAGCCACACTGAATAGCACATTCGTGGTCGGTGAGGGAACGGTGTGCCATACACCCGCGTCGCAACACTCAAGAATGTCGCCGTCCTGTCCCACCGCGACGAGCGCGTCTTCCGAACTTCCCCAGATTCCCCAGAGCTCGGCCGGAATTGGAACCTTCATCGGACTCCAGCCCGCGGCCGTGTGTCGCAGGATCGTGCCGTTGCTTCCCGTTGCCCAGACGCGATCCTGATCGAGCCCCCAGACGTCGAGCATGGTGCTGGTGGTGCCGGAGGAATCGCGCACCCACCCATCGGCGGTGCGATGCATCAGAACACCACCATCGGCCGAGGCGTACGCGCTGTCGGTATCAGCGGCCCAGAGACCGGTAATCGTCTCGGCAGTAGCGGTCGCTTCGGTTCGCCACTGGGTACCGTTCCACCCGAGGATCACACCACCCTGTCCGCCAGCCCAGGCGCGGTCGGGAGCGGTGGCCCAGATCGCGAGGAGCGTGACGTTCGTCGGCCCGGTGCGCTCAACGGTGAGCGATCCGATCTCGGAGGTCGGTGTGGCCGCTTCGGCGGCGGGTTCGGAAGCGCATCCCGACAGGACGAATGCTGCGGCAATGCGGGTGATTCGCGAAACGGCCATACGGGAAAGTATCGTGGTCGGGTGACGGACCTTGCGGCGGGCTATATCATGGTGATATCATGATAATATCATTCTCCGGAGCGGCAGATGGCCAATGAAATCGAGCGGCGGGCGGTCAACGGTCTGGTGGCGGTGGCGTTGTTCATCATTGTTGGAGTGGCAGCCGTACTGCTCATCGCAACTGGCTCCCAAGGCGGGTCTCCATTGTCGGTGGCCGCTGGCGTGATTCTCCTGGTAGCCGTCCTGTTCTTTGGCTTCACTGGCCTCTTCTCGGTGCAGCCCAACCAGGCCAAGGTCATTACCCTCTTCGGCAGGTACGTCGGCTCGGTCAAGACGCCGGGACTCTGGTGGGCCAACCCGTTCTTCCTCAAGCGCAGCATTTCGCTTCGAGTCCGCAACTTCGAAACGTCTGAACTCAAGGTCAACGACAAGAACTCCAACCCGATCGAGATCGGCGCCATCGTGGTCTGGCAGGTCATCGATTCGGCCGAAGCGATGTTCGAGGTCGACAACTACGAAGACTATGTCCGGGTGCAAAGCGAATCGGCGGTTCGCACATTGGCCAGCAGCTATCCCTACGACGCGCACGTCGACGGCGAACGTTCGCTGAGCCACAACGCGGCGGAGATCTCCGACCAGCTCGCCGTCGAAGTCCAGGCACGCCTGCAGAAGGCCGGGATGAAGGTCCTCGAGGCGCGCATCGCACACCTGGCGTACGCACCCGAAATCGCCAATGCGATGCTGCGCCGGCAGCAGGCGAGCGCCATCATCGCCGCGCGGACGCTGATTGTCGAGGGTGCGGTGTCAATGGTTGACCTGGCGCTCAAGAGCATCGTCGAGAAGGGCATTGTCTCCCTCGACGAAGAGCGGAAGGCGGCGATGGTGTCGAACCTCCTGGTGACGCTCTGCGCCGAACAACCGATGCAGCCGGTGGTGAACACCGGCACGATCTATTGATCGCGGGCGACGCGCGGTGAGCGAGCGAAAGTCGTTCGTGTTGAGGCTCGAGCCGCGGCTGCACGCCGCGCTTGCCAAATGGGCGGCCGATGATCTGCGTTCACTCAACGCGCAGATTGAATTCCTGTTGCGGCGCGCGGTCGACGAAGCGGGCCGCGGCAAGCGCCAGTCGTCCTAGCTGACCGGCATCAGTCCTTTGGCCTGCATCAGCCGGGGCAGTTCCGCCACGCTGTCGATCAGGGCGTCGTTGGGATGCTGGCCGAGACTCTCGCGCGTGTGCGCGCCACTCAGCACGCCAACGACGAAGCCGCAGCGTGCCATTGTCCCTTCGTGGAGATCGACCGGCGTGTCGCCGACCTTGGCCACTTCGCCATAGGGGATGCCACCTAGGCGCAGCCGCAGTGCGTCGATCATGTCGGGCCAGGGACGACCCCTCGGCACTTCATCGCTTGCGATTGCGGCATCGATCGGTGCGCCATCACCCGCCCAGCCGACCCGGGCGAGCACCACATCGAGAATCTCGCGGGAAAAACCGGTGCCGAGAGCCACCTGTGTCCCGGCAGCGCGCAGGGCGTCGAAGGATTCGCGCGCGCCGTCGACGGGAGCGACCGCAGGACTGTCGCGATAGTAGCGAATCATGCGGCCGGTGAAGTCGGCGTGGATCGCGTCGACCTCGGAGAGGAGTTCATCGCGGCCGTGGCCCTCGATCAGGGTCCGGATCGCGTGGCCCTTCGCCATGCCGGCGATACCTTCCATCGCCCCTTCCCGGAGGGTGAGACCACGGACAGCGAGTGCATCGTGCATCGCCTGCCGCACCGCGCCGCCGCCGTCACGAATGGTCGTCCCCGCCACATCGAACACGACCAGTCTTATTGCCATACCGCGCCCCCCTGATAGTTTCCCGGACACGCAACCATCCAGGGTTGCCACGACTTCGGACCTCGACCCCGGCGACTCATGACACGATCGGCGACGGTACTCGTTCTCGCAGCGCTCCTCGCCCTCGCCGCCTGCGGGCGCAAGGGTGCGCGTTCATCGGACTTCGACAGCGCGACCACCACCGCCCTCGGAACTTCCGCGTCGGGCAGCGGAGCTACGACAAGCACGCCGAAGGTCGGGCACGTGATGGCAATCGACGTCGGCCACCTCCTCAATCCTGCCAACCGGATCGTCGTCGGTGGCGCAGCGGGGTTTGGAGCATCCGACTCAGTTCTTGCGTCGGTACGCACCATCTACGCGAGTCCGGGAACGGCGGTGAGCGTCCGGCTTCGCCTCAAGGATCAGACGGTGGATTCGATCGGGAGCCGGATCCCCCCCGCCGACAGCACCGGCGTCGCGGCAATCCCGTTTCGCTTCGGACCGCTCAAGAAGGGCGGGAGTTACCAGGCCGAAGTCTTCCTCGATGGCAAGTTCCAGATGGCGGAGGCATTCACGGTCGGACCGTGAGTTCACTTCTCGCCTTCGCGAGGAACCCGGTGCATTACCGACGTGACCAGCGTGGCGCGCAACGCACCCGAGGGGCACTTCGAGACCGCTGCCATCACGCTGCTCGGATTCGCGCGTTCCGGGTGAATCCACTGCGAGTAGCCGATGTCGAACACGACAGGCAGGGTGCGCAGGCAGACGCCCGAGTGAAGGCAGACGGCCGGATCGTAGGTCACCCGGACCTGGTTGGTTTCATAGACCTGCAGGCGTCGTTCAGTCATGGCGAGCTCCGGAGATCGCGGTTGCCGCGACATCAAAGAATCCCACACCGCGAGCCGCACAGCAAGGGGGATTCCCTGTCCAGTTCGCGGTGGCGACCGGCGACGCCGGCACGATAAACTCCCAGCCATGACACATCTTCGGCAATTGCCATCGCGCCGCACGCTACTTGGCGCCGTCGCCCGCCGTGACTCCGCATGGGACGGCCTCTTCATCGTGGCGGTCCGGACCACCGGGATCGCCTGCCGCCCGACCTGCCCGTCCCGTCGGGCGCGGCCCGAGAATCTCGAATTCTTTCCATCCCTTTCGGCCGCCGAGGACGCCGGCTTCCGCGCCTGCCTCAGGTGCAAGCCAGAGCAAGTTGAAGTCGAGCCGGAGTGGTGGATCCGCCTCGCGGCGCTGGCCGATCGTGCTGGGGCAGAGCGGCTGTCCGACAAGGAGCTCGCGCGCCACGGCTTCGATCCAGTCCGCGTCCGCCGGCATTGTCTCCGGGCACATGGAATGACATTCCACCGCTGGCAACGCGCCCGCGCCGTCGCGCACGCCCAGCGGCAGCTTCGCCGCGGCGCATCGCTCGACCGGGTGATCGTCACATCGGGATGGGAGTCGCACAGCGGCTTCCGCGATGCGTTTTCACGCGCAGTTGGCGCGCCGCCGGGCCGCTCGCGCAATGGCGAGCCGGTCTTCGCCGGCACCTGGCATTCGCCGCTCGGCCCGATGGTCGCCGCCGCGGTGACCGAAGGGGTGGTGTTGCTCGAATTCGGCGACATCGAGCGGCTGCGGCGCCAGGCTCCCACGCTCAGACGGTGGTTCCAGGGCCCGGTCGTCACGGCAGGACATCCTCATCTCGATCGGCTGTTCGGCGAACTCGAGGAATACTTTGCGCGCCGACGCGGCAAGTTCACCGTGCCGCTCGTGGTGCGTGGCTCGCCGTTTGAGGTGTCGGTGTGGAATGCACTGCGGCAGATCCCGACCGGCTCGACCTGCTCGTACGCCGACATTGCCCGCACGGTGGGGAATCCACGAGCCGTTCGAGCGGTCGGAAGCGCCAACGGCCGCAATCGTCTCGCCGTTGTGATCCCGTGTCACCGGGTCGTGAATACCGGGGGCAAGCTGGGTGGTTACGGCGGTGGCCTCTGGCGGAAGGTGCGCCTCCTCGAAATCGAGGGAGTCACGCCGATGGCACTCCCGGGGCTGGCGGAATCAGCTTCGACGGCGTAAAAATTTGAGCCCCGACCAGACCTCGCTCACCGCGCAAACCTTGACGTCGACCCATCCAGTGGGGAGGACGAGGGCGCGCAGGAGGTCTTCGCTGATGTCGGTGGCCACTCCGCTGCTCTTCTTGGGCCAGCAGATCCAGTAGACCGCTCCGGGAGGCAGCGTGTTCACCAGCGCCGTCATCTCGCGAGCGAATGGTGCGCGGCTCGACGCGAAGTGCAGCACGCAATCGGCGTTGTCGCTCCGCCCACCCACCAGTTTCGCGCCCTTCGGCAGCGGCGCGAGCCATGCCGGCAATTCCTTCGGTCCATGAATCACGGCGATCCGCGTCGCCGGCTTGAGCCCAAGCTTGTCGGCGAGGGTCTTGCCGCTATAGCCCGGCGCCACCGCGCGCTTCACCGAGGTGCGCCGCCCGGATGCCATTCGGGTCTCGGACCATCGGCGAGGTGCCGCACCGCTTCTGCCGCGGAGTGAATCACCGCCGTCATGTGATCGAAGTCGATCTTCGAGACTTCGTCGGTGACCTGGTGATAGTCGCTGTGCAGGTTGAAGCTCGACAGCGTGTGCGCAACGATGCCGCGGCGCGCCAGGCCGTAGTTGTCGCTGCGCGTGAAGAAGCGCTGATCGGGGCGCATGTCGGGAACGATCGCGATGCCGTATTCCTTGAGCATGTCGCCCATGGTCGAACGTTCGTAGCCGGTGAGCCACGCCTTGCCCGGTCCGCCCGCGAGCGAGTCGGGGCGGCCGATCATCTCGATTTCGAAGCCGGCGACGATCTGGGTGAGCGGGACCGGCGGATGGGCGATGAAGAAGTTGGTCCCCAGTAGTCCGACTTCTTCGCCGGTCATGTTGGCGAAGATGATCGTCCGGCGTGGTGTGCCAGCCCTCCTGAGAAGGCGGGCGACTTCGAGGACGGCGACGGTCCCCGACGCGTCGTCATCGGCACCATTGTAGATCGAATCGCCACCGGGAATCGCCGGCGTTCTCACGCCGAGATGATCGTAGTGCGACAGCACCAGGACGACTTCCTTGCTGAGCGCCGGATCGCCACCGGGAAGAATCCCCACGACATTCTCCGCGTGCCGCCGGCGATCGAGCGGAACGGTGTCGAGATCGGCGAGTGACGGCAGCGTCATTAGCCGCGCACCACGGCCACGGCCCGTCTCGCTGGCAGATCCGGCCGGCGCCGGAACCATCATCGGCACCCGCTGGAGAAAGCCGCTGTCGCCACCCCGTTTGAGGCCGATCCGCTGCATTTCCCCGGCGAGGAAGCGTGCCGCGCGTTCGCCGCCCGGCGTGGCCGTGCCCCGCCCCTCCATCGAGTCGTCTGCAAGGACGCGTTCGAGTCGCTCGATGTTGGCGTGATCGCGCGCGTCGGGAGCGGGAACCGCGTGCAGGGTATCGGTGCCGGCTGTCGCTGTGCCAGGCAGAGCGGGTGCCGCGCTACGTGCGGCAATGAGAAAGACAGCGAGCACGATCATCCGCGTCGTCATCGGCGGCCCGGCCTCAGGGTTTTCTGGTGATTCCGTGCCGCGCCAGGACGGCGCGAACCGAATCAATGTCGATGGCGGAGATGGTGCGACCGCGACTCGTCACGCTGGTTGCCCGGAGGATCGAATTGTCGATTGCTTCTTCGGTCGCCTCGATCGCCGCTTCGAAGACCGGTGATACCGCGTCGTCGTCGAGACTCCTGAGTTGGCGCATCGCCGGCGGATGACGCCGCACATCTGGCGCGGTCGAGAACGCCAGGGCGTAGTCACCCGATCCGTTGGAACCGTCGGCGCCGGTGCGCGCCAGCCCCATGATGCCGCGCGCGGCCAGTCGTTCGAGTTGATGGTCCGATAGCGGGGCGTCGGTGGCGATCACGATGACGCACGAGCCATCGCCGCGTTCGCGAAGGAGATTGTTCCGGTACGAAAAACGTCCGAGCTCGACGCCGACGGGTGCGCCACCGAGCTGGAGGACGCCGCCGAAGTTTGACTGCACCAGCACGCCGATGGTGTAGCCGCCGAGTGAGCCCGGAAGCTTCCGCGACGCCGTCCCGATCCCGCCCTTCCAGCCGAATGCCACCGTCCCCGCTCCAGCGCCAACGCTCCCCTCGGCGACATCGCCGGTCGACGCGGATTCCAGTGCTGCCACGACCTGCTCGGGACGAATCGGGCGTGACCGGATCGCGTTGAGCGTACCATCGTTGGTCTCGGCCACAACCGGGTTGATTGATCGGACCGATTCCATTCCCGGCTTCGCCAGTTCCCACGCGACCATCGCGTCGGCCGCCTTCCAGACGCAGAGGGTGCAAGTGAGGAGGATCGGCGTTTCGAGTTCGCCGAGTTCGCCGAGTTGGGTCGCGCCGATCAACTTTCCGAAACCGTTTCCCACGTGCAGCGCGGCCGGCACCCGATCGTGGAAGAGATCGCCGCCATGCGGGAGGATCGCGGTGACGCCGGTATGAACCGAGTCGCCCTCAATCACGGTGGTCTGGCCCACGAGTACGCCGCTCACGTCGGTGATTGCGTTCAACGGTCCGGGGGCGAAGATCCCGGGAGCGATGCCGAGTTCACGCGCCCGCGGGCGCTGCTGCGCGACGAGCACGGCGGGAAGGAGGATCGCGAGAAAGGAGAATCGGGCCCGCAACCTCATCGAGCCCCAGGCCTCAGCGTGCGGCACTGGGGCCGGCACCGGCGATGACACCGAATCCCGCCAGCGCCATGACCAGCATGGGAATGACGGGCGAATTGGCGTTCATCGCGGCAAACGACGCGGCCAGAGCGAAGCCGCACAAGCCACCGATCGACCCGCCACGACGCCGGTCCGGGTTGAGCCATCCTCGCGATGCCAGCACCCGGATCGCGAGGAGGATCGCCAGCGTCCCGAGCACCACACCGCCGAGAAACTGGAGCTCGACCGGCCGACCGAGCGCCCAGCCAAGCAATGCACCACAGTCGGTCAGCAACCAGGTGAGAGCAATGACGCGGAGAATGCGCATGAGCCGGGAAGATTACTGAACTGTGAACTCCTTCACCATCCCATGCTCCTCAGCGTGGGACTTGCCATCCTTGGGATCGGGGACGAAACAGAAAAGCGCGTAGTGACCGGGAACGAAATTGATCGTGGTGTAATTCGAGAGCCCCGCCTGCATCGGGGCCGTACCCTCAACCGACAACGCCGGGGCCTTGCCAATCGGGTGGTCGACCCACGCCAGCATGTCCTTTGCCGTCTTTCCCGGCGCTAGCGGGACCACGACGAATTCATGGGGCTGGGCGCCTTGCACGTTCAGGACCTGGAGTACGTGCCGGCCGCGCGTGATTGGCTTGGAGAAGGTCCAAGTGTAATCGGCCATGCTGACGCTGATATCGGCTTTGGGCGCGGGCGTGATCGTCTTCGAGGGCAACACCTTCATGCCGCGAATCATCCCTTTGACGAAATGGGGGATTCCATCGGGCCCGGGAATCAGGCAGACCCAGGCATAGTCGCCCTCGGGGAGGTTCATCGTCACCACGCTCTCGTTCTGGGGCCCGCCATACCACGTCATCCACGCCGGGCTCGGACCTTTGGCCTGCAGGACGGCCTTGAGCTGGGCAACAGTGTGTCCCTTGTCGAGTTTGACCAGCGTGGCGTGATGAAGCTCCTTCCCCTTGTTCACCGCCCGGAAGGTGACCATTCCGGCCGGGATCTCGGCCGGGGCGTCGAACGCCCAATCGACGAAGGTGATCGTCACCGGCGTGGGCGGGGCGGGACGGCTCGCTGCCGAAGTCAATCCACGGCGAGCCGGCGGGACTTGAGCTGAAAGCGGGATTGCCGCAGTGACGGCAAGGAGTGAGAGGATTGCTGGATGGGTCGTCACGGTACGCTCCGGGTTTCGCAGTGAATCGTGCAATCAATAGAATCGCACCCGGAACCGGACTGGACTCAGCGACCGCGGAGCGTGATCGACTCTCCTGCGGCACCCAAGGCGACCAATGGCACTCCGAAGACGCCACCGATCCACATCCAGGTCGGATGCGGCAGCGTGGTCAGGTCATGCAGGATCACCAGCGTGAACAGAACGGTGAACGCCAGTGGAGCAATCCGTGCCTGCCCGATCCGCGATGCGATCCGGCTCCCAGTATACGACGCGAGAAGCCAGCCGCAGAACACCAGGGCGAGCGATGCGAAGGGGAATTCGCCGTGCTCAAGGGCGGTTTTCACCTGGGCGGCGTTGGTTGGATCGAGCCCGGCCGGCATGGTGACCTGTTTGGCCAGCTCTTCCAGAAGGCGGACGATGATCATCGCGACACCGCACGCGACGACGACCGCGACGATTCGCCTGATCACAGGGGACATGCCGGTACCTCGGCCAGAGTTGTCAGCGGAACGTTTGAGTTATCGGAAGATACGCCCTGCCTCAGCAGGGGAAAAGCAAGAGTCAACTCCCTGATGGAGGACGCGCTGCGCCAGCCGACGTTAGCGTGGGACGTGAAAGATCCGGTTCCAGCGGGTCGCCGTGAAGAACGGCAGCGGCCGATAGCTGCTCGCGTTCCAGCTGTAGTAGATGATGATCGGAGTCCCGCGCACATTGGTTCGCGGAGTGAATCCCCAGAAGCGCGAATCGCGCGAGCTGTCACGATTATCGCCCATCATCCAGAGCGAATCGTGAGGAACCACGATCGGTCCCCAGTCGTGCACATCGGGGAAGTAATGGGTGGGGTCGGGACCGATATAATGCGGCAACTGCATCCGCCGCATGTCGCCGCGCGTCACCGAATCGGCGCTCCAGGTGGGATCGGTGGACTGGGCGTAGGGCTCCTGGAGCGCCTTGCCATTTCGATAGAGGGCGGCGGCCTTCATCTGCAAGGTGTCACCCGGGAGCCCGATCAGACGCTTCACCAGGATCGAATCCTCGATCGGCGAGATGAACACCACGATATCGCCGTGGCGCGGTTGGCGAATCGCCGGCAGATGGGCGTGGATGAATGGAATCTTGGCGCCAAAGAGGAACTTGTTGACGAAGAGGACGTCGCCCACCATCAGCGTCGTCTCCATGCTCGGCGACGGAATGAAGTACGCCTGCACCACGAACGACGACAGGATGAGCCAGATCCCGACGGCCCAGGCCAGCGCGCGTACCCATTCGAATGTTTTCTTCTTCGCCTGCTCGATCACCGTCGTCTTCGGCTCGGTCACCCGATCCTCCCCTGGGACCCCTCCGGCTTGAGCCGCGAGGCATAGCTCCGGCGCAACTTCGCCATCTTGGGCGCGATCATCGCCGCGCAATACGCCCGCGCAGGATTCCGCTGATAATAGTGCTGGTGATACTCCTCGGCGGGCCAGAAGATATCGAGTGGCTCGATCGCGGTGACGATCGGGCCGTCGAAGACGCCCTCGCGCGTGAGCGACGCGATCAGGTCGCGAGCGATCTTGTCCTGCTCCGGCGACCGGGTCAGGATGATCGAGCGATACTGCGTGCCGGCATCCGGCCCCTGCGCGTTGAGTGTCGTGGGATCGTGAAAGGCAAAGAAAAGCTCGAGAAGTTCGCGATACGATATTTGCGCCGGGTCGAAGGTGACCTGGATCATCTCCGCATGCCCGGTCGCGCCACCGCACACCCGTTCATAGGTCGGGTCGGGAATCCGGCCGCCGGCGTAGCCCGAGACCACGCGCTCGACGCCGATCAATGGTTCGAAGATCGCTTCGAGACACCAGAAGCACCCGCCACCGAAGGTCGCGATCTCGCTCATTTTGGCGCGAAGTCCCATACCGCCACTGGTCCGGGGCCAAAGCGCAACTGCGACTTGGGCCCGAAGCGGTATACCGGGTTGGCGGGATCGTCACGTGTCAGCGCGAACTTGAGCTGCTTGACGCCGGCACCGCTCCACGGCGGCACGAGGTGCAGGGTGATTCCGCCGAGATCGATGACGGCGCCTTCACCCTCGGGGAGAACCTTGACCTGATCGAGCTGCAGCAACGCCACCGTCTTCCTGATATCGTCGACGGGAACAGCGAGTGTCACGCTGGTGACGTAGGCGAACAGTCGGTGTGAATCGAAATGCGGTGCGAGGAGACGGGCCACGGTCCGGTTCGATGCCGGCAGCGAATCGGTTGCCGCGAGACCCGCGGCGGTGGCGGCATCGTATTGCGAGATCACCAGGCGCAGGTGATCGGACGTCGAGTCAGCGCCGACCGGTGTAATCACCCTCGCGCCGCCGGCGATCGCGCCGTCGCCGGTGGCGCTCCCGCGCGTTGCGACCCGCTGATGCGTTGCCGTGGAGAGCGCTTCGAATCCTCCCGCGGTTTCGACGCCCAGCCCGATCGCGACATCACCGACCGACGCACCGGCTGGCGCAAGGAGTGTGACGTAATTGTAGCGGCCGTAAAGGCGGACACCCCGGAAGATTCCCACGCGGGCGTTGGTATCGGACGCGGCGAAATCTTCTCTCACGAAGGGCGATGACGCGACGTCGCGCCAGGTCGCCGAATCGAGCACGACGTCGACGTACTGGAGAATCAGCGGCACCGATCGCTGAGCCGCCGCCGGCGGCGCGACAACCAGGACAGCGGTGATCGCCGACACTACGCGAGTGCCGATCACGCCGCCGGCTCCGGCGACGCGTCGGCCAGAAGCGCCTGCAAGTCGAGTGGCGCAAGCGTCATCGTCAACGATCCGTCCGCCGCCCGAGGCCACTCCGCCGCAGGGCGGTCGCGGTAAAGCTCCACGCCATTGTCGTCGGGATCGCGGAGGTAGACCGCCTCACTCACTCCATGATCCGACGCACCATCAACATGGACGCCGGCACGCAGCACCCGGCGCAGTGCATCGCCGAGCGACGTACGGTCCGGGTAGCGGATGGCGACATGATAAAGACCGGTCGTGCCGTCGGGCGGTGGCTGTCCGCCCGCGCTCTCCCAGGTGTTCAGGCCGATGTGGTGGTGATAGCCGCCGGCACTGATGAACGCGGCACTCCGTCCCATCCGCTGCTGCACGTCGAAGCCGAGGACGCCGTGCCAGAAAGCGAGCGAGCGCTCGAGATCCGCGACTTTGAGATGCACATGTCCGATGTCGACGCGGGGATCGATGGCCGTCATCGGCCGCTCACCAGCTTGGCCAGTTCGAACGCCGCCGCCGCCGCTACACCGCCAACGACCAGCGTCTGCATTGCACTGCGGATGCGTGACGCTCCGGTGAACCGTCCCTTGATCCAGCCGAAGACCGCCAGTGCGGTGAGCGTGATCCCGATCGACCAGTGGAGACCGGTGGTCACGTCGCTGGTGGCGAAATACGCCGACAGCGGAATCACGCCACCCACGACATACGATGCGGCGATCGTCACTGCGCTCCGCATGGCTCGACCGGGATGCGGCTCTTCGAGGCCAAGTTCAAAGCGCATCATGAATCGCACCCAATCGTCAGGGCGCCGGCGGAACGACGCGATCACCGCGGCACTCTCTTCGGTCGTCACGCCGTACCCGGCAAAGACCTCGGCAACCTCTTCCGCTTCCTTCTCCGGAACCACCGCCACCTCGCGATACTCGCGGGTCAGTTCGCTGGCGTAGTGCTCCGCGTCGCCTCGCGCGGCGAGATAGCCGCCCAATCCCATCGCGATGGCACCCGCCGCGATTTCCGCGAGCCCGGCCGTAATGACAATGCTGGTCTGCGCGATTGCCCCCGACAGCCCGGCCGCCAGAGCGAACGGAACGGTCAGGCCATCCGACATTCCGATCACGACGTCGCGGACCGCTTCAGGCGCGGTGAAATGATCCTCGTGCGAGTGTGGTGCTGCCATCGGATCGGCCACTACGGTCTCCGTGTATTGCGGAGGAGGAGGAGCACCATCACCATCCGTCGCGCGGATCGGGGAGCGGCGTCAGATGCGACTCGATCTCGGCCCGGCGCCCGGCGAGAAGCGGCGGCAGGACCAATTCCCTCCCGAGGCGTTCGAGCGGGAGATCGACGGTGAAGCCCGGGCCCTTTGTCGCCAGCTCGAAGAGCACCCCGCTTGGCTCCCGAAAATAGATCGACCGGAAATAATAGCGGTCGATGATCGGCGTGGACGGTACGCCGCCGCGGTGGAGCCGATCGAGCCACGCCTCGTGGTCGCCGGGCTCGGTCGCCCATGCAACGTGGTGCACGGTGCCCGCGCCGGACCGGCCGCCGAGATCGGGGGGCGCGTCGTATGCGATCGAGCCGTGCCGCAAGGGGCCGGAAAGCTCCCAGTGGAATTCCTCACGCCGAACGGCTCCCATCACGTCCTCGAGGAGCCGCCGCGTACTTGCCAACCGGCCGCCGAAAGCACGGACGCTGTCGAACCCCTGCAAGGCATGCTCGGCCGGAATTTCGGGATGGTGCGCTGTGAGCGGGGCATCGCCGCCCGAGATGGCGACGAGTTCGAGGCCCAACCCCTCGGGATCCTCGAAGCGGAGCCGGTCTTCGTGCCGAGTGGTCATCACCGCAGCACTGCTGAGCCGCCGATCCCAGAAATCGAGTGATTGGTAGGAACCGACCCGGAGGCTGATCCGATACACCATCCCGGCTCCCGCGCGGCCCCGCAACGCACCAGGGTATTCAAAGAAGGTCAGGTCGGCGCCGGGCGACCCGGCTTCATCGGCGTAGAAGAGGTGGTAGACGGAAGGGTCATCCTGATTCACTGTCTTGGCCACCAGGCGCAGGCCGAGAACGCCGGTATAGAAGGCCAGGTTGGCGGGGGCGTCACCTGTGATGCAGGAGATGTGGTGGATGCCGTCGAGTCGCATGGCCCAAAATAGCCCGGGTTGAATGGCCGCTTTATCCGCCTCAGGGACGCCTTCTCGAAGAAGGTCGAGTATCACCTGTACTCTGTGGCCCTGCACTTCATGTGGTACAGCTACTGCCAGCGCCACGGCACGTTGACGAAGGCCGCGAAGGGGATCAAGACGAGCCCGGCAATGGTCGCTGGCCTGAGGGATCGGGTCTGGAAGGTGGAAGATCTTCTGGCGCTGATGAATGGCTAGGGGAGTCCTGATGCATGGCGGGAAAACGGGCCGGGAAGTCATTCTCGACTGGGGGTGTCTCGTGACTTGGTCGGGACGTCGCTTCAGTTGACGGTCCTTCCCCCGGGCCGTAGCGTCTTTAGCGGGAGGCAACGATGCCTCATGGCGACGAAGATGAGATGATCCATATCGAGCCGGGATTCGTGCCGGGGAGCCGGTCGCGGGCGTGGAAGGTCATCGCGCAATGGTCCGATCGTGCCCTGGCTGACAAGATCGCGGCATTACGGGACGATGGAAGTGCAGAGACGGCCGAACGGCGGTCGTTGCTCGCGTTCCTTGAAGATGCGCAAGACGCGCGGCGGCGTCCTGCGGATGGTCTACCCCGACCTTGATCATTTGTTGATCCAGCCCGACTTTGGGCCAAAAATTTCGTTACACTGGAAATCAGACACTATCGGACCCCTTGCGCGATTCCAACTCAGGCGCTTTATTTCTAATCTACGATGACCATGTTCCATTCCGGATCATGGAGAGGTTTCAGGGGAACGCTCATAAGGGGATCGGCGTTCAAGCCGATCCCCTTTCGATTTCTCCGATCGTAGGCGCCAGTCGCGGGGAGCCGCAGCGCAGAAACTGACCCGCCGCGAGGGTATGATCGCGAACCTGTAGTCGGTCGTACGGCATCGTCCGCGACTCCGATTACACCATCATTCAGGAGTAGGACAGCATGCGTACAACCGGCACAGTCAAGTGGTTCAACGACGCGAAGGGCTTCGGCTTCATCACCCCCGAGAACGGTGAAAAGGATTGCTTCGTTCACCACTCGGCGATCCAGGCCCAGGGCTTCAAGTCGCTCTCCGAAGGGGAGCGCGTCGAGTTCGACATCGTCCAGGGCGCCAAGGGCCCGGCGGCGGAGAACGTCGTGAAGCTCGGCCGCTAAGGCCAAGCCCGTTGCGGCCTTTGGGCCACGACGCCGGACGGCCGGCTCACCTCACGGTGAGCCGGCCGTTTTGCTTGCCGGTCCTGAGCGCCAGCGAAGGATCGACCGACCCAAACTCACCCGCTGGTGTACCGCAGGCCACCGCTATTTCGCGGTGACCACCTTTCCCTCAAGTAGCTTCAGCCGCGCCATCAGCGCCGCGAGCTGGGCCTGTGCAGCCTGAACTTGCGCTACCACCGTCATCGTCGGGGCCATATCCGACGCCTGGAGGGCGCCGAGCGCCGAGGTCATCGCTGCACCCACCGAAGCGAGTGAAGCCGCCAATGGCCCCGCCGCAGCGGCGCGCGCGCGGCCACCACCCCGCCCTCCGGTTATAGCGGCACCTGCAGCTGCGCACGGGGAACGCCCAGCCCCGTTGGCGGCAGAACCGCGTCCTCCCCGCCCTCCACCACCGCGTCCCCCGCCGCCGGCACCGCCCAATGCCGCCAGTTCGCGATCGAGCGAGTCAAGCGACGCGTGCAATCCGGCTGGCGCCGCGGCGCATCGCCCGGCGATGGTCATGCGCAGCTGTCGAATGGTGTCCTCGGCAATGCGAACCTCACGGGCGCCGTCGTACATCGCCATCGAGAGCCGGAACTGCTGCTGCAAGGCGAGAGCCGGTGTCTTGATGTTGGGATCGAAGCGGACGGTCATCGGCTGCGTGTAACTATTCCCGCCAATGGTGAGTTTGACGGTGAACCGCCCAGGATTGACCCACGGTCCGGTCGGCTCAGCTGCGGTGTTGAACGGCGTCGCCGACATCGGATAGTTCTCGCCGCTTCCGGCGACCGGCGCGTAGTGCATGTCCCAGAGAAAGCGATGGAACCCCGGCGTGGTCGCGAGGGTCAGCGTGGGCCGCATCCAGTAGCCCGGGATCTCGCCGATATCGCCGATTGGCGCAGGCCGATCGGTACTCGCATAGTGTCGCACGACTCTGCCTGCGCTGTCGAACACGTCCAGCGTCACGGGCCCGGTGGCCGATGAGCCGAGCCAGTAATCGATGATGGCCCCTTCGGGCGGATTCTCGCCGGCCGGATCGTCGGGCGGCAGCGGGGTGTCGGTGTTGAGGTCCCAGCGAAGCCGCCATGCTGCTTCCGGCTTGAAGAGCACGGCGTTGACGCGCAGAGTGGAACCGCTCCACTGCCGGAGCGGTGTGATGTCATCGAGAATCCAGAAGCCGCGACCGTGCGTCCCGATCGCGAGATCGTTGTCCTTGATGATCAGATCCCGGATCGACGTGACCGGAAGATTGAGGCGGAGCGATTCCCAGTGCTCGCCATCGTCGAGTGACATGTACACAGTGCGCTCGGTCCCGGCGAAGAGAAGCCCGCGCCGCTCCGGATCTTCCCGGACAACGTTGACCGTCTCACCAGCAGGGATCCCATCGACAATCTCTTTCCAGGACTTTCCGCCATCGTGGGTCCGATAGATGTGCGGCCGAAGATCGTCGAGCCGGATGGTATTGACCGCTGCATACGCCGTCGCCGCGTCGAACCGTCCGGCATCCATGATCGAGATCTTGGCCCACGGCACCACGCCAGGCGGCGTGACATCGTGCCAGGTGGTGCCACCGTCGCGGGTCACCTGGATCAATCCGTCGTCGGTGCCAGCCCAGATCGTCTTGAGATCGACGTACGACGGCGCGATAGTGTAGACCACTCCGCGCTGGGTCGGTTGCGCCGATGCCGAACTGCTGTAGATCCCGACACTCGGCGGAATCGCCCATGTCTTGCGGGAAAGGTCGGGTGAGATCCGCGTCCAGCTCGACCCACCATTGACCGTCTTCCACACGACGTTCTGGCCGAAGAAAAGGAGATGCGGATCAACGCTCGAAAAGACGAGCGGCGCGGTTCGCACCGCGCGGTAATCGCCGCCACGCCCGCCGCCAGGCGGTGCCACCGATTGCACCTGATCGGTCCGGCGATTGTACCGCGTCACCTTGCCGCCGAAGACGATGTCGGGGTCGAGCGGATCGGGAACCGCGTAGCCGTATTCCTCGACGCCGACCGGATGCCATTCACGGAAGGTGATTCGTCCGTCCACGCCGCGGCTTGCAACGCACGCTGATCCGCTCTCCTGCTGGCCGCCGCAGAGCCGGTACGGAAAAGCGTTGTCCGCGTTGACGTGATAGAACTGCGCGGTAGGCTGATTGTACCACGAACTCCACGTCGTTCCGCCGTTGACCGTGACACTCGCTCCCTGATCTGACACGAGGATCATGATGTCGGGATGCTCAGGATTGATCCAGAATCGCTGGTAGTCATCACCGCCCGGCGCACCGCGAAGCGCCTTCCAGGTCTTGCCGCCGTCGGTCGATTTCCACGAAACGACGCTGGCCGTGTAGACGACGTCGGGGTTCCGCGGATCGACTTTCACCTCCGCCATGTCCGATCCGCGCGACACGACTCGATCGTCGTCGGTGATTTTCGTCCACGATTCGCCGGCGTCGTCGGAACGATAGAGCCCGCCCGCCTCGACCGCGGCAAAGATCCGCTGCGGATTGCTCTGCGAGATCCCGATGCCGATTCGCCCATCGCCGTTGGGCGAGTCGGGGAGTCCGTTGATGAGCTTGCGCCATGTCGTGCCACCATCAGTCGACTTGAAGAGGCCGCTACCGGGCCCGCTCCACGCGGCGTTCTCCCAGGGGCCCTGGCGCGCTTCCCAGAGTGCCGCGTAGACCGTCTGGGCGTTGGATGGATCGATGACGACGTCGATTCCGCCGGTGTTCTCATCCTTCCCGAGGACTTTCTGGAAGGTTCGTCCGCCATCGAGCGAGCGATAGATCCCGCGCTCTTCGTTGGGACCGTAGGGATGGCCGAGCACTGCGACGAAGAGCCGGTCGGGGTTGCCTGGATCGATGGCGATCTGGGGAATCTGCTGACCGTCGCGCAATCCGAGATGGGTCCATGTGCGGCCTGCGTCAACGGACTTGTACATCCCATCGCCAGTGGAGAGATCGGGACGCTGCAGCCCTTCGCCACTTCCGACGTACACCACGTCGGGATTCGATGGCGAGACGGCCACCGCACCGATCGACCCGGTCGGTTCGCTGTCGAAGATCGGCCTCCAGGTATTGCCGTAATCGGTCGTCTTCCACACCCCGCCGTTGGTCACACCGATGTAGAAAATGTTCGGCTGGCTCGGCACACCCGCGGCGGATTTCGTCCGTCCGCCGCGAAACGGCCCGATGTTGCGCCAGCGCATTTCGGCGAGAGCAGACGGATCGAACTGCTGTGCGGCAAGCGACACAGCCGGTGTCGCGCCCAGCGCGAGGGCGACGATCGGAACCCAGCGTGATCGCATCATCAGACTTCCCACCCTGCGCGGTAACCGGGCTTGAGATACTGATTCGCCTCGGGAATGTTGGTTACCGTCATGGTGGAGGCATCGTAGAGAATCTTCCTGCCCAGTCCGGTGCGCAGCGCGACGATCCCCAGAAGCATCGTTTCGGTCAACGCGCCGGCGTATTCGAATGGTGACGTCGCCTTCCCCTGGCCCATGCAGGCGAACGCCCAGTTCATCTCGTGCGACACCGTGATGCGCGGATACTTCTGCGGGACCGATGCGGTATGCTCCATCAGCGACGCGGGATAGAGCCGCGGCTTCTCGCCGTAGGTCTGGTGCATCAGCAATCCCTTGTCACCGAGAAAGAAGGCACCGCCATCGGGTGGAAGGACGACGTCATCAGGAAGGAGGTCGGGGCGCGGCGGGAAAAGTCCTCCGTCAAACCAGCTGAGCTTGACCGGCAGTTGATCTCCGCGTGCGCCGAATTGATAGTGGACTGTTGTGGCAGCGGGATATGACGCCGGATTGCGCGCCGACCCACCCCATGGCGTGGACGTGGCCTCGATGCTGATGGGAGCCGAGAGTCCCAGCGCCCAGTAGGGGTGATCGATGAGGTGAGCACCCATGTCGCCCAGGGCACCCACGCCGAAGTCGAGCCACCCGCGCCAACTGAACGGGTGGTAGATCGGATGATACGCCACGTCGTGCGGACACGGCGCAGTGTACAGGTCCCAGTTGAGCGTATCGGGCGGGGTGTAGTTCGCGTCCCAGAGCCCTTCGGCGATCATCGTGTTCAGCATCCCCGCGCCCCACTGCGGCGCGCCCGGCACTGTCTTGGGCGTTCCCGGCGCATAAACTGCGTCCGGGGTGGGTTGCGGCATACGGGGGAGCGGGCGCGCCGGCCGCGGCACCCCCTGCGGCCACCATCCCGCCGGGCGATCGGTCCACACGTGCACCTCGCGAACCTGGCCGATCAAACCCGCCTGCACCCATTCGTTGATCAGTCGCGCATCGTCGCTCGAGTGGCCCTGGTTTCCCATCTGCGTCACGACGCCGGTGCTCTTCGCAAGGTCGCGCAGGTAGCGCGCCTCGTGGACCGAATGGGTCAGCGGCTTCTGCACGTAGACATGCTTCTTCAGCTGCATCGCGGACTTGGCAATGATCGCGTGGGCGTGATCAGGCGTCGCCACGACGATCGCATCGACGTCTTTCTGCTTGTCGAGCATTTCACGGAAGTCGGCGTAGCGCTTCGCCGCGACGAAGGCATCCCGCAGCTTGAGATCCTCCGGCCCGGGATCCTTCCCGTTCACGATCCTGAGGCGCGATGCCAGCGAACGATCGACGTAGCCGAAATCCACATCGCAGAGCGCCACGATGTTCTGACTGGTGAGCGCGGCCGCGTTGTCCATTCCCTTGCCGCCGCACCCCACGATTGCAAGGTTGAGCGTGTCGCTCGGCGCCTGGAATCCGCGGCCGAGGACTCGCCGCGGGACGATCATTGCACTGAGCGCTGCACTTGCGGAACCAGCGACGAAATCACGCCGGGTGACCTTGCGATCTGCCATGGAACCACCGAATCTGAGGGATGAACTAACTATAGCCAATCGGTTCGGTTTGACGAATTCCCGCCCTGCGATCTAGGTTCGCGGATGACCGTAGACCAGGCCGTCCGGCTCACTCAGCAAACCTTTCCGCGAGTCTGCGGTACACGGAGTTTTCTTCAGACGGGAAGATCGAGTACTTGGTGAACACCAGCGGTCAACCTTCGCGCATCGTCAGCCGGATCATCGGTGGAGTGACTGCGTTTGGCGGAAGCTGGACATACGACCTGACACCACAAGGCAACGCGGCGGAATTGCGCATCACGGAAGACGGCGAAGTCTACAACCCGATCTT
This sequence comes from Gemmatimonadales bacterium, assembly GCA_036501385.1. Lineage (GTDB taxonomy): Bacteria > Gemmatimonadota > Gemmatimonadetes > Gemmatimonadales > GWC2-71-9 > Palsa-1233. The sequence goes on along the minus strand of DASYAK010000051.1, from coordinate 73,184 downwards.
CCGCGCTGTCTCGCGATTCATCATCGGCCACAACGCGACAGTCGATCGATATCTTGCCGATCTCGCACGACGCGTCGGCCAGGCGCCGTAACACGCCGGGAGCCCAGACTCCCCGCGATCGTTACGCCGGCGAGCTGAGGTCGGGCGGCTCTTCGCCGAGGGCGGTGGCGAGGTCGATCAGGTGTTCCTGTTCCTGCTTGAGAATTTCCCTGATGTGTTCGGCGATGGCGAATTCGCTCAGCGCCTCGCACTGACGCACGCGGGCACGATACTGCAGGATGGTCTGCCGCTCATTCTCCAGATCGAATTGAAGCATCTCCCTCGGCTTGCGGGACGTCTTCACCGGCTTCGGCGTGACGACAGGATTGCCGCCGAGATAGTCGACCTGTGCGGAGATCAGCAGCGCGTGCTGGAGCTCTTCCGCGGCGTGCCGTTCGAGCTCGGCTGCGATCGCCATGTATTCGGCGCCTTTGAGCACCTGGGAGTAGACGACGTACGCGATGATGGCCTGGTATTCGCGGGCGAGGTCTTCGTTGAGCAACTCGATCAAACGCGCCCGCGACACTGGCGACGAATCGGGCGTGGGGGCCGCGGATCTTGGCTTGCCGGGCATTCGTGAATCTCCTGAGCGGGGTGACACCATCGCTTCTGATGACGAACAGCGGCGCCCTGCGACCACGTCCGGGTAGCTACTGCAATCCGCTCAACGGAGCGACCTGCCGCGTCGGCCCGGCAGCATGGCGGCCACAATTCCAGCGACGAAAGACCCGGACTGTCCAACAGCTACCCGGTGGTCATCGTCCCCCGTCGGTGGTCGCCGCCTGCACCGCCTGGCGAAAGTCGAGCGGCGACTGGATGCTGTCGAATGGCTCCTGGGTCCCGCCGCTTCCGGTGACGACGATTTCGCCGAAGCCGAAGATTCGCCCCGTGAGGCTCTGCGTCACGGTGATCCCTTCGATCTTGGAAAGGAGCAATTCCATCGACCGCGTCGACATCACACCGAGCTTGATGATCACCCGCTTGTTGGTGACGGCGAATTCGGAGGAGCGGCGGCGGATCCATGCGGCGAACAGGACGATCACGCCGACTGCGAGTGGCGCCAGCGCCACCGCGCGTCGATTTGCCGACAGGGCCCACAACGCCAACGCCAACATCACCAGCGCAATCAGCGCCGGGCCCACGAAGATCTTCCAGTGGAGACGAGTCCGATAGGTGACCACTTCGCCGGGGAGGAGGTGCGTGGTGATGTAGCTCACGAAAGCTCCGCAGGTAGGTGAACGAATTTCAACCGGACGAATCTGGTGCTGGAAAGCTACCGCAGTGCCGCCAGCGCCCTGGCGAACGCGGCGCGATCGGCGCGCGGGAGGGCGGCGGCAAATGCTTCGCGGACGCGCGCCAGTTCGGCGGCACCGGCCGCCTGACGGTCCTCGCCCAGTCGCGTCACGATCGCGAGAACGCTGCGCCGATCGGCCGGATCGTCGACGCGGCGCACCAGACCGTCGGCCTCGAGCCGGTCGACCAGCTGGGTCATGTTGGAGCGCACGCAACTGAGCCGGGCGGCCAGTTCGCTCAGCGGCAATGGGGCGCCGGCTTCGATCAGCTGGGTAAGGACGCCGAGCTTCGACGTGGAGAGGCCGATCGGCGACAGCGCCTGTTCGAGGCGCTCCTCGATCGCGTGGGCCACGCCGAGGAGCGAGAACATCACGGCTTCGGCGCCGGGAACGGCCGCTGGGTCGGGCGCCGACTTGAGACGGTTCATATATGAACAATATCCATCAATCGGAGACTTCCGTCAAGCATGCCAAGGCGAGGAGCCGTCCCGACGCGCGATGGCGATTCACGGTTCGGCATTGCCGACCCACGAGCCATACATCGGATTCGGGAGGAGGAAGTATCGCACCCCGAAATCGGAATATCCCGCAGCACGGGTCCGCACCGATTGGGTGAGTCCGGGAAAGTCCTCGATGTTGTCACCGAGCCATTCGATGACGTGAAGCGCCGGAAGGCCTGGTGCGGCAGTGCCGTTCTGGACTCGCTGGAAGCGCGGATTCTTGTTGATCTCTCCGGGCGACGTGCAAAGGACCAGGTCGGCGTCGATTCCCACGGCATGAAGGTTCTCGCGCGTCGGCGCGCAGAGCGAGTCGACGCGATTGGTGACGATGACGACCTTCCCCCCGAGCTGCCGGACGCGGCGAGTGTAATCAACCGCGCCGGGAATCGCCGTCGCGGCTCGCCGCCGGACCCAGACTGCCCATTCGGCTTCGCTGAACGAGGCACCGCGATCGGCGTCGCGCCGTTCGTTGAGCGAATTGTCGAGGACGGTCTCGTCGGCGTCGAGGATCACCGCCCACAACCCGGCCTGTTCGCCGCGAATCAGATCGGGAAGATGCTCGGATGCCGACCGGTAGATCTCGATCGCGAGCCCGCGATACTCGGCCGACGAGCGAAACCAGTGTATGTCGTTCCGCTGCGACGGTGCCGGCGCCGCGGCCGGCGCCGGCACCGTGACAGGCGGCCGGTGAGATGTTGTGCAGCCGACTCCGGTAATGACGAGCAGCGCGGCCCCAGGCCCCGGCAAGACTCGAAGCGCGCGGATCACGAGAGGATCCGCTGCAGCAGCTCGGTGTTGGCCGGCTTGGTGAGGTGGTAGTCGAAGCCCGCGGCGAGCGAACGAGCGCGGTCCTCCTCACGGACATGACCGCTCAAGGCGACCAGGAGCAGGTTGCGGCGACGCACGCGCAGTTCGGCTGCGACTTCGTAGCCGTTCTTCCCTGGCATCTCGATGTCGAGAATCACGGCGTGCGGCTCGAATTCCCATTCGAGGCGCAATCCAGCGACCGCGCCCTGGGCAGTGCGGACGTCGTGACCCCACGAACTGAGGAGCATCGCGAGGGAGTCGCCGGAATCGACTGAATCGTCGACCACCAGAACTCGCTCGCTGCGGCGCCCGACGGCGGAGCGCTCCCGCGGCTCTCTCACAAAGTGACGGTCACGGGCCGGCGTCGAGGCGAGGTGGTCGGCCAGCGGCAGGTGTACGGCAAAACCACTCTCGGGTGCCTCATCGACCGCGATCGCGACGATCCGTCCGCCGTGCAGTTCGACCAGCGAACGCGCGATCGTGAGACCGATGCCAGGAGCGTCATCGGGGCGCTCGGGTGCCACAGCGGCGAACGGATCGACGCCGGTGGGCCATCCTGCCGCGACTCCCGCGGTATCGCTTACCAGCCCGAGCACGGCGTCGGATCCGTCCTGGTGCAGAGTCAGTGCCACGCGGCCGCCCGCACGAGTCCGCCTGGCGGCCGCGGTCAGCAAGTTGGTCACGATCTGCGTCAGCCGAGCCGGATCGCCGTTGACGAAAAGCGGTTGCTCGGGGAGCGCCACCACGATGTTGCGGTCGTATTCGGCGAGTGCCGGGATGGCCGCTTCATGTCCGGCGCGTGCCGCCGCAACGAGATCGGTGCGCTCGATGCGCAATTCGATGGTACCCTGCCCGACCCGGGAGGCGTCGATGAGGTCTTCGCTCAGCCGGACGACGTGCGCCACCTGTCGCTCGATTACTGCACACGCCTGGCGCTGGTCGGGGACCGACGCCGTCGCGCGCGAGAGATAGCGGGTGGAATTGCTGATCGCCGCGAGTGGATTGCGCAGTTCATGACTGAGCACCGCGAGGAACTCGTCCTTCCTGCGGTTCGAGTCGCGCAACATTTCGACCGTCTCGTGCGCTGCGTAGACGGCGCCGGCAACCTCGGCGCAGCGGACAGCGACGCGCGCATCCTCGGCATCGAAGGCCCGCGACCCCGAGTGATCGGCGATCCAGACGGCGCCCGCGATCCGGTCACCCACGTGAAAGGGAACGAGCAGGCCTTCGGCGATCGGCGGCTGGACTTCGCGCAGATAGGTGAAATGGCGCGCCGGCCGCACGTAGAGTTGCGGGGCATCCCGCTCGACAACAAGGGCGCAGGCTGAGAAGTGCCGCGGGGTCACGCCCCAGAGATGAGCCCGGAGCGCGCCAGCGAGCGCGTGCCAGCGAAAGCGGGCGATGCCGCCAGCATCCTCGAGCAACGAGACGCCTGCCGAGCCCGCCCCGCAGAGGTCGACCAGCACCTCCGCCAGCCGCTGCAGGACGTGGCGCGACGGCCGGGACATTTCGGTGATCAGTGCCGCGACTGCGGCCTCTTCCGCGGCGCGATCGAGCGAATGCGCTGGTCGCGACGCCAGCTGATCACTGGCCAGGACGGCTTCGAGCGGCGCCGGGCCGTCGATCATCGTGGAGCGGGGAGACAATTCATCGGAGACCCGGGATGGAGACGAACCGGTGCGACCGATAGATACCAAGTCGGTGCCGCAAACGGGAGAAGAACTGCCGCTGGCTGCACGGCGCGGTCAGGCCTGGCTGCGTCGCAACCGCAGCCATTTCGGGCGCCAGAGCGCCAGTGCGGCCGCGAGTTCCCGTCGACTCCTGGGCCCGGAACTCGCGACGATGATCCCATCGAGGAGACCGGCGCTTCGACGCCGGACCGCGCCCCATTCGCCGCGGCGAACCAGGTCGCGCCAATGCCGGATAGCGGGGTGAACGTAGGGCGTGATGAGCGAGGCCAGCACGCTGTCTTCGATTTCGCTCCGCGCCAGGTCAGGAAAGACTCGCCGAAATGTCGCGCGGAAAGCACGGAGGTTGGCGAAGAGATTCCCTTGTGTGGTCTCGTTGCCGACGTGCGACCGATAGTGCAGCACGATCTGTTCGGTGCCGGCAATCCGCCCCGCGCGTGCCAGCTTCATCCACAACATGTAATCGCCGGCATTGGGTGTATCGGCGTCCCAGCCGCCGACCAGCTGGTACGCTTCCCGGCTGATCAAGGCGCAGCCGGCGTTGGCAATCCGGTTCCGGACCCAGAGGTCGTCCGGACGGATGTCGTGTAACGGCCGGTTGACGCGGCCGACCGGCACGCCGTCACCGTCGACCGAATCAGCGGCACCGGCTGCGGCGACCAGACCGGGGTCACGGTGATAGAGCGCACGGAGCGTGGCCACCGCATCGGGCACGAGGACGTCATCGTCGTCGAGAAAGAGGAGGAGGCCACCGCGCGAAATGTCGAATCCAGCTCGCCGTGCGCCGCACTGGCCGACGTGGGGAATCCGGCGTACCTGCAGGTCGATCCCGGGAGGAATGGGTCCGGCGGAGAAATCGGCCGGGAGGGTCGCACCGTCGTCGATGACGATGATCTCGAACGGCGGCAACGACTGCTGCGCCGCCGACTGGATCGCCGCCCTGACGTACTCCGGCCGCCGGTGCGTCGGAATGATGACACTCACAGCGTCGGCGAGTGCGTCCAACCCGGTCGCGAACGGTGCGGTCATGGGCTACTTCACGAAGTGAATCATCTGATGAAGCATCGGCGTTCCGTCCCGATGTCGAAGGTCGAGCACCGTCGAAAGCGTATCCTTCGATTGCACCGTAAAGTCGAACGTCTCCCCGATACTGAGCGGCTGCGTCGCGTCGCGCTCGTCGGCCTGCCAGCGTGGAAGCGTCGCGCCGTCCTTGGCCAGCGGAGTCCAGCGGATCGGAGCCCCATCGTGCAGCAGCGAAAAGACTGCGTCGAATTCGGCGATGGAAATATTGATCAGCCTGAAGCGATACGAGGTTCCGGCCTTGAGGGTGAGCGTCGACGGCGTCGCGCTGCCATTGAGCGCCGGGCGGAACCTGGTGTCGTCGCCGAGGATGAAGGTGCGGTCGGTCGCCGGATTCCACTGTTCGGCCGAATCGAGGACGATCAGCGGCCCGTAGAGACCATGGCTCAGCTGCCGGACGTCGTTGACATGGGTGTGATAGATGAAGGTCCCCGCGCGCGGCGGCGTCACCCGCACTTCGAACGAATCACCCGGCATGATCGGTGGTTCGATGCTGGCATCCGAACCGCTGAATCCGGCGACGCCATCATAGAAACTCTCGATCTCGAGGCCGTGCCAGTGCACCTGGGTCATCTCGGGGGTGTGGTTGACGACCCAGATCCGCGTCGGCTCGCCGCGACGGAGAATCAGTGGCGGGCCAGGCTCGCCGAACCGCTCGGGGCGGGCCGCCGCACCGATGTTGCCTTCGCTGAGGTATCGGAACATGCGGGTGCTGTCGCCGGCCGCGGAATCCGATTCGACCGTGAGGCGCATAGTTCGCCGCTCGCCGGTGTATGAATGCCAACCTGCCGGGGCGCGCACTACGATCCCCATCACCAGCCCGCCCATCCCGGTCATGGCGTGATTCATCCCCGCCTGCGCCGGGTATCCGTTGATGACGTGCGCCATGCGCGGACCCAGCGGTTCGGTGTCGGCACCGATCCCGGTGTTGGGAATGACGTGCGGCGGGAAATGACAATGGAAGATCCAGTCGCCGGGACGATCTGGACGCCACGCCATGTCCATCGTAGTCCCTTCCCAGAGCGTCTCGGTCACGACGGAACGCTGCTGCGATGCCCAATAGACGGTGTCGCGCGCCAGATCGCCGCGGGCATTGACGCGATAGTAGAAGCCGTGCAGATGCAACGGATGGACATCATTGCTCGCGTTGATGATGCGCCAGCGAACCGAATCGCCAACCTGGTAGGTGAGCCGTTCGGTATTGGGCCAGGGACGCCCGTTGATCGTGAAGAGGTCGTGGTAGTAATCCGGCTGGCCGTCCGCTGTGGTGTCGGCCGAGTTGCGCTCGATCACGAAAACGCGATCGGCGCGCGGCACGCCCGGCGCGTCGACGATCAGCGCGCCATTGAGGTGCGCGTCATCGAGTTCGCGATGCAGGAAGTCGTCGCCATGGGTGCTCCCCCAGTAGTAGAAGGTTCCTTCGGCATCGGCGCGGAACTCTGTCGTGTCCGTCGCCCCCGGCGCGATGACAACCGTGTCCATCATTGCGTTGCGCCGGGCCGAGAGACCGTGAATCACCAGACGGGCACCGCTGCGATTCTGGATCGTGGCGCGAATCAGCGTCCCGCGAGCGACGCGGATCATCGGCCCCGGGTCCTGCAGTCCCCTTCCTGCTTCGCCGAAGACGAGGAGCGGAACACCGGGATGATCGTTTCCGAACGGTCGCCAACTACCGGTGTCAACGACAAGCGAAATCGCCTGCGCGCCGCCGGAGATCGTTCCGGCAGGTATCCGGTTGTCGTTGAAGGTGATTGAACCGACCGAATGGCGGCCGGGAATTGGCGCGATGCCGGCGCCGGGCGCTACGAGCAGGAGACAGCCGAGCGGAGCGAGGAGCGGAAAGCGCACGGAATGCTCTTGACGAGAGATTGCCTAAAGTCGAATGCGCGCCGCGGCTTGTCAACTGTCGCTCTCTTCCGGGTGGAATTCGTCTCCGGAGGTGGCAACTGTCGCTCTCCGCCGCGGCGCCTGGCGCGGTACCTTTGTTCGAGCTCGACGCCACGCACCCCAAGGACACGATCTGACCCAGCGCGATGCTTCACCGCCGGCCGTCGACATGCACGATCTGGAACGGGAACTGCGGCGCCAGATCACGGGCGAGGTCCGCTTCGACGCGGGAAGCCGCGCAGCGTGGTCGACCGACGCGTCGAACTATCGTCACGTTCCGGTCGGCGTCGTCCTTCCGCGCACGGTCGAAGACGTGGTGCGGACCGTCGGCCTCTGTCGCAAGCACGGCGTACCAGTCACGTCGCGCGGCGGCGGAACGTCGCTCGCCGGGCAGGCATGTAACGTCGCGGTCATCATCGATTCATCGAAGTACTTCAACCGCATCACGACGTTGAATCCCCGACAGCGCATCGCGACCGTGGAGCCCGGATGTGTCCTCGATGACCTGCGGCGTGCGGCCGCACCGCATGGCCTCACCTTCGGCCCGGACCCGGCGACGCACAACCGCAATACGCTGGGCGGGATGATCGGCAACAATTCGTGCGGCGTCCATTCAGTGATGTCGCAGTTCTATGGACCCGGGCCGCTCACGGCGCATCAGGTGATCGACCTCGACATCCTCACCTACGATGGGCAGCGCTTCACCGTGGGCCCGACCAGCGACGATGAGTACGCCACCATTGTCGCGAGCGGTGGGCGCCGCGCCGAGATCTATCAGGCGCTGCGGCTGCTCCGCGACCAGTACGCCGATCGGATCCGCGAGCGTTTCGTCGACATTCCGCGGCGGGTATCGGGCTTCAACCTGGAGGCTCTCCTCCCGGAACATGGGTTCAACGTTGCCCACGCCTTGGTGGGTACCGAAGGCACCTGTGTGGTCATCCTCGGCGCAACGCTGCATCTCATCCCGGCGCGACCCAAGCGCACGCTCGTCGTGCTCGGTTACACCGATGCATACGTCGCGGCGGATCACGTCCCCGAAATTCTGGCGTACAAACCGGTCGGGCTCGAGGGGATGGACGACCTGATGATCGAGCTGATGAAGCGCCGCGACATGCATCCCGAACAGCTGGCGCTTCTGCCCGAGGGTCGCGGCTGGCTCCTGGTCGAATTCGGCGACGACAGCAAGGCGGCCGCGACGGCCGAGGCACGGGCGTTTGTCGACGGAATCTCGTCGGCGCCCGATGCACCACACGTGGCGCTCTTCGACGACGATGGCGAGGCGCGGAAGCTGTGGGAGGTGCGTGAAGCGGCACTCGGCGTCGCCGCCAATCCGCCCGGAATGAAGCCGACGCATGAAGGGTGGGAGGACGCCGCCGTCGCTCCCGAAAATCTCGGTCGGTATCTCCGCGAGTTCCGCGATCTCCTGGCCGAGTTCGATTACCACACGGTGCTCTACGGGCACTTCGGTCAGGGATGCGTCCATTGCCGGATCGACTTCGACCTCACCACAGCGGACGGCGTGGCCAAGTGGATGCGGTTCCTCGATCGCGCCGCGGACCTCGTCGTCAGGCACGGCGGATCGATCTCGGGCGAACACGGCGACGGACAGGCTCGCGGAATCTTCCTCACCAAGATGTACGGCGCCGAACTGGTCCGCGCCTTCGAGGAGTTCAAGGCCGCGTGGGATCCCGACAACAGGATGAATCCGGGACGGGTGGTTCATCCCAGGCGACCCGATCAGGATCTTCGCGTCGGCCCGGGATACGCGCCATTGCCGGTGGTTACCCATTTCGCCTTCGGCGATGACAATGGTTCGTTCGCTCATGCCGCCGAGCGGTGCGTCGGCGTGGGCGCGTGCCGGCGGAATGACGGCGCCGGAACGATGTGTCCCAGCTACGCCGCGACGCGGGAGGAACACGACTCGACCCGCGGACGGGCTCGGCTGCTCTTCGAGATGCTCCAGGGCGACGTTCTTACCGACGGCTGGAAGAGCGAGCCGGTGCGCGAGGCACTCGATCTCTGTCTGGCATGCAAGGGATGCAAGCGCGAGTGCCCGGTCAGCGTCGACATGGCGACCTACAAAGCCGAGTTCCTCGCGCACCACTACGAGGGCCGGGTGCGTCCGAGGAGTGCGTACACGATGGGGCTGATTCATCAGTGGGCGCGCCTGGCCGCACCGGTTGCACCGCTCGTCAACATCGTGACACAGACGCCGCCCTTCTCCGCGCTGCTCAAGGCACTCGGAGGCATTGCGCTCGAGCGCCGGATCCCTCGTCTCGCGTCGCCGACGTTCCGCTCGTGGTTCCGTCGACGGAAGCCAGCCACGAGCGGAAAGCGGCGGGTGATCCTGTGGCCCGACACCTTCAGCAATCATTTCCGGACGGCGCCAGCGATCGCCGCGGTCGAGGTGCTCGAGGACGCCGGGTTCGAAGTCACGATTCCGCGGCGTCCGCTCTGCTGCGGCCGGCCGCTCTACGACTGGGGAATGCTCGATCGCGCCAAGGGGCTCTGGCGCCGCACGATCGATACGTTGCGCGACGAGATCCGCGCAGGCACGCCGATCGTCGGACTCGAACCGAGCTGCGTGGCAGCATTCCGGGATGAACTTCCCGGCCTCCTGCCCCACGACGACGACGCCCAGCGTCTCTCCAGCCAAACCGTGATGCTCAGCGAATTCCTCGCCGGCGCCGACTATCGTCCCAATCCGTTGCGCCGCCAGGCACTGGTCCACGGTCATTGCCACCACAAGGCGGTGATGACGATGAAGGCGGAGGAGTCGGTGATGCGTTCACTCGGGCTGGAGTATCAACTGCTCGATTCGGGGTGTTGCGGAATGGCCGGGTCGTTCGGCTTTGAAGCGGAGAAGTACGCGGTGTCGATCGCGATCGGCGAGCAGCGCCTCCTTCCCGCGGTCCGCGCGGTCGACCGTGACACCCTGATTGTCGCCAATGGCTTTTCGTGCCATGAACAGATTGCGCAGCAGACGGGGCGGGTCTCGCTGCACCTGGCCGAGGTCCTCCAGCTGGCGCTCCATCAGGGCACTTGAGGCGATCCCGAAGGATCTGAGCCTCTGTTGCAGGCTGAGGCGGCGCGAAGCGGCGGGACTCCATATAATATTGGCGGTCGTCACCCCCTCTCCACGCACCTGGATTGTCGAATGACTCGTTTTCGCCTGGTCCCGATCGCGGTACTCGCCTCGCTGGTCGCGCTGCATGCAGCCGCGGCGCAAACCTTTCCCACCAACGATCCGGTCATCAAGCAGATCTATGCGATCGGCATGGACAGCACGCATCTGCCGGCAGAAGCGCACTCACTCTTTGATTCGCTGGGTCCGCGACTGATGGGTACGCCGAATCTCAAACGGGCGCAAGACTGGCTCGTCGGGATGTACAAGTCGTTCGGGATCGACGCCAAGGAAGAGAAGTACGGCACCTGGCGAGGGTGGATCCGCGGCCCGTCACACATCGACCTGGTGTCGCCGCGGGTGCGTTCCCTCGAAGGACAGATGGTCGGCTACTCGCCCGGGACCAACGGCAAGCCAGTCGTTGACGGCGTGATCATCCTCCCCCGGTTTGCGGACAGCACTGCATTCGTCAAGTGGTTGCCGCAGGCGCGCGGCAAGCTGGTGATGATCTCTGCACCGATGCCCACCTGCCGTTCGCAGGAACAGTACAACGCCCTGGGGACGCCGGAAGAAGCAGCGGCGATGGCGAAAGAGGTTGTGGCGGTCAAGGCAGAATGGGGCGGGCGCAATGTCCGTGGCACTGGATACTCCGCGGCGCTCGGCGGCGGCGAATTGGGCGTACGCCTGGAACAGGGTGGCGCCGGCGGGATCATCACGTCGCGCCCGAAGCTCGCGTACACCGACCCGAACGCGGCAGGCCGTGGCGGCGCTGGCGGCCGCGGTGGGGCCGGCTTTGGCGGTCGCGGCGGCGGGAATCTCACCGTGCCGATGACGCTCAACCTCGCCACCGGAACTGCAACAATCGACAGCGCAGCACTCCGCGCGGCGATCGCCGCAGAGGAACGCGGTCGAGGCAGCGAAGGCGGCGTCGGCGCCATGGAAGTCTTCGAGACCTACAACACGAAAACACCGGCCATCGCCCTCAACTGCGAAGACTACGGCCTCGTCTTTCGCCTCGCCGACAAGGGCGACGCGCCGAAGATCCGTCTCGACCTCGACGGCAAGCTGATGGGCGAACAACCGGTCTTCAATGTCGTTGCGATGGTGAAGGGTTCCGAAAAGCCCGATGAATATGTCGTGCTCTCGTCGCACTTCGATTCGTGGGACGGTTCGAGCGGTGCCACTGACAACGGTACCGGCACGCTGACGATGCTCGAGGCGATGCGGATCCTGCGCGAGGCCTACCCGCACCCGAAGCGCACCATCATCGCCGGGCACTGGAGCGGCGAAGAGGAGGGCGAAGTCGGCTCGAAGGCGTTCACCGAGGATCATCCCGAAGTGATCAAGGGACTCCAGGATGTTTTCAACCAGGACAACGGTACCGGCCGGATCCAGCGCGTTGGGGCGGGCGGCATGGTTCACGGTCCCGAGCATGTCAACATGTGGCTGAGCAAGGTCCCCACCGAATGGGGAAGCGCGCTCGGCCCGGTCGGCGTGGGTGGTCCGTCGGGGAGCGGAAGCGACGGTTTCTCGTTCACCTGCTATGGTGTTCCGACCGGTGATCTTGGTGCAGCGAGCTGGGACTACAGCACGCTCACATGGCACACCGAGCGCGACACCTACGACAAGGTCGTCTTTCCCGACCTCAAGTACAACGCCACGCTCACCGCGATGCTGGCGTACGAAGCGTCCGAGGATCCCTCGATGATTCCGCACGAAAAGGCCGACGCGTCACAGCTGGCGGCGGGACGTGGCGGTCGTGGCGGCGGCGCTTGGCCGGTGTGCGAGAAGGCGCCGAGGACGACGAAGCCGCGTTTGAAGTAGACGGACCGGAAGGGGGCTGTCTTGCCCGCCGACAAGCAGCCCTCCACCCTCCGGCGCTGGATCTCGCTCGGGATCAACGCCATCCTCTTCGGCATCGCGCTGGCGGTACTCCGTCATATCCTGACGGCGTACCATTTCGCCGACATCGTCGGTGCGCTCCGCAAGATCGGAATGATTCATATCGCCGCGAGCCTGGCGCTCACGACGGCGGGGTATGGTGCGCTGGTGGGATACGACTATCTGTCGCTTCGAATGGCGGGCCATCCCATCGCCGTCCGCACCATGCTCACCGCCTCATTCGTGAGCCAGGCCGTGCAGAACAGCGCGCCGGTCTCGATCGTGGCGGGGGGGGGCATCCGCTACCGCCTGTACAATCGCCTCGGAGTGACCGGCGCAGAAACAGCAGCGGTCGTGGCGGGAAATGTCCTCACCTTCGTCATCGGGCTCTTCGCGGTCGCTGGCGTTGCCTTCGTCATCGCGCCGGTGTCGATCCCGCATTCGTTCCATGTTCCGGCGAAATCGCTCCGGCCGATCGGCGTGATCTTCCTGCTGCTCACCATCACCGCCCTGGTCCTTGCGCAGCGCGGCGTTGGCAGCGTGCGGGTCGGGCCGGTCAAGCTGGAGCTCCCGTCAGGGAAGACGCTGCGCGAGGAACTCGGCGTGTCGGTCGCGGACTGGCTGTTCAGCGCCGGCGCCCTCTACGTCCTGATGATCGCCGGCGGACCGGTGTCGTTTCCGCGTTTCATGAGCGGCTTCCTCCTGACGCAGATCGTCACGCAGGTGATGCCGCTTCCCGGCGGCATCGGCGTCTTCGAGGCGGCGATGCTGGTGCTCAAGCCGCGGAACGTGCCCGCACCGATGGCCACCGCGGCACTCCTTGCCTATCGAGTGATCTACTACCTGATCCCGCTTTTCGTCGCCACCGCGGTGCTGGCGCTCGAAGCGTCGCGGACGCCGAAATCCGAGACGACACCACCACTCCGCGTCGCGCGCGAGATCACCCCTCACCTCTTCGCCGTCCTGACCTTCATCACCGGGTTCATACTCCTGGTGTCGAACACGCTCCCGAGTCAATCGGAAGGATTTGCGTGGCTTGGCAATCTGGTGCGCCTGGCGGTGATCGAGGGATCGCACTTCATCGGGTCGCTGGTCGGCATGGGTCTTCTCCTGCTCGCGTTCGGCCTCGAACGGCGATTGCGCGGGGCGTACCGGCTGACCGTGACATTGATTGTGCTCGGGATTCTGGCGGCGCTGCTGCAGGCCGTGGAGGTCACGACCGCAGTGCTGCTGGCGGTCCTGCTCCTCCTCCTCCTCACCGGGCGCCGCGAGTTCGATCGCCAGATCCCGTTCAGCGAGGAACCGCTCAACGCCGGCTGGCTGGTTGCCGTGGCGGCGGCAGTCGCCGGACTCGGGTGGCTGGGGACATCGTTGCGGGTTCGCGGAGATTACTCAAAGGATCTCTGGTGGCGCTTCGCGCTCAACGACAGCGCCCCGCGCGCGCTCCGGGTCACCATCAGCGTGCTGATGGCGGTCGCCGTCTTCTACGGAGCCCGTCTCGTCAGTGCGGCGCGGCGAGTCCGGCGGCGGCGCCGTAGCGAGTGATCAGAGCTCGACCGGTGGGGGATCGTGCGGTCGCTCCCGGGAAAATATCAGCGCCAGGAGAATCGCTCCCGTTGTCACGCCGACGTCGGCGACGTTGAATGTCCAGAAGCGGTGAGTCCCGATGCCGAGGTCGATGAAATCGATCACACCACGATCCCAGCGCACGCGATCAATCAGGTTTCCCGCGGCGCCGGCAGCGATCAAACCGAGGGCGGCACCGGTGAACCGGGCGCCGGCCGGGGCCTGTCGCAGCAGCTGCAGCATCACGATGATTCCCACGACCGCGATCGCGGCGAATCCCCAGCGTGACCAGGGACCGAGCGTGAGATTCATCGCGGCATCGCGATTGAAGACCAGCGTCAGGCGCGCCGCTTCACCCACGACTCGATGCGGAATACTCGGCGGTTCGAGATCGGCGTACGCAAGGACCTTTGTCAGCCGATCGGCGATGAGGAGCGGAAGGCCTGCGACGATGAACGCGCGGGTCCTGGGCTTCATTCATCGCGCACCCTTCTTCGCCGCCAGTGAATCGACATGTTGCAGGAAAGCTCGCAGCGCCTTGACGTGCGCATACGCGGCATCCCAGGGTGTCACGTGCGCGGCAAGCGGGAGCACCACCATCTCCGAGCCCGGCGTCAGCCTGGCAAAGTGCCGCACCGTCGCGGTGTCGGCTTCATCGAACTCTCCCACCGTATATAGTACCGGCACCCTGATCTTCGGGAGGAAACTCGTCGCGTTGTAGTTCTTCAGTGTCCCCGTGATGGTGAATTCGCTCGGCCCATTCATATAGTTGTAGATCGTGGCGTTGGCGGTTCGTTCCAGCGAATCGAGGTCGACCGGGATCGGATGCCGCCAGACGTAGCGGCCGTAGAACTCGTCGATTGCGGCCTGGTACCCGGACGACTTGTAGTCGTGGGTCGAATCGGCCTCGGCGATGGCGTGTTGCGCACCCGGTGAAAGCGTGGTGACCAGGCGCGCGGTGTTCCGTCCCCATTGCGGAAGGTCGAGTGCGGGACTGCTCAGCGTGAGACTCGCGACATGATCGGGGTGGGCGCGATAATACTCCAGCGCCAGGATCGTTCCCCACGAATGTCCGACGAGATGCATCTTCGCGAAGCCAAGGTGCGACCGGAGCGAATCGAGTTCACGGACGAAGTGGGCGATCGTCATCAACGTGGTATCGGTGATCCGATCGGACTTGCCGCCGCCGAGTTGATCGTACCGCACCACCGGCCACTCGTTCTTGATGATTTCGAGCGGCTTGAGATAGAAGCTCGAGTACCCCGGTCCGCCGTGCAGCAGAACCACCGGCGTTCCGGTGGCCGGTCCGGACACCTTGTACCAGATCGACCCGCCATCGACCGCCAGACGCGCCTCGCCCGGCTGCATCTGGGCAGCACGGGGCGCAAGTGGCATCGTGTCGGCGGCCGGTGTCGTCGCCGGTGCGCCAGGAGGATTGCCTTGTGCCGCCGGTCCCGCCGCTGCGGTGCCCTTCTTCTCGGTGCAGCCCGCGACAAGCAAGACCGCCGCGGTAAACGTTGCGAAGGCTCTCCGAGTCACTGACCGCCCTTGGCAGCCAGCTCGGCGCGCGCCGACTCGACTGCGCCGGTGAACGCCCGCGCCCGCGCCGTCAATTCCGCCCAGGCACCGCGATTGATCAGCCCGGGATCCATCAGCGCGTTACTGATGCTGACCGCGGCCGCGCCGGCCTTGATCCACTCGGGCGCGTTCTGCAGCGTCATCCCGCCTGACGGGATCATCCGGAGAAAAGGCAGCGGCGCCAGGATATTCTTGAAGAAGTCGGTGCCGACCGACGGCGACGGATACACCTTCACCAGCGACGCGCCGAAGCGCCAAGCCTTCAGGATCTCGGTGGGCGTCATCGCGCCGGGCACGCAGACGACGCCGCGCTCGACGCAGCAGGCGATCACTTCTTCCTCGAGCGTGGGACTCACCACGAATTGCGCGCCGGCGTCGATCACCTCATTGGTGGTGCGTTCGTCGAGGACGGTCCCCGCGCCGATCAGGCACCCGGGGATCGCCGCTTCGGCGAGTTCCCGCACCGCGTCAATCGCGCCAGGCGTCGTGAGCGTGACCTCGAATGAGCCCACGCCGCCGGCTACGACGGCTTCGGCGGCGCGACGAAGCGAGGCTGCCCGATTCATTCGTACCACGGCAACGACGCCGCTGGTGAGGATGTGGCGAAGGGCGGGAGGGTCGCGCTGGACAGCAAGATCCTGTTGCGGCATGGCGGATTCACGGTTTCGGGAGGGAAAAAGATACCATGATCCGCGAGGCATCACCTGCCACGATCGAGATACTGAATCAATGTCAGCCGTTCATCTGAGAATGGCCCCGTGCCGAAGGAGGCCGGCAATCAACCGCCCGAGCGACCGCGACGCCTGCCGTCCCACCGTGACGCCCCAGTTGCGCAGGTCGCGCCACGCCGGAAATTCGTCCGGGCTGCAGTCCGATGACGCCGGCTCGGTGCCGGTGAGGAAGACTTCGCGCGCACCACAGCTGTCCCCGGAATCGGCGTCGGTGCCGCCGACATACGCTTCGGTGATCCCCGATGGAACCTCGAACGGATCCCATCCGCCATCGGGCACAGCCTGATCGAGGAAACTCTGCGCGACCGGCAGCGCGGCGGCGGCGCCGGTCTGCCCCAGCGATTCTCCATCGTCAAACCCGACCCAGACGCCAACCACGAGCGACGGTGAGTACGCCATGAACCAGGCGTCACGCCAGTCGCTCGACGTCCCGGTCTTCCCCGCGATCGCGCCGAGCCTCCCGCCCTGATCGAGCGCGCGGCCAGTGCCATGCTGGACCACGCCTTCGAGCGCCGATGTGACCAGGTAAGCCACGGCCGAGTCAATCACCTGAATGCCCTGTGGGACGGAATCGTCGCGGACATCGGTGCCGAGCTTCGCCTCGCCCAGTACCGACCGGGTGGCAACCAGCTTCCCTTCGGTCGCGAGCACGCCGTACGCACGCGCCAGTTCGAGGAGCGTCACCTCCGAACTCCCCAGCGCAATGCTCGGCACCGCGCGCATCGGCGAGATGATTCCGACGCGCTTCGCCGCGGCGACGATCCGGTCGGGACCCACGGCGAGCCCGACGCGCGCGAAGGGGACGTTGAGCGACTGCTCCATCGCGTCACGCAGCGTCACGTTGCCGCGAAAACCATGGTCGTAGTCCGTCGGCTCCCACGGGCCGCTCGGCGTGGAGACGCTGAGCGGTTCATCTTCGACAGTCGACGCGAGGGTGAATTGCGGTGGCTTGCCATCGTGCGGCGCCAGTGCCGCGAGAGCGACGATCGGCTTGAACGCGCTCCCCGGTTGGCGGTGCGCGTCAGTCGCACGATTGAATTGCGACTGGCCATAGTCGTCGCCACCCACCATCGCGAGAACTTCCCCCGTGCGAGGATCGATCGCCACCAGCGCTGCCTCGGCACCGTGGTGCGACAGTCGGGCCACGCCGCGCTGGACTGCTCGCTCGGCGGCGCGCTGAAGCGTCGCGTCGAGGGTGGTGTACACGGCCATCCCGTGCGTGGGCACGTGAGCCGGAACATTGCCGACCGCATAATCTCGGAAGTAGCGCCCATCGAGGGCCGGAAGCGGATGCTCGCCGGCATTGATTCGCGCCCGCTCGGCCTGCGCGGCCGCCGCCGCGCTGAGGCGGTGCTGGTCGACCATGAGTTGGAGCACCATGTCCCGGCGGGCCAGTGCCGCCTCGGGATGGCGCGTTGCCGCGTTGCGATTGGGCGCACTGATCATCGCGGCGAGCTGCGCTGACTCCGCGAGCGACAACCGGCGCACGTCCTTGCCAAAGTAGAAGCGAGCCGCCGCCCCGAAGCCGTGGATTGCTCGCGCGCCATCCTGGCCCAGGTAGATCTCGTTGAGATAGGCGTCGAGGATCTGCGCCTTGCTGTATCGCAGCTCCAGCACCACGGCCATGGCTGCTTCCCGCAGTTTGCGCAACGGCGTGCGGTCGGCCGTGAGAAAGAGATTCTTGGCCAACTGCTGGGTGAGCGTACTGCCGCCCTGGGTGATCCCGTGCGCGCGCACGTCGGCGACCATTGCGCCAACGATTCGCTTGAGATCAAGTCCGTGATGCTGGTAGAAACGCTGGTCTTCGACGGCGAGGATCGCCTGGATCAGCGTGGCCGGTACTTGCGGGAGGGCGACGGGAATCCGCTCTTCCATCGGTCGGCCGTCGAGTGTCCCGATCGCCACTGCCGCGTTGCCGGTATCGCTGCTCCCGCCGTCGCTTCCATCGCTTCCTTCAGACCACGCGACGGTCCGGGTATAAATCGTGGTAGGAACGCGGGCGAACGGTGCGTCGAGGTGGGCTCGCGTGACAGCTTCGACCGTGATCGCGCCGGTCGCGACCGCCCCGGCGATCAAAATCGCCACGCCTGCACGGCGCAGGGTCACGGCCGAACGAATCCGGCCAGACACTTCGCGCGACCGCTCTCTGACGCGCTGCCAATCCATCGCGGTGAACCCTCCGGTACATCAACTCAACGCCCGACGAATCAGGTCCGGTGGAAGTTTCACCGTGCAACGACTACTCCGGGTCCATTCCGCCGTTCTGATCTCGACCGCTCTGTCCTGCGGGGACGCCGAGCTCGACCGTTGTGGGCACGAGTTCGGCCTGTCCCGCGGCCGTAAGCGTGGCGTTGAGCCTCGGAAGCTGGTCCGCCAACTCCCGTTTCAGATGCACCAGCTGCGCGTTGAGTTGCGGAACCAGGTCATTCCAGACGTCGTAGGCCTGCTGCGGCGGGCGACGTTCCCCGCTTGCAACAAACCCGGACAGGGCGCCAATCTGATTGTTGAGCCTGATCGGGAAGTTGAGCGGGTCCTCGCTGGCCCGGTTTTTCGTCTGGTAAAGCGCTTGCTCGATCACGGCGAGCGAATCGTCGAGCGCCGTCGCAAGTGCCCCGAATGCGGTCGCCGGCGCTCCTGCGACGCGCGGGCGGAGCGAGTCAAGCTGGTAGCGAATATTCCGGATGGTTCGCACGGCGTTGTTTGCCGCCGACACCGTGTCGCGAATTCGGAGGAGGAAATTCACTTGCTCCGCAATATCGGCATCGGTCGCGGTGCTACGCGGATCCCGGCTGACCTTGACGGTGCGCGATTGGGTGTCGCTCCCCACGGTCATGCGCACCGTGTACTGGCCCGGTGCACCCAGAGGACCATTCAATCCACTGCCGCTCCAGTAGATGGCGCCGGAAAAATCGACTCCGCTGGGATATCGCAGCGACAGGTTGTAGCTGTTGAGTCCCGCCGCTGTCGTGACGTGCGCGGGCGCACCGCCGAATCCGCCCCGCCCGCCGCGTCCGCCACCATTGCCCGTCGGAACCGTGTCGAGATTCGACGCCTTGACCAGCACCTTTCCACGAGAATCAATGAGCTCGAGCGAGACATTCTCGCCCGCACGCGGGAGCCAGTACTCGGCTTTAACGCTTCCTGTGTTCCGGTACGTCGTTCCCGGGGCATAAAGAAATGCCGTGGTCTTGCTCACGTGGTCGGCCTGGCGCAGCGGCGCGATTCCTTCAAGCGCGTAGAACCCCCGCCCCATCGTCGCGATCACGATATCGTCGTCACGCAGCGCGATGTCGTGCACCGCGACCGGCGGAAGATTCCGCTTGAGGCTCTCCCAGTGTTCGCCGGCATCATACGAGATGTAGATGCTTCGTTCGGTCGCGGCGTAGAGCAGGCCGGGACGCACCAGGTCCTCGCGGATCGCGCGCGTGAATTCAGTGGACGGAATGCCGCTGACGATCTTCGTCCACGTGGCGCCATAATCGGTGGTCTTGTAGAGGTACGGTGCGAAGTCATCCATCTCGTAGCGATTGGCCGCGAAATACATCGTCCCCGGCGAATGCGTTGACGGCTCCACGATCGAAATCCGCGTCCACTTGGGAAGGTCTTTCGGCGTGACGTTGGTCCACACCGGCTTCGGCGCGTTGACGTTGCGAGTCACGTAGATCAGCCCGTCATCGGACCCGGTCCAGACCAGGCCCGGCGCCACTGGCGATTCCTGAACCGCGAAGATCGTCCCGTAGTACTCGACGCTGGTCTGGTCCTTGGTGAGCGGGCCACCCGAGGCGCCGAGGGTCGCCGGATCGTTCCGGGTGAGATCGGGCGACACGATCTTCCAGCTTTTCCCGAGATCGCTTGACTTGAACAGCACATTCGATCCGACATACAGCACATTCGGACTATTGGGCGAGTTCATGATCGGATAGGTCCACTGGAATCGGTACTTCGAGTCCCTGGCGTCGTGGCCCATCGGATTGAGCGGCCACGGATCGAGCCGCATCGACTGGCCGGTCCGGTGGTTGAGCATCTCCAGGACGCCGCTGTAATTCCCGCCAAAGGTGACATCGGGATCGAGCGGATCGGACGCGACGTATCCCGACTCACCCCCTGCACCGCCATAACGTGCGGTGAAGTCATAGGAGCTCGTCGGCGCCGCTGCTGCACCTCCACGGCCGCCGCCACCTCGTCCCCCCCGGCCTCCGCCCGCCGCGCGGATTGGAAAGCAGTCGACGCCACCGTCCTGCTCGGCGCCGCAGACGTCATACGGCGAGGCATTCGTGAGATGCACGTGATAGTACTGGCCGGTCGGGATGTTGGCGCTCACTCGCGTAGTGCCGCCGTCGGTCGTGATCACGACCCCGGGATCACCAGCGACCGCGATTCGCTTCGGATCCGCAGGATCGATCCAGAAATGGTGCGTGTCGCCGTTGCCGAGACCCGACCGAAAGGTTCGTCCGCCGTCACGGGAGATGTAGCCCCCGACGTTGGCGCCATAGAGCACGTTGGTGTCCTTGGGATCGGCAAAGATCTTCGAGAAATACCACGCACGCTGGCGGAGATTCCGATCGCCGTTCATGAATGACCATGTGTCGCCGCCGTCGTCGGAGCGATACACGCCTCCCGAGTCGGCCTCGATCAATGCCCAGACCCGCGACGGCTTTGCCGGCGAAATCGTGATTCCGATGTCGCCCCAGATTCCGCCCGGAAGGCCTGGCCGGCGGGTGAGCTCGGTCCAGTGATCGCCGCCGTCGGTCGTCTTCCAGAGTCCGCTCCCTTCACCCCCGCTCACCAGCAGCCACGGCTTGCGCCCCGCCTGCCAGAAACCGGCGTAGAGCACATCGGGATTCGAGGGATCCATCACCAGGTCCGCCACGCCGGTGGAATCGTTGCGGAAGAGAATCTTCTTCCAGGTCTTGCCGCCATCGCGGGTGCGAAAGACGCCGCGGTCGGCGTTGGGCCCGAAGACGTGTCCGAGCGCGCCGATGTAGACGATGTCGGGATTGGTGGGGTGAATCACCACGCGCGAGATGTACTGGGTTTCCTTGAGGCCCATGTACTGCCACGTCCTCCCGGCATCGGCCGACTTCCAGACGCCGTCGCCGTGCGACACGTTGCCGCGAATCGGCGTTTCGCCGCCACCGGCCCACACGATGTCGGGGTTTCCCTTGAAGACATCGACCGATCCGACCGTCCCGCCGAAGTAGTCATCGGTCATCGGATTCCAGGTGTGACCGCCGTCGGTCGTCTTCCACACCCCGCCGCCGGTCGTGCCGACGTAGTACTCGTTGGGACGTTGCGATGATCCCACCACCGACGTCATTCGCCCGGTGTGCGCGGGGCCGAGCATCCGCCACTGGAGTCCGTGCCAGAGCGTGGTGTCGATCGGGGTATAGCTCGCCGGCACAGTTGGCGCCGGTCCGGCCGCGGGATGTGCCGCTGGTTGACGCGTCGCGCGCTGCGCCGATGCGGGAAGAGCGATCGCGATGGCGGCGATCAGGACGATCGGCCACCGACGAATGGATGAAGTCACGCGAAACCCCATGATGGATCCGTTGAGTGCCGCGCACGACCGGCGCGCTCCGTCAAAGATATGACGGAGCCCCGCGATTGCCGTGGCGGATGCAGGAAGGCGGCGTGCTCAGGGAACCGGGTAGCTCGGCCAGTTGTCGGTCCAGGTATTCTGGACCCGTCGCCAACCGCCGAACTTGAGTAGCGCCTCGCTGATGTCGCAACTGTTGTACTGCACTTCGACGTTGCCGTTGCCCACGGTGCCGGTCCCAACGGTCTGGCCCAGCTGCTCGTTGAGGCCGGTGAAGAGCGAGCCCCAGACATTCGCTTTTGACCCGGACAGCGTGATCGCTCCGCCCACCATGACAATGCCGTGCCAGATGAAATTGGAAAGATCGGCGTCGCCCGTGACGATCAGGACGCCTTCGCCGTTGGAGACATTGTCGCCGTTGGTAATGTTGCCCTTGACCAGCACCACCGGCCAGCTGGCGTAGGAACTCGGCCAGCTCCCGGTACTCTTCTTCCCGGTGCGGTCGAGGACAAAGTCCGGTGCGATGCTTCCGGCCAGGATCCCGGCCCAGTCGACGTCGACTGACTGCACCGCGGTGCCGGTTGGACCGGGAGTGCCGATGTAGACCGGCGTGTTGTCGGGATTGCCATCGATGAAGTCGGTGCCGTTGCCATTCATGTCGAGCCCCGAGTTCGGCACCGCGAGCCCCGCGATCGACGGCTGCCCTCCAGCACATCCCGTGACCGGATCGGCGACATCAACGCCGCTGACCGTTCCGGACGATCCGTTCTTGATGTTGAGGCCCGACAGCGACGTGAAGGCGGCGTTGGCGTCGATCGTGCCGGTCTGCCAGGTCAGCATCTGCGAGATGGTACGCTGACCTACCGGGGTTGCCGCCGACCGCCGCAGGCTGGCAGCGGTCGATTGCCCCACCGACGTGAGCACGTAGATCGAGGCCACGCTCGAACTCGCCGACGTGCGGAAGATGTTGAGCGTCACCGTGGCGGTGCCACCGGTCACCGCGATCGTCCGCGTGTCCGGAAGGGTTGTCGGCAGGACCGTGACGTCGGTGAGATACCGCTCGACACCCTCCTGTGCGACGGCATAGGCCTTGAGGCCGGCGTCGTGGTCGGTCCCGGTCTCGTGCTCGTTGCCAGATATCACGAATGCGGCTCCGACCGAGATCGTCAGCATCAGGGTCAGCAGCAGGACCAGCGGCAGTGCCACGCCTCGCCGGTCATGGCGGGTATCAACCTGGGCATCAGGCAGTCGGGTCATGATCCCATCCATTCAATTCGGCCGGTTCTGGAAGAACACTGACGTGGTGAACGGCGCCTGGACCGGTGCGGTCGAGGTGCGCGGCGTCAACTTGCTCTCGGCCGTGAGGACGAATTGCACGCCGCTCAGGTCTTCGAAGTCGGTGGGCAGCGTGTCGTCGGCTTCGGCGGCGCCGAGGATGTACCAGCGGAATCGAGCGGTGGAGGCGAACGGCGTCGCGAGTTCTTCTGCCGCATTGGCGCCAGCGGTGCGATACAGCCCTCGCCGCCCAGGTAGTGCGGTCGATGCCCGAAGCGAGTAAGTGATCTGCCGATAGAGAAACGCCACCGTCCCCGACGCCAGCGCCACGCCAGAGGGCACCTGCACCACCCGGCCGCTGCTCGCCGTGAATGCCGCGATATTCGCCGCGGTGCATGTTCCTGTGGTCCCGCCCGACAGCGATGTCGTCGGCTGATACTGATACGTCCCCGTCGAGTCGCGGTAGGCCCACCCCGCATAGCCGTCCACCGTCAGCGAACCCGGAAGATCGGCACTGGGCAGCAGCGAGATGACGGCATTCCCGCCAGTCACGCCGCACACCAGACCGAACGCAAACGGCTGGTTGAACGTGAGCGTCGAGTCGTCGGTCGGCACGATCACGCCCGATGGCTCGGCCATCCGCATTTCCGACTCGACGATGTTGAGCGAGGCGCGGGCCACGCCGCGCGCTTCGCGTCGGGCGTCGACCGCCTCGTCGGTGACCGAGCTCCTCACCACCATCAGCGTCAGCGTCGAGGCGAACACCGACAGGATCACCAGCGCAATCATCATCTCGACGAGGGTCACGCCGGCGCGCTTCATGATCCCCCCAGGTCGAGCGGTCCGACGTTGTTGGCGCGATCAAGCACCGTCGTGTCGCCCGGGATCGATGGCAGGTTGATCGGAAGCACCACCACGGACGCGCGCTGCAGGCGAGTCGTGAGATTGGTGATCGTGATGCAGCGCCTGAACTGAATTGGCAGCGCCGCGGCTGTGTCGCAGGTGGTTCCCGTCGCCATCGCAGCCGCGGGGGTCGCGTTGATCCGGTTGATCGCCTCCGCCGATAGTGCCCAGCGATACGTCTCCGCCGTGGCGAGCCGTTCGCGCCGCGCCCGCGCCACCAGCACCGGAGACAGTCCGGCGATCACTATCGCGAACATCGCGATCGCAAGAACCACTTCGATCAGCCCCACGCCGCGGCGGTCGTGCTTCATTGAGTTCTCTGGATCAGCCCGACGCGCGTCATCGAGACGTGGCGGATGGTATTCCGCGAGACGAGTGTCACGCCCAGCGTGTCGCTCGCGACGCCGTTGGGCTGCACCGTGATGCTGGTGTTCGAGAATGTCATCGTCTCGACGCCGAACTCCTGACCGAGATTGAGCCGACGAGTCAGCCGGACCGTGTCATCGGTCTGGTCCTTCACCTGGTAGATATGCTGAGTATTGTCCGCGGAAAGCACCATCGGCTTCCGGAGCCGCGCCGCCAGGGTAAAGGTGCGCTCGAGGTCCTGCTGGACCACCATCGCCGCACGCCCGGCTTCGCTCTTTTCGGTGAGGGATGACAACTGCGGAACCAGCATTGCCGTGATGATCCCCAGAATGACCACGACCATCGTCATTTCGAGCGCGGTGAACCCACGACGGTCGCTTCCGCCCCCTCTCCCACGCAACGGCGCCGCATCATGACGTGGAGTGGTTGCAACATTCTTGGACCGAGGATAATCGCGGACGCAACGCCACACACCCGGTGATAGCCGGCCGTCTCGTGTTCGCAACAGGGGCCCTGTTGCGTTGCTAATGTGTGATTCAAAGGGAACTTGCGCGATCGACATCATCCCTCGTTCGATAGTCCGGCAAAGAATCCCCGGTTGGGCCGCTAACTTCAAGCTGTCGGCCAGCTTACAGGGAATTTGCGACCCTGTGGAATTGCTCCCGATGATCGCGACTTCCATGCCGTTTGGTCCCCAGTTCCCATCAGGACGTCCGGGGCGGTAAACATGCCGTCGTCCCGCCGATGCGTAGGCTCGTCGTCGCCCGCGATGCATCCCGGGGCCTGGACGTCGAGGTCACCCGCCCGCCGACCGTCTCCAATGCAAGTCATCGGTGGAGGTGGAATTGCTCGAAATCATTCTGGCGATCGTCGCGGCGGGATCACCGCAGCAGCCGTCGAGCGCTGACACCGGTGCTGTGGTGTCGCGCTATCCCGAAGGATCGACGCACGGGTTTCTCGCGCTGCATTCACTCGATGGCGTCGAGCTGGCTCGAGGAGATCTTGTCCAGCGCGCGAACGGAACGGCGATCGAGTCCACGCTTTCGTTCCGGTTCGGCGATGGTTCCCGGTTCGAGGAGACGGTCGATTTCACGCAGACGCGCGCAATCGAGCTGGAGAAATACCACTTGAACGAGCGCGGGCCGGCGTTCGACCGCGACCTCGACGCGACGCTCTGGCGTTCGGGGCGTTACCAGGTGCGCGCCACCTCGCATCGCGACGGGAAGACCGGCACATACGCCGGCTCGCTCCATCTCCCGGCCGATGTTGCCAACGGATTGCCATTGGTCATCGCCAAGAATCTCCGTCCGGGCGAGCGACGCACCGTGCATCTCGTGGCCTTTCTTCCCAAGCCGCGTGTCATTGAGCTCGAGTTCATACCCGCGGCACCCGGACGGGTTCGATCCGGATTGGTCGACGAATCGACCATCCAGTTCACCCTCAAGCCGGAAATCGGCGGTGTGGTGGGGTTGCTCGCAAAACTGCTGGGCAAGATCCCGCCCGACAGTCACATCTGGATTGCGACGACCGGAGCGCCGGCATTCCTGCGATTCGAGGGTCCGATGTACACTGGGCCGGTGTGGCGAATCGACCTTGCCCTTCCGGCGTGGCCACGCTAGTCCGCCGTTACATCGCCATCGTTGTTTGGCAGCGGGGGCGGATCTTCGTCCAGGTCGGAATCAGGATCGCTGTTGCTGCCACCGCGAAAACCGTCGGCGAAATGATCCGCGGTGTCATTGTCGAAGAGCGGTGACAGACTATCGGCGGAGCCGCTGGCGCGCCCGGTGAGTTCGTCCGGGAGCGGCCGGCCTTCGCGCAATTCCTGCAGCTCAGGAGGGCGAGGCTTCTTCGGTGAGTCGTTTGCGTCGGGCATCTGCGACCTCCGGGATTCGAGTGAACTTCACCCGGTACGACGTCGGCCCGTCATCGCCAGCGCACAACAAGGATTACTGCACGCACCTCGCGTGTGGATCACCCTTCGGCTTGTCGAGGCGTGGCGCGTGATCGAGATTGGCCACGCCGAGCGCCGCGTCATGCACCATCTTCACGACCCGCAGCATGTCATCGTAGTCGATGTACTGCGGCTCGTCGGTGACCTGGTGATAATCAAGATGCTCGCCGCGCGAGAAGGCCACGCTGGGAATGCCGTATCGGGCATAGCTGTAGTGATCGGCGCGACAATAGTATTGCAGCGGATGCCCCGGGACGTCGAATTCGTAGTTGAACTCGAACGGCACCGGCTGCCTCCTGTTGGCCGCCTCGAGCAGGTCACCGAATTCATTCGACAGTCGGCGTGCCCCGACGACTTCCAGATATCCGGGCCCGCCCTTGGGGAGGTCCCACGCCGTTCCGCGGCCCACCATGTCCTCATCGATTTCTCCGACGATCGAATCGACCGGCACGGTGGCGTGATCTGTGAACCACGACGAGCCCGACAGCCCGCGCTCTTCGCCAGTGTGCGACACGAAGAGGATCGACCGCCGCGGCCGCTGGGCAAGCGGAAGACTGGCGAACGACTCGGCCAGCTCGAGAATTGCCGCAGTGCCCGACCCATCATCGTCGGCGCCATTGCAGATCGAATCGGCTCGCGGCGGTCTGATGCGGCGCATCGAATCGATCATCCTCCGGATCGCCGTGTCGGCCTGGGGCGTCTCGGTCCAGCGTCGCGTGTCGGCGCCCATCGGCCGGAGGACGTGCAGGAACGCGCGCATCGAATCATGATCGACCGCCGACATGCAGATGCCGACGTGATCGTTGTGCGCGGTGAGCGACACATACTCGCCGCGCAATTTCGGATCACTTCCCTCGACGACACCGATGACGTTGCGTGCCGGATACTGCACCGGCGTCCAGCGCAATGTCAGGTCACCCTGAACGGACGTTCCTGCATCACCAATGTGCCGGGATGCGGCGGACGTGCCGAGAAGAACGTCGGCTGCGTGCGACGTGACCACCAGCACCGCGGGACGGCCCACCGCGCGAGTCGTGTCGGGGCGTGGGATATAGCGAGTCAGGTTGGCCGCATCGCCGGGAGCGAGGACGCCAAGCCACGCAATGGCGATTCCGGCGGCGCGCGCAAAGTGAGGCGAGACGGCCACCGAATTGAGCTGCATCGACCCGTCACCGGGGGCGTCGAGCACCACCAGCTTTCCCGCGGCGCGCCCGGCGTCGATCCATGCCGCCGAGTCGTAGACCGAACCGCCGTACACGACATCGACCGGCCCGGGCCCACCGGCCACGGGACGTCCCGCCAGGATGTAATCGCGACCCAACTCGAGCGTCGCGCCGCCGCGAACGGCGAGCGAATGCGACGCCGGCACCGGAACGAAGAATGGCACCGTCTGGAACCAGCCGCCGTTTTCGCCCTTGGGAATCATGCCGAGTCGCTTGAACTCCGAAGCGACGTAGTTCGCCGCCGCGAAATCGCCCGCCGATCCGGTTTCGCGCCCGGCCATCGAATCATCGGCGATGAGAAAGAGGCGGGTCCGGAGGTCAGCCGCGGTGATCGCGGCCGTGGTCCGCGCGGCACTGGCCCGCGCTGCACCCTGGGCCGTGGCCGTATGCCATCCGCACGCCACCGCAGCAACAAGGGCAAGCATCGTGGAATTCTGCGATCGCATCGACTGGTCTCGTGGCGAGGGACGACCTAAAGATGCATCACCCTTTCCACTGCCGCCACGATGTGCGGGAGATCCATGCCGTAGTGTACGATCAGTTCCTCCGGCGTCCCCGACTGGCCGAATTCGTCCCGCACGCCGACGAATTCCTGCGGCGCCGGCATCCGTTGCGCCAGCATTTCCGCCACCGCCGACCCCATCCCGCCAGCGATCTGGTGTTCTTCGACCGTCACGACACGGCGCGCCCGCTTCACGGCGGCGACGATCGTCTCGGCATCGAGTGGCTTGATCGTCGAAAGGTTGATCACGATCGACCCGATCCCTTTCGACGCGACCTCCCGGGCGGCGCCGAGTGCCTGGTGGATCAGTGCGCCCGTCGCGATGATGGTCACCTGCGGCTGCAGCGGCGGACCTGCCTGCGCAGTGTCCCACCAGATCTGCGCCCGGCCGATCTCGAACGGCGAATCGTCTGTGGTCATCACCGGAGTCTTCTCGCGTGCCAGCCTGAGATACACCGGAGTTCCCGTCGAGGCCGCCGCGATCGTCGCCTTGCGTGCCTCGATCGCGTCACACGGCGACAGCACGACCATCCGCGGAATCACGCGAGTAATGGCAATGTCCTCGATCGCCTGATGGGTGCCACCATCGGGGCCCACCGAAACGCCAGCGTGCGAGCCCGCGATCTTGACCGGCCTGTCGTTGTAGCAGATCGTCGTCCGGATCTGTTCCCAGTTCCGTCCGGGCGAGAACATCGCGTACGACGTGATGAATGGCACCTTCCCCATCGCCGCCATGCCGCTGCCGACACCGGCAAGATTCTGCTCGGCCACGCCGAGTTCGACGAAGCGCCCGGGAAACTTCTCCTTGAACGGGAGCATGTGCGTCGACTCCGTGAGATCGGCGCACAGCCCGACCACATTGGCGTCGCGCTCGGCGGCAATCACCAGGCCGTCGCCGAATCCACTGCGGATCGCGGCCATCGGCACGTCCTTCCCGAAGATCCGCGGATCGAGGTGCTGGGTCGGTACGATCACCGCGGCCCCTCGTGCTCGGCGCGGATCTGTCCGCCCAGCGTACGCAATTCGTCAAGCGCCATCTTCCCTTGCGCCTGGTCCGGTGGCTTGCCGTGCCATTCGTATTTCCGCTCGAATTCGCGGACGCCCTTTCCGGGAATCGTGTGCGCCACGATCATCGTCGGCTTCTCGAACACGGCCTTCGCTTCACGGATGGCGCCGTCAATGCTGCGGAAGTTGTGGCCATCGATCTCGATGACATGCCAGTTCCATGCGCGCCACTTGTCCGCGATCGGCTCGAGCGGCATGATCGTCTCGGTGAAGCCGTCGATCTGAATGTTGTTGCGGTCGATGATTCCGATCAGGTTGCGCAGTCGCTCCTTCCCCGCGAGCATCCCGGCTTCCCAGGTGGCACCGGCGTCGTGCTCGCCGTCGGAAAGGAGGCAGTAGATGGTCCGGTCGCTTGACGCGTTGTCGATCCGGTCGGCAATCGCCATTCCCACCGCCTGAGACAGGCCTGAGCCGAGCGGACCCGAACTCGTCTCCAGTGCCGGCAATCGTTCCCGATGCGGATGGCCCTGCAGCCGAGACCCGAACTTGCGCAATGTCTGCAGTTCCTCGATCGGGAAATATCCGGCGTACGCCATTGCGGCGTAGAGGACCGGGCAGATATGTCCGTTGGACAGGACGAGGCGATCGCGATCGGGCCACGCCGGATTCGAGGGCTGGTGCCGCAGACCGTGCAGGTACAGATACGTGAAGATGTCGGCCATGCCGAGCGGACCTGCCGTGTGGCCGCTGCCGGCCGCGAGGAGCATCGTGATGATCGACTCGCGGATCGAGTTCGCGGTCAGTTCCAGTTTCTCGATCGCGGCATCGTCGAGTTCGACCATCTCATGTCCATTCGTGGGTGAGGTCGTCATCACGTCGGACGACGTCCTGGCGCGGCCCGGGCCCACACTGTTCGATCCTAGAACCCTGGCGGATGCTCGCCGACGACTCCCAACGCGCGCTCGAGCGCGAGGCCCGCGCGCGCCACCATGCCGTCCTCGAAGTGGCGACCGAGGAGCGTGATGCCGTGCGGCACGCGCCGCGGTGGCGAAAATTTCGGGAGGGGATGGGAAGGATCGGGCGCCCAATCACTTCGGGCTTCCGAGACCTGCACGAATCCCGCACGCATTGTGAGCGACGGATGCCCGGTGAAATTGGTGATGGTGAGCTGCTCGTCGCGGAGCGACGGAACCAGGAGGAGATCGACGGTCGAGAAGATCCTCGCCATCTCCATCGCGACCTTTCGCCGCATGCGGTCGGCCTGCACCATGTCCACGGCCGACAGGAATCGAGCCTGCCGGAAGAGATTGGGCCACGCGTCCTTCACCTGCATCCGGAGCGCGTCCATCTGGTTGGTGAGCGTCAGCTCTTCGAATGATGCCGCGCCTTCGGCAAAGAGGATCGGCATCATCGAATCGTAGGGCCAGTCGGGCAGTGTCACCTCGGTTGGAATCATGCCGGCACTTCGCACCGTGTCGAGCGCGGCGCGATCGACGTCGGTCGCCGGCGCTTCCTTCATCCACGACGCGATGTACCCGACCTTGAGTCCCTTGACGCCCGCGGTTGCATCGAAATCGAGGTAACTCGCGACGCTCGACGGATCGCCTGCATCGGGGCCGCTGATGGCGTGAAGGACGAGCATCGTGTCCTCGACCGATCGCGTCATCGGTCCAAGCTTGTCCAGCGACCAGCAGAGAGTCATCGCGCCGGTGCGCGCCACTCGCCCGAAGGTGGGACGGAATCCCGTCACGCCGCAACGCATCGACGGGCTCACGATGCTTCCGTCGGTTTCGCTACCGATCGCGAATCCCACCAGGCCCGCGGCGGTCGCGGCTCCCGGACCGGCGCTCGACCCCGACGCCCCTTCCTCGAGAAGCCACGGATTCATCGTCTGGCCGCCGAACCAGATGTCGTTGAGCGCGAGTGCGCCCAGCGAGAGCTTGGCGACCAGCACCGCGCCGGCATGGTCGAGACGATCCACAACCGCCGAGTTCGCCGTGGGAATCCGGTTCTTGAACGGCTCGGCGCCGTACGTCGTCGCGATCCCGGCGGTGTCGAGCAGGTCCTTGACGCCGTATGGGATGCCATGGAGCGGGCCGCGATAGTTCCCCGACCGGATTTCCCGGTCGGCTTGCGCCGCGCGCACCAGGGCATGATCGCGCGTCAGCGTGATGATCGCGTTGATCTTCGGATTGAGGCGTTCGATGCGGCTGAGATAGATGTCGGTGAGGCGCGTCGACGACAGCTGATGCGATTCAATCCACCGCGACAGCTGCGTGACCGGCGCGAACGCGATGGCATCGTCGCGGGAGGGCAATGGCGCGCGCACGCCGGCGCTTCGGACGAAATGATCCTTCGACGGTCCGCGCTCCATTCCCGGCAGAATCGGATTCCAGAGCGTCGCAGGAGCATCGGTTGCGGCAATCGCGAGCTTGCGCGGTCCGGTGCGCCGCTCGAAATACGGAGCCATTGACGCGCGCCAGGAGTCTGCCGCCTGCGCCTGCTGCCGCGCGGTGAAGGTCACCTGGGGCAG
This sequence comes from Gemmatimonadales bacterium, assembly GCA_036501385.1. Taxonomy (GTDB): domain Bacteria; phylum Gemmatimonadota; class Gemmatimonadetes; order Gemmatimonadales; family GWC2-71-9; genus Palsa-1233. The sequence continues at coordinate 41,717 of DASYAK010000051.1, read as the reverse complement.
CTTCTCCGCTTCGACGAAGGTCTGTGCAGTGACAGGAGGCCCGGAACCGGCGCCGGTTCCAAACGTCGGCGGCGCGCCGGGCGCCGGAGTTCCACCGCCGTTGACCGGTTGCTGATTCGACGGCTCGTCGCGCTCGCCGCAACCCACGGCAACAGTCAGGAGGGCGAGCGGGGTCTGCATCAGGAATTGGCGGCGCGAGTTCATTGCAGGGCTCCAGAGTCTGGTAAAATCCACCACCCAACAACCTGTCGACATCCGATTGCGGTTCTGTTGCGCCACCGACACGACATCGACTGTGCGGTATCCCGGAAGCGTGAACGCAAGTGACTGTCAACCAACACGTTACAGTTCCGGCCAGGATGGCGCGTCACTTGCTTGAGTATAGGCATCCTCATCGGAGCACGAAACTTTCATGAAGCTGCACTCAACGTTGTTCGCGGCTATTCTGGCTGGCGGAGTTGTCTCAGCCCAGGCGCAATCCTGGGCGGCGATCGGCACACCAAACAACGTCAGCGTCGGCCAGCAGTACTGGGATAATACGTCGAGCGACGGCGCGCACTGCAACGTGGGTTACGTGCTGAAAGGCATTGCGGGATCGGCTGGAAGCGCTTGTGCCAACCAGCGGCCTGCTGGATGGCTGCCCTACACCGGCGCCACTCCGACGACCTATCTGCAGGGAGCGTCCGGCGGATTCACGCCATTCCTCTTCGCCTCTGGAACCTACACGTTCTCATTGCTCTCCGGGACGTCGCAAGCTGGCGGCGATATCGCCGCGGCGAATCAGGACTGGGGATATTTCGACGAAGTGACGGGGGTACGTACCTCGCTGAACGGGGGGGTTCCAAGTACTCCGGTCACGATGACCGATGACTGGGGCATCTACATCCTCCTCACCGACGGGAACTACGCCTATTCCAACGCCGACAATCAGTTCGCTCTCTTCGGCTTCAATTCTCCGGGACCGGTGAGTTCGACCGATCCTCTTTCGGCTGATGCCGGCACGGCATGGATCGCCGGCTTGGAAGACATCTACACCGGACACAACGGCGGTTCCGACGCCGACTATCAGGACGAGTTGTTCCGGATCGATGACGATGGCATCAGCACGCCCAAGGACGTTACGCCCGAGCCCGGCACGATGACGCTCCTTGCCACTGGATTGGTTGGCCTGGCTGCATCGACCCGGCGTCGCAAGAAGGCCTAGGACAGCAGCGGCTGCCGTGGCACGAACGAGGAGGGGGCGATCCAGCGGATCGCCCCCTCCTTCGCTTTCGGAGCGCTACGCCCGATGGTCTACCGCCGTCGCGATCCGGGATCGGCTCTGAGTTGCGCGACGATCGCGTCGACGTGCAGCGCGGTCGTGTCGAGCACCGGGATCCCTTCGATGATGGCACCTGGCAGGAGCAGCGGAAGTTCGGTCCCGCCAAGGATCACGCCGTCGACTTTCTCGCGCTCGATCATCCGCCCGATCAGTCGCACGATTACATCGCGAGTCGCATCCTTGAACTCCCCTTTGAGGAGCTCGCCGATGTAGCGGTCGTGGACCAGCGCGCGTCCGGCGTCATCGGGGGTAATCACCGTGATTCCTCGCCGAGCGAAGACGGCGGGGTAGAACGCACCCTCCATGGTAAACCGGGTGCCGAGGAGTGCCGGCCGGCGCAACTGCAGCCGCACCGCCTCGTCGGCGCAGGTTTCGACGATGCTCACGAGCGGGATCGCCGATCGGCTGGCCAGCTCGTCGAAGACGACGTGCGGCGTGTTCGCCGTCATGGCGGCGAAGTCGGCCCCGGCACCTGCGAGCCGGCGAAGCGATCCGAGGAGATACGCTGCCAACCCTTCCCGATCGTGCTCGACCAGGCGGAGGGCGCGCTGTACATCGAGCGAATCGATCACGATCGCCGGCGAGCTTCCCGGCTCAAGTCGCTGCCAGCGCTCGATCAGGCGGCGATAGTAGTCGATCGTCGACTCTGGACCGAGCCCACCCACGATTCCAACAATCCGCGGACTCATCGCGCTCCCGTCATCATTGTCCCGAGGTTCCCGCAAATCGGCGCGACTGTCGCTCGTAAGCGTGCGCCAGCGCCAGCACTCGGGCGTCATCGCCCGGCAACCCAACGACAGAGAGGTTCAGCGCGGGCATCCCGTCGGCGCCGATCCCGGCCGGCACGGAGACTTCCGGAAGACCGAGCCAGTTGCCGAAGCCGAGCGCCACACGGATGTCGGGCCACTGATCGACGATCCTGGTCGCGTTGAACGGCATCGTGGGATAGACCATGGCCACGACCCCCGCCGCATGCATCGACGCCGCCAGTGTCGCGACGACCTGCCCGCGCGAGCGGGCGAACGACTGCCCAGCCGGATCGTGCGCCATCGGTTGTGCCAGCAAGGGCACGCAGGCGTCGAAGCTCGCGGGGAGAACGTCGTAGTAGAATCGGTAGGCGTCGTAACCGCGGCGCATGGCGTCGCGGGGATCACGGGTCCGGCGCGCGAAGTAGCGGTAGAGCGCGTTGGCGGTCGGGGCGGGTGATCGTGAATTCGGCGGCACGTCGCCCCGCTGGCGGGCCGCGGCACTGAACGCCGGCCGGTAGTTGACGGTGGTAATCGCCGCAACGAACGAATCGACGGCGGCACCGGCCGCTCGAAGATCGCCCACCGCACGATCCCACATCGCGAGCGCTTCTGCCGACATCTGCGAGCGAGGAACGTGGGCGTCCACGATCCCGAGCCGCACACCGGCGAGGGCGTCGTCACGCAGCGCCACAAACGGGCGACGATCGAGCTTTTCTCCACGCACCAGGGGGTCGGACTTGTCGGCTCCCGCCACGGCGGCAAGGAGCAGCGCGGCATCGGCGACGCTGCGCGCCAGCGGACCGTGCGTATCGAGATATGGCCAGGTGGGAATCACGCCGGTGCGCGGCACAAGGCCGAACGTCGGCTTCATGCCGACCACGCCGGTGAACTGCGCCGGAATCCGGTTGGAACCGCCGTCATCGGTACCAAGCGCAGCGAACGCCATTCCACCAGAGACGGCAACCGCCGAGCCGGCACTCGATCCACCCGGCGTCCGGGTGCCAGTCGGATCGTGCGGGTTCAGGACCTGGCCCGTATGCGAGCTGGTACCGTTGCCGTGGTAAGCGAAATCATCCGCGGCAGTCTTGCCCAGAACAATGGCGCCGGCAGAACGAAGCCGCTCTACCTCGAGCGAATCGTGCGGAATCGTCTCCGGAAAAAGGCGCGCCCACTCGGCGTTGGAGCCGGTGGTGGGCAGCCCCTTCATGTCGTAGATCGCCTTGGCGAAGACTGGAACACCGTCGAGCGGTCCCCCGAGATGGCCACGGCGGCGGCGGTCGTCGGCAGCGCGCGCATCGGCCAGTGCGGTCGGCGAGAGGGCATCGATCGCGTGGAACCTCGTCCCGGAGGTGCTGCACCGCTCGAGTGCACGCGAAGTCATCTCCACCACCGTCCATTCGCCATGCATCAGCCCGGCGCGATAGTCGGCGATGGTGCCATCGAGCGGATCGGCAAAGATCGGCCGCCATTCGCCCGGCCGGAAGCTGGCGCTCGCGGCAACCGCCGCGAGTCGGGCAAGAGCTTCGCGGCGAGACAGCAGCGTGGGGATCAGGAGGGGATCTCCGATCAGGATATGATGCCAGCGAGTCGTGCGGCCCCAGCCATTCGGCGCCGGGCGGGGGATAATCATACTCGGACGCATCAGGACGCGAAGGGACCGATCGATCCTCTGTCGATTTCGACCCTGCCCGGTTCCCGGCTATGAATGAAGAATCATCAGAGCGGCAGAGCGCCTGCTACGCGACCATCGACTAGCGTCAGTCCGAGCGGCACGCCGCCATCGGATCGATCCGCGTGGCGCGTGCGCCGGGGAGGTAGCAGGCGAACCCGGCTGCGAGGAGCACGATCAGCACGACCACCGCGATGGCAACCGGATCATGCGGATCGACGCCAAAGAGGAGCGGGCCGAGGAAATGACCGGCGACAATCGAGCCAGCAACCCCGGTGATCAGGCCGACCGCCACCGGCGTCATCCCCTGACGGACCACCATCCAGCGTAACGTCGCCGGCCGCGCTCCGAGCGCGAGGCGGATGCCGAGATCACGACGGCGCTGTTCGATCGAGTATGCCACCACGCCGAAGATGCCGAACGCGGCGAGAAAGAGCGCAGTTCCGGCGAACGCGATTGCCAGTGACGCCTGGAAGCGACGCCCGGCGACAGATCCGCTCACGACATCGTCCATTGGCCTGAGAGCGGTGACAGGAACCGCGGGATCGATGGAGTGCACGATCTGCCGGACCTCGGCTGCGATTGCCAGCGGCGGGAGCGAAGTGCGGATCACCAGCGATCCGGAACCGGTAGCATACTCCATCGGCGGCGCCCAGTCCGGAATGAAGACCATCAGCGTCGGCGGCCCATCGAGACGCAGGTTGCGGAGGTCGCCAACCACGCCAATCACCTCCTGATCCTCGTCAGTGCCCCAGGAGGTGTGGATCGTCCGGCCGACTGGACTCTGGCCAGGCCAGAAATGTCTGGCGACACTCTCGGAGATGAGCACCACCTTGCGCCCTCGATCGCTTTCGTCGAAGACTCGCCCGGCTCGAACCGGAATACCGAAGACGTGGAAATACGGCCCCGAGACGAGTCGGTAGTTCGCCAGCACCACGGGCTCGCCGGTCGGTTGCCCCGGAATGCTGATGTCTGATACCGACGTCTCCCCGGTCAGCGGCAACTTGCTGATCCATCCTACCGTCGCGACTCCGGGCACGCTGCCGATGTCGCGAATTGTTCGCTCGATGAACTGCCGCCGCTCGGTCGGGTTGGGAAGCGTCAATGGCGGAATCGTCAGATCTGCGGCGAGGACATGATCGGAACGAAATCCCGCGTCGACGTGCAGCACCTTGAGCAGCGAAATCGTGAGCAGGGCGCCCGCGATCAGCAGCAACGTGCTGATTCCCACCTCGAATCCGATCAACGACTGCCGCCAGCGACGCACCGTCGCGGTTTCTCCGACGCGCGCCCGTCCGGCCTTGAGCCGCGCCGCTCCTGCCGCCTGACCGATTCGCCACGCCGGAAGCGCGCCGAAGAGGAGCCCGGTTGCCAGCGTGACGCCGACGGCGAACGCGAGAACCCGTCCGTCGATCTGCACCTCGTCGAGGCGCGGAAGCGTGGCCGGTGCAAAGGCGAGGAGCGCATGAAGCGCGAGCCACGTCGCCGCGATCCCCAGCATCCCTCCGAGCACGGCGACAAGCATGCTCTCGGCGAGCAGCTGGCGGATCAATCTGGCTCGCGATGCGCCGAGCGCGGCGCGAATGGCCGCCTCGTGCAATCGCTCCGGAACGCGGGCGAGAAGGAGATTGGCCAGGTTGACGCAGACGAGGACCAGCACCGCACCGACACCGCCCAGCAGGAGGAGGAGTCCCGTGCGCGACGATCCGACCACCTGATCGTCAAGCGGCCAGAGTGCCGCCCGGAGGTCGCCTGCGTCGCGCCCCGCGTCGCGCGCGATGTGACCCTGCACGACGTTGAGCTCGGCGAGCGCATGCTCTGCGGTGACACCCGGCTTGAGACGCGCGATGGCCGCGAAGTCGAATTCGCCCAGCGGATCGAATTGCTTGGCGTCGAGGCCCAGCGGCGTGAAGAACTCCACTCGCGCGCCGAAGTGTGTGAGCGGTCCGAGTTGTTCGGCGCCGGGGAAGTGGAACGACGCCGGGAGGACTCCGACGACGGTGTAGGGCTGTCCGTCAAGGACGATCGACCCGCCGACGATTCCCGGGTCCGCGTGGAAACGGCCTCGCCATGCGGCATCAGTGAGGATGACCTCGTGATCGTGCCCCGGATCATCCTCCTCAGAACGAAATGTGCGACCGAGCTGCGGCGTCACACCCAGAGTTCCGAAGAGCATGGCGGACGAACGTACGCCCTGAATGAGCGCCGGGTCGCCGTCACCCGACAGCACCATTGGGCGCGATTCGGCGATCGCGACCTGCTCGAACGACTGCACCTGCGTCTGCCAGGCGCGGAAACTTCGGAGATTCGCTGGAAACGTCGGGTACGCCGCTCGGAAGTGATCCACGATTTCCCGGACCAGATAGAGACGCTGGGGATCGGGATACGCGAGCGGTCGCAGTAGTACGCCGTTGACGACCGAAAAGACCGCAGTGTTGGCGCTGATGCCGAGGGCGAGCATGACGATCGCACTCAGCGCGAAGACCGGCTGGTGGACGAGTTTGCGGAAGGCCATCCGGAGATCGTCGCCAAGCCCGAGCCACCATTCTCCGCGCGCCACCCGGCGCAGGGTGCGTGACGAGCGCGCGTGCAGCTGGCGCCGCCTGGGCTCGACGTTCCCGAATCGTGTCTCCGCCGCCCGGCGGGCGTCGGCCGTACTCATGCCTCGGGCAACGAATGCCCGTTCGAGTTCTTCGAGATGAAACCGCAGCTCGTCGTCGACATCGGCGCGGGGGTCGGGACCGAGGAGCCGGAGGTAGCGCCGCCACGCGGGCTCGCGACGCGACATCGTCACGCGTTCCGGGGAAGCGGTGCCGCCATGCTGAGCGCGGCGAAGATCGCGCCGGCGTACTGCGTCCACCGCGCCGTGTCATCTCGCAGACGGCGCCGACCCGCGGCAGTGATCGTGTAATACTTCGCGCGCCTCCGGTCGGCCGTGAGGCGCCAGTCGGCGGTCACGAAACCCCGTTCCTCGAGGCGGTAGAGCGCCGGGTAGAGCGATCCGTCCTCGAGCTGAAGCACCGCGCCGGTGGCGTGCTCGACCCAGCGGGCGATTTCGTACCCGTGGGCTGGCTCGCGGCTCACCGCCTTGAGGATCAGGAGATCGAGGGTGCCGCGGAGAATCTGCTGGCTGAAGTCGGCCACGGGTCGTCCTAGAGAGTCTGGGTCGAAATTCTCCAGGGCTGCCCTAGAAAGTCAAGGGCAGACAATGCCGCGCCCGATCGCGGCCGCTACCGTCATCCGGTATCCGGCGTGAGCACCTTTCGGTAGAGAACGGCGCGCTCGACCTCCGTGAATCCGAGCCGCCGGTGCGCGGCCTGCGAAATCATGTTGTCGAGGGTCGTGTCCGAGGCGAACTCACGATGCCCTCGCGCCCGGGCCCATTCTTCGGCTGCGGCCGCGAGCGCTGCACCGATTCCCTGCCGGCGGCAATCCGCATCGACCCACCATCCTTCGAGGTATGCGACCGGCGAAGTGTCGCAGCCGTCGGCGGTTGATCGTTCACCGACTTCCGCAAACCCTGAAAGCCGGCCTCCACCCGCGTCGGCCACCAGGACCACAGCGTCGCCCCGCGCCAGCCAAACGCCCAGCTCTGTCGCATCCTGTTCCGGCCACAGCGCCGAACGCATCCGCTCCCACTCATCACGATCGGCAGCCGTGTAGAGTCGGATGTTCACCGCGACACCGCGATCGGCACGGCACGGCCTCGAATCGCGCACAGGCACAGCATCGACGACGCGACCGCTGCGGTGAACCACGACATCGCCGGCGTCGGCGTCTCGCCCTTTCGGCGCGCCAGGCGGCCCGCAATGAACACACCGCAGGGCGCCGCGAGAGAAATGCCCAGGGTGAAGAGGCCAGCGACCAAAAACATCAGCGCACCCGCGATGCCGCCGAGAATCCGCATCTAGTGAGTCGGAGGAGCCGATGCGGCGATCAACGAGTCCACGATGTGTGCCATCTGGTCGCTCCCGAGGCCCGCGTAGATTCGCCCGCCGATCAGGAACGATGGCGTCGACTTTACGCCGATCGCGTTGCCTTCGTCGAGCGACGCTTGAATCCGCCCGGCGTATTTCGCCGTGCGCATGCACGACGTCCAGGTGCCGACATTCCCGCCAACGCTCTTGACGATCGCCCCGAGCGCCGGCATCGGATCACTGACGGTGGCCCAGCTGTCCTGTGTCGCAAACATTTGCTCGATCACATCCCAGTTGTGTCCTTGGTCGTTGGCGCACGCGAGCGCGTGCGCGGCGACCCGCGGATGGCGGTGCAGCGCATCCCAGGGGAAGTCACGGTACCGGAGGCGAATCTTTCCGGTATTGATCAGCTGCGTCTTCACGTCGGGAAACTGGATCTGGCTGAATGCGGCGCATCCAGGGCATTCGAGGTCGCCGTATTCGGTCACCTCGACCGTTGCCGTGGGCGAGCCGAGGAGATATCCGCGAAATCCCGTCGTATCGGCGGCCGTCACCACGACGTTCGCCGGTATGGAAACAGCGGACGCGCCGTGCACTCTGCTGAAAATGACCGCGCCGCCGCCGACCACAACGGCGGCAAGGACGATGTAGAACGGCCGTTGGTTCGATGCCATGATGCCTCGAGGGCTGAAATGGTTGAATCCGCGCTCCTCAGCGGCCGTTTCGCGTTCCAGGCGGCCTTCGTCGGACCAACCGCTCGGCGCGGAGCTGGACCCCCGCGGAGCGACGGTCCGATCCGGCACACGTCGGCCTGACTCGCCACGATCGATGCACCACGGGAATGTATTGATCGATCAATGTATTCGTCGCTCAGATTCGCTTCCGCAGGAAGACATGCATCGCGCGTTCGCCGGCAACGTGATTGACGCACTCGTAGCCGAGGGCGGGAAGATTGAGCCCACCCATGAGATGCTCGCCGGCGCCGAGCAGGACCGGCCGGATCGCGAGATGGATTTCGTCGATCAGCCCGGCCTGTAGATACTGCCGGATCGTCGAGACGCCACCGCCGATTCGCACATCGTGCTCGCCCGCGGCCGCTTTCGCCTGCTCGAGTGCCGACTGGATTCCGTCGGTGACGAAATGGAATACGGTCCCCCCGGCCATCGTGAGCGAGGGCCTGGGATGATGCGTCAGCACGAATACCGGCGTGTGGTACGGTGGCTCGTCCCCCCACCATCCCTTCCAGCGATCGTCGAGCCAGGGACCGCGGATGGGACCGAACATGTTGCGTCCGAGGATCCATGCGCCGATCCCCGCAAACCCCGCCTCGGCCATTCGATTGTCGGCGCCGGTTTCGCCCGTGCCGTCGCCATGCATCTTCTGCCAGACGCTGGTCGGGAAGAACCATCCCATCAGTTCGGGGCCGCCCCGCCCAAGCGGGTGGTCGAGGTCCTGGTCGTTCCCCGCACCGTAGCCATCAAGCGAAACCGAGAAACTCTGCACGCGAACTCTTGACATACTCACCTTCTTCCAATTTCATCGCTTCAATGTGCCGCCTGCGCGGCGCCAGTTCGGCCGCCCGACGCGGCAACGACGTGAATCCCGATCCCAACGCCATGTCCGGGACTATTGAGCTGCACCACAGTCAGGGTGTAGTTGCCCGGCGTCGCAGTAATGGCCGTCGTCTTTGTTTCGACGACGAGCGAGTCTCCGGCGTTGAGCGGAACCTGGGTAATCCCGAGGGGAATCGCGCAGTCGCACGGCGCGAAGCTCACTCCGCTGAATTGCAGCTGCTCGGCATCGGTTGTTGCCACCACGGCTGGGACGCGTCCGGTGTTGATCACCACCGAGCGAACCGTGATTGTCTCGCCAACGGCCGGCGACGCATTGGATACAGTCACGCGCTGCACCAGCGACGAGCCGAGCGATCCGGCAGCGCTGCCGGTGACACCCGATTCGCCCGAACACGCGGCCATACCAGCCGCGCATGCAAGTCCACAGAGCACAATCATCCAACGCATTGTGACGCCTCTCAACGGGACGCGAACACTCAAAGATACTGCAAACGCGCACCGGTCATTCTGCCGACCCAGTCTTCTCGGCGGCACCGAATGGTTTGTCAACCGCAGCACAGTTATCCGCCAGCACGGTGTCGAGGTCAGTCACGCGCCTCGTTGCAGTTCCCTGAAGCAAGAATCCGCTCCGCTCCAGCCGCCAGACCATCAGGTCGCGCGGCGTACCGGCCGGTGTCGATCCAACATTCGGCAGTATCTCGATCAGCTGGAAGCCGAGGCGTTTCGCGATCGCCGCACTGGGAAGATTGTTTGGATCGCAGCGAATTTCGACGTGGGAGATGTCGTCCAGCGCGAATGCTGTCGTGGTGATCGCGCGCGCGACTTCGGTCGCCAGTCCTTTCCCGGCGTACTCGCGGTCGATCCAGTATCCGATTTCGAGCCCTCCCGGGCCGATCCGCTGGTGCAGCCCGATCCCGCCGAGGAGCGCCGATTCGTCGGGCGACATCACGGCGTACGCCCAATTGGGACCGGTCGCGAATGACGATGCGTAACCCTCGAGGCGGGCGGTCAGCGTCTCGAAGCTCGTCGGTTCCTCGCGGGCCCAGGGAATCCACGGAAGGAGATAGTCGAGATTCGCGTCGATCGCCTTCCGCAGCCGCGGCGCGTCGTCGGTGTGCCACGCCCTGAGCAGAGATCGCGGCGTGATGATCTGGTCGGGAAACCGCGGGATCCGGTCAGGAATCATATCGATCTGCATCGAGCGCGCCTTTCGAAGCGAGCGCGGCCCAGTGCCGCGGAACGCGCTCAATAGTATCGTCGAATCCAGATCGACTGGGCAGAGTCGAGGGGTTCAGGGCAATTCATAATCGAAGGCTCAAGAACCTTCGAGTCGTCGCCGGTAGGAATCGGCTACGACCCACGCCGCAGCCGTCAGCGTAACCGAGCTGACGAACTCGGTCCATTGCGATCGGTCGGGATGCATCGTTGCCACGATCGGTAACCACACCAGCAGCGTCAGGAGACCCAATTCCAGCGCCGAGAGCGCCGCTGCCAATCGCGCGGCGACGCCGATGAGCACCGCGATACCGGCCACGATGAAGGCGCACCCAGTGAACGATGCCCATGCCACGTGCCACGGCATCCACGCGGGAACCATGTCGATGGTTCGTCGAAAGAAGGTGAAATGGCCGATGCCGAACTGGATCAGGCCGAATCCGAAAAACATTCGGGCGATGCGGAGTCCGCGGCGGCCGGTCGCGAACGCGGGGCGCGACGCCGCCCTGTCTCCGGCGAACCAGACGAGCAGGATGCCAGCCGCCGCGAACATCACGGCGGTTTCGCCGCAGCCCCACCAGGCTCCTGGGTCCATGGGCGTGGCGAAGAGATAGGAAACCCTGAACAGGAGCAACCAGATGGCCAAGACGGCGAGCAGGACGCCGGAAGCCTCGAACGCGGTTCGCCGGAACAGAAGGCCGACGCCTGTGATGAGGGAGATCGCAGCGCAGACACAGGCGATGACACTCTGCGCGGGGATCCAGTCGGGGACGCCGGCCCAGGTCGGCATGAAATCGTGGGTGATCAGTCCGAGGATGCCAAGCCCGATCATGGTGACAGCAAAGACGCCATGACCCCAGCTAGCGATTGCGACCGCCGGCGCCTTCGACACAAATCTCCTCGGTGGTCGATGAAACTACGACTTCGATTGCGCCGACTTCGATGAGGCGTTCAGCTTCACCGCCGCGCGAATCAATCCCTTCAGTGCTTTCGTATTGATCTTCTCGCCCTCGCGAAAGTCGATTGCCCGCCTGGTATTGCCGGTGAGGCTCGAGTTGAAGAGACCCGACGGGTCCGCGAGCGCCGCTCCCTTGGCGAACGTCGTCTTCACGACATTCTTGTACGTCTCGCCGGTGCAGATCAATCCGCTGTGAGACCAAACCGGGGTCTCCCATTTCCATTCCTCGATTACGTCGGGGTCGGCTTCCTTGATCACCGCGCGGAGCTGGGCCAGCAATTCTCCGCGCCACCCGCCCACGTCCTTGATTCGCTGGTCGATCATCCGGCCCGGAGATTGTCCCGCACGAGCCCCATCCTGCTTCTTGATCACCGGCGTTTTCTGTTCAGTTGATTTCTTGCGGCTGACCATCGCACGGCTCCCACAAATGGGGTTTCCGGTTCACGCATATACGTTGCACAGCGACGCTACATCGGACCAAGTAAGCAGAGCGCTGGCCAACCCGGATGTCAACCAGCGAATTGTACGATGTCCTGCAGACAATGACTGTTTCGCCCCGACTCAGCCGAAGCGCACCGTGGTCTCCTCCCGGCATCACAAAAGAAAACGCGGCCGGATCGTTCATCCGCCCGCGCGTCCTGCAACTCTGGTCCTGTCCTGCAGTTCCGGCTCGCTCCACAATTCGTCAAGATGATTGCCCCGCCTGGGATCGAACCAGGACTCTTCTGATCCAGAGTCAGACGTGTTGCCAGTTACACCACGGGGCACTGTCGGGACGGCAAAGCTAGGATACCGCGCCCACCGGCGCAATTCCGCCGCTATCGCCCACGGGCCTCCGCCGCCAGACCCGGCTCCCCCGCTTGAAGCGCCTGGTAGTGCGGCTTCTCAACCAGCAGATGAAAGACGAGGATCGCTCCCTGCGCCACTGCTGCTCCAAGGAGCCCGGGCCACGATCGCAGGACCAGCGCGAGCCCGTAGGCCTGCGCGTACCCCACGGTGTACATCGGATTCTGCAGGTACCGGTATGGCCCGGGCGGATCGGGCGCCGTTCGCGGCATCGGCACGAAGAAATTGCGCCAGTAGTACGCCTCGCTCCCCAGCCGGGCGGCTGCCCATCCCTTGATTCCCAGTCCGATCACGACCAGCGCTCCCCCGACGCCAAGCATCACGGCATTGCCAGTGGTACCAGCCTGCAGCGTGTGTCGAGTCACGACGGACAGCAGAATCAGCGCGAAGGCATCGTGATTCATCATCACGCTGGCCCACCGGCGGAAGTGCTGGTACCGCGCCTCGCACGCGCCCAGATCTTTGCGTTCTGAGTCCGGTCGTCGTGCTTCGCGCGCCAGAACCAATCCCACCGGAATGACGTATGCTGCGCGGCTCGCGATCTGATATCCAAGTGCGGCGAAACCCCATGCCGTCACTCGGCACCATCAGTGTTCGCGCCCGCCGATTCCGCAGCCTCGCGACCGCCAGCGCCGGTCGAGTTCGTGCAGCGCCCGTTCCCCGCGATGACGCTCACGGTGATGGTCGCAACGATCATCCGATCAGCTTCCAGGTCGACTGCCCAGCCAGCGCGATGAACGCCGTTCCGGCGACCGCTCGCATCACCTGACGGAACCGCACCCCACCCGCCTGCATTCGCCCGGCGATTCCAGTGATCACCGCAACCGTCGACATCACGGCCAGCGTGCATGAATTGAAGGTGAGTCCAAGCTTGAGAAGTTGCAGCCAGACTGGGCCATTTCCGATCACCACGAATTGCGGCAGAAAAGCGAGGAAGAAGAGCGCCAGCTGCGGATTTGTCAGGGCGATCGCCACGCCACCGCTGAACGCCCTCGTTCCCGCGTCGGCAACCGGCGATGGCGGAGTCGTGTCACGGGCTCGGCGCAGCAACCGCACCCCAAGCCAGACGAGATAGAGGGTCCCCGCAACGCGAATCGCAATGAAGATCGCGGGCTCAGCTGCGATGACTGCCGAGATTCCCACCGCGGTCATCACGGTGTAGCAGATGCCGCCCACGACGATCGCCGTCGCGGCGAGGATCCCCGTGGCAACCCCGCGTTGCGCACCGGTGGTGCCGACGTACATCATGTTGGGGCCCGGTGTCAGGATCGTGCTGAACGCCGTGCCGAAGAAAACGCCGGTGAGGATCTTCGCCGCTCCCGCGCTACTGAAGGTGGACGGCTTGAGTTTCGTCGTGCGGGATCGCCAGTTGTGTCGAGCCCACCGTGACATCGGTCTCGCTCGCGCCGTCGGTCACGGTTGCCACGACCGGTGAAACCGGCGTGCTCGAACATTGCAGCACCGTCACCACCAGGTCAGTCGCATGTCCCGTCGGGATCGACACGGTCACGGCGTGACTGCTCGTCGCGCCGCCCAGGCCGAGGTTGAATGTCTGCGTGCCGATCACCGCGTTGGTCGGGAGAAGCACACTTCCCGCGCAGTAACCATTACCGGTGGGATTGGCGAGCGTAAATGTGTTACCCGACACCTGTGGCGTGCCCTGCATCTGCCAGCGCCAGACCTTTTGCTGCGACGGCAGGACCGCCGTCGCTCGATCGACGATGACGAACGCGTCCTGCTGCGGCAGATACGCCACCGTGCGCGCATAATCGGTCGCCACGTTGCGTCCGTTGCCGATACCGGGCGGGTGACCGTAGGTATTCCCCGCTTGGCCCCGCAGCACGACCAGCTGGTCGGAAACCTGCTTGTCGGTGATGCGCGCATCATTCCCGCCATACAGCACCTGGCCGGAGTCGCCGATGGTGAGGTTGTCGTAGTTGGCTGTCCCGTTCTCGATCCCGCTTTGCGAATAGATGTTGCCCGTGGCCGAAATCCAGGAACTCCCCTTCCAGATCATCAGACCGTTCCCGTTGAGCGAATTGTGGCCGTCGCCGACGGAGCCAGCCTGAAATACCATCACGGTCGACGCGGGATCGGTCCAGCTCTGGCGGTAGACGAAGTATCCCGGCCCCGCCGAGAGGTAGTCCTTCGGCAATCCGCTGAGGTCGGCGGCTACCGATTGCGCCGGGTTGTAGTGGATCAGCTCATCGGTCGCGACGGCGGTGCCCGTTTCGCTGGTCGGGACATTGCCGATCCAGTTGAGCCAGTACTGGACCTGAGACGCGATCTGCGAATTCCCCGACACCGACGCCAGGACATCCAGCATCGCCGCGCGATCGTACGCGTATTCCGACGCCGTGCTTTCGCGCGCCTGATCGCCGAGTGGCGCCTTGTACACGCCGCCCGGCATCGTCGACTCCATCATCCATTCCACAGCCGCGGTGAGCCAGTCATTGCTGATTGGCGCGCCGGCGGTCGCAAACGCGTCGGTGAACCGTCCGAGGTACCACGCACTTCCAACGCCGTAGCCAGTCCCCTCATCCCATGCACCCCCGGCACCTTCGCCAAGGAAGTACGGCACTGCCGCCGAGTTCCAGTGCGTCATCGCCAGCGCCCGATGATAGGCCGGCCGGTTGGTGCCGCTGATCGGATTGGTCCCGGTGTCATCGCCGGCCGCAGCCAGAGCCGCCGGTCCCGTCATCATGAAGCCCCAGTAGTAGTTGTTGCTCGGCCACAGCCCCCATCCATTGACCCGTGACGAATTGGTTTCGGGCCAGACCCAGTCGGCACGATTCATCAACCACGTCGCCGTCTGCTGTCGCTGCGGCACGGTGAGCCCGGCGTAGCACCAGTCGAGTCCCATGATGAAATCGGGGAGATTGAAGCGATAGGCGTAACCGGAATCGTCCTGGAGGAGATTGGTCTCGTTGGCTGAAGCGGCCATGATAACGCCGGCACGGGTCGCATACGCCTGATTGCCGGTCCCGAGGTAGACCGCGCAAAGTGCCGGCAGGTAGAACTCATCGGCGCTGTCGTAGTGGGCGCCCTTGGCGAGGCTCGCGTCCGCCGCCTGTTTGACGACCTGCCAGCGGTGCGTATTTGCTGCTGCCTGCGCCTTCAACTGAACGAGTCGCGCCGGCGTCATCCACACCCGTGGATGCGGCGGCAGATCAGTCGAAGGAACTGCGCTGTACGTCACCTGTACATTCTTGTTGTCGCCCGCCGCAAGAGTCTCCGGCTGCGTCGACGGCGCCGCGGTGTACGACGTCGGCGCTGCCGTCACCCCGCCAGCCTGCACCGAATAGTCCCCCGGCAGCAATGAATCGAGGGTCAGCGATCCGGTGGCAACACGCGAGTATCCTCCAGGACCGGTGACCGTCACCGCAGCCTGCGCGCCGACCGGGAGGCCGCTGACCACCACAGTGAGGATGGCGCGAGTGGCAGCCGTCTGCTGGGCCGCGACGGTCACGATTGCCGTGTCGGTCAAGCCGCAATCGCAGATCGCAACCACCCGGAACTGTCCGCCCTGCGCACCGGAATGATAGAGGCCGGCGGACGAAATCGTCCCTCCGGTCGCGGTGTAGGTCACCTGTGCAGGATGCTGGGCGCTATCCGACCAGGAAACGGCCGATTGAAACTGGGTCGTGGCCGATGTATCGACAGCTGCAGCACCCGGGGTCAGTACCATCCGGGTGGGCACCGGCGCGGACGTCACTGGACTTACGACGTCGTGGGCGCAGGCAGAGAGGCAGAAAACCGTGAGTATGCTGAGCATGGGAAGCCGTAACAAGGATATCCTCGCTATTCTATCGTTGCACGGGAGCGCGGGCCCCGGACGGGGTGCGCGTTCCAGTTGGCTGGATGTGGCCGGGATGATGTCCGGCAAATGACATGCTGAGTATCGACCGGCCGATCGGCGCCCGGGATGGTCCGCAAATCAGCTGTTGTCGACGACGGAAATGAAACGGGTGTACCAACTTCGACCGCGCGAACCAGCCACCGCGAGTGGGGATCGCGCCAGGGGAATCAGCGTGACGCGGGCGGAAAACGCAAGACGTCAAGCACGCTGACGACGACCGGTGTCACCGAATCTGACAGTCAGATCGGTGCCGATCGTCCCGGATCCGTCTCGGCAGACTCCGCGGCCGGAACGCCGTCGCTAGTCGCCGCGGCGACGGTAGCGTCCCCGCACCGGATGGAGATCGATCATCAGGGCGATGAGAAGGCCAACAATTGGGACGATGCCGGCCCATTGTCCATCGTACCAGCGCTGAACGGCCGTGTACCAGAGTAGCGTCGTCGGAAGGAAGAGAAAGCCGAGAACCGGCCAGATCGGGGTGACGAAGAGCCCGTCAAACCAGTGGCTCAGCAGCCAGAGCAGGGCGATCACCAGCCTCGGCGTAACCAGGGCCAGGATCAGAACGAAGCACGCCATCGGATCGATTCTCCTTGCCGCTGGAGACGCCGGGACCAGGCCGCCGAGGACACCAGCAGACTGACGCAATGCCGGGAAAAAAGATCGCCCGATTCACTAGGAATGCGGGCGATGGAGCTGAGGGGAATCGAACCCCTGACCTCTGCAGTGCGATTGCAGCGCTCTCCCAACTGAGCTACAGCCCCCGGAGGGGTGACTAAGCTACGGGAACGGCCTTCCCAACACAAGAAAAACGCCGCCCGCCGGTCACGGTGGAAAACCGACTTCGACCACCAGCCCATCCCGGGCCACATCCGTCGACGGGAAAATCTCGCGCGCCTCGGCGACGAGCTCCGGTGCCTCGCGAGAGTAGCGCGCCGAGATGTGGGTGAGGAGCAGCCGCCGCACCCCGGCCTCGCGCGCCACCATCGCGGCATCGCGCGCTGTCGAGTGACTGGTCTCCCTCGCGCGTGCCTCTTCATCGCGACCAAAAGTCGCCTCATGAATCAGCAGGTCGGCTCCGCGCGCCAGGTCTGTGATCGCCTCTGTCGGTGCAGTGTCCCCCGAAATCACCACGCGGCGGCCGGGCCTCCTCGCGCCGACCAGGTCTGCCGGCCCCACGACGCGCCCGTTGTCGACCGTCACCGATTCGCCGCGATGGATTTTCCCCCAGAGCGGCCCCTCCGGCACGCCAAGTTCGCGGGCGAGGTCGGGGTCGAATCGTCCCAGCCGTTCGTGTTCGACCAGCGTGTACGCCAGACAGTCGCCCTTGTGCTTTGCCTCGCCGACCACGAGGTCGTACTCGCCGCGCGGAATCACATCGCCGCCTTGCAGCGCGAATACTTCGACCGGAAACTTCGGCCGCTCCATCCCCAGCGCAGTCAGGGCGCCGAGGTGACGCTGCGCGCCTCGGGGACCGTGGAGCCGGAGCGGCGCTGTTCGGCCCTGCAGCCCCATCGTCCGGAGCAGCCCGGGAATCCCCAGCGTATGGTCGGCGTGAAAGTGGGTAATGAAGATGTCCTCGACCGCGAATCCGGCACCGTAGCGCATCATCTGGCGCTGGGTTCCTTCGCCGCAATCGAAGAGGAGCAGCTCGCCTTCACGTTGCAGCATCAGCGCCGACACGTTGCGGTCGACCGTCGGAACGGCGGCGCTGGTACCCAGGAAGGTGACCTGCATCATCGGCTGGCGTGGACCAGGCGGAGAAACTCCTCGCGGGTACGCGGATCGTCGAGAAACGATCCCCGCATCGCCGATGTCGTGGTACTCGATCCCTGCTTTTCGACGCCGCGCATCATCATGCAGAGATGCGCAGCCTCGAGGACCACGCCCACGCCACTCGGATGCAGCTCCTCTTCCAGTGCCGCGACAATCTGGTCGGTCATGCGCTCCTGCACCTGCAACCGCCGCGCGAACACATCAACGATCCGCGCCATCTTCGAGAGCCCGACGATCCTGCCGTTGGGGATATAGGCGACGTGCGCCTTGCCGTAGAATGGCAGGAGATGATGCTCGCACAGCGAGTAGAACTCGATGTCGCGCACCAGCACCATGTTGTGATGAGTGTCCTGAAAAAGTGCGCCACCGATCACCGCGCCCGCATGTTGCTGGTATCCCTGCGTCAGGAACTTGAGCGCCTTCTCGACTCGTTCGGGTGTGCGAGCGAGCCCGGCCCGATCGGGGTCCTCGCCGAGCTCGATCAGGATCGCCCGGACGTGCTCCTTGATGCTACTCACGGCCGCTCCTCAGAAAACCTTCACCGTCACCCCGAGCTTGCCGGGGTTCTTGCGGAAGTCGTTGATCAGGTCGGTCATCGACTGCATTGTCTTGCGGAGGTCGGTATAGAGTGCAGTGTCGCTCATCAACCTCCCCATCGTCCCGCGACCGTGCTGGATTTCGGCGAGAAGCGAGTCGCTGCGAGCGGCCATCGCGGCGAGTTTGTCGGCTGCATTGCCGGCCGAATGCATCGTCGAATCGAGTTTCGATTGCAGCAACTTCGGATCGAATCCTGAAAGGGTCGTGTCGAAGCGCGCCGTCGCCTGCCTGAGCCCGGCGAGCGTCGGTCCGAGTTGCGATGTCGGTCCCTTCGCAGTGTCCGCAAGGTAGGTCATCAACTGGTCGGCGGAGCGCAATGTGTGGCGGAGATCGACGACCAGCTGGGTGTCGAGGATGGCGTCGAGCCGCGACATCGTCTCGGTGGCCTTCTCCGCGAGGGCATTGGCCTTGTCCATCACGCCGGTCGCGACCGTTCCCTGGATCGTGTCCCCGCGCGGCACCGCCGCGCCACTCCCCGGGTCGAAGACGATCATGTAGTCTCCCAGCACTCCCACCGCCGTCACGGTCGCCATCGCGCCGGTCGTCACCGGAATGTGGTAGCGTCGATCGAACTTGATGCCGACAACGACCTTCCCCGGTGCGAGGTACCGGATGCCGTCGACTCGCCCGACCTGCGCCCCCGATACCCGCACCGACGACGCATCCTTGAGCGTCGCCACGTCGGTGTACATCACATACACGTCGTCCTTCCCTGGCGACTTGCCGCGGAGCCAGAGTGCCCCGGCCACGAATCCAGCCACAGCGAGGAAGACGAGCATGCCGACGGCGGCTTCCTTCTCGTATGAATTCATCTGGTCGTTCCGTTCGGAGGATCGGTTTCGAAGTCTCGTTCGAGAAACGCCTTGACGTCGGGGACCTGCGATTCGCGGAATTCTTCCGGCGGACCAATTGCCACGATCCTGCCGCGCGTCAGGAGCGCGATCCGGTCGGCGGTTCGGAAGGCACCGCGAACGTCGTGCGTCACGGTGATGCTCGTCACGCCGAGCTCTTCTTCGAGCCGTTTGACGAGGGCGTCGATCACGTCGGCGTTGACCGGATCGAGTCCCGAAGTGGGCTCGTCGTAGAGGACATACTTGGGCTTCCCCGCGATCGCGCGCGCGATGCCGACACGCTTCCGCATCCCGCCCGACAGGTCGGCCGGCATCACCGTCAGCGTCTCGGTCTTGAGATTGACCAGGCGCAGACATTCGACCGCCCGCTCCCGGGCGTAGTCGAGGTTGTCGAACTCGCGCGGGTTGGTGAGCCCCAGGCGAATGTTTTCGAAGACGTCCATCGAGTCGAAGAGCGCGCCATTCTGGAAGACGTAGCCGATCGTGGCGCGGAGCCGCGCCAGTTCGTCCCGCTTGAGCTTCGCAACGTTCTGTCCGTCGACGATGATCTCGCCGCGCTCGGGCCGGATCAGTCCGATGATCGCCTTCAGGAGCACGCTCTTCCCGGTGCCGGACGGACCGAGGAGCGCCAGCGTTTCGCCTTCCTCCACGACGAGATTGACGTCGTCGAGAACGACCTGCGACCCGAACCGCTTCGCGACGTGACGGACTTCGATCATGTCGTGAGCAGCAGCTTGGCGAGGAGCGTATCGAGCAGCAGGATCAGGACCGAGCTCATGACCACCGCGCCGGTCGTCGACTTCCCGACACCCTCGGCGCCGTGGCGCGTCGTGAAGCCACGGTAGCAAGAGATCAACCCGATCGCGCCGGCGAAGAAGAACCCCTTGATCACCGAGTACCACCCGTCGAAAACGTGCCAGTATGCCCGCGAGCCATAGGTGAAGTCTTCCGCCGAGATCGCGATGCTCGAGCGTGACGCGATGAACCACCCCGATACCACCGCGATGATATCGGCGAAGATCACCAGCATCGGGATCATCAGCAGGCAGCCGAGGACACGGGGAAGGAGGAGGTAGCTCGCCGGTGATCGCCCCAGCGATTCGAGGGCGTCGATCTGTTCGGTCACGCGCATCGTGCCGAGCTCCGCCGCATAACGCGCACCGACCCGACCGGCGAGAATCAGCCCCACGAGCACGGGACCGAGTTCGAGAACGACAGATTCGGTGACCAGCGAGCCCACTACGTACACCGGCACGTTGCCGGTGAACTGGTACCCGGCCTGCAACGCGGTGACCGCACCGGTGAACGACGAAATCAGCACCACGATGAACAGCGATCCGCCGCCGATGCTCCACGCTTCGTCGAAGGTTCGGGGCAGCCAGACCCGCCACTCGATCAGCCCGCGCGCCATGTCGACCAGCATCCGCGTGAAGCGGCCAAGATTGGCGAATGCGTCGACGACCGCATGTCCGGCCTGGTGTTGCAGGCGGCGGAACGGCATTCTCATCGGGATGTGCCTGCTCGACGATTCACCATTGAACCTCTATCTTGCCTTGCGGTGCCCAGAAAGTCCATCCTCGACGCACGCGCGCAACGCCTGCGCTTTCGCCGCGCATTGTTGCGCTGGTTTCGCCGCCACGGCCGCGATCTCCCGTGGCGGCGGACCCGCGATCCTTATCGCATCCTCGTCTCCGAGGTGATGCTGCAGCAGACGCAGGTGTCCCGCGTCACTACATCGTGGGCCGAGTTCCTCGATCGCTTCCCGACCGTCCATGCACTGGCCGCCGGGTCGCCCCGCCAGGTGCGCGAAGCATGGGACGGTCTCGGCTACTATCGCCGCGCCGCCAACCTCCACCGCGCAGCCCGCGACGTCGTCGAGCAGCATGGCGGCATTGTGCCACGCGACCCTGCGGTCCTGCGGACGCTGCCGGGCGTCGGTGTGTACACGGCCGGCGCAGTGGCGACCTTCGCCTACGAGCTCGCCGAACCCGCCGTCGACACCAATGTCGCCCGGGTCCTGCGGCGCGCATTTCACCCGCGGCTGGCGCGCGGAGCTCCTGGTGCGCGCCGTCTTCAGGCGACCGCGCGCGACCTCCTCCCTCCGGCCGGTC
This sequence comes from Gemmatimonadales bacterium, assembly GCA_036501385.1. Taxonomy (GTDB): domain Bacteria; phylum Gemmatimonadota; class Gemmatimonadetes; order Gemmatimonadales; family GWC2-71-9; genus Palsa-1233. The sequence goes on along the minus strand of DASYAK010000051.1, from coordinate 20,277 downwards.
CCGCGGCGTGGGCCACCAATCAGGCGCTCATGGAACTTGGCGCCCTCGTCTGCACCGCACGCGTGATGCGCTGTGATGCCTGCCCGGTGCGATCGTCCTGCCGCACCGGCCGACTCCGCTGAACAGTCGCGTCACGACGGGGCGCGGCGCAGCAGATCGACGGTCCGGTCGACGTCGCGCGCCAGGACGTAGATGTGCGTGCTCAAGCGCAGGTACTCGTAACCGAACTCCGAGATCCGCCGTGTCCTGATTCGTGCGGCGCCAAGGAAGCCCTGCAGCGCTTCGGCCGTCGTGCCGTCCATCGTGAACGACACCATCGCGCTTCGCATTGAGGCCGCGCGCGGGGAGACGAGCCGGGCGCGCGGAAGCGCCGACAGTGCGTCGAAGAGCCGGGTCGCAAGCCAGCGCGTCCGCGCCTCGATCGCCGCCCGCCCGATCGCATTCTGGAAGATCACTGCGGCTCGCATCCCCGCCACCAGCGACCCGTTGCTGGTGCCCACGTCCTCGAATCTCCGGATATCGGTGGCGTTCCAGTCTCCCGAGCCGATCAACGGCCAGGTCGTCGCGATCCGATCGGGACGCACCACGAGCAACCCGGTTCCTTTCGGCGCGAGCAGCCACTTGTGCGTCGACGTGGCGTAGAAATCGGCATCGATCGCCTGCAGGTCCGTGACCAGCATCCCCGGTGGATGCGCCCCGTCGATCACGGTGACGATGCCACGCCCCCGTGCCCAACGCACCAGTTCCGCGACTGGCTGGATCATCCCTGTGCTGAAGAGGATGTGCGAGATCGACAGCACCCGCGTCCGCGGCCTAACCTGCGCCTGCCACGCACCCAGCAGTTCATCCGGGGAAGCCGGGTCGAGCGGCGGCACGAACGTGCGGTACGAGATGCCGCGCCGTTTTGCCAGAAGTTCCCAGCAGCAGCGACCGCCAATGTGTTCGTGGGTCGTCGAGAGAACTTCGTCGCCCGGCGCAAGATCGAGCCCGGCGGCGACATTGTTCATAGCCTCGGTAGTGTTGCGCAGCACCGCAACACTCCCCGGCCACGCGCCGATGAACGATTCGATCGCCGTCTTGAACGCCGGATAGTCGATCGCCTCCTGGCCGATGATTCTCTCGAAGGCCCGCAGGTGCTCGATCGTCGCGTCAAGCACCGGTAGCGGGCACGCGCCATATGTCCCGGTATTCAGGTGAAGTCCGTCGATCACGAACTCGCTCTTGATCCGCTCCCACGCCACTTCGTCGTCGCTGCGTGGATTGAACGGCAAGGGAGTCATGGTCGGAGGCGGCATTGAAGCCCGCGAGAGGCCGCCGAATGCGGGAAGCGCCGCCGCGATCCGCAGCAGATCGCGGCGCGAAACGGTCATACGTGCTGGTAGAACGCGCCGGCCAGCAGGGCGATGAGACCGAGGGTGCCACCGATCGATCCGGTGATGGCGAGCCGCTTCCGCGTGGCGTCGAAGGCTGCGGCCTGCGTGCCCAGTGGCTCGAGCCGTGACAGTCGCGCCGCCGCCGGCATCGACCCCAGCAGCGTAACCAGCGGTCCCACGATTCCCGCCGCCTGCATCGTCCCGAGCCACGGCCCTGCCTGCCCGCTCGACAGCCGGTTGTACATCTCCATCGTCATGGCGATCCCCGACCCGATCACCACGATCGCTCCAGGTCCGATCAACGCACGGTAGATCGCGGCCTGGGCATCGGCCACCGCGCCCCAGAGCGAGCGGTCCATCCGCTTCATCGCGATTCCCGAAACCATGACTGACAGCGCGCCGCCCAGCCACGCCGTGAACGCCAGGTAGTGCAGAAAATGCCAGATCCCGTTCATCATGGCGCCGTCACCGGAAAATGGAATGGGTCGAGCGGCTGGCGCCCGGAATATCCTCCGTCGATTTCGTGCCAGTGCTCGACCCGCGGCTCGTCGAATTGCCAGCAGAGATAGACGTCATGCCCGTCGACCTGCGTCGGGAAGTCGACCAGGCCGGCGTCGAACCCCTTGAAGACGCAGCCGATCTGCTCAAGTTCGTCGAGGCATCCCTCGATCTCCCCAGCCAGCCGGCCGGCTTCGAGCCGCTGCATCCGCGCGTCATCGGTCTCGCCCGATGCCGACACGCCTGCCTGGGCCGCTTCGAATGCAGCAACGGCGGCGCGCCACTTCGGGTGCAACTGCAGCATGTCGCTTACGATGCGACGCACCAGCGGGAGCGTGGCGTTGGCCTGCTCCACGGTGAAGTAGCGCATGACAGCGTCGGTCATGACATCTCCTCGAGTACCCTGGTCATTTCGCGGTAACCCGCCTCGGCATACGCCGCCGTGCGCTCGGCCGCGAACATCGCACCACGGTCGGTCACTGGCCGGAGCCAGATCAGCGGGGGCCGCCCCGGCACGAGATTCCACCGCTCCCGCTGCAGTTCCACCGTTCCCGCCATCAGCCATCCGATCGCCGTGTCGGCGGCGGTGATGAGCGGCGGTGGCACCTCCACCCGCTCGCCGTGTTCATCGAATCCCGGCGCGGTGTGAATTGCGATCACCGCTGTGCATTCGATCCCGGCCGCGCGATCGATCGGGACCGGGGCGCGCAGGCCGCCATCGTAGTATCGGCGGCCGTTGACCTCCGCCGCTGGAAAATACGGTGGAAGCGCACACGCCGCAGCCAGCGCGTCGATCAGTGGTGCCGGCTCGCCGCCGGAGCCGAACGCCACCTCGCGGCCGGTGGCGACGTCGACCGCTGTTACGGTGCAGGGTGCCGTGAGCGCCTCGAACGACCGCGCCGGAACGATCTGTTCGATCAGGCGGCGCACCGGTTCAGGTCGCAGGATCGCATCGGCCCAGATCCCGCGCATCAATGCAAACCAGTCATTGCGCAGTACATCGTTGCGCCGCACCGCCGTCACCCGGTCGAGGAGTGCCTCCGGCGATGCTCCCGCGGCGAGCGCGGCCGCCATCACCGCACCCATCGACGTGCCGATCCAGTGACGCGGCGTGATCCCCGCCTCGCGCAGCGCGCGCGCTGCGCCGAGATGCGCGGCAGTCTTCGCGCCGCCACCGCCCAGGACCATGACCACTTGGGGTGAACTCACCGGATTACGTGGTCCTTCCGGTACTGCTCGGCCGCGGCGAAGCGCTCCTTCTCTTCCTCAGTCGCCGGAATCAGCCGCGGAACCCGCGTCGGGCTGCCATGCTCGTCGATCGCAACGAACACCACGTGCGCGGTGTGCGTGCTTCGCCGTTCACCGGTGCTCGGCATCTCGGCGTAGACCTCGACGGTGATGTCCATCGACGAGTTCCCCACGTAGTCCACCGTCGAACGGCAGGTCACCAGCGAACCGATCGGGATCCGCTCCCGGAAATCCACTTGATGAATCGATGCCGTCACCGCCCGGCCGCCGCAGTGCCGGATCGCGGCGATCGCCGCCGCCTGGTCGACCAGCGCCATCAGGTTCCCTCCAAACAGATCGCCGAGGAGGTTGGCCATGTGCGGCATGACGAGCGTCGAAATCTCGCCGCGCGAGTACGACATCGGACGGGATTCTGGCAGCGAGTTCTGCATCGTCGATTCGCCGGTGGTGGGTGATCGCTGCGCGGGGCGGCCCGTCATCAGCGACGTGAGTAGTCGAGCGGGCGCAGGTAGTACTCGCCGATTGCCGTCTGCGACACCATCGCGACGCTCGGCAGCCGGCGCTTCCAGTGCGTGCCGTCGAGGCGTCGGCGAACCAGCGCAATTTCCCCGGCGGTGAATCCGGCGTCGGCAATCCCGGACGCGTCGTGCCCGCGCAGTAGCAATTCGAGAATCGGGTCCGCGCGATCGTAGGCAAGGCCGAAGTCCCCTTCGTCAGTCTGCCCGGCAATCAGGTCTGCCGACGCGGGCTTCGCAATGATCGTCCCCGGCACGCCGAGTGCTGCGGCCAGCGCCCGGACCTGCGTCTTGAACAGATCACCGATCGGATTGACTGGCGGTGCATCGTCGGCGTGCCAGGTGAAGTAGCCCAACAGGCGTTCGGTTTTGTTTCCGGTGCCGAGCGGCAACGCATCGAGGGCAGCGCCCACGTCGAAGAGCGCCGCCATCCGGACTCTCGCCATTACGTTGCCAAGCCGCGCTGGTCCAATTGGAATCCCGCTCGCCCCGGCGTAACCGTCAACCGCGCTGGTGATGTCGATGGTGCGCTCCTCGATTCCGAGCGCCGCGGTGACCAGACGCGCATCATCCAGCGAGTCGGGGCTTGACGTCCGATACGGCAGCCTGAGCCCGGTCACATTCGCGGCGCCGAACGCCTCGGCCGCGAGATACGCGACCACCGCGCTGTCGATCCCACCCGAGATCGCGACAACGACCCGGGTGAATCCGCGCCCGCGCGTCACCTCGTCGCGGAGAAACTCGACCAGCCAGCGGCGGGTGAGTGACGGGTCGATTGCGAGCGACGGCGGGGCGCCAGCCGAGGTTGAGATGTGGCGATCCGGCTCAGCATTCGACTCGCCTTCGCGGCATTCCGCCTGTGTCGCGCGCGGGCGTGCTATCGCCCGGTGGTCGAAATTCGAGAGGAGATGCGGCAACTTGAGCTCGAGATCTGCCAGCAGCGGTGATGCGGCACGGACTCGGGTGATCTCGTCGAGATCAATGGCCACCGGAACCATTGCATCTTCGAAGAGGGGCGCCCGCGCGATAATCTCGCCGGTGGGCGCGGCCATCGTGGAGCCGCCGGGAAACCCCTTCCCGCCTTCGAATCCAACCAGCTGCGCCAGGGCAACGAAGACACCATGTTCGCCCGCGATTCCTTCGGCTATGCTCTCCCAGCGAACCAGCGAGGTCGGCTGGCCGGGATGGCGAGCGTCAGGAGTGAGCCCGCGGGCGGGCGAGGCCGACACGACGGCGATCAACTGTGCTCCGTCGAGGGCCGCGAGAGTGCCCGTGATGGAATGCCACGCGTCCTCGCACACCAGCATCGCCGCGCGGCCGAATCGGGTGTCGAAGGCGCGGACCTCGCGCCCCGCTTCGACAAACCGTTCCTCGTCGAACACGCCATACGTCGGCAGGAAGACTTTTCGATGCACATGGCGGATCCCGGCGTCGCGGCCGCCAAGCGCAACCCAGATCGCTGCGTTGTGCAGTCGCCCCTCGAAGAGCTCATAGCATCCGAGACAGACCTCGATCGGCGGCGCTCCGCTTCGCAGGTGACGTTCCCGCAATGCCGCGAAAACGTCGTCCGCGGTGAGGGCATGCTCCTGCACCCCACCTTCGAGGAAGTACCCTGTGAGCGAGGCTTCGGGAAAGACCAGCACGTCGGGAATCGGCGACGCACCGGCGGCCGCGCGAAGGACCTTCTCGATCGTGTCGAGATTCGCTGACAACGATCCCTTGGTCGGCCGGAACTGGCACAGCGCGACGGTTATCCGCGGCATGGCGAAAGATACACGTATCTTTCAGCACGGTTCGAATTGATCGGCTGCGCACGGGACGACGAGCGAGGTATCGAGGAAATCATGGCAACGACGGGCTCACTGCAGGATGCGATACACGGCATCATCAACGCGTCGGTCCCGCTCCCGTGGCTGGTCGTTTCCGGCCAGCCAACAGAGGTACAGCTCGCGACCCTTCGCGACGCCGGCCTGTCGACGGTGATCGACCTGCGGGAATCGATGGAGCCGCGCCTCATCGACGAACCGGCCGCAGTGCGTGGATTGGGAATGCGATATGTCAACCTACCGGTCGTCTCGGGCGCGCTCGATGATGAGATGATGCTTGCGGTCCTCGACGCGATGCGCGCAGCAGCGGGGCAGCCGACGCTGCTTCACTGCAACAGCGCCAATCGGACCGGCGGTCCGCTCATCGCATATTTGATCCTTGGCGCCGGACTCGATGAAAGTGCCGCCGTCGACATCGCGATGCGCTCAGGACTCCGAAGCGTCGAAGTGCTCGAGTGGGCAACAGCATACGCCAACGCCCACAGACAATGAGATGGCAAGAAGGAGACGGCAGAAAAGGGAAAAGGGAGAACTCCAATGTTCTCCCTTTTCCGCGCCTGCTTCTCTCGTCGCCTAGCCTCTTCCGTGTCCACCATGGCCACCACCGCCACCGCCCGACGGGCGCGACCGTGATCCACCCGAGGACGGTGGTGGTGCCGAACGCGGCGGCGGCGCAACCCTCACCGACGGGGGCGGTGATGAGGGACGCGGCGGCTCGCGGTAGACCGGCCGCTCCTGCGGCTGTGAAGTAACCGGCCGACGATAGACCTGCGGTGCCACTGCACCGCGCGGCTCACGGAACATCGGACGAGCAGACTGCTGACCTGGCATCCGGCTCGGCATCAATGGCGCATTGTAAGGACGAGGGCGTGCCCGCGTGCCGATCGGTCCGGTCGACGGGATCCCGCTGCCGCGAACCGAAGGCGACGTGGTCGTGGGGCGAAAACGCCCGGCCGGCACCGGTACGCCTCCTCGAGGACGAGGACGCGTCCCTGGAGGCAGCGGCCGGAATGGGCGTGGGTTCACGACGATCGGAAAGGTTCCCGGGAAGAACCCGCCGCCATACAGATAACCGTAGTTATAAGCCCATGGCGAGAAGAGGTACGGGTCGTAGAACGGCGAGTAGCCGAAATCGAGACCGAAGGAGATGTCGCTGCCGGGATAGCCCCACCCGCAACCGAGGCAGCGCCATGACGGATCGTAGTACGGATCGTAGAACCCGGGATAGTATCCGCCACCTGCGGGTGGAATACTCGCGATCGGCGAAAGGTCCTGGACTCGGTAGCCCACCGCGTCGTATTCGAACCTCGAACGGTTCGTCATCTGCGCGACGAGGGCGGTCAGGTCATTCTCGGCGTCGCTGGTGGAGTCAGGAAGCCGAAGTGAGTTGTAATCCCAATGACCATTGGCACTGAAGTCGCGCATCACGAACGGTTCGTGCGAAACCGCGGCATAGACCAGTCCGCTTCCAGCGCGATCATCGGCGAGGAAGGTTTCCCGCTCGTCGCGGCCCCGAAGCTCGTACTCTTTCCCGCCGCGTACGAAGCTGTCGCCGTCAGGGTCGAGCGGAAAGAGAACCCGGATCTGACCATCACCGTCGACACGAAGGACCAGCAGATAGCCGTCATCGTTCGTCTGGACCCGGACATCAACTCGGCCGCCGGCGGTGTAATTGCCGTCATCGCTCAACGAGACCTGAATGGCGGGTGCGGCATCTGCCGCGGAACTGGCCGATCCGCCGGTATCAACAGGCGGCGAAGCAATCATCATTGTGGCGAGTAATGTCAGCATACTAGACCTCCCCATCCAGCGAGTGTGGCAACTGAAACGCTGACCCTTATATCGATTTCCGTGCCATGGCTAAGATATTGAAAATCAATGACTTGGCTTTATCGGGGGCCCGCCAATTGTCCGTTTTCAGGACAACATTGGTCGAATTCCGGACGTTTCTGAAATTCTGCCCCGCTTCCATCAGGGTTGCGATGTCTCCCGGCCGCCATTCCAGCGATGCCAGTACATCCGCAATTCGGTAATGCGTTCCCCATCGGTTTCGGCAAAGAGCGCTCCCCGCGCATCGACCCATTCACCGGTCGTACGCCGCCGGAAGACGAGCTTGAACTCGGCCGAGAACCACGGGCCGGCAACGAAAACCTCTCCGACCGTGAATGTCGCCTCGGACTGATAGTATGGAATGTCGCTGGCCCATTGCCGGATCGCGTCGATGCCGCTGATCGGCGTCGAAAAAGGCGTCTCGAGGAAGACAGGTTCCGGCGCGAACACACCAACCATCATGTCGGGGCGCCCCTTGGTCCACCCTTCGGCGAGCTGATCGACGAGTTGGCGCGCACGGGCTCGCATCGTCGCCAGATCGGGGGCCGTCCCGCCGGTCATCGAGCAGTACTCGGCGCGATCATGTGCGCTCGCCGCGCCATGGTGCATGGCGAGCGGCGAGGTGCAGCCCATCAAGGGTGTCGAACATTGATCCGCGCTGGGTGAGATGAGGAATCAAATCTACTCAGCCGGGGCGGAGGGAGCGGAACCCACGTCTCGAAGAAACCGCTCCCACTGTCGGCCACGGCGGACCCGACTGCGGTTCCACGCGCAACCCATTTTCCGCGGAGTTGAAGAAAGGCCCGGTCGCCGCCAGCCGCGGCGGACATCGACGCAGTTGCGTCATCCACGGCAATCGTCACCTGCAGCGAATCATCCAGCCGCCTCGCAATTATCCGGAGGGAATCAGGCGCCTCCACGCCAGCCATCCCGGTCGCGGGGTGCCGACCGATCGGCGTGACCGCGCTGAAACGGTAGATCTGCTCGATCCCGGTGGAATCGTCGAGCAGCAAGAAGAACGGCACCGCTGATGGGCGCCCGGCGATGATGACGCCGCCGTACAGCAGCGCGTGACTAGCCCCCCGTCCCGAGCCCCATTCCCATGTCGCCCCATGCCAACGCCCCCAGTTGTGGTCGTGATATGCCGGGAGATCGCGGATTGCCCTACAGGATGTGCGAACGCAGAATCGGCCGGTAGCGGTGCCGGTGAGCGCGGCGACGGCATAGCCCGACGCATTGCTGTCGCGACCGAGCTCGACTGGCGGGAAATAATGGTGTGCATCGGGGACAAGCAAGAAGCGAAAAGTCGCAGCCCCGGCCGAACCGCGGATATCGTAGACGCCATTTCGCTGGGTGACGCTGCTCGAACCCAGGGTGAGATCGGCACGCGCAATATCGAAGTGTACGCCGCTTGTGACCGTGCTTCGAAAGCGCTGATACTCTCCATCAGGAAGTCGATGGGTAACGAGCACTTCGCCGCCGGATTGCGTCAGACGCTGGTCACCGCCAACGAGAAGAGTCACGTACCACCACTCGCGCGGGCTCACGACCACGTTGAAGTAGTCCCACTCCGCCCAGTCGCGTCCGGTGTTCGGAGGTCGATGAAAGCGATCGATCTCGTCGTAGAGCGCCTGGCGGGTTGGCGCGATCCAGTCGCGGTCGGCGCTGTCGTCCGCCCAGCGCCCGTTCAGGATCCGCAGCCCGGTGCCTGCGGATCGCGCCTCGCTCGGGATCCGCCCGCCGGCGCGCACCGACCAAGTGGTGTCGCCGGAGTGAATTTCGATCAGCTTCTGGGCGATTTCTGGTGACACGGCGTTGACGAGACGCGCGTGCCGGGACCCGCCAAGCAGCTCGCGCGTCACAAAACGTGCACCGTCGATCCCGAAGAACATCCCCGCGAGCCCGCCGGTGCGCATCGCCTCGACGTCAATCCCGTGAGGGAGCGCGGTGAGATCGCCGCCGCCGACGAGCGAGGCGTCCCGCGATTGATCGAGCATCGCATCGCCGATCGAAAGGAGCACGATCATGACGGCGACCCCGAGGGCATAACCGAGGAGAAGCACCAGTGCGCGTCCGGGACGGACCACAAGGTGTCGCAGCGCAATGGCGAAAAAGATCACGACACGATTCGCCCATCGAGAAGACCGATCACGCGTCCGGCATCGTCGGCCAGCCGCGAGTCATGCGTTACGACTACGAGGGTGAGGCCATCGGCGTGGAGCCGGCGGAAAAGCGCCAGGATCCCGGCGCCTGTTGCCGCATCAAGTTCGCCGGTCGGTTCGTCGGCAAGGAGAATGGCGGGCTGGTTGACCAGCGCGCGCGCAATGGCCACTCGCTGCATCTCTCCGCCGGAAAGCTGCGTCGCACGGTGATTGGCGCGGCCCGGCAATCCGACATACTCCAGCAGCTCCTGCGCACGGGTTCGACGGTCGCTCTTTCCAACGCCGCGCTCCGCCATCGGCAATTCGACGTTCTCGAGTGCGGTGAGCACCGGCAGCAGATGAAAGCGCTGGAAGACGAAACCGATCCGTTCCAGTCGAAGCCTCGTCAATTCGCGATCACCAAGAACGTCCAGCGCCTGGCCGAGCACGAAGACACGCCCGGCGGTCGGTGAATCGAGACCGCCGAGGAGCGAGAGGAGCGTCGACTTGCCGCACCCGGAGGGACCGACCACCGCCACATACTCGCCGGCGTCGATCCGGAGGGAGACGTCCTGTACGGCGCGCACGACCTGCTCCTCGAGCTGGTAGCGTTTCTCGACATGTTCAGCCACGATCGCAGCGTACGTCATGGCGCCTCGCTCCGGAGCGTCTCGGCGATTGGTGCCGTGACCGCATGCCACGCCGGCCAGATCCCGGCCGCGACGCCGGCTGAAAGCAGGATCGCGGCTGCGAGAGCGAGGTGCCGGGAGTCGGGGACGAAGAACGAGATCGCGGCCGGGAGTCCCGGAAATGACGTCAGGATCGCGTCGAGCCATCGCGCGGTCGCGACGCCGAGGAAGACGCCTGCGGTTCCGCCGCCGATCGTGAGGAGAAACCCTTCGGCGAGAACCTGGCGCACGATCGTCTGCCGGCCGATGCCGATGGCGCGCAAGGCCGCGATATCGGCGATCCGCTCGTTCACGGCGACCGCGAGGAGGGTGCCAACCAGCATCACAGTGACGATCAAGGCGATCGTACCGAGGATGATCGACATCTGCCGGAAATAGCTCAGGCGCAATCGAAACTGTGCGACCATGTCGGCGATACTGCTGATGGTGACGCCCGGCATGGTGGCGCGAAGCCGGGCTGCGGTGACGTCGGGCCGTGCGTTGCCAGCCAGCTTGATCATCAGGAACGATGCGCGATCGGCGCCTCGAGGTCCGACCAGAAACTGTGCCAGCGGAAGCGTGACCGCGATTGACGGCTGGTCGGCTGCGTCATAGACGAAATCCGCGATTCCTCGCACCGTGACGACGCGATCGCGGAGTCCGGTCGCGATCTGCGGATCGAGATCGCCGGTGAGCCGCACGGTGTCACCCACTGCGAGCGCGAGTCGCCGCGCGGAAGGAGCGCCGACGAGTACTCCAGCCATGTCGGAACGCCGAAGGTCGGTTCCACTTTCAATCTGGTAGATCCCCTGCACATCCGGATCGATCCCGTAGACAATCAGCGGAACGAGTGTCTCGCGCCGCCTGGCGAACGCTGACGCACCGAGCACCGGGCCCACGTTCGCTACGCCGGGCTCTGCTCGGAGTGCGCTGATCAGCGCGTCGACATGGTCGAGGGTGGCGTCGGTATCGAACGGCAAAGTTCCTTGCGGACTGACGCGAAGCTCGAACCCCTTCCCGGCAAGCAGTCGTTCGAACGATCGCTCGATTCCGCCACTCAGGAGGACCATGTCAAGGAGGAGCGCCGTCGCGATCGTGACGCCAAGAAGGGAGAGTGCCGTGCGGCCGCGGTGTCGCAGGAGATCGCGCCATGCCCAGTGCCAGGTCATACGGCCCGGCTCCACAACTCCACCGGCGCGACACGCACCAGTCGCCACGCACTGAGCGCTCCGACACCGAGCCCAAGGATCACCGACAGCCCCATGGCGAAGAGCACGGTACCGCGTGTCAGTTCGGAGAAGATCAAGGTGGTCTCGAACACTCGACGGTAATAGACATTGACCAGCGTACTCGCCACCGCCGCGATGACGGCGCCGGTGGCGGAACCGGCGAGGGCGATCACGGTAGCCTCGAGCTGCAGGGCGAGAAAGACCGTGCGCCGGGATATCCCGATGAAGCGAAGCAGCGCCACGTCGCGACGGCGTTCCTCGACCTTGAGCACCATCAGGCAGAGGAGAAAGATCGTGCTGGCAAGGATCGAAATGAAGGCGATCGCCCGGTGAAAGCGACTGACCACGATGAAGGTCGTCGATGAACGGGATGCGATCACGCTCGAAGGAAACAGATCGTATCCGAATGCGGTCCGATTGAGGATCGCGGCCGCCGCCGCGGGATTGGTCCCGGAACGAAGGACCACACCGATCCGGTCGACGCGGTCGGGTTGGTCGAGAAGGGCGGCAAGATCGGACAGATGGAACTGGACATGGAAGTCCCGCCGCATGATCGTCGACGGATCTGGGGCGGGCTCGTAGATCGCTGCGACGATGCCCCGTCGCCGGGTAGATGCTCCCGGGGCGGAGATCGAGATCGAATCGCCCACGCGCAGCCGGGCGGTCTCCGCGAAACGACGCTCGATCGCCACCGGGAGCAACGCCCCACTGTCGATCGCGGGACGCTGGCCCGCGAGCGGACGTGTCGCCACCGGGCCCGCAAGGGCAATCCATGCGGCGAGTCGGGCGGCAGCATGGTTCATCGCGTGCTAGTGGCGAACGGCGAAGCCGAGACCCACGAAGTAGCGATCTGCCGCCTGATTGAGGCCCAGACCGACTCGCGCATCGATCTGGGTAACCCTGGACAGGACAACGAGGATTCCCGAATTGACATAGTCCTCCGCACCCGGACCGGCATTGATCGGTTGCATCGTAAAGCATTCGGCGTAGAGCTGTGCCCGTGCCGCAACCTGATACTGCACCGACAGCGACGCGACACCCTGTCCGTGGGTATCCGCCGTCCGGGTGCCGAAGAACTCGACTCCGGCCGACCACGGCCCCGATGTTTCCCATCCCAGCAGAATCGCCCCGCCAGGGAGGAGACGACGGTCGACATTCCCCGACACCGCGGTGGAACCGCTCGGAATCCGCAGCTGCAGCTCGAAGGAGATCGCCGGCCGGATTCCTCGCTCCTCGACCGGACCGACCTTGGTGCCCACATAGAGATCATCGAATCCGCGCGACGATTGAGCACCGGGGCCGTTGCTCCCCTCCACGAGGTAATTCTGGCCGATTCGCAGTTCCGCGCGTGACGCGACACCGATCCGGATCAACATTTCGGGAAACGACTGCGACTCGGTTGCATCGGTTCCCCGCCCCTGCTGCACGGTGTACCCTGTCTCGAGCTGGAAATACCCCCGGGGCAGCGTGTGAACGCCGTCGGTGAAATCCGGGCGATCGGTGTCGATGGGTAACGTGTCGGGTTGCTGGGCCGCGAGTCGAATGACCGCGCTGATCATGATGGCGAGGCTGAAGCCGATCAGGCGAACCACTTGCCCGCCATTTCGATGACTAACCAGCCATTGAGTCCGGCGATGGCGAAGGCAATCACCCAGGCCGCGAACGTGATCGCCCGACGATTGACGAAATCTCCCATCTTGCGGCGCGACGACGTGAACCAGACCAGCGGTACTACGGCAAACGAGAGTTGCAGTGAGAGAATCACCTGGCTCAGAATCAGGAGCGAACCGATTCCCTTTTCTCCATACAGCATCGTCACGATCACCGCCGGCACAATCGCAATCAGGCGGGTAATCATTCGCCGGAGCCACGGCGGGAGTGTGATGTCGAGAAAACCCTCCATCACGATCTGTCCCGCGAGGGTTCCGGTGATCGTTGAATTCTGGCCCGATGCCAGAAGAGCGACGGCAAAGAGAACGCTCGCAAGCGAAGTCCCGAGAAGCGGGCTCAATAGACGATGCGCATCGCCGATATCTGCGACGCTGTCGTGCCCGGTACCGTGAAAGGTCGTTGCCGCGAGGACCAGAATCGCCGCGTTGATGAAGAAGGCGATGCCAAGCGCCAGAGTTGAATCGACCGTGCCGTGATGGATCGCCTCGCGCTTCGAGGCCGGATCGGCGCCGATCCGCCGGGTCTGCACGATTGCCGAGTGAAGATAGAGGTTGTGCGGCATGACGGTGGCGCCGAGAATCCCGATGGCGATGTAGAGCATCGCCGGGTTGCTGATCACCTGAAGGGAGGGCACCAGCCCACCGGCGACGAGTCCGAGGTTCGGGCGCGAGAAGAGCATCTCGGCGGCGAAGCAAAGCCCGACCATCGCCACCAGCGCGATGATGAACGCCTCGAGCCAGCGATAGCCGCGTTGCTGCAAGAGCAGGATCAGCAGCACATCGAGCGACGTGAGCACGACTCCGGTGATCAGCGGAATGTGAAAGAGAAGATTGAGCGCGATCGCCGATCCGATCACCTCGGCCAGGTCGCATGCGGCGATGGCCACTTCGCACAACACCCATAGCACGAATGACACCGGGCGGGAAAAGTGGTCGCGGCAGGCTTGCGCCAGATCACGCCCCGTGACGATGCCGAGCTTGACGGCGAGCGACTGGAGAAGGATCGCCATCAGGTTCGACAGGAGAACAACGCTGAGGAGGGTGTAGCCGAATCGCGCTCCGCCGGCGAGGTCGGTCGCCCAGTTGCCGGGATCCATGTATCCCACGGCCACCATGTATCCCGGTCCCGCGAAGGCGAGCGCCTTCCGCCACCACGGTCCGGCGCGCGGAACATCGACGGTGTGAAACGATTCAGGCAACGATGGCCGCGTGCGTTCGCGCCGCCAACCATTGGCGGAGGTCCCCGCGGCATTGGTTCGGACCTCATCCACCGGCGGAGTCGACGCGGTCTCCATCACTGCGTCCTCGCACACAGGATCTGCTGAGCGAGGTCGCGCCCCACCACTCGGAGATCACCCTTGAGGGAGAGCGTGATCGGCCCGTTGAACGGCTGCAGTTCGACCATCGTGACGCGCGCACCCGGGACGAGTCCGGCATCGGCGAGCCAGCGGAGGCGGTCGGGGGCGCCGGTGTCGACCCGCGCGATGGTCACGGTCTCGCCGATCGCAATCTCGGGGAGCGGCGTCGTGTTGATCTTCGCGATCCGGCCGTCGGCGGCGGGGATCGGATCGCCGTGAGGATCGAAGCGCGGATGCCCCAGCGCGCGAGACATTCGTTCGACCAGGTCCTCGGAGACTGCGTGCTCGAGCTGCTCGGCTTCGTCGTGGACGCTGTCCCACGTGTAGCCCAGATGTGAAACGAGATAAGTCTCGATGACGCGATGGCGGCGAAGCATCCTGAGGGCAGCTTGACGTCCGTCAGGAGTCAGGGTGACGCCCTTGTACGGAAGGTGCTCAAGAAGGCCAGCCTCGGCGAGCCGTTTGATCATTCCGCTGACCGACGGCGGGGTCAGATCGAGGGCATCGGCTATATCGTTGGTAGAAGCTGAGTTACCTGCCTCAGTCAGGTGATAGATGATCTTGAGGTAGTCCTCGACCGAGCGAGAAAGGTCGCTGGCAAAATATTTAGGCACGGCAAAAGAATAATATCGGCGCCAAGTATGTCAACGAGAGTACGCACTAAATTTCTAATCGGTCGTCCTGCCCCGACTCTTCCTTCCATAGCCGCAATACCGGGGTCACGATTCGTTCTGTCATCCCCCAGAGAAAGCCCGCGGCGAGCTGATAGCCCTCCACGTCGCGCGCGACGCCGCGCACCTCCACCGTTCGTGTCACCATGCCTGACCGCGTCAATCGATCGAATGGCACCCACATCGACTGTACTACTTCGCTGCTGAGCCCCGGCTTTGCCGCGACGGCGAGAAGAAAGACGAATGGCCGCACCACGATCGGCGGAAGCGTCGGGGTGCGCGGCACCAGATCGTCGAGCTCGGCCACGCGGCACGCCCGCTCAAGGACGATCCCGGTTTCCTCCGCCGTCTCGCGAATCGCGGTGTCAAGAAGCCCGGCGTCCCCACTCTGGCGCCGGCCACCCGGAAGAGCCAGATGCCCGGACCATGGGTCACCGGCGCGCTCGGCCCGCCGAATCAGGAGCATCTGGTCAGGTGCTGACGCGAGGATCAATGCGACAGCCGCGGTCGGGCGATCAAATTCTGTTGCTCGAGCCGGCGTGTGCCCCGCGAGACGCGCAACCAGCCGATCCAGAACCATCAGGACAGGTAGCGCGAGAGAAAACGAACTGTGGCGTCGAAGAGCTCTTCCGTTGCGGCAGTTGGCCCGGCCCAGGGATGCACCGCACCGAAGGTGTGCCCGGCCCCATCGATGTAGCGCGATTCGAATCGGGGGTCGCATGATACTGCCGCGAGCGCCCGCGCTTCGGTCACCGGGATGGTTTCGTCAGCGTCGCCGTGCAGCAGCAACCACGGACGAGCGAGCGCTGCCGCCGCCGCAAGAATGTCGAATCGATCGAGATTGGCCAGGACGTCTTCGACGATTTCATAATTCATCGGCAGCGACTGACCGGTCCTCGAGTTGACGACATTCATCGTACCCATCCGCCGCCAGAGTTCGACCTGTGCATCGGTGTACCGCCGCACGGTCGACATGGCCGCCCAGGTGACCACGGCGTCGATTCGCGGCGTCTCACCGGCAACACAGAGCGCCACGCCGCCGCCGCGCGAGTGTCCGACGATCCCCACCGTCGATGGGGGCGGTACGCCGAGATCGCCACGATCGAGTGCGGCCAGCACCGATGCGATGTCGCCGAGCTCACGGGTGTAGGTATTGCGCGCAAAGCGATCGAAGAAGGTGAAATCGCCGCGCTGATCCACGCCGGAGCCGCTCACCGAGAAGGTCACCGCTGTGAATCCTGCGCGTGCCAGGCGTTCGGCGATGGGCGGAACGAAGGCGTAGTCCTTGAATCCCTTGAAACCGTGCATCACCAGGACGGCGGGCTGCGGCCTCTGCCGGTCAGCCGCACGCACATCAACCAGGATCGGACCGAGGGCGCCGGGAAGTTCGTGACTGGAGCGCGTGAAGGTGGCCATCAGCGAACCGCGGCCTCAAGCAGTGACAGCGTACCACTCGTGGCGTCGAGGGTGGCCGTTATCCCGATTGGCAATGTCCATTGCTCGGGAATGTGACCGATTGGAAACCCGTGCGCGACCGGAATGTGCAGCGGCTCGAAGTAGCTTCGCAGCACGTGGTCGAGCCCGAATGCCCCCTCGAAGGTTGCATGGCGCATCCGCGAGAAGCGGCCGATGGCAACACCGGAGAGGGCCGAAAGCGCACCCACCATCTGCAGGTGGCCCAGCATGCGATCGATGCGATAGAGGTCCTCGCCGGTATCCTCGAGAAAGAGAATCGCGCCGTTGAGATCGGGGAAATACCGCGTACCGATGAGCGCCTGAAGAAGCGTAAGATTGACGCCCACGAGCGTTCCGGTTGCGCGGCCTGGAATCACCGTGACAATCCGGCCGCGGTCGGCGACGACAACGCCCAGGTCGCTGCGGATTCTGCCGAGCTCGCCTGCGGGGAAGGGATTGCTGAGGACGAGGTCGAAATGATGCCGAGCGAACTCCGGCATTGCGAAGCGGGCCATCGGACCATGAAACGTCACGACTCCAGTCTCGCGCAGCAACCCGAGGAGGAGAACGGTGATATCGGAATACCCGATTACCGGCTTCGGGTGCGCCGCGAAGCCGGCAAAATCGACACGATCGAGAATCCGGTTGAGCCCGTTGCCGCCACGAAGACACCAGACCGCATCAACCGCCGGGTCGGTCAGGGCAGCATTGAGGTCGGCAAGCCGCTCGGTGTCGGTCCCTGCGAGGTATCCGTGGACGCCTCCCGCGTTGGGCATGATGATCGGCTCGAAGTCGAGGGCGTGGCAGAGTTCCGTCGCACGGACCAGGTGGTCGTGTTCGAGCAGTGGACCCGATGGCGCGATGAGCGCCACCCGGGCACCGGGGCGCAGCCTGGGAGGCAGTGTCGACTTGGGCGTCATTCCAGCTCCGATTACGATTGATCCACTCTGTTCCGGAGACGACCGATTGCGTTCGTCCCACCCCACTCAGCTGGCCGCAGCCAAGGCCACGCTCGATGCGCGCGACGCGATGGCGGCCGAATGGGCCGACTGGCTGGTCGACCGCGCCGGCTCCCGCAACATTCCCCGCGCGACGCTTGAACGCCAGTTCCGCCTGGTGATCGAAACACTGGTGGAAATGCTAGGGCCGCTGAAGCGCGAAGCCAAGATCGTCTGGCAGCACGTGCTCGAACATTACGGCCGCACCGCGGCAGCGCGCGGGCTCGCCGCGGGCGAAGTGGTGGAGGAATTGCAGCAGTTGCGGGTCCTGCTGATCAAGTACATCGGCCCGTTCGTCGCGGCAATGCGGCCGCGGCGCGCCGTCGCAGTCTTTCTCCGGCTCAACGCGATCGTCGATCGCGGGATCGCCGCCGCCGTGGTGGGGTACACCGACGCCCTGGTGGCGTCGCTACTCCTCACGGATCGTGACGGCCAACTCCTCACCGAAGCGAACGCCGACGATCTTGGACGCCAACTCGAGGGCCTCGAAGCGGAACTGGAGCCGATCGCCGGAAAAAACGGCCGCTGACCGCGGTTATGGACCTGGTGCGGCGTGCCCGGCGAGCGCTTCATCGAGGAGTCGGCTGAAGATCGCCCGCGACACCGGGTCGGCGGGCATCTCCTTGATCGTAGTGAGCATGCTGTCGCCATCACGTCCGATCTTCGCGGCCAAAGACTGGTATTCGCCTTTCTTTCCGGCCACTCGCGCGGCTTCGAGCCGCTCCGCCTCGACATCGACGGTGTCGCGTTCGCCGATGAGCACTCGTACGAGCGAGTCGTTGCGTGGCCCGGAGTTCATCCTCCGGGTGCCCGGTGCCTGGGGATTCGCCAGTGACAACCCCAGCGCGAGCCGGCGAGATGTCCCGGCGTCCAGCCACCCGTCCGGCGGATAGCTCATCGCTCTCTCGAGGAAGGCGAGTTCGGGGTTGTCGTGCGCAAACGGTCCGTATGGTGAGTCGATGAACCAGACATGGGTCATCACCAGCCGGTGCCCCGGAAGCGACAGCGCTGGATGTTCATGCCACATCGCCGCACCATCAAATCCGTCGGGCATCGGTGCGCCGTCCTTGACCTCGTACGTATACGCCACCCCAACCAGCTGCTGCTCACCGTTGATCGGCGCGAACATCAGTGTTGGCGGGTGCTCGACGTCGAACTGGCCACTCAGCACCAGTGCCGGATTGCTCCAGTGGATTCCTTGCAACGGGACGTCGCCAAATCGCGGCCGATAGCCCGCCAAACGCGCCTTCTCTGGCGTGTTCAATAGTGACGCGACGCGGCGCGCCTCGGCAATCTCGTCCTTCGCCTTCTGCGTAAGCGGACGATCCATGGTCATCGTCTGATCGTGGTCCATCGCCATCGGTGACTGCGCCGCAAGCATCCCGGGAATCAACAGCAACCAGATCGAATGAAAGCGCACCAGATCCTCCAGATTGGTCGTAATACGGCCGGCCTGGCGTCAAGGTTCCGCGTTGACAGGTACCGGCGAATCGCGTTTCGGACCATCTAACAGGCCAGTGGCGATGAATGTATCGTCGTGGATTCATCGCCGACGCCCGACCCATTCGCCGAACTCGCCGCGCTGCTGCACCAATTGGGCGGACAGCCGTTCGCAATTCCGTTCCAGGTAGGCAACGCGCCGCCGGTCATGGCGCTAGGAACGCTGGCGGGCCTCGCCGTATGGGCCAGTGCTGGTCCACCTCAACAGACAGTACAGGTGGCCAGGCGCTTAGCGCGTCGCGGGCGCCTCGGCTTGGTACTTGGAGCCGAGGTCGGGTCCAACCAGTGGCTGGCGGCAATGAGCGTCATCCCGGTGCGCCCGGTCTCGGTCCTCCGCGGCGATGCATCAGCGCTGCCGTTGAGGCGCCTTGCTCGCGCCGTACGATCAGCGCCAGTCACACCGCTGGAACAAGCGGTCGCGTTCGCCGAGGCGCTCGACGTCGACGCCGCCGGGCGGAAGACGTTCAGGCTGTTGCATCGCCTGGTCGGACGTGCGGTCGAGATGCTGCCGCGGTCGATCCCGGCAGACGACCGGCACGGATGGGCGCTGATGCAACTCACCCGTCTCCTCTTCCTCAGATTCGTGGAGGCCGAAGGATGGCTCGATGGCAATGTACGCTTTCTCGCGACTGCATTTGATCGCTGTCTGATCGCACACCGTGACCCGACGCGTGACCCTCTCCATCCGCTCTTCTTCGGCACATTGAATCGTCCGTGTGACCAGCGGTCGAGACTCGCGCGTGCCTTCGGCGCGATCCCCTTCCTGAATGGCGGGCTCTTCGAGCCGCACCCGATCGAACGCCGCGTTGCCATGCACCTTCCGGTGGCCTACTGGCGAGAGGCGTTCGAAGCGCTCGTTGAGCGAGTCGAAGTGACCCTCGACGGCGAAGCTGACGATGGACGGGTCGCGCCGGAGCTTCTCGGCCGGGTCTTTGAGGGAGTCATGCACCCCACCGAACGCAGAGAGCAAGGAACATTCTTCACGCCGCCGGCGCTCGTCGACGCGATGGTGCGGGAAGCGCTGACCTCCCACCTTGCCCCGCGCATCGGACGCGGCGAAGCGGAACTCGCCCGCGCGCTCGACGAACCGGATCCGCTGCTCCGGCGGACACTACTCGACGTTACGGTCCTTGACCCTGCGGCCGGCTCCGGGGCCTTTCTCGTGGGCGCACTCGCGCTGCTGCATGGCCCCGGGCGTCGCGAGGTCCGGCGGGTCCGTTTCCTCGTGACGCGGCGGCTCTTTGGTGTCGATCGCCATCCTGACGCTGTCCGTCTCTGCGAACTCAGGCTCTGGCTC
>DASYAK010000050.1:0-8967 GCA_036501385.1 Gemmatimonadales bacterium | reverse complement strand
GACACGCCAGGTCTCGCCGCCGAGCGGCTGCACGACGCTGACACCCGGAAGCGCTCGAAGTCGCGCGTCCCAATCCGTCGGCACGCCGACGAATCGCGCATCGATGGCACTCGCTCCCGGCACCGAGAGCTTGAGCGCCCGTGGCGTATCGAGCACCACCATGCGGCCGCGATCGATGATCGCGATCCGGTCGCAGAGGCGGTCGGCCTCGTCCATGTAATGGGTGGTGAGCAGAATGGTGAGGCGGCGTTCATGCTTGATCAGTGTGAGCAGTTCCCACACCTCCGCACGCGATACCGGATCGAGCCCGGTCGTCGGCTCATCGAGAAAGAGAATCGCCGGCGAATGGACCAGCCCGCGCGCGATCTCGACTCGGCGGCGCATCCCGCCCGAGAGCGTTCCCACCAGCGATTTGCGCCGGTCGGCGAGATGCACCAGCTCGAGCAGTTCGGCGATGTTGCGCACTCGCTGTTCTCGCGGCACGCCATACAGCTTGGCGTAGATCGACAGGTTCTCTTCGACCGAGAGATCGGTGTCGGTCGTGAGCGCCTGCGGAATCACCCCGATCGCCAGGCGCGCGTGGTCGGGATCGCGCGCGACATCGTGCCCCGCGACCATGACGTGCCCGCTGGTGATCGGCACCAGCGTCGTCATCATCCGGATCAGCGTGCTCTTTCCCGCGCCGTTGGGCCCGAGCAGGCCGAGCGTCTCGCCTGATGCAACGGTGAACGAGACATCGTTGACCGCAATGAGCTCGTCGTACCGCTTGACCGCGTGCTCTACCACGATCGCCTGATCGCCGCTCCCGACGCTCGCCGGCGCCGCGAGTGGTATCGTCGCTGTCACGGCTTCGCCACCGGGAGGACGACGTTCGCCGACATCCCCGGAACGAGCGCGTGGCGCGGATTGGGAATCGCCACCCGGAACGCCACGGCGCGGATGTCGCGCTTCGACGCGCTCACGTCGTGCTGCGTCGCGAAATCGGCTTCCGCGCTCTTGCTGAGCACCGACCCGCGGACGCTGAGCCCGCTGGGAAAGGTGACGGTCAGCGAATCGCCAACCGCCACCGCGCCGGCGTCGGTCTCGGGCGCGGCGACGCGCACCCAGAGATGGTCGGGGTCGACGATCACGGCGACAGGTGATCCCGGCCCCACCAGTTCGCCCCGTCGTGCAACGAGCACCTGGACCACGCCGCCCACGGGCGCGGTGAGATCGGTGTAACCGAGCCGGGTCCCTGCCGCGGCCGAGTCGGCCTGCGCGCCATGGAGTTGTGCCCGCGTCGCCACGACCTTGCTCTCGGCCGTGCGCGCGGCGATCGCTCCGGCATCGGCGCGGCGGACATCGGCGAGCGCCGATCGCAACATCTCGCGCGACGCCGCCAGCGTCTGTTCCTGCACCTTCGCGGCGGTGGTCGCCTGCTCGAGCTGCTGCGTGGACACCGCCCCGCCAGCGGCGAGCGCGGCGGTCCGCGACGCATCGTTGCGGAGCCGGGTGAGTTCCGCCGCCTGGCGCACCACGTCGGCGCTGTCGGCGGCAAGCTTCGCCCGTGCTGCGGCCTGATCGGCAACCGCCTCGCCTGTGGCTTGCTCCGCACTGGTTGTCGCTTCGGCAAGTGCCGCCCTTGCACCGGCTGCGCCCGCTCCCGCCGACGACGCCATCGCCGCGAGTTCGCTCGGATCGAGTGACGCGATCCGGTCGCCCGCCTTGACCGTGGCGCCCTCATCGACCCAGAGCGAGTCGATCCGCGCCTGCACCGGCGGAGTCACCACGACCTCGTTGGCATCGACGACGCCGGCGAGCGTCAGCTCGCGCGGCCCACGATGGCGGACAACCCACAATGCCGCCCCGATCGCGGCCACCACGACGATGGCCACGACAACGACGCGGCGGGTCATCGAGCCGCCGCGTTCAGCAATCCTGACATCAATGCATCTCCCCCGCGGCTGCAGGTCCAGTGTGCTTGCGCAACAGGAAAACTGCCGGCGCCACGACGGCGAAGCAGATGAGGATGAGGATCCAGCAATCGTTGTACGCCAGCATCGACGCCTGCCGCATCACCAGTCCGTCGAGCACGGCCTGCGCTCGATGCTGCGCCTCGACCAGCGATCCGCCCTGCTGCATCATCCCGTTGATCAGGCCGTTGTACCGCTGATCGAAGACCGGGTTGCCGGGGTAGAGATTGGTCACCAGATCGGCACGATGATAAGCCGTGTGCCGGGTGAGGTACGCCACCAGCACCGCGATCCCGAACGATCCTCCCAGCTGGCGTGCCAGATTGATCAGGCCGCTCGCCTGCTGTGCCTGCGCCGGCTCCAGCGCGCCATAGGCAGCGTTGTTGATTGGCGTGAAGAGGAGGCCGAGCGCGAGACCGCGGATAATCAGCGCAATACGGGCGTCGGGTTCTCCCGAAGCCGTGGTGAGATGCCCCAGCGTCCACATCGCCAGCAGCATCATCCCCATGCCCGCAAGAATCAGCATGCGGGCATCGGCCTTGGGCTTCGCCCCGTTGAGGAGAAGTCCGCATACAATCGCCATGGCGCCGGTTGCCAGGCCGCCCGGAAGCATCGTCAGGCCGGTTTCCGTCGGCGTGAAGTTAAGCGTTCCCTGGGTGAAGAGCGGGAAGAGAAAGGTCCCGCCGTATAGTCCGAAGCCGAGGACGACGAAGAGAAAGATCGACGCCGACAGGTCGCGATTCTTGAGGACGCGAAACTCGATCACCGGATGCTTGTTGTATTTGGAGAGTTGCCACCAGACCATCGTGACCAGCGTCACCACCGAGAGAATCGACAGCTCGACGATCAGCGAATCGGCGAACCAGTCCTTGCGATTCCCCTCCTCCAGCACGTACTGCAATGCGCCCACGCCGACGATCAGCAGGGAGATTCCGCCCCAATCCACCGGCCCCGATCGCTGCTTCATTTCCGGCGGATCGTGGAGGAAGGTCGTCACCAGGAACGCCGCCATGAAGCCGATCGGGACGTTGATGAAGAAGCACCAGTTCCAGCTGTAGTTGTCGGTGATCCAGCCACCGAGCGTGGGACCGAGGGTCGGCGCCATGATGACGCCGAGAATGAAGATCGCCTGAACGAGTCCCTGCTCTTCGCGCTTGAACACCTGTCGCAGTGTGGCCTGCGCCGTGGAAAGGAGCGCCGCGCCACCCGCCCCCTGCACCAGCCGCCAGACGATGATCTCCGACAGGCTCGACGACGTGCCGCACATGAACGATGCACCGACGAAGATGAAGATCGATACCGTGAGATAGCGCTTCCGCCCGAAGGTCGCGGTCAGGAATGCCGTCATCGGCAGCACGACGACGTTGGCGAGGATGTAGGATGTCGCCACCCAGGCGATTTCTTCGCGGGTGGCGCCGAGATTTCCCGCCATGTTCGGCAGCGCCACGTTGATGATCGTGGTGTCGAGGATCTCCATGATCGCCGCGGTGATCAGGCCGAGGAGGATGAACCACCGGTACTTCTCGACGTAGTCCTGCGCCTCGGCGCCGGTGCGAGTGCCCGATTCCGGTTTGGCCGCCGCTACCATCGCGGTCCTCCGATCACTTCGACGTGCGCAATCACGTCGCCTTCGAGAATGCGGTCAACCACCGCAAGCCCGCTCGTCACCGAACCGAACACGGTGTAGAGATGATCGAGCCGCGGATTGTCGGCGAGGTTGATGAACCATTGCGCATCGCCGGTGTCGCGGCCACGCGACGAGATTCCCAGCGTCCCGCGCCCATGCGAACGGCCGGTGAGCTCGTCGCGCATGAACGTCGAATCACCGACGTATTCCGATGCATCAGGGCCGCCGCCCTGGACCACGAAATCAGGCTCCACTCGCTGAAAGACGTGGCCGTCGTAGTAGTGCGCACGCCCCAGTTCGACAATCCGTGCGACCGTTGCCGGCGCTTCTGCCGGGTACAGCAGGACCGTGAAAGTTCCGCCACCGCTCGACGGCGCCATCGTCACCTTGAGTGAAACACTGCTGGCGAGAAAGACCGCCGCCAGCGGCTCGTCGCGAAGCGGCAACGGCTGCGGATGCGCCTCCACCGCGGTTCCCGCCCATTTCGACAGGATCGCCGCACTCGTCGTTGCAACCGTGGTGTCGAAATCCGGCAGGTATCGCGTCAGCCGCGTGCTGGTGCCGAGCGATCCCATCTCGCCGATTCTCGCGAGGAGCGCCAGGCGCGGATCGCGCGGGTTCTCACGGCGCTCGGCGCTCAGCGAATCGAATGCATCGAGGATTGCGGGCAGCGCATCCGGCGAGGTCGACCCGCGGAGTGCCGTCGCCGCGGCGAGGATCACCTGATTGCCGTGTGATCGGAGCGCCGCGATGAACTCAGGATCGCCCTCGTGATGGATGACGCGCGCCAGCCCGGCAATCGCCGCCTCGCGCACATTGTTGTCACTGTCCGTGGCGAGAATTCGAAGCTGCGCCACGTTGTGCGATGCCGCGGCCGCGTTCGCCGCGTACGCCCGCTCGGCGGGGCGCTGCGCCAGGGCGAGCGTCGCGACGTAGAGTGCCGCACGCGCCGAATCGACCTTGGCCAGTGAAGTGATCGCGTGTGCGCGCCGTTGCCATGCGTGACCAGCGACCGCCGAGCCGGGCGGATGCTGCGCGATTGCGACTAGCGCGCTCAACACCGCCGCGGTGTCGGCGCACGGTGAGCCGAGCGCGTCGATCGCGGTGAGCGCCACGTAATCCGAACGGTCACGCGTCGCGGCGACAATCGGAGCGCAATCGGGACGCGATGTTCCGGTGCGCGCCGCGGTCACCGCGGCAATGCGGACGATCTGGCTCGGATCGGCAAACGCCTCGCGCACCAGCGCCGCGCGCTGATCGGCGGGGAGCGCGCCCACATCCGCGAGCGCCAACCGCCGTACCTGTTCGTCGCGGTCACGGTGCGCGCCCGCCATCGTGGCGCTGTCGAGTTCGTTCACCAATCCCAGCGCTTCAACCGCGAGCCGGCGAGTCGCGACGTCCGCTGGCGGTACGGCAGATGATCGGAGATAACCAATGGCGCCCGGCGTCGAGACGCGGGTTCCGGCGAGTTCGTAGAGACCGTCGGCGAAGCCCCACGCGGGGACTTCGCGTGCCCGCCCGACGATCGCGGTAGCCGCGCTGTGGGCATCCTCCGTGTCGGCGTAAGGAATCCGGCCCACGGCGGTGGCAATGATTCCGGCGACCTCGTCGTCGCGTTCGGCCGCGAGAGCGCGCCGGAGCATCGCCGCCGCGGCGCGGGCCGCAGGCTCCAGTGAATCGCCGGCGCGCCGGGTCGCCCGGCTCACCCCCTGTGCGATCGCATTGGCCGCTTCAGCCCGGATCGCGGGGACGGCATCGTTGAGAAGCGGGGTGAGACGTGACACCAGTTCCGGACGCTGCAGACGACCCACCGCCCGGGCGGCAACTCGGCGCAGGAGCGTGTCGGGTGACGTGAGATAGCCGAGCAGGGGACCCGCGTCACCGGGAGTGGTGGCGCGAGCGTCTTCAATTGTCAGGATCCGCTGGAGTGCTGTGGAATCGGGTTGGGGACGGGGCGCCTGGTCCGCCCTCGCGACGGCGGTACAGCAGAACAGCGCGATCGCGGGGGCGAACTGGCGTCTCATCCCTTTAATATGTCACGTCGAAGGCCCCATTGGTGACGGTGATGGTGCCGGTTGCACCGCCGCTGGCGGCCGCGCCGACCATCGAGAAGGTCCCCACGGCGTGACTTGTGGTGAGGATCGTGAAGGTCACGCTCCCCGACCCGCCCGGGAGGTAGGTATCCCATCCCTTCGACACATTGGTCACAATCCCCGATGAGCCGAGAGTGTTGAGGTAGGTGATCGAGTAGGTCCCGGGCCCGGCAGAAATCTGCGCCACCGCCAGGGAGACCCCGTATGTCAGGTTGAGGCCGGCGATCACGAAGATGCCACTCTTGAACGAGGCACTCGGTGCGCCGGCGGCGGACCACGCCGTGCCGTTGATCGTGGCGCTCATTCCTGAGCCTCCCCCACCTCCTCCGCCACCACCACCGCCACCGCCGGGATCGGTCGTCGAATTGGAGGAGGAACAGGAGGCGACGGCGAGCGAGGCGAGCAACCCGAAGGTGATGCGGCGCATGGATGGGACTCCGATGAGGGTTCGCATCACATTGCGACAAACGGCGGCGGGGACCGTCATCGGGGAGGCCAGTGACGGCGTGGCTGCCGCTCCGTGCGCTTAAAACGCGCTTGGCGAATCGACGATCCTAATACGTGAAAGGCGCGTTTAAGGCGCGCTCCGGGCATCCACGCCGTCACGGGCGGGCCATACGACGATCGGCGGTTGATCGGGAGAGGGATCGGGAGTAGAGTTCCGCGCCAGGAAACGGGTCCGTAGCTCAGCTGGATAGAGCGCTTGCCTCCGGCGCAAGAGGTCGCAGGTTCGACTCCTGTCGGGCCCATCGCGCTAACACAACGCCCCGCAACGATTTCGGTCGTTGCGGGGCTTCGTGTTTTTCGGGTCTTCGCAGAATGGTGCAAAACAATGGTGCCAGAATAGGCGTGGTCGCGTAGCCCAGGACTGCTCGCACCGGAGGTCCGAATTCCAACTATCGTTGTGACGCATCCCTTGAAGACGGCCATTGAGCCTACCGCGGTGCACAATCCTTTGACGGGAGGGTGAATGTCAACAAAGGGTTCGCAGTTTCCGGATAGTCTGCTCCGGGCAATTAATGACTGGCAGTGCGGCGGCGATTTGAACCAAAAGCGTAAGCGCGGTGCTAGGCTAAAGACGGAATGTGCGTCACTGCCAGCGCAATACAAGACGACATTTCTCGTATGTTTTCGCCAACTCGCCCTGAAGCCAGCAGCCGTTTGGGAACTGCACTCCAATCTATGCCTTGCAGAGACCATTTCCGCTTGGACACTCTCTACGGGAGTAGCACGTGAGATAAAGGGCGGCGTGTCACCCGACCCACAGGTGCCGGGGCTAATACTTGAGATCGTCCCGCCACCGTCTAGCATCATCGTCAACCTGGATGCGCTATATCGCGAGCCTGCGTTCGTAGCGGCACATCAGGCAGCTAAATCGCGCATTCGTGGATACTACGATGGAATAGACAAGTACGGGGACACCCAGTGCGAGGTGGTCCTAGAACTCGATTCGGTGCCGATGTCGGCAGCCTATGCGCTCGGCGGACATTCAAGCGACGCTGAGGATATTCCGCGGCTCCTCTTCGGGCATAACCCATCGAAGGCCGAATTGGACGAGTTCGGAACGCTGCTGGCACGTTCCGATCAAAAGCTGGGACCTCGGTGGATCGTCGGCGCCGCAAAGGATCGCGTGTTGCAGCGAACCCTGATACAGTACGGCGTGATGACAGCGCCTGCAGAACGATCTCAGGACACGCAAGGCTCCGCAACGAAAGACGGGGGGCATGACTGTAGCTCTTGCGTATCTGACTATGCCTGGGGCAGTGATACATGAGACCGCGAGGCAACGGCAGACAGGCCGATTTCGGTGTTTCAAGGGTCGCACCGATCTCCGTTGGTGTGAGCACTAGCCAAGGCACATTGACATCGTGACAAGACACATCTGCTAGGATCGATGAGAGGGTCATGGGAAGCTACTCGAGCTTTTCCGTCGGGAATCGCGAGCTGTATTCGGTCAAGAACGGAATCGATGAGCTTCTGATGGGGCTCTTCCGGCCGGGAGATGACGTGACCCCCGAAAGCTGATCCAGGTATTATGGTCGGTCCTCCCGCGGAGGCCTGGGTCCCCGGATTGAGTCCGGTCCAGTGCGCGAATTTCGTCAAGCACCGCGTCGAGGCATGAAGTCTCCAGCGACACGATATGCCGCGGGAGGTTGCAGTCCCAAACTGGTATGGGGCCGCTGGTTGTTGTAGTCCTGCTGCCAGCCCGCAAGCACGATCTCGGCCTCAGCGAGTGTGGCAAACCAATGTTGCGTGAGACACTCGCGTCTCAGACTGCCGTTGAAGGCCTCGCAGACGCTGTTGTCGACCGGCTTTCCGGGCCGACTAAAGTCTAACTGCACCCGATTCCAATACGCCCAGTGGTCGAGCGCCGTCGACGTGAACTCCGTCCCGTTGTCGCACTGGATGACTTCCGGCAGACTCCCGCGACGTTCCCCGGCATCGCTCAGTAGCCGCGCCACGTCGTCGCCTGTGAACGACTTCGCGACGTGAAGTGCGACGCATTCGCGTGTGCACACGTCGATCAGCGTGAACACCCGAATCGTCCGTCCGCCGCTCAACACGTCGTGCATGAAGTCCATCGCCCAGCGCTGATTCGGCTGGGTCACTACGGCCCGTGGCTGGCGTGTGGTGGCTGACCGCCGGCGTCGCCGCCGCGGCTTGAGCTGCAGCCCTTCCTCGCGGTAGAGCCGGTGCACTTTCTTGAGATTGATCTGGAGTCCGTCGCGGCGCAGCAGCACATGCAACCGCTTGACGCCGTAGCGCGGCCGCGTGCCCGCCAGCTCGCGCAGCCGGCCGCGCAGCGGCGCATCGTCGGGCTTGACCGTGCGATAGCGCACCAGGGCCCGATGGACCCACAGCGCGCGGCAGGCGCGCCGCTCGCTCACGCGGTAGGTCTCCTGCGCCCAAGCGACCACCGCGCGGCGTGGCTTGGGGCCTACCATTTTTTTCCAAGGGCGTCCCGTAACATCGTCTTGTCGAGCGTCAGATCGGCGACCACCTGGCGCAGTCGGCGATTCTCGTCGCGCAACTGCCGGAGCTCGCGCAGCTCCCCGACGTCCAGTCCGGCGTACTGCTTCTTCCACCGGTAGAACGTCCCCTCCGTGACCCCCAGCTTCCGACAGATCTCGGCGACCACTGTCCCGGCCTCGGCCTGTCGCAGCGCCTGCAAAATCTGCTCGGGGGTGAACTTGCTTTTCCGCATCCCGGCCTCCTCTCAAGAGAGAGTTTGGCCTCGAATCAGCGTCCTGTCAAAACGTGAGCACCGCTGGACTCAGATTCTGGGACCCAGGCC
>DASYAK010000049.1:0-12814 GCA_036501385.1 Gemmatimonadales bacterium | reverse complement strand
TCGAGCAATGTCGAAGTGGTGCAGGAGATGACCGACATGATCGCCGCGCAGCGGGCGTACGAGATCAACGCGCGCGCCATCAGCACCGCCGAGGACATGATGAAGTCGATCGATGATCTGCTGCAGTAGCCTGCGGCTTCTTGCGGTCGTGGCGGCAGCGCGCGCTCCGGCCGACACCGCCCCGCCGGCATTCGCGTCGCGGGTCCGCGCAGCCGTCGCCGAACGGTGGCACGTCGATTCGTCGCAGCTCCAGCTGCAATGGGAACGGCTGCCGACCGATTCCAACGGCATCTTCGACGCACCGCTGCGGATTACCGGCCAGGGAACCGATGGCTGGCTCATTGCGGTCCTCGAGCCGCCGCGTGGAATGGCTCGCGCGGTCCGCTTTCGCGCCGGTGTCCTGCGTTCGCTCGCCGTGGCGGCGCATCCGCTTCGCGCCGGGCAGACGATCGGCGCCGACGATCTCGAGATGCACGACGAGGTCGTCTGGTCGATCAACGCGCCCCTCGTCGCCACACCGGCAGCCGGATGGGAGATTCGCCGCGACATCGCTGCCGGTGCCATCCTCACCTCCGCCGTGGTCGTCCCGCCGCGCGTCATCGCCGCCGGCGACGCTGTCGTCTTCACCTGGGTCTCCAACGGCCTCCGCATCGAGCGCGAGGCGCGGGCCGAATCGTCGGCGCGCGTCGGCGAAGCGGTGCAGGGACGCGCGGGGAGCGCGCGACTCACCGGAACGGCGACTGGTCCCGGAACGGCGCGACTCGCGGAGGTGGTGCGATGAAAGCGATCACCCTCGTCGCTGCAATTGCGCTCGTCCCCGCTGTGTCGCTCGCCGCGCAGAAGAAGAACGCGCCGCCGCCCAAGGACACTGTCGCACCGGCACCGCCGGTGCCACAGGGACGTCTTTCGTGGACCTCCGATCGCCGTCCCCTCAGGGTTGGTGACCTGTTGACGATCGTCGTCGATGAACAGACCGCCGCATCGGAGAGCAGCACGTCGACCGCGCACGCGACGCGCGCGCAGAACGGCACCCTCAACACCGAGCTCGCCCCCGAGAAGCTTCGCTCGCTCGGTATCGGCTACGACGCGTCGTCCGACGCCGGCAGCGCCGCGGCGCGGCAGGGCGATCTCACCGCCGTCCTCAGCGTGCGAATCACCGCGATCGAACCGGGCGGGATCGCGAAGATCACCGGCCAGAAAGTCGTCAACGTCGACGGCCGGAAGCAGGAAGTGAGGCTGGCAGGCACGGTGCGCGCCGAAGACGTCGCCGCCGACAACACCATCCTCTCCAATCGCGTCGCCGACGCCGTGATCTCCTACCAGGGGAAGAAGCTCGGGCCCACCACGGGGATCCTCGGCAAGATCCTGGCGATCCTCTGGCCATGATCCTCCGCGTATCCGCCCTTCGTCGATCGATCGCCGCGGCCGTGCTGACCATCGCCGCCATCGCGCGGCCACTCGCGGCACAAGTGCGCGTCAGCGACCTCACCACGCACGGCGGCGATGTCCCGGTTCGTCTCGTCGGCTACGGTCTCGTAGTCGGTCTCGACGGCAGCGGCGATCGCTCGTTCGGCAGTTCGTCGGGTGCGGTACACACCGTGCGCTCCGTCACCAACCTGCTCCGCCGCTTCAACATCGAAGTTCCCGGCGACCGCCTCCGCCTGCGCAACGTCGCCGCGGTGCTGGTGACCGCCGAGGTTTCGCCGTATCTCCGTCCCGGCGGGCACTTCGAGGTGCAGGTCGCGTCGATCGGCGACGCGACGTCGCTGCGCGGCGGCGTTCTCTGGATCACACCGCTGGTGATCTCTCCCGACGCGCCACCGGTCGCGTCGGCGCAGGGACCGCTGCCACTCGTCGAAGGCGACGGTCACCGCTGGGGCGCGGGCGGGTCGGCAAGCGGACGTGTCGCCGAAGGCGGAGTCCTCGAGGTATCGCTCCCGGCGATTCCGCCGCAGACGGCGACGATCCTCGCCCTCCGTGATCCCGACCTCACCACCGCGTCGCGGATCGCCTCCGCGATCAACAAGGCGCGCGGCGATTCGACGGCGAAGGTCGAAGACGCCGGCGCCGTCTCGCTCAAGCTTCCCGCCAGCGCAACCGATAGTCCGCTGACTTTCCTGGCGGCGCTCGACACCCTTCCGGTGGTTGTTCCCGCGCCTGCGCGAATCGTGATCGATGCCCACAACGGAATGGTCGTGGCCGGTGGAGACATGCATGTGGGGACAGCGGTCGTTTCGCTCCGCGGCATCACCGTGCGCGTCGGTGGCGATTCGACGGCGAAGCCGGTCCCCGGCGTGGTAGCGGTCAGCACTGGCGCGTCGGTGCGCGACATCGCGGTGGGATTGCAGGCGCTCGGCGCCGTGCCGTCCGAAGTTGCCGCAGTCTTCGATGGACTCCGTGCCGCCGGCGCCATCGCGGCGACAGTAGTGGTGCGATGACCGCTCCCGTGACCGGCGCGTCGACCGCCGCAGTGCCCGCGACGGGAACGCCACGCGCCAGGCTGCAGGCGGCGGCGCACCAGCTCGAGGCGGTCTTCTACGGACAGTTGTTCCAGGCGATGCGGGCCACGATTCCCGAGGGAGGCGTAGTGGAGCGCGGTACCGGCGAACAGATGTTCACCGCGATGCTCGACGACGAAGTCGCCCGCGCCGCGAGCCAGCAGACCGATCGCGGCCTCGCGACGTCGATCTACCACGAGCTGAGTCGGTCCCTTCCGCCCGACCCGATACCGGTCGCCACAACGCCGACTCCGGCGGGTGCCGCACCGGCAGCGCCGCCGGGCATTCCGTTGGCGCCCGCACCGTTCCCGCTCAAGCCCAATGACTGATATCCTCGCCCCGATGCGCACCGTCGATGCGGCCGCGATTCTCGCCGCGATGCGCGCCGAAGCCGCTCTCCTCGGCGAACTCTGCGACGCACTCGCCACCCAGCGCGACGGGATCGCGGCCGACGATTCGGCGGTCATCGAATCGGCGACGCACAGAGTATCCCGCGCCGTGCTCACTCTCGACGAGGCTCGCCGCCGCCGCGAACAGCTCTCGCAGATTCTCGCCGGTGGCGACGCTGTTCCACTCGATCGTCTGGAGGAGTCCACCGGTCCGATCCCCGGCCTCGCTCCGGTGCGCGTGGCACTCCGCGCCGCGGCGCAGGCGACGGTGCGCGACCTGGCGCTCAACCAGGCGATTCTCCGCGGCGCACTGCGCGCCGGCGAAGCGTATCTCCAGGCGCTCTTCTCCTCGGTCGCCGACAAGGTGCCCGCCTACACCGCCACCGCCAATCCACGCACGCCCCGCGGCGTCGTGGTGAATCGGAGAGCGTGATGGCCGGACTCACCGACCTCATGTCGATCGCCAGCAGCGCGATGCAGACCCAGCAGCGCGCCCTCAACGTCACCGGCAACAACATCGCGAACTCCGCGACGCCGGGTTACACCCGCGAGACGCTCGACATCACCGAAGCCGTTCCGCTCCGGACCCCCGAAGGGCTGGTCGGCCGCGGCGTCACCGACGACGGCGTCTCGGCGCAGCGCGACACCTTTCTCGACGCGGCGTATCGCACCCAGCAGGGAATCTTCTCGCAAGCCGATTCGCTCAACACCCTCGTCACCCAGGTGCAGACGCTCTTCAACGAGCCGTCGGATCAGGGGATCGGCTCGACCCTCGATTCTTTCCTCGGCGCGTGGGGCGATCTCGCCAACGATCCGTCGAGCGGTGCCGCCCGCGTCGTGGTGCAGCAGGACGCGACTCAGCTGGTGCAGCAATTCCGTCAGCTCGATCAGGGACTCGATCAGGTGGCCCAGAGCGCCAGCGATCAGTTCAAGGCCGGCGTGGGCACGATCAACTCGATCACTTCGCAGTTGGCGACGCTCAACCAGCAGATCGTCGCCGACGGCGGCCCCAGCGACCAGGCCGCCGCTCTCCAGGACAAGCGCGGCGTCCTCCTCGACCAGCTCGCCGGCATGGCCGACGTGCGCGTTCTCGACCGCAGCGACGGGTCGGTCGGTGTCCTCCTGGGAGATACCCTCGTCGTCGACGGCGGCGTGTCGCAGCAGCTCGAGGCGCGCACTGCGCCTGACGGCACCCTTGGTGTTGGCGTCGTCGGCGATACCAAGTTCGTCGATGTCAGCACCGGCAGCCTCGCCGGTTTCAGCGATGTGCTCAACACCGCAGTCCCTCAGGTCCGCTCGTCGCTCGACTCCCTCGTGTCGGCGATGGTGACGTCGATCAACTCGCTGCATGAATCGGGAACGACCAACGCCAACGCCACCGGAACCGATTTCTTCGATCCCGCTGGGCTCACCGCCGCGTCGGTCAAGCTCGCGGCACCGATCGCGGCATCACCAGCCAATATCGTCACCGGTGCGACCAGCGCCGCCGGCGACAATAGCGTGGCGCTGCAGATCGCGGCACTCCGCACCACCGGCGTCGCGGCGCTCGGCGATGCCACGCTCGGCGACAGCTACACCTCGATCGTCACCTCCGTCGGCACCACGGTCAACACCGCGCAGCAGCAATCGTCAGCGGCGCAGGTGATTGCCAGCGGACTGCAGGCGCAGCGTTCGTCCGAGACGGGCGTGTCGACCAACGACGAGATGATCGCCCTGATCACCCAGCAGCAGGCGTTCACCGCCGCCGCTCACATCGTCACGGTAGCAGACGATCTGATGCAGGAAGTGCTCAAGATGGTATGAGATGCTCGTCCTGAATCGTAAAGTCGGCGAAGCGATCGTCGTCGACGGCGACATCCGCATCGTGGTGATCTCGTCCGACCGGCGCGGTGTGCGCCTGGGCATCGAGGCGCCGCAGACGACGAACATCCTGCGCGAAGAGTTGTTGCGGGAAGTGGAGGCCGAAAACCTGCGCGCCGGGTCGGGTGCCGCGGCGCTCGAATGGGTCGAGCGGCTGGCGCCGCTACCCGCTGCTCCGCCCGGCCCGGACCCGGTCTGAGGTCCAGCGCGGCACTGAGAAAGTGAATCGCGCTCCCTGACCCGCCCGCGATTCGTTGCAAAGCTCCCCGCCATTGCGATGCACCAGTTCCTTCGCCACCGTCAGGCCGATACCGAGATGGGCGCTTGCGGCACGCGTGGTGGCGAACGCCTCGAATATGTGACGCCGCACCCGCGGTGCGATTCCCGGCCCATCGTCCTCCACCGAGAGATCGATCGACCCGTCCGCTCCCTCGATCGTCAGCACCACCGTCCCAGACTTCCGCCCCGCCACCGCCTCCGACGCATTCATCAGCAGGGCGAAGAGGACTTCGGCCAGATCGGACGAGTTGGTCTTTCCCGGCGGAAGATGCTGCGCACTATTAATGATGTAGCGCGGCATCACGCCCCAGTGTACCCGCATCAGTGCCACCGCATGCTCCGCGACCGCGGACACGTTGACCGGTCCCGATCCCGTATCGTCGGCGAAACGCTCCAGCTCGTCGATCTGCTCGGTGAGCGAGAGATCGGCCGTCGACATCGCCTGCACCACCTGAGAGGGAATCTCCCGGATCCGCCGCGAGGTGTCGTGCGCCAGTCCCACCACCTGCGCCACCGACCGCAGTCGGTCGGCCGCCGACGTCGCGACGATCTGTCCCATCCGTGCCCGGTGCGCCGAGTGGAGCACCTCGAAACGGGTCGCGACGTTGGCCCGCGACGTGGCGTACCTGGTCGGACGCTTTGGGCGGACGACCGCTTTCCGGCGGGTTCGCTTCATCGGGCGAGCCGCCGCGTGGCCACCGCGTGTACGATCGGGTCAATCGCATGCCGCTCGGCGATCAGGCGCAACGACGCCGACGTCAGGACGGCGCCCGCCGACAGCAGCTTCACTCCCGATGCAGTACACAGGTCATTGACCAGCATGAGCCCCTCCGTCAGGTGCTCCACCCTCAACGGTTCAAAATCAGCTACAGATCTTTGCGGGTCTTGTGCGGAGACGACCAGGGCCAGCTCCGCCAACACAGCAGGATCATAATGAGTGCCACTATGCAACATCAACGATTCCATCGCGACCTGCGGGCTCCACCGGCGGATCGCCCGGACGCCGAGAAAGTCCCCGGCCGCCCTGAGAATCCTCGACCGCAGCGGGATTTCCCCCCGCTCCATATGGACCAGTGACCCGCTCCCATCCCAGTTGGCCGCCATCCCGCCGATCAGCTTCGCCGTCCCGGTGAGCGCCGGAAGCCGGCTCAGGAGCCCGGCTGACGCGGCCAGCACGCTGGGCGAGATCACTTCGAGTCGCGATGCCGGTCCCGATTCGCTCAATAGCCGCCCCACCTCGTGGAGCCGGGCCGCGCGTCGCAATTCGTCGTGCAGGTCGGACGGAACGTTCAGTTCCCTCGCCACCCGGAGCGACAACCCAGCAAGTTCTTCGCCTCGCCGCTCGGCGTGCGGGAAAGCCGCGTTCAGCAACGTCAGCAGGACGTTCTGGATCTCCTCGATGGTGCGGTTGACCCGCTGAACCTCCTCCGCCGCGAGCGCATTGACCGAGCGTCGGCGCAGCAATCCCTGCAGGCACGCCTGCACCTCGGCGGCGTGGACCGGCTCGGTCAGCACGGCGTCGGCATCCCACGACCAGGCGTCGATCCGCGTTCCCAGTCCGTTGGGCCGGACCACCAGGACGAAGGCGACATCCGATGCGTTGCGATGAATCCGCGCTTCGCGGAGGAGCTCGATCGCTGCTTCCCCCTGATTCCCCTCGGAGCAGACGATCGCCCGGAGTCCCGGCGTATCGAGGCTCGATATTGCCTTGGCGGCGCCGCTCGCGGTGCGAACCCGGAAGTCGCTCCGCGCCGTCAGCTCGAACGCCAGCTGCTCGAGGCGCGTGGCATCGTCGTCGACGATGAGGATGGCGTGCATCATTGCGGCGCCGCCTGGTGCGCTCCGCCCGACGTTGCCTCGCCACTCGGCGCCGACGCCGAATCGGGGACGTTCACC
This sequence comes from Gemmatimonadales bacterium, assembly GCA_036501385.1. Classification (GTDB taxonomy): domain Bacteria; phylum Gemmatimonadota; class Gemmatimonadetes; order Gemmatimonadales; family GWC2-71-9; genus Palsa-1233. The sequence goes on along the minus strand of DASYAK010000049.1, from coordinate 5,892 downwards.
ATGATCGTGATGCGGCGGTTCTGCGGCGCCATCGGATCACTCGGGATCCGCGGATCGCGATCGGCGAGGCCGCGCACCGCGAGGATCTGCTTCTCGATCACGCCACCCGATCGCAGCAGTCGCCTGGCCGCGTTGGCGCGATCGGCCGAGAGCTCCCAGTTGCCGTAGTTGACATCATTCGAGTACTGCCGCGCGTCGGTGTGTCCTTCGACGATCACCGGATACGCCGCTCTCGCCAGCACCGTTCCAATCGCCTCGATCAGCGTCTCGGCCCGGGGAAACGGGCGCGCGCTTCCGCTTGCGAAGAAGACGTCCGACGAATCCTCGAGGAGAGTAATCCGCAGCCCATCGGGTGTGATCTCGATCGCCACGTGACCATTGAGCCCCGCCAGCGAGGCGTTCGACTCCAGCGCCTCCTTCACCTGCTCGCTCAGCCGCAGCAGCTTGTCGCGCTTGCCATCGGCCGGCTGGATCTGGATCGTCGGCTTGGTGGGAATCGCCGTCTGCCCCTGGCCCGGCATCACCGACGTGCCGAATTCCTTGTTCCGTCCCAGCGGATCCTGGAAGTAGCCGGCAATCGCCGCGCGCACGTCGGAGCTCTGGGTGATCAGCCAGAGGACGAGAAAGAGCGCCATCATCGCCGTCATGAAATCCGCGAAGGCGACCTTCCACGCGCCGCCGTGATGCGCCTTGTGGACGCGCTTGCGGCGGACGATGTGGATCACCTGCTCGCGATTGGTCTTCACGCTGCCTTCTCAAGGCGGGTCGTCTTGACCGCGGTCTCCATATCGACAAAGGTCGGACGATCGCCGGCGGTGATCGCCTTCCGCGCGAACTCCACCGCCACCATTGGCGGGAGATTCTTGGCGAAGGCGACGGTGCCGGCCTTGAAGACGAAGTAAAGCCGCGATTCGTCGGCGTTGCGCGCTTCCATGTTTGACGCGATCGGCGAGATGAAGCCGTACGACAGCAGGATGCCGAGGAAGGTGCCGACCAGCGCCGAGGCGACGTGATGACCGATCTGCTCGATCGGCCCGCCGAGACTCTGCATCGTCACCACGATACCGAGCACCGCGGCCACGATCCCGATTCCGGGGAGGGCGTCGGCGAGACGCTGCAGCGCCGCAACCGCCTTCTCATCCGACTCGTGATGCACCTCGATCTCCATCTCCAGCATCGACTCGAGGTCGAACGCCGGGACGCTCCCTACCAGGACCGTCCGCAACGCATCGCAGAGGAATTCCACCGCGTGGTGGTGCGCCAGGACCTGCGGGTAGCGCTTGAAGACCAGCGACTTCTCGGGCTGTTCGATATGCGATTCGATCGCGATCACGCCGTCACGCCGCGCCAGCTGGAAGAGTTCGAAGAGGAGCTTGAGGGCGTCGAGGTAGAGCGGCTTCATCGACCCGCTCGGCCGGAACACCTTGGGGAGCTTCTGGACCAGGAGCTTCAGCACCGCCGGAGGGGTCGAAACCAGCACCGTTCCAATCCCGGTGCCGCAGATCACGATCCACTCCGACCATGCCATGAGGACGGCGAAGGGCCCGCCGGCGAGAGCGAACCCCCCGAATACCGCTACCATCACCACCACGAACCCGACTATCGCGTTCACGCCTGGGCTCCGTCGCCGAGAAAGAAGGTCGGCTCATTATCGGCCGGATTCGCCCGAGGATTACCGGCCGGCGGCATTGTATCGTCGGGACCCGGTGCGTAGGCTTAGGGACTCAGCACATCCCGGGCGAGCCTGGACACGGACCACCACCAAGGGGTTGTCGTGGACATCGTCGAGGTCTTCAAGAAGTCCCTCCTGGTCGCCGCCGAAAAATCGGCCTCCGACATTCACGTCAGCGCTGGCGGGCCGCTCCGGATGCGGGTCGGCGGCGAGGTGATTCCGGTCGACGACTCGCCGACGCTCACCCCCGAGCACACCGAGGCGATCGGGCGCGAGATCCTGATCAACTCGCGCAAGGCGAACGAGAAGACCGTCGATGAGATGATCCGGATCCTCACCGAGCTCGACTGCTCCTACTCCTACCCCGGCCTCGGGCGCTTCCGCGTCAATCTCTGTTCCCAGCGCGGATCGGTCGCGGCCGTGCTCCGCGCCATTCCCGACATCATCCCGACGTTCGAAACCCTCGGCCTCCCCCCGGTCCTCAACGAGATCGCGATGGAGGATCGCGGGATGATCCTCGTCACCGGGACGACCGGGAGCGGCAAGACGTCGACCCTCGCGGCGATGGTGGGATACGTCAACGAGCGGAAGGCGCGGAAGATCGTCACGATCGAGGATCCGATCGAGTTTCTCCATCGCGACCTCAAGTCGATCGTCATCCAGCGCGAGCTCGGGAACGACACCGACGGATTCGAGCCGGCGTTGCGCGCGGCACTCCGCCAGGATCCCGACATCATCATGATCGGCGAGATGCGCGACCGGATCACCATCGATATTGCCCTCAAGGCCGCCGAGACCGGGCACCTCATCTTCTCGACGCTGCACACCACCGATGCCGCGCGTGCGGTCACGCGGCTGGCGAGTGTCTTCGAGCCGAACGAGCAGTTGAGCGTGCGGAAGCGACTTTCGGAGGTTCTCAAGGCGGTGGTATCGCAGCGCCTTCTACCTCGCGTCGGCGGCCCGTCGCGGGTCCTGGCGGTGGAAGTCATGCGCAACACCGCGGCGATCGAGGAGTGCATCGCCGATCCCGACAAGACGATGCTGATGGCGGAGTTCATTGCGCAGGGCGGCCCGGCCTACGGCATGCGAACCTTCGATCAGCACCTCACCGAGCTGCACGCCAGCGGGCTGATCTCACGCGAGGTCGCGATTGCGGCGGCGGCGAGCCCGGCTGACTTCGAGCGGAACCTGCAGTTTCAGTAACGCTGTCCTGAGCGCAGCAAAGGGGCGAAGCGCGGCCTACCTCCACTCCTGTCACCCTGAGCAGAGCGAAGGGGCGAAGCCGCCTCGCGCAGGCCAGAGCACCATCCTCCAGAGACTCCTGATCATATCGAAATATCGCTTCCGAGCCCGCTGCCATAGCGGCTTGCATCGCGTGCTCACAACGGCAGATGCGGCGTCATTAGCGCTAGGCGCGACAGGCGCGCGCTAATTCAAATCACGGTCGATAACTCAGTGGAGCGGACCATGGCGGATCAGAATTCGTCCCGGGGTAGTGAATCGGGCACGCAGCAGGGAAGCAGCAGCACCGGCGGGTCGAAGAGCGGTGGCAATCAGGGCGGGATGGGCGGCGGCGGGGGATCACAAAGTGGTGGAAGCCAGAGCGGAATGGGTGGCGGCAGCGGGTCGAAGAGCGGTGGCAACCAGGGTGGGATGGGCGGCAGCGGCGGATCACAAAGCGGTGGCAGCCAGACCGGGACGGGTGGCGGCAGCGGGTCGAAGAGCGGTGGCAGCCAGAGCGGGACGGGTGGCAGCAGCGGATCGCAAGGCGGCAGCGGCTCTCAAAGTGGCGGTGGCCAGGGTGGAATGGGCGGCGGTGGTTCGAAAGGCACCGGCAGTGGGATGAGCAGCGGCGCGCAGAGCGGCAGCGAAAGCGGCACCGGCGGTGGCAGCAAGATGCGCGGCGGCGGGAGCAGTGACGGCGATCAGAGCAACACCGACGAAGATGCCGAGGACGAAGGCGGCTCCGGTCTGAGCAGCTGAGTCGTTCATGAATGGCAACGGCGCCGGCGATCGCTGGCCGGCGCCGAGCGCAGGTGCCTCACGCGTTTCTTACGCTGTTGTCCCGCACCAGACGCCTCTCGTCTCTCTTCTCTCATCGCTCTTTTTATCTCGTGCAGATCTTCATCTATCCGGCGTCATAGGCGGGCGACGCGAAGATCTCGCGTTCTGATCTAATGACATGTCGATACCTGAAGGGAGCGAATCATGTCGGACAAGAACACCACTCGCGGCAGCGATGCGGGTGCGAGGCAAGGGTCCAGCGGAATGCGGAGTGACGGCAACGACGCGGGGACGATGAGCGATCGCGGGTCGATGGGCGAACGGAGCACGTCGTTCGATCGGGGCACATCATCCGATCGCGGCGTGGCGATGGAACAGCCGACGCGGGCGTCGGGTCGCTGGTCGAGCACGCCGGCGAAGCGTGGCGAGTCGTATCCGACGTATGGATCGCCGTTCACGCTGATGCGGCGGATGGCGGAGGACATGGACCGCCTTTTCGACGACTTCGGGATGGGGCGGAGCCACCTGAGCCGTTCCGGGATGACCGGGGCGTCGGATGCGTGGAGCCACCAGGGCTTGCCGTCGAGCATGTCGACCGGGCAGGCGACGTGGAATCCGGAAGTCGAAGTCTTCCATCGTGGCGGCAAGGTCGTGGTGCGTGCCGACCTCCCGGGACTCAAGAAGGATGACGTGCACGTGGATGTCGAAGGCGACGTGCTGACGATTTCGGGCGAGCGGAGTCACGAGGACGAGAGCGACCGGCGCGACCTCTACCGGAGCGAGCGGAGTTACGGGAGTTTCTGGCGGGCGATCGCGTTGCCCGACGGGGTCAATGCGGAAGACTGCGAAGCGAGCTTCAAGGATGGGGTGCTGGAGGTCGAGTTCGAGGCGCCGAAGGAAGAAGAGCTGAAGAAGAAGTCGATCAAGGTCAAGTAAGACCGGCAAGGGAAAAGGGAAAAGGAAAAAAAGGGAAGCGGAAGGGATAAGCAGGCAAGAGAGAATCGCGGCGCCGGCCGGATGGTGCAGGAGAAGGGCCGGCGCCGCGGGGTCGTTTTGCGTGTGGGCGGGGCCAAGGGAGGGCGTGGGGCCAAGGTTTGGCGGGGGAAGGGTTTGGATTAGTTTAGGTCCCTTGTGGGGCCTGTAGCTCAGGTGGTTAGAGCGCACGCCTGATAAGCGTGAGGTCGGAGGTTCAACTCCTCCCAGGCCCATACCTTCCAAGTGATTGCCCGCCATGGCTTACACGCTTGGCGGGACTTTCATTTTCCTGCAAGAATTGTCGTGGTGTCCGTTAAGGTGTCCGTTGCTCTGTCACGCGCCCAACCGCATACGATTCGCGAGCGCTGTACGCATCGTCGCCGGGTCGGCACGCTGGTAGCACATGAGGATCGTCTGATGATCCTTCCATCCGCCCAGGGCGCAAAGATCCTTGAGCGGCGCGTGCTTCATTTCGGTGGCAAACTTCCGTCTCAAGCTGTGCCAGCCCCGCAGGTGTTCGCGGGCGAGCCCAGCTGCCACCTCACCCCGTTGCCACCAGTCCCCCAACAGATGCCGGGAGACCGGCTCCTCAGCATCGGTCGGGGATGGGAAGACCAGTGAGTCTCCAATCGCTCCCCGGGCGCGCTGTGCATCCCGCAGCACTTGCTCCGCAGCGAGCGTCATCGGCGTAACGTGTTCGAACTTCCGCTTGTCGTTCTCGTCGCGCCAGCGAATCTCGGTCTTCTCGAAATCGACATCGGACCACTTGAGTAGCCGCACCGCTCCGATGCGATGTCCGGTTTCATTCGTCACGATCAGGCAGAGACGAAAGAGCGGGTCGATTGATTCGCTCGTTTCGAGCAGCGATTCAAATTCCTTGGCCGTAAGAATCGGTCGCGTGGTGCTTTCCTCTCGCGCCGTCCTGAAGCCTCGCAGCGGGTTGTTATGCAACAGGCCCGCGTTGACTCCCCAATTGAAAACCGCTTTGAGGAACATGATGTCGTAGCCAATCAGCCGGTTACGAATTGGCCTGCCGCGTGCCTTGCCCACTCTTTGGTCGCCGCGCCGTTTCCGTTCCGCCACAAATCTCGCGGCGTCGCGATGCGTGAACTGCGACACTCGTCTTGCCGAGCCGAGCACTTCGACCATCATCTTGGCGATGCGGCGGTCGTGCTTCTGTTTGTGCTCTCCCTTGGTGGGAGTAACCTCACGCAAATAGTTGTCAATGAGCGCGCCGAACG
>DASYAK010000048.1:0-20312 GCA_036501385.1 Gemmatimonadales bacterium | reverse complement strand
TGTCATACGCACGTGAACCACGCGGTCGTCAGTCACAGAAACATCGTACACCAGGCCGATATCGATGATGTTCAGGCCGAGCTCCGGGTCCTTGACGGCGCGGAGGGCCTTGCGCGCCAGTTCGGCTGTAACGACCGTCTTCCCGCTTTCGTCATTGGTCTCCATCATAGCTCCTTCACCGCAGTGGGTTCGGCCATCTGCATGGCTGCGATCAATGCCTGGCCGATCACCTCAACCTGCCACTGCCGAACTCCGGGGACGCGAATCAACGACTCGGAATTCTCCGGTTCGGCGCGCGCGATTTCCTCCAGGGTTCCGTTGGGGCACAAGACTCCCGGTGCCAGGGAGAACTCCGTGGCGAGGCGATTCCGTTCCCGCTTCAGCCCTTCCAGCCGTGTTTCGCAGGCGGGATCTGCGACCCGACGCGCCGGCCTCGGAACGCTGGGGAGTTCGCTTTCGGGCACTACCCTTCCCTCGGTAATCGCGGCAACAATCTCCTCGCCCCGCCGGTCGAGAATTTCCCGTCCGATTCCCTTGATTCGACCGAGTTCCGCGACCGAGTCCACCGGATGCTGTGCCAGGAACAAAAGGACCTCGTTTCCGACGATCCGAAACTCGGCGCGGTCGAGGTCATCGGCGACTCGGGACCGCCACCCATGCAACGCGCGAAATAGTGCCAGAGATCGGCGGTCGAGGGCCTTCGCCCCCTTCACTCTCAGGAAATCGAGCTCACTGACGTCTGGAGCGGTCCATCGGGTCCGTTCGGCAAGGCGACATTCCTCTTCGACCCATGAAAGGCGCGAGATCTCATCAAGTTTTGCCCGTAGTATACTATACAACTCACAAAGTCGAACCGTGTCGCCGGCGGCGTACTCAAGCATCGCTGGCGAGAGCGGCCGAACTGACCAATCTGCGCGCTGAAAGCGTTTGTCAGCCTTGAGGCCGAAGTACTTATCGAGGAGCGCCGCGAGGCCAATTCCGGGCTCGTTGAGGAACTGGGCTGCAATCCTGGTATCGAAAAGATTCGCCGCGTGGAAGCCGAACTCCTTGTCAAAGAGCCGGAGATCGTAATCGGCATCGTGGAATATCTTTTCGACCTGTGGATTGGCGAGCAGGTCGCCGATTGGAGCCAGGTTGCCGACACCGAGCGGGTCGATCACGGCAGTCAGGGTCGTCGTCGAAAGCTGTATGAGGTAAATGCGGTCGTGATATCGATGAAACGACGCAGCTTCGGTGTCGAGCGCCACGAGCCGGGCTGTGGCAATTTCTGCCAACAGCCCGGCAAAGGCGTCGGGGCGATCTACCAGCCGGACAGTCACTCAGTCGCGCCGCTTCGCAGCCAATTCGAGGCCATCGGCGATGTCTTCGAGCGCTTTCGCCAAGCTCTTGTAGAACTCCGGATCAGGGGCTAGGGCCTGGCCGAGGGCTCCATCGAGATAGATCTTCCGGGCCAGTTTGGCGGCGTGACGGATGTAGTCGGTCGTTGGCATCGGGCTCCAGGACGTTGCGGGCCCTTAAACGTAGCATGACCACTTTGCGGCGCCTGTCGTGTGTGAAACATTCATGGGTGGCAAGCGTCATTACCTGTGGCGGGCCCGGCGGAACCTCTCCATCCGTCACCGCCATCACATTGAAAGCCTACCTGTGAGACGCCCGTCGGAATCCCGGTCTTGGACCAGGATCTGGCGGGCGGCCTCTTTTGCCGCGGACACGCCCTGAAACGATTGCGCGGATCAATTGAAAACGGAGTCTGCGCGAGAGGGCGGGGCGGGATGTCTGTCGCGCCGCCCGCCGCCCAGATCCTGGACTACTTGTTGGGGCGTCCCGGGGGGGCATCCGAGTCGAAGATTTGGCGGTTCTTCCCGATGTACGGCTTGAGGTTCTCCGGTACATCCTCTTCGGGGTAGATCGCGCTCACCGGGCATTCAGGTTCGCAGGCGCCGCAGTCGATGCACTCGTCTGGGTGGATGTACAGCTGATCTTCGCCCTCGTAGATACAATCAACCGGACAGACGTCGACGCAGGCGCGATCCTTCACGCCGATACAAGCTTCTGTGATGATGTAGGGCATCGAACCTTCTCCTTCACGCACCGAGCTGGATCAGGACGCTCGCAAGTCGGCCTCCCGCGTGGCACACAGTAGGAACGGGCCCCCGGAGTGCGCAAGGGGCTGCCGCCACTCCTTGGCGCCGAGGCCTATTTCTTGGGCTTGCCGGGAACGAAGAGCAGCTTCGACCATCCCGCCGAACACGTCTCATTCTTCACGTCGAATGCGAAGCCGCCGCGCTCCTGCCGCACGACGTACTGGCCCGGTTCACTGCAGGCCTGGTCAGTGTACGTCGCCACCCCGTCCTTCTGCACCAGCTTCCCGCTGAAGGTGAGAGTATCGGGGCTGGTGATCGTGAACGCGCCGTTTCCCTTGAGGACCATCGGCCATCCGACCATTCCGACACTGTCGGCCTTGGTACTGTCGCGCGCCTGAATGACGTAACTCCCAGCCGGCATCACGGTCGGAGCCTGCGCGGGAAGGTGGTAGGCAGCGATCGCAGCCAGGAGGAGCGGGGAGATCCGACGGAGTCGCATCGAAATTGATCCGGGTTCGAGGGTGCCAATGGTACGACGGGGGATCATATAGCGTTGGTTCACCGAAATACAGGGCCAAGATCTGGCGATTAGACGTTTGCCCTGCAATAACTTAGACATTTCCACCAATTTTCTGGTGTGAATTGACAAGTCAGCCGGTCTGGTCTAGGATTGCGCTATGCGATCCTCGCGTTTCCACGACTCATCGGACAAGGCTACAGCGCCCTCCAAGGTCCGGGGAACCCGTGCGGCGCTCCTCCTGGAGCTCAAGAGGACCGGCTCGGCCACGGCCGCGACACTCGCCGCTGCGCTGGAATGCTCACTCAACGCCGTTCGCCACCACCTCAAGGAGCTCGAGGCTGAGGGTGCCGTGCTGCATGAACGAACCCACCATGGTGTTGGCGCGCCGACCCACACCTACCGCCTGAGCCAGGCTGGCCACGGCCTGTTTCCGGACAGGTATGCTGGCACCATCGCGTTTCTCCTCGACCGGCTGGTGGCTCTCGAAGGCCGGGAGGTTTCCGCAACAGTGGTCGAAGATCACTGCAACGCGATCGCCGAGCGAATCTGTGCCACCGGCGCTGCAGCCGACCCCGAACAGCGTGGTGACAGGATCGCCAATGCGCTCGATGCCGAGGGGTACATGGCAACGTGGAAGCGGGGCCTCGATGGCGGCGTGCTGGTAGAGCACAACTGCCCGCACCAGTTAATCGCCGACCGGTTCCCGGAGATCTGCCGGGCGGAAGAAGCTTTCTTGAGTCGGGCGTTTGGCGGCATCGTGACGCGTCAGTCGCGCATCAGCGCGGGATGTGGCACCTGCACCTATCACGTCAGTTACGGCGATGCGGCGCCGGTCGGGGAAGGGTCATGACCTCGTCGATCGAAACACTCGTCAACCGCGAGTACAAGTACGGCTTCGTCACCGACATCGAGCAGGATACCGCACCGGTCGGGCTGTCTGAGGCCACTGTCCACTTCATCTCGGAGCGGAAGCGCGAGCCCGCGTGGCTCCTCGATTGGCGCCTCAAGGCCTATCGCCGCTGGCTTGACATGACTCATGAGCCGCGGTGGGCCAATATTCACCACGAGCCGATCGACTATCAGGCAATCGCTTACTACTCGGCCCCGAGAAGCCAGAAACCGCTTGGCTCACTGGCCGATGTCGATCCCAAGCTTCTCGAGACCTACGCCAAGCTCGGCATTCCACTCACCGAACAGAAGCTCCTCGCGGGTGTCGCGGTCGACGCGATCTTCGACTCGGTGTCGGTGGGGACGACGTTCAAGGAAACGCTCGCCCGGGCCGGCGTAATCTTCTGTTCGTTCGGCGAAGCGGTGCAGGAGCACCCCGACCTGGTTCGCCAGTATCTCGGCTCGGTGGTTCCTGCGTCGGACAACTATTTCGCGGCACTCAACTCGGCGGTCTTTTCCGACGGCTCCTTCGTGTACATCCCGAAGGGGGTTCGCTGTCCGATGGAGTTGTCGACCTATTTCCGGATCAATGCCGCCAACACAGGGCAGTTCGAGCGCACCCTGATCGTGGCCGATGAGGGCAGCTATGTCTCGTACCTCGAGGGGTGCACCGCTCCCAAGCGCGACGAGAATCAGCTTCACGCCGCGGTGGTTGAACTCGTGGCGCTCGACGACGCGACGATCAAGTATTCCACGGTGCAGAACTGGTACGCGGGCGATGAGCATGGCAAGGGCGGGATCTACAACTTCGTCACCAAGCGCGGGAAGGCGCTCGATCGCGCCAAGATCTCGTGGACTCAGGTTGAGACCGGGTCGGCGATCACCTGGAAGTACCCCAGCGTGATCCTGCAGGGCGACGATTCGGTCGGCGAGTTCTACTCGGTGGCTGTAGTCAACGGGATGCAGCAGGCCGATACCGGGACCAAGATGATCCATATGGGCCGCAACTCGCGCAGCACCGTGGTGTCGAAGGGGATCAGCGCGGGGCGTGGTCAGAATTCGTACCGCGGCCAGATCAAGATCCTCCCCAAGGCCACCGGCGCCCGTAACTACACCCAATGCGACTCGATGCTGATCGGCAATCGCTGCGGTGCCCACACTTTTCCGTACATCGACGTCCAGAACTCGTCGAGCGACGTGGAGCACGAGGCGAGCACCTCCAAGATCGGCGAAGATCAGATCTTCTACTGCAAGCAACGGGGAATGAACACCGAGAATGCCATCAGCGTCATCGTGAATGGCTTCTGCAAGGAGGTCTTCCGCGAGTTGCCGATGGAGTTCGCGGTCGAAGCGCAGAAACTGCTTGGAGTAAGTCTCGAAGGAAGCGTCGGCTGACGTGGGGAGAGAGAACTGATATGGCGTTACTGGAAATCACCGATCTGCGCGCGGCGGCTAGCGGGCGCGAGATTCTCCGCGGGATCGACCTCGCCGTAGACGCTGGCGAAGTACACGCGATCATGGGGCCCAATGGGTCGGGGAAGAGTACCCTCGCTCAGGTCCTCGCCGGGCATCCGGCGTACCAGGTGACGTCGGGGTCGGTGACCTTCGACGGCGCCGACCTGCTCGACATGGAGGCCGAGGAGCGAGCCCAGGCCGGCCTTTTCCTTGCCTTTCAGTATCCCGTTGAAATCCCCGGCGTGACCAATGCGTACTTCCTCCGCACAGCGTACAACGCCATTCGCAAGGCGCGCGGGCTCGAGGAGGTCGATCCGATCGACTTTCTCGATCTCCTCGAGGATCGTCTTCGCGTCGTCGAATGGGGCCCAGACATCATGGAACGCGCCGTAAACGCCGGCTTTTCCGGTGGCGAAAAAAAGCGCAATGAAATTTTGCAGATGGCGATGCTGGAGCCACGGCTTGCCGTGCTCGACGAAACCGACTCCGGTCTCGACATCGATGCCCTGCGCATCGTCGCAAATGGCGTCAATGCTCTCCGGCGGCCTGACCGCGCCACGCTCCTGGTGACTCACTACCAACGTCTCCTCAACTACATCGTGCCAGACCGGGTGCACGTTCTCGCTGCCGGGCGGATCGTCAAATCGGGCGGGAAAGAGCTGGCGTTCGAACTGGAGGAACGCGGTTACGAATGGCTGGCCGGAAGGGAAGAGGATGCCGCCAGTAGCGCGGCATCCGCTCTGGCACGATGACAGCCGTCGCATCCGACCTGGCCGACGCTGCGCGGCGCACGCGAACCCTCCGCAACTTCGATCAACTTGCCGCGACCGTCGGCAGCGGCGATCCGATGTGGCTCGCCGAGTTGCGAGCCGCCGCACGCGAGCGCTTTGCAGCCGTGGGACTCCCCGGGTCGCGCGACGAAGAATGGCGCTTCACGCCGCTTACCGGGCTGCCGGGTATCGCTTTCGAACCGAACCCGGTCGCCGATGCGCCGTTCGATGTGAACGAGATCGGAGTGCTTGCAATTGCCGGCCCCGACACCCCGCGGATCGTCATGGTCGATGGCCGGGTGCGGCAGGACCTCTCCCGACTCCATGGAGTGCCGGCTGGAGTGACGTTCGGGTCGCTCGCGCACGCGATCGCCGCGAGGAACCCGGTTATCGAGCGAAACCTGATGCGCCACGCGACGATCGAGTCGTCGCCGTTTACGGCAGTGAACGGCGCGCTGATGGGAGACGGGGCGTTTCTGCACGTCCAGGCGGGCACAGTTCTGCCGCTGCCGCTGGAGATTCTTCATCTCACGACTGGCGGCCCATCTTCGCGGATCCTGCCGCCGCGCATCCTCGTCGTGGTCGACGCAGACGCGCAGGCTACGATCGCGGAGAGCTACGCCGGAGTTGCCGGCGATGCGCCGCAACTGGTCGTCCCCTGCGCCGAAATCGTCGTTGGGCGTGGAGCGCGGCTGGAGCATGTCCGGTTGCAGCGTGAAGCCGGTTCCGCGTGGCACGTTGGATTTACAGCGGTGACTCAGGAAGAGGGGTCACATTATCGATCATTCGTCCTGGCGCGCGGTGGCCATCTCTCCCGGCACAACCTGCACGCCCGCCTTGCGGCGCCGCGGATCGAGACGCTTCTCTACGGGTTGTATCTCGGTCGTGACGATCAGGTGGTCGACAACCACACCGCGATTTTTCACGACGAGCCGCACTGCAATTCGTGGGAGGTCTACAAAGGCGTGCTCGCCGGCCGCGCGCACGGCGTCTTCAATGGCAAGGTGGTGGTGCAACCGGTCGCACAGCGGACCGACGCGAAGCAGACGAATCGAAATCTGCTCCTGTCCAACCGAGCCAGGATCGACACCAAGCCGCAGCTGGAAATTTTTGCCGACGACGTCAAGTGTACCCATGGCGCGACGGTTGGACGGCTCGACGAAGCCCAGCGCTTCTACTTGCGCGCGCGCGGAATCGCCGGGCGCGAAGCGGAGCTTCTGCTGGTCACCGCGTTCGTGGCCGAGGTTGTCATGGAGATCACAACGCCCGCGATCCGCGCGGCGGTCGAGACGATCGTCCGGGCCGAGATGGATGGACTGATTGGATGAGACGATGATCGCCCCGGCTGCCCAGGCTTCCTCCCGATTGTCGCGGCGCGCATTCGACGTCGACGCAGTGCGTCGCGAGTTTCCGATCCTCTCGACGCTATCGCGCGGGCAGCCACTCGTCTATCTCGACAATGCGGCTACGAGCCAGAAGCCCGAGGACGTGATTGCGGCAATCTCACGGTACTACCGGTCGGAGAACGCCAACATTCATCGCGGCGTCTACCAGCTCAGCGAGCGAGCAACACTGGCCTGGGAAGCCGCCCGCCGGCGGGTGGCGCATTTCATCGGCGCCGGCAGCAGCGACGAGGTCGTCTTCGTTCGCGGAACAACCGAAGCAATCAATCTCGTCGCATCATCGTTCGTGCGGCGGCAGCGTGCCGCCGCGGACGTCGTGCTCGTCACCGAAATGGAACACCACGCCAACATCGTTCCCTGGCAGCTTGCCGGCGCGGCGACCCGACCGATTCCGATCACCGGTGCCGGGCAACTCGATCTTGATGCCGCCGAACGGATGCTGGCGGAGGGACCGCGCCTCCTCGCCGTGGCCCACGTGTCGAACGCGATCGGCACGATCAATCCGGTGGCTGAGCTCTGCCAGATCGCTCGGCGCTACGGCGTTCCCGTGCTCGTCGACGGGGCTCAAGCAGCACCGCACCTCGCCATCGATGTTCAGGCCCTCGATTGCGATTTCTACTGTTTCTCCGGGCACAAGGTCTTCGGACCGACCGGCATCGGCGTTCTCTGGGCACGGCAGGAGCATCTCACCTCGATGCCACCCTATCAGGGCGGCGGCGACATGATCGACGAGGTCACCTTCGAGCGAACGACGTTTGCGCCGGCGCCGCGCCGCTTCGAAGCGGGGACACCCCATATCGCCGGGGCGACAGGCCTCGACGCCGCACTCAGCTGGCTCGAGGCGCAAGACCGGGACGCCGTGGCGCGCTACGAGGAACATCTCCGTGATTACGCCACCGAAGTGCTCACGGAAATCCCGGGCGTACGGCTCTTTGGCACCGGCACCGAGAGAGCCCCGGTGCAGGCATTCGTCCTCGACGGCGTCCATCCGCACGACCTCGCCTCACTCCTCGACGCCGACGGTATTTGCGTTCGTGCCGGACACCACTGCACCCAGCCGCTGCATCGCGCTCTCGGTGTCTCGTCGACTGCCCGTGCGTCGTTTGCACTTTATAACACCACGGCCGAAATCGATCTGCTCGGAGAGGGGCTCATCCGCGCGCGCAAGGTTCTGGGGCGATGAGCACCCTCGCCGAGCTCTATCAGAGCGTCATCGTGGAACACGACCGGAGTCCCCGGAATTACCGCGCGCTTGCGGCGCCGTCGCACCACGCCGAGGGGCGCAACCCGCTCTGCGGCGACGAGGTGTCAGTCGAGCTCAGGGTTGGCGCCGGCGGAATGATCGAGGAAATCGCCTTCCAGGGCCATGGCTGCGCAATCTCCCGGGCGTCCGCGTCGATGATGACTGCTGCGCTGCAGGGGAAGAGTGTCGGAGAAGCACGGGAACTCTTCGACCGATTTCATGCGTTGGTCACCGGTACTGCCGCTGAAGGAGACATCGGCAAGCTGGCGGTCTTCCGCGGAGTTGCCGAGTATCCGATGCGGGTGAAATGTGCTACGCTGGCGTGGCACGCAATGAAGACCGCGCTCGACCCGGGCGCCCAATGACAGACCCTTTGTGAGGAGTTTGAAGTCCTGATGCCTTACCCGGAAATGATGGTCAAGCCGATGCGCGAAGAGGTCACCCGTCTCGGCGTCGAAGAGCTGCGGTCGGTGGGCGACGTCGACGCAGCGATGGCAAACAGCACTGGCACCGCGCTGGTCTTCGTAAATTCTGTTTGCGGATGCGCCGCCGGAATGGCTCGCCCGGCGCTCGCGCGTGCCCTCCAGCATGGTGTGCGCCCGGCGCATCTCTACACGGTCTTCGCCGGGCAGGATCTCGACGCCACCGCGCGGGTACGTTCCTATTTTGGCGAATTCCAGCCGTCGTCGCCCTCGGTGGCGCTCCTCAAGGACGGTGAGGTCGTGGCATTCGTGCATCGGCATCAGATCGAGGGACGGCATCCCGACCAGATTGCCGCCGCATTGACGCAGGCCTTCGACGCGCACTGCGCGTGAGCGGCCACGTCTTTCACCCGGGACACGACGAATTACACGGAGTGACAGTCGTCGTGAGCACGCACGACGGCCGGACCTATCTCGGGCGGTGGCACGAGCGAGGGACGCGCGGAGTGGTCATGCACGACGTTGCCATTCATGATCCTGCCGCCATGCCGGCGCCGCTTGATGCCTGGCTCGCGAAACAGCACAAGTTCGGCGTTGCGGCGACGGCGAAGCTGGTGGTCGTTCAGGAGAGGGATGTCGCGTCAGTTCGTCCGTTCAGCGAGGAACCCTGACCGCCGTTTCGCGAGCGTTACGCAGGATGTACCTTCCGGTTCGATCCGCAACAAACGATCTTGCCCGCCCGTACGAATCGTTCTGAACTCAAGGAGTGATGATGGCCGTTCCCGCGGTTCGTGTGGACCGTGTGACCAAGCGTTTCGCTGGCCACACCGCAGTCCGGAACCTCTCATTCGAGGTTCCCGCCGGCGGAATCTTTGGCCTGCTCGGGCCGAATGGAGCGGGGAAGTCGACCACCATCAGGATGATGATGGACATCATCGAGCCCGACGAAGGGAAGATCGCACTCCTCGGCTCGGCGAGCTCCTCCCGCGATCTCTCGGGCCGAGTCGGCTACCTGCCGGAAGAGCGCGGACTTTATAAGGAGATGCGGGTGCTGGAGCACCTCGCTTTCCTTGCAGAAGTCAAAGGCGTTCGTCGCTCCGAAGCCATCAAGTCTGCCCGTAACTGGTTGCAACGGCTTGGGTTAGCGGATTGGGAGCTGAAGAAGGTCGAAGATCTTTCCAAAGGAATGCAGCAGAAGGTTCAGTTCGCTGGAACTTTGATCCACAATCCCGAGCTGGTGATTCTCGACGAGCCGTTCTCGGGTCTCGATCCGGTCAACCTTCAGGTGATGAAGGACATCGTCGTGGAGTTCGCCCGCGGCGGGAGGACGGTGATTTTCTCGACCCACATCATGGAGCAGGCGGAGCGAATGTGCGAGCGCATCGTGATCATCGCGCGCGGCGAGAAGGTGGTCGACGGCTCAGTTTCGGAGGTCAAGGCGAGTTACGGCATGCGCAACGTGGCTCTTCGCTATTCTGCCGACGCTGCGAAGGCGGCGTCAATCCTCGCCGACCGGCGCCTCGTGGCGCGAGCCGACGAGTACGGCGCGACCGCGGAGATCGAAATGGCGCCGGATGCAGATCCGCAGCAGCTTCTCGAAGCGCTGGTGCGGGGAGGCGTCGGTCTCGGACGGTTCGAGGTGGTGGAGCCTTCACTGCAAGCGATCTTCATCGCCAAAGTGGGCGAAGCCGCGGTGGTACCGGCGAAGGCGGAGGCGGCATGAATAAACTTCTGGCGGTGATCCGGCGCGAGTTCATCGCGCGCGTCCGGACCAAGGCATTCATCATCTCGACGCTGATCCTCCCGATCTTCATCGTCGTCGTCTCGGTTGTCCCGGCGATGATGATGCGCGGTTCGACGCGCACGATGCACATCGCCATTGCCGACGGCACCACTGACAGCATCGGCACGATGGTGGCGGCTGAGCTGTCGGCGGCGAGAACCTCAACGCAGGCCGATGCGATTCCTGGCTACGCCGTCCAGCTCTTCCATGGCGAGGGGCACCTCGATGCACTGCGCGATTCGCTCGTGTCGCGGACCGCGCTCGATCGTACGCGCGACCCCGAGACGTTCGATGGTGTGCTGGTCCTCACCGATCAGACCCTGGCGACGGGCAAGGCTGAGTACCTCGGCGAGAACACCTCGTCGATCGAGGCGATGGGCCAGCTCGAGGCGACGCTGACGCACGTGCTTATGACCCGCCGGCTCGAGCGGTCCGGCGTGGATCCCAGGCTGGTCGCGGGTTCGATGGTGCGAGCCGATCTCGCCACGACCAAAGTTTCCGACGGGAAGGCGACCGGACAGAGCGGGGAAGAGTCGTTTGCGGTGGCGTATTTCATGGGATTCATCCTCTACTTCGGCGTGCTGCTGTACGGGCAGCAAACGTTGACGTCGGTGATCGAAGAGAAGACGTCGCGCATCATGGAAGTGCTCGCGTCATCGCTTCGGCCATTCCAGATGCTCCTGGGCAAGGTGCTCGGTGTCGGTGCGGTGGGCCTCTTCCAGATGGCGATCTGGGGCGGGACAGTCTTCGTCATTTCGAACCAGCGGGAACGAATCGCGGCACTCTTCCACGTGAGCGCGGCCGCGATGCAGCAGCTTCCGATTCCGACGATGTCAGTGGGATTGCTGGCGGTATTCCTGGTCTACTTCGTACTCGGTTTCCTGCTGTATGGTGCGTTGTACGCCGCGATCGGATCGATGTGCAACAACGTCAAGGATGCGCAGCAGTATCTGATGCTGGTGTCCATGGTACTGATCTTCGGCTTCTTTGGCGTCTTCGCGCTGATGCGTGATCCGACGGGGAGCCTCGGTGTGACGCTCTCGATTGTTCCGTTCGTGTCGCAGTTCGCGATGCCGGTTCGCTGGTCGCTTGCTGCAGTTCCATCGATTCAGCTGGTGAGCTCGCTCGCGCTCAGTGTCGGCGCATTGCTGGCCGTGACATGGCTCGCTGGAAGGATCTACCGGACCGGGATCCTGATGTACGGCAAGAAGCCGACAATCGTCGAAGTCCTGCGTTGGATTCGATCGAAGTAAGGGTCAACCGGGCCCCGGAGACTGACGGCGAAGGGGAGCAGGAGCGGGGGCGGCGACGAGGAGGGCACCACTGCTTGTGGTGCCCTTCGTTGTTCAGGAGGCAGTATATCTGTAAGTGAAATCAGCGACATTTTTCACTGTAACATTAGTAACTACAGCTGATTACAGCTGAACATTGTTTAGAGACTTTCAGGTCGTTGCACGTGAAACAGCGAGTTTCCTTTGACGATTGCGCGGACTTTCTGCGGCCGGTATCTTTTCCGCCTCTCGACTGGTTGAATCCATGCCTCGTACTATCGCAATCGCAAATCAGAAGGGCGGGGTCGGGAAAACCACCACGTCAATTAACCTTGCTGCTTCGCTTGCAATTGCCGAGCGGAAGACTCTGTTGATCGATGCAGATCCGCAGGGTAATGCGACCTCCGGTGTTGGTATCGACAAGCCGGCGCTGGCACGATCGCTCTATGATGTCCTGATCGACAAGGTACCAGCCCGCGATGTCGTCCGTCCTGACATCAACCTGCCATTTCTCAGCATCCTGCCCGCGACCCAGGACCTGGTGGGTGCCGAGCTCGAATTGATCAACTTTCCCGATCGAGAAACGACCCTTCGTCGAGCGATCGAGCCGCTTCGGACCGAGTTCGAGTATGTGCTGATCGATTGTCCGCCGTCGCTTGGCCTGATAACGCTGAACGTCCTCACTGCGGCGGATGCGGTAATCATTCCAATTCAATGCGAGTACTACGCGCTTGAGGGGATCTCGCAGCTCCTCAACACGATCCGCGTCGTCCAGCAGAACTTCAATCCCGACATACAGATCGATGGCGTACTGCTGACGATGTTCGATAACCGGCTCAATCTATCGCGCCAGGTTGTCGGCGAGGCCAGGGAATACTTCGCCGCCAAGGTCTTTCGCACCGTCATACCCCGGAACGTTCGCCTCGCGGAGGCGCCATCGTTCGGCAAGCCGATCCTCCTCTATGATGTTCAGTCGGTGGGTGCAAAAAGCTACATGTCGGTCGCCCAGGAATTGATGAAGCGGACTGAAGCACTGGCCACTGGGCGGGCCCCAACGGAGGCAGCATGAGCGAATCGAAGCGGTTGGGGCGGGGACTTGAGGCGCTTCTCGGTCCGATCTCTCGCGAACAAGCCGAGGCATCGGGGGCGCTCCGCGACGTCGCGGTCGGGTCGATTTCCCCGAACCCTTATCAGCCGCGGCGTTCGTTCGATGAAGCCGGGCTGACCGAGCTTGCCGCGTCGATCGACAGCTCCGGCCTGTTGCAGCCGATCATTGTTCGCGCGGTCGGATCGCGATTCGAACTCATTGCCGGCGAGCGGCGGTGGCGGGCGGTGCAGCGGCTGGGATGGTCCAAGGTCCCGGCAATTGTCCGTGACTTCGACGACCGCACCGCGCTATCGCTCGCGTTGATCGAGAACTTGCAGCGCGACGATCTGAGTGCGCTTGACGCCGCCCATGGATATCAGCGCCTGGTCACAGATTTTCAACTCAACCCGACTGATGTGGCCAAGCTAGTCGGCAAGGACCGGTCGACAGTAGCTAATACAATGCGGCTATTGAAGTTACCGCTCGATGTCCAAGGACTTCTCCAAGCCAGGAAGCTGACTGAGGGACATGCAAGAGCCCTCCTCGCCGTGACCGATCCCATCAAAGTGTCGCGTCTGGCGCAGCAGGTTGTCGAGCGGGGATGGTCGGTCCGGGAGGTCGAAGCGCTCGTCCGCGGCGAACCGCCCGAGCGTCAGCGAACCCGGATGATGAAGAAGCCGGCCGTTCACAAGCCGGCCACTAGCGACGCACGCCGCGTCGAGGATGCGCTTCGTCAACATCTCGGCACCGATGTCCGCCTGACCGCCAAGCGGCGCGGCCGTGGGCTGGTCAGCATTTCCTACTATTCGAACGATGATCTTGCGCGTCTCCTCGAGATCATTCTCGGGCACCCGTTCGAAGGGTGAGGGCGTCATGACGCAATCCAGGTGGCTGATCGTTCTCGTCGTCGCGCTGGGTTGTGCCAGGCGGGGGCCGCCAAAGAGCGCGTTCCGCGTGGCGTTGATCACGCCGGGTTCGATCGCCGATGCCGCGTGGAATGCCGGCGCATACCGGGGGCTGCAGCAACTTCGTGATTCACTCGGCGCATCGATCTCGAACATCGAAGCCACTACGCCGGCAGAACAGGAGGAAGCGCTCCGAAGCTACGCCGCAGAGGGATACACCATCGTCTTCGGGCACGGCTACGAGTTTCAGGAACCGGCAGAGCGCGTCGCACGCGACTATCCCAACACGATCTTCGTAATCACGAGTGGGGAGCGGCTGACCGGGCGCGTTGTGCCGCTCATCTTCCGGATTCACGAGGCGACGTACCTCGCAGGGATGATCGCCGGTGCGATGACACGGACTGGGAAGATCGGTTTCATCGGGGGAATGGAACTTCCACCGATCAAGCTCGGATACGACGGCTGGATCCAGGGTGCGCGAGCCACGCGGCCCGACGTCGAATCGCGAATCACCTACCTGAACACGTTCGACGATGCCAGCGCCGGGAAAGAAGCCGCCCTGGCGATGATCCACCTGGGTGTCGATCAGATCCACCACAACGCCGACGCGGCAGCGCTTGGAGTATTCGCTGCTGCAAGGGAATCTCCAGGAGTCTTCGTCTACGGCGCCAATGGCGACCAGACGTCGCTGGCGCCCGACCGAGTCGTTGCATCCGCGGTGGTCGATCTGGCGCGAGCACTGATGCTGGTTGGCCGTGAGGTCAAGACAGGCGCGTTCACTCCCCACGCCGAGAGCTTCGGCATCAAGAGCGGCGTCATCCGTCTCGCGGTGAATCCCGCGCTGCAAGGAGCATGGCCGGCGGGGCTCGAGGAACGGGTCGCAGCAGCCAGCGATTCAATCGCAGCGGGCACCTTGCACGTTGCAGGGCAGGGCACCCCATGACCGCAGTTCCGCTGCTCGATGTCGCCGGATATCTCGACCGTTATCTCCGGATCGACGCGATTCCCGATCATGATTCGGCGCTCAACGGCCTTCAAGTGGAGAATTCCGGCAGTGTCATCGGATTCGTGGCGGCGGTCGACGCTTCACAGCAGACTATCGATCGCGTCGTTGAAGAATGCATGCCGGGAACAATGCTCGTGGTTCATCACGGCCTCTTCTGGGATGGGAATCAGCCGGTTCGCGGTCGACGCTATCGTCGGCTCCGGGCGCTGCTCGATCACGACGTCGCTGTCTACGCGGCGCACATACCGCTCGACGTCCACCCCGACATCGGGAACAATGCGATCCTCGCCCGCACGCTCGGGATCGCCGATGCGGTGCCATTCGACGAGTATCGCGGCGTTCCATTCGGAGCGTCGGGATCGCTGATCATGCCTCGCGACGCGCTGGTCGCTCGCTTGGCGGAATTGCTCCACACGACGGTCCAGCTGGTCGCAGGCGGCCCGGAGACGACAATGCGCGTCGGGGTGATCACCGGTGCGGCGGGGAATCGTGTGCCCGCGGCATTCGACGCTGGACTCGACACCTTCATCACCGGCGAGGGCGCCCATCATACTGTTTTCGACGCACTCGAACTCGGGATCAATCTGGTATACGCCGGTCACTATGCCACCGAAACCGTGGGCGTGCAGGCGCTGGGCCGGCACCTCGCCGAGCAGTTCCACGTTCCGTGGGTGTTTCACGACCATCCGACCGGGCGCTGACCTCGTGAATCCGCGACCGCCGGGCCGCGGCCGATGAATCTTTCGCTCGGAAATATTTCCAGGCGCTTTGCCGAAACGGTTGCGCTCGAACGGGTCAGTCTCGCTGTGCGCGGAAGCGAGATCCACGCGCTTCTCGGCGAGAACGGCGCGGGGAAGACGACGCTGGTCCGGATCGCTTACGGCGCGCTCCGTGCCGACAGCGGAACGATTGCCATCGATCGCGGTGACGACGCGACGGTCGCAATCAAAGGGTTCAGTTCACCGCGCGAAGCTCGAGCGGCTGGAATCGGGATGGTGCACCAGCACTTCACCTCGATCGGCGCGTTGAGTGTTGCCGAGAACATTGCTCTCACCGGTGGATGGGCTGACACCGGGCGCGCGGCCGAACGAAGAGCCGCGGCGCTCATCGCGCGGATAGGACTGCCGCTTCCCGAACGGTCGCGGGCCGACGCGCTTTCCGTGCAGCTAAGACAGCGCCTCGAAATCGTGAAGGCTCTGGCGGCCGACGCGCAAGTTCTGCTTCTCGACGAGCCGACCGCGGTCCTGGCGCCGCGCGAGGTTGACGAGTTTCTCGGGTTTCTCCGGCGCCTCGCTGCGGCCGGCACCGCGATCGTGCTGATTACCCACAAGCTCGACGAAGTCTTTCAGGTGGCGGACCACGTCACCGTGCTTCGGCGCGGATCGCTGATTCTTGCCGACGAGACCCGAAGGCAGACACCGCGATCGTTGGCGGCGGCGATGATCGGCGGCGACCTGCCGCCCGTGACCCGGACGCTGTCATTGGCCGGACCGGTCCTGGTCAGTGCCAAGCGACTCCGGTTGACGCGCCAAGGTATGGCGACGGGCGCGAGCGCGCTGTCGTTCGATATTCGTGGCGGCGAAATCGTGGGTGTGGCCGCGATCGAAGGGAACGGTCAGCGCGAGCTGCTCCGGGCAATCGGCGGCGTCGATCGGTCGACGGTCGTGGACGGAACGCTCGAGGTGAGTCAACCGACCGCCTTCATCCCCGAGGACCGGACTGCGGAGGGGTTGATTCCCGAGTTTACGCTGGCCGAGAATCTCCTGCTTGGCACGATCCGCGATGCGCCGCGATGGATCAACTGGGACGCGGTTCGCGACCGGGCGGACACGGTCGTGGCAGCGTTCGATGTACGCGGTGGCGGGTCTGATGTGCGCGTGTCGACATTGTCCGGAGGGAATCAGCAGCGATTCATGATGGGCCGGGCACTCGCGCGTCATCCGCGCGTCCTGGTCGCCGAGGATCCCACGCGCGGGCTCGACGTTGGAGCGGCGCAGGCGATTCACCGACGCCTGCAGGATGCCGCTGCGGCGGGGGCGGCGGTGATCGTTCATTCATCAGACGTCGATGAAGTCCTGACGCTGGCGCAGCGGATCTTCGTCATGGCCCGCGGTGAGTTACGAGAACTGCCGGCAGGGACACCACGCGGAGTCGTCGGCGACGCTATGCTGGCGCTGGATCGCAGCACGTGACTGCCGGTGTCGCCGTCGAGCGAGTGAGCCGCGACATCGCCCATGCCATGGCGGCATTCGCCCTCGGGCTGGCGCTGTTGATGGCGTTTCTCCTTCTCGCGGGATTCGACGTCGGCGGTGCCCTCGCGGCGCTGTGGCGCGGTGCGTTCGGATCATGGTACGCCTTCACCTCGGCGACGCTGGTCAGAGCAACGCCACTCCTGCTACTCGGTCTGGCGTTCACGATCGGCGGGCGCGCCGGAGCGCTCAACATCGGCATGGAGGGACAATTCGCCGCAGGCGCGATCGCCGCGGTCGCAATCGGTGTCCATGGCGCCGGAACGCCGGCCGCAATCGAGCTTCCGCTGGTGCTTGCGGGAGGATTGGTCGCCGGGGCTGCGTGGATCGCGATTCCGGTGATCCTTCGCGCCCGCTTCGAGATTACCGAGGTGATCTCCACCCTTCTTCTCAATTTTGTTGCCAGCGCGATGGTGAGTTATGCAGTCACCGGGCCGCTGCAGGAGGCCTCGCGGATCTATCCGCAGAGCGCACCGCTGGTGTCGGGAGCCAGACTGCCGCATCTCGGCACCGGAAGCCGATTGCATCTCGGGTTCCCGATTGCCCTGGCGATCGCCGCGGCACTGGCGCTGGTCCTCAATCACACGCGCTGGGGTTTTCGGTTGCGTGCGGTCGGGGCCGGAGGACGTGCGGCACACATCGTGGGGGGCATCAACACCACGCGGGTCATAGCGGTGGCGCTGCTCTGGTCGGGAGCACTGGCCGGGCTCGGTGGCGCGGTCGAGGTCAGCGGCGTTTCCTTCGCGCTCTATCAGAATCTTTCGCCCGGTTACGGCTTCACCGCGATTGCGGTCGCACTGCTCGGCAGGATGCGTCCCGCGCTCGTCGTCGTTGCCGCGATCATGTTCGGCGCGCTCGAGGCAGGCGCCGGAGCGATGCAACGTGACGCCGCGATTCCGGCGGTAGGGATCGAAGTGGTCGAGGCGGTGGTGATTGTCGCAGCGCTCATTCTCGCGTGGCGTCGCCCTCGATGAATGCCGCCCTGGCCGTCGCGTTTGGCACGGCCTCGATCCGGGTGGCCACGCCCCTGGTGCTCGCGGCCATTGGCGAAGCGATCGCGGAACGGAGCGGCGTGATCAACCTCGGGATCGAGGGCGGGATGCTGGCAGGGGCATTTGCGGCAGCGGTGGGTGCGACGCACGGCGGCTTGATGGCCGGTGTCGTAGCGGGAACTCTTGCCGGCATCGTGGTGGCCTTCGTCTTCGGAGCGATCGCCGTCTGGGGACGGACCGACCAGATCATCAGCGGGATGGCGGTCACACTTGCCGCCACCGGACTCACCGGTCTGCTCGCCCGCCGCGTATGGGGAGTGGCCGGGGCCGGGCTGTCGATACCCACGATGAAGGCAATAGCAGTGCCGGCGCTTGCCACCATTCCAATCGTGGGTCCCATCTTCTTCAATCAGCCGGCAATTACCTACCTAGCCTATCTCATGATTCCGCTGGCAGGTTGGCTGCTCTTCCGCAGCAGGTTCGGACTTGAGGTTCGGGCGAGTGGCGAGGGACCGGCGGCGGCGGCGGCGTGCGGCGTTGCCGTCGCCCGGGTCCGTATCACTGCAGTCGTGATTGGTGGCCTCTGCGCCGGACTGGCGGGCGCGTCGCTTGTGCTGGCTGAGGTGGGGACTTTCAGCGAACAGATGACGGCGGGTCGCGGCTTCATCGCCATCGCCATCGTCGCACTGGGACGATGGAATCCCGTGGGGATCGCGGTGGCTTCGCTCGTGTTCGGGGCAGCGACCGCAACGCAGTATCTCTTTCAGGCGGCGGGCACTTCCGTTCCGTACCAGCTCTTCCTCGTCCTGCCGTATCTTCTGGCACTCGCCGTGATGGCGATTGCGACGAGACGGCACGGTGGACCGGCCGGCCTCGGGCAGACCCATTGACGAGGATGCCGATGCGCCGGCTCATGCTTGGCATTGCAGCAGGCATGGCTGCCGGATGTGGCCACTCTGCGCGCGAGCTGGCGCCAATCCGCCTCGAAACGGTGATGACGCTGGGGGCCGACAGTGGTGCCGGTGCGATCGTCACCGTGCCGAGCGTGAGCGCCGATCATCCGGGTGGATTCCGGATCGTGATTCCCGCGGCGAGCGCGGTATCGGCGTCGCCATTGGTGTACGACGACTCCGGCCATTATCGCGGCCTTCTTTCTGCCGGGACCGGTGACCAGCAGTTTCAGACGCCGCTGTTCACCCGAATCGGACCAGGCGATTCGGTCTGGATATTCGATGCGAGCCAGCGCGCCTTCGTCTTCGATTCCAATCTGCACTTTGTCCGCTCGGTTGACCTTCCGGCGAGTCCGTGGGATGCGCAGATCCTCAGCGACGGCAGATTGCTGATCGCGCCGGCCAACGCCGACCGTCCCCTTCCACTGCAACTTCTCACCGGCAATGGCGCACTGGTGCGGACGATCGGCGCCGCCGATTCGGCGGTGGTGCATGCACCGCGCTGGCTCATCCCCGACCGCGACGGGACCTTCTGGACCATGCCGACCCAGTTCCGCTGGCGACTTGAACA
This sequence comes from Gemmatimonadales bacterium, assembly GCA_036501385.1. Lineage (GTDB taxonomy): Bacteria > Gemmatimonadota > Gemmatimonadetes > Gemmatimonadales > GWC2-71-9 > Palsa-1233. The sequence goes on along the minus strand of DASYAK010000048.1, from coordinate 713 downwards.
CTGGGACTCGAACGGTGCGCGGATCGGTGTCATCGAGCGGCATCCGGCCTGGTATCCCAGCTACGCCCGGGCTCTGCCGACGACAACCTCGCAGCCGCCCCAGGCCTCGATCCTCGGCGCGTGGCTCGATGCCGATCGAAGACTCTGGGTCCTCGGGTCGACCGCCGATCCGCAGTGGCCAACAGGGCTCGGCCCCACACATCGGGGAGAGCGTGACCAGGTGATCGTCGATCCCGACAAGGTGTTCGACACCGTGATCGAGGCGATCGATCCGGCCTCGGGGAGCGCTCTCGCCATGACACGCGTCGATCAGGCGTTTCAGTCCGTCGTCGAACCGGACGTCATCATGAGGGCGGGTGACGCCCGTGGAGGATGGAAGAAAGCTATCCTCGTGCGGGTGGTTCTGGACGGCGGCCGCGCCGACGCCAGCGGTGATGGACAGTCGCCTCGCGGCAACGGAAAGGTGCGCTGAATGTGGCTTCGATATGAACACCGGAGCGAACCGCTCCTGCCGCCGCCCAAATTCTTCCGGCGGGTCGGCCAGCACTTCCTCATCGCGTCGGGCCTGGTGCTGGCGTCCCTCCTGCTCGGCATGGCGGGCTACAGGATCTTCGCGGGGTTTTCCTGGGTCGACGCGTTCCTGAACGCCGCAATGCTGCTCGGAGGCATGGGGCCGGTCGGCGACATTCCGACGACGTCGGGAAAGGTATTCG
>DASYAK010000047.1:0-1500 GCA_036501385.1 Gemmatimonadales bacterium | reverse complement strand
TGCCGAGGCGAAACACCGCGGTGGGGCGGCGACGCCGTCACCCCGTACGAGGCGAACCGTCCGGTCGTTGTCGCCGGGGTGGCGGTCCATCCAGGCGACTACGTCTTCGCCGACGCCTCCGGCGCCGCGGTCATACCCGCCGGCGACGTGCGGGCTGTACTACACGCCGCCAACCAAATCGCGCTGCAGGACGCGGCGGCCATCGCCACGATCAGAGGCGAAACCCCAACCAGCCTGGGAGGCAATGAGAACTGACGGGTCGGTGCGGGAAAAATTGCAGCGCCCTGGGGGCGTCGACCGCATGGGCCGGCTCGGTTCGGGTGCGCCATAATCGAGAGTCTGCACCGCAGATCCGTCTTCGCGTCGGCCATTCACCCGGGTGGATTCCACAGCCGGATGAGGACATCTCACCCCATGCGCACCGATAGTGGTCATTGATTTGAGTCCCGAACTCCAACGCCCGGACCGACCGCGCTTCTCGGACAGCACATCAATCGCAAGAACCATGGCTCAAACAATCAATGGTGAGAGGAAACCCCCGATGGTCAACCTTGAATTCTTCGACACCCCCGGATATGGCGAGATCGCCCGTACCCGCAACCACTACAGGCAAGCTCTACGCATTGGCGATCGCATCGAGATCTCCGGCCAAGGCGGCTGGGACGCGGATTTCAGCTTGTCGGCCACGTCCCTGGAGGACGAGATCGTCAAGGCGTGTGACAACGTCGAAAAGACCCTCGCTGAGGCGGGCGCCACCTGGCGCGACGTAGTAAACGTCCGCTCCTACCACGTCCCCACCGCCGACGATTCCATTGGTGATCAACACATGTCGGTGATGGTGGAACAGTTCCGCAAGCGGTTCGGCGAAAGTCTGCCGCTGTGGACCGCGCTAGGCGTCGAGGCGCTCGCACTGCCCTACCAGCACGTCGAGATCGAGGTCGTCGCCATCGTCGGATCCGGCAGCAAGTAGACCTCGATATAGGTCGCGAAGCGTTGCCCGCAGGCACCGACGCCTCGGGACGCCGCGAAATGAGGCTCGGACACTGCTGTCCCGCCACGCACTTCTTAGGTGAATCGAGCTGATCCACAATGGTTATCGGCGTACAGACACTCCGCGATCAGGCGGCTGGGCGCCGAACTGCGGGTCGACGTGATCGGCTGCAATTCCCGCGCTGGATCCGGTCGTCCCACAGCGAGCATGTTGGCCGCCGGCGTGATTGGCGATGCTGGTTGCACCCGCACTCTAAGCCCCTGAAACGGAGGCACGCGTGGACCGAATATTTCATGTCCTAATCGGTGACCCACCCGCTGCCGTCGATGCCGCCATCAAAACCTCGGCGCTGTTCCTAACGGCTGCGATCCTGTTTCGCTTCATGGAGCGCCGCACCCTCGCCGAATTCGCGCCGTTCGACTGGATCGCTGCGGTCGCCGCCGGAGCCATCGTCGGTCGGGCTGCTACCGCCAGCGATACCTCGTGGCTCAACGCAACCGCGGCGCTCA
>DASYAK010000046.1:0-48905 GCA_036501385.1 Gemmatimonadales bacterium | reverse complement strand
TCCGCCGGACCGCGGTGAGCGGGTTGTCGAGCCCCGGTGCCGGCACATAGGTCCAGAAGTTGTCGGGATCCTTCACCGCGTTGTCGCCGAGGAAGACCACCGGGCCCCGGCCGCAGGGCAGGAAGGTCCGGCCGTCGGGATCAAACCCGCAGGTGTTCGGTGCGGTGAAGAAATCGTGCCCCGACCCGACCATCCGCCCCGCGCCATCGTACTGGTACTCGTACACGTTGGCGGGGACGGTGTGGACCGCGTCCTGGAGGTAGTCCGCGCGGCGATTCCCATCGGCGAAGTACTCGTAGTGCCGCACCGAGGTGCCTAGCGACGACACCGTCACCTGGCTGTCGACGCGGTTGCTGGCCGATGGAAAGACATTGGTGATCACCTGGGTGATGCCGCCGAGGTGAATCTGCTTGGTCCGATTCCCCGAGGGATCGTAGGTGAAAGAGTCGGTCGTCGTGATCGAGCCACTCCGGCCGGTGAGCGTCTGCACCGCGATCGCCCCGGTGCGGTAATACCGGGTGAGCGCTTCGCTGGGTAGCCAATCGCCGCAGGGATCGGCCGGAACCGAATCGGCGAACGGATCACGGCAGGTCATCGTCTGGTGGAGCGGCCGCCCCATCGCGTCGACGCTGTCCTGCTTCAGCGTGAAGACGAATCGGTTGGGCGAGATCGTCCCGGTGTCCTTCGAGACCAGTTCCCGCAGCACGCCGAGCCGGTCGTAGTGGGACGTGGCCGAAGCCTGATCACCCGGTTTCGACATCGACGGGCGGCCTGTCTGCGGCAATCGGGATGTTGGCGGTGCGATGCGGCATCTGCACCGTGACGTATTCGGCGCCGATGCCGACCAGCGTGTCACCGAGATCGAGCCAGATCAATGCCGATACCGTACTGACAGCCCTGCCGAACACCACGGTTTCCGGCCGTACCACCACGATTCCTTCGGCGCGGCACCACGCCTCCACACCGCGCGCGATCGCGCGCTGGGCAAACGACGATGGGACGCGTGGCATTGGAGCAGTGTCATTTCGTCGGTGATGGAGGGTCGAGGCACCAGCGCGGACTGAGTGTGGCTGACCATACCAGTCTTATTCGTTCTCGGGATAGGGACACCAGGTCGGTGGATCATCAGGGCCGCACGCGGCCCAGTGGCCGGTGGCTGACAGTTCCGTGGCGCGCAACTCGGCGAAGTACCGATCGAGCGCCTCCGCGCGGACCAGTGTTGCGCGCCGCCTTGGGTGGTGCGTACGAGACGGGACCTCCCGCTCGAGGCTCCGCGCCGCGTGGGTACTCGGGCAATGGCACACTGCGGGGCCCGGCGTAGGCCACTCGATCGCTGCCACGCCGCCTACCCCAGCCCGGGAGGCCGGGACCGGCGGCGTGGCGACGACCGAAGTCTCCCGGTTCCTCGGGCGGTGCAGTGTTGCACACCTCCTGCGCGTCAGCCCGCGGGCGCGAGATCTTGCCGTCGAATCCGATTCCGAGTGATGCCGAGAGCATCTTCGTTTCTCGATAAACTTTCTCGAGCTGCGCCGTGTCGTGATGTGCTAGGGCGCTCCCGGCCTGCCGCAGGATCTGCCGCCAGAGCGTCTGAACCGCGGACGTCGACGGCAGATCCTCGAGGAGCCGGACGATCCGATCGTGGCGTACGTTGTCGCTCATCATCGCCACTGAACCAGCTCGGGGATCCCGGGCAATTCTCGCGGCGCCCGCATCTCATCCGCGGAATTCATGGTCGATCTTTCTGGGGCTTAAAGTCCCGGAAAAAGTGCTGATCGGTCAAGGAGTCAACTGCGACCCTCAATGTGCAGCCACGCGACGGTCCATTTTCCACGTACACGGCGCAGTTCGCTACGAAACAACTCGAATCCTAACTTTGGATTCCATACGCCGATTCGAACCAGCGCCTCATCGTCGCCAAGCCAATCGATCGGCCCCAGAACGAAGATGGGATTTCCGCCGGATCGCGATGTGCGGCGGACCTCAGGCTCATCAACCGACGACGTCGGAATGCGACCTTGGCCCACTGAAAGAATGAGGCCTGGCGCGGGGCCAAGTCGCGCGCCAATCGCTCGACCGTCCTGAATCCAAGGGTACCAGTAGATCCCGTTCATGATACGAGCCTGCGCCGTCGGCCGACTGGTGTAGGCGTTCGGATCCACAATCAGGCTATCGACGACTGCGCCGTAGACAATGGCGTCGATGTCGACGGGCTGCTCCTGCGCCAGCGATCCCCGTAATTCTGGCGGTTTGCGCTGGGGCTGGGATGGCCCGATTGTCGGCACGGTGAGCAAGCTTGCGCCCAGCAGTGCCAGGGCGACAAACCCGGGGCGGTTCGCAGTCATTAGTTGCCTCCAGTTGATGACGAATCGTAGTGCTGTCGGTTTGAGCTTGTGGCACAATTCTGGACGGCGCTGGCGATATCGGCACTCGAGACCCGTGGACCGCTCGGATTGCTATGCATCAAGGCGCGGGTTCATCGCGCGCACGCAGGCACGGGTGTCCGTAGCGCGCCTGAGACGCGCCTTTCCCTGCATGGGATCCTCGATCGCCGAGCGCGTCGACCAGCGCAGCGAAGCGACACCCGTGCCGCGTGCCGCTAGCACCACCGCACCGAAGCGGCACCCGTCTGACTAGCTGGGCAACGTCTCCAGCCGCGCCATTGCGCGCCGCAAATGCGGAATCACGATACTCCCGCCCACCACCAGCCCGACCGCGAAGATCTCCAGGAATTCGTCGCGCGTCACGCCCTCCTCGTGACAGCGAATCACGTGATACGTCACGCAATCGTCGCAGCGCAGCACCAGGCTCGACACCAGGCCGAGCATCTCCTTCGATTTCGTCCCCAGCGCACCCGGCTCATAGGCGCGATGATCGAGCGCGAAGAAACGATTGATGGTGAGATTGCCGGCGCCGAGGATGATGTCGTTCATCCGCGAGCGAAAGGCGTTGAAGTCGTCGATCGTGCCGGTAATGTCGGTCATGGGCGCCGACTCACCGGCGGCGCCCGATGCTCCACCACGACAGTCTGATAGCTCTGGGGATTCCATGCCGGCTTGAGCGGCGCGTTGGCGATCTCGATGCCGAGATAGAAGGCGAGCTGCGCCACGCGCGCCAGTTTGCTCGTGTCGATCAGCTTCACTTCATCGTCGGCCTGGTGGTATTGCGGATGCGTGCCATTGAAGAAGAAGAGGACCGGCACCCCGTTGCGGGCGAAGTTGAAGTGATCGGATCGGGTGTAGAAGCTCTCTTCCGGCCAGATGTCGTCCGATGCCACTAGCCGGAGTTCCGGGTGCGCGGCGTCGACGCGCGCCAGCGTCTGGCCCATGTCGGAGTGTTCCTTGCCGATCACCACGATCGAGTCGGGGCTGTTGCGCCCGATCATATCCATGTTGATGTCGGCGACGACCTTGTCGAGCGGCACCGGAGCATGGGCCACGAAATACGCCGACCCGAGGAGTCCCTTTTCCTCGCCCGAAACATTGAGGATGATGATCGATCGCCGCGTATGTCCCTTGAGCCGGGCCACCGCCTCGGCAATCGAGAGAACGCCCGTCGTTCCCGATCCATCATCGTCGGCGCCATTGCAGATGCTGTCGGCGCCCTTCGCCGTGCATCCGCCCACGCCGTCGCCGGCACGACCGAGGTGATCCATGTGGGCCGAGAAGACGACGTACTCGTGCTTGAGAACCGAGTCGATCCCCGGGAAGACCGCGACCACATTGGGCGCGCTGGCGCGGGAGACGGTTTCGTCCTTGGCGACAATCGTGATCACCGTTTCCGCGGGAACGTCCATGATGACTGGTGTCGGCGACGCGCGCATGGCGTCGAAGTCGGGATGATTCTCCATCGGCGCGATCAGTGAATCGTGCGCAACGATGGTGAGGACTCCGGTCGCCGGCATCCCCTCCACAACCGGTCGTGGATTGCCGTCGCGCTGTGCGGCCGTCACGGTGGCGCGGAACGCCGCCGGGTCGGTCGATTGAAAGATCAGGAGCGCCGCCGGTCCCTTCTGCGTGATCGCCCGGGTCACGGTGCGGTTGTCGGTGGCGCGCGACGGATTCTGGACGAACACCACGATCATGCCGGTCAATGGGAGTGGCGCGATGTCCGCGGCGGTCACCGCACCAGAGATAAGCTTCGCCGGTCCGGTGACCGGCGTTGCCGTCATCGGCCCCGAGACAGTGGCCCAGGTGGTCAGCGGAAAACGCTCGTCGCTGCCGCCATGTGACAGCACCAGCGTTGATGTCGCCGGTTCGGGACGCACTCGCCCAAGCGCGTAGCGCTGGACAAAGGTGCCGCTGTCACCGAGCGGGGTGAATCCCCAGGTCCGGTAATTGTCGGCGAGATAGTGCGCCGTCAGTTCGAGGCCCCGGCTCGGCGTATTGCGTCCGCCCATCGAATCGTCGGCGATCACCGAGATCCGCTGCAACACCTTGTCGGGAGTGATCAGCGCGGCTGCGGCGCGAATGTCGTTTTCATTGGCGATGCCGACCGGTGTCGGCAGCGGCACGGCGTCCATGTGATGACCGCCGCATCCGGCCGCGACCACGGTAATCACTGCGAGTCGTGCGGGGAATCGGACCATCGGTCCCTCGAAGGGATGAGCCGCAGCAAAGATAGGCGAGGTGATCGACCGGCAGACGCGGTCCGATCCGGCTCCAGCCCGCGTCCGTGATCGGCTAGCTTCCGGCGAGATGACAGCGCGTACGCCTCGCCCCGATCTCCTCTCTCCTGGCGACGTTGCCCTCCTCGGTGACCTCGAAGTAATCACCGAAGGGATCGTCGAGGGATTCCTCGCGGGGCTGCATCGTTCGCCGCGGCGGGGCTTTTCGGTGGAATTCGCCGAGCATCGGCAATACCAGCCGGGCGACGAGCCCCGCTACGTCGACTGGAAACTCCTCGCCCGCACCGACCGCCTCTACGTCAAGCAGTTCGAGGAAGAAACCAACCTCCGCGCGATGGTGGTCCTCGACGCCAGCGCTTCGATGGCATGGGCCGGCGCTCCCGAGCGGCTCACCAAACTCGATTACGCCACCCGGCTCGCAGCCGCGCTCTCGCTCGTGCTGCTGCGTCAGCGCGACGCCGCCGGGCTGATCACCTTTGATCAAGCCGTGCGTACCGTCACTCCGGCGCGCTCGCGGAGCGGGCACTGGGCCGCGCTGGCGAAAGTGCTTGCGCTCACCGGTCCGGGAGCCGGTACCGCGGCCGAGCCGGCGCTCCGCCAGGTCGTCGCCGGATTGCGACGACGCGGGCTGGTGATCTTCGTTTCGGATCTCCTCCTCGATCGCGATCTTGCGATCAAGGCGCTCAGATATCTGCGGCATCGCGGCCACCAGGTGCTGGTGCTTCACATCGCCGATCCGGGCGAACTCGAGCTCGCGCGCGGCGGCGAAACCCGCTTCCGCGACCTCGAGTCGGAGACGATGGTCACCCTTGCGCCGAGCGAGTGGGCTGATGCCTATCGCAGCACGGTGCGCGGTGTCGTCCGCGCATGGGGCGAGGCGTGCCGCAGCGCCGGAATGCGTTACGCCCTCGTCACCACCGATACGCCATTCGGCCCCGCCCTGGGCCGGGCATTGAACGCGTGATCTCGTTTACCCTGCCGTGGGCGCTGGCAGGTCTGGTGGCGGCGACCCTCCCATTGCTGCTGCACCTGGTGCAGCGGCACGACGTTCCCGAGGTGCCATTTCCGGCGGTGCGGTACCTGGAAGACGCCACCCGCCAGCAGCAGCGCCGTCTTCAGTTCCGCAATTGGCTTCTCCTGCTGGTGCGCACGCTCCTCATCATGGCGCTGGTTTTCGCCGCGGCGGGGATGACGATGCGACGGACGCGATTCGGCACCCATGTGCCGAGCGCGCTGGTGCTCGTCGTTGATAACTGCGCCGCCAGTGCAGCAGTGGTGGACGGCGAACCGATCCTCGCCGGGCTGGTACGGGCGGGGTCGGGCGTTCTCGATCACGCCCTGCCCGGTGACCGGGTCTGGCTGATCGCAGCTGACGGAATCGCTCGATCGGGAACAGCTGCTCAGTTGCGGCAGCATCTTGCGGCGCTCCGTGCCGAGCCGCTGCGTCTCGACCTCGGGGGGGCGATGTCGAGCGGGCGCGACCTGATTCGCGGCAGCGGCCGCGCCGGCGAAGTGGTGGTGGTTTCGGCGCTGCAGCGGACCGCGCTGGGAATCAGCCGGGGAATTGGACCGGTGCTGGTAATTCGCCCCACGTCGCCGGTGCCGAGGAATCGCGGAATTGTCGAGTTGTCCGCCGGAACGCAGCCGTGGGGCGCTGACGGGGGACGGGTCACGATATCTATAGTTTCCAATGATACAGCGCCCGTCCCGGTGACGCTTGCGGTCGGCGGCCGGCCGATGCGGGACGTGCTGGTTGCGCCGGGCACCGCGTCGGTGGAGCGAATCGGCCCGCAACCGCCCGGATGGATCGAGATCTCGGCGACCCTGCCGCCCGATGAATTCCGGCTCGATGATCAGCGGTCGATTCCGGTGCGGGTCGCGCCGCCGACACCGGTTCAGTGGGATTCCGCCGACCGGTATGTCGCCGCCGCCGCCGCGGTACTTGCCGCCGACCGGAGAATCCGGCCGGGCACCGATGTGCAGATCGGCGACCTCGGCAATGGACCTGCGGTAGTCATCCCGCCCGACGATCCGGCACGAGTCGGAGCGCTCAACCGGCGTCTTGCGGCGCGCGGTGTCCCGTGGCGATTCGGCACGCTGATCGACGCGGCACAACGGATCGACTCGTCGCACTTCCTTCCGGCGCGTGATGCGGTCACGCGGCGTTACACGCTCGAATCCACCGGCCAGTCGGGCGAGGTGCTGGCAACGGTCAACGGCGAGCCGTGGGTGGTGCGAGGTGGCGGCGTCGTGCTGGTTGGTTCGCGGCTCGATCCGGCATGGACGGCGTTGCCACTCTCTGCCTCGTTCGTCCCGCTCGTCGATGCGCTGTTGACTGGTGCGGTGCGCGGCGAACTCGACTATCCCGATGTCGTCGCCGGCGAACCGATCGCCCTGCCCAGGCGGGTGACCGGGGTGGCGCACGATGGACGAGTAACATCGATGCCGGGCGATGGTCGCTGGGTTCCTCGCGACGTCGGCGTGTTCCATTTACTGGCCGGCGCGGATACCTTGGGCGCCATCGCGGTTCGAATCGACGCGCGAGAATCCGATCTCAGGCGCGCGACCGACAGCGAAGTGCACGCCCTCTGGCCGGGAAGCATTGTGGCGGGATTGCGGGATGGTCCCGCGCTGGCGTTCGCAGCCGGGGGCCGCGCAGATCTGCGCGGCGCCCTGCTCTTGTTGGCGTTTTGCTGTGCCTTGGCCGAGACCATACTGGCCGGACGAGTGCGCAAACGGGATTGAATGACGCTACGCCCCATACTTGAAGCCTTCGACCGCTGTGCGACAGTGCGCGCATTGGCGGAACGGATACCTGCGCGCGGACACACGGTGCGCCTCGGCGGTCTGCCCGGATCGAGCGGTGCCGTGCTCGCGACGTGGCTCACTGGAGATACACCGCGGGGACGGCTGATTGCCATTCTCGCCGCCACTCCCGCCGACGCCGAACGCTGGTTCACCGATCTTCAGCATCTGACAGCCGGCGGCGTCGCGCTGTATCCGCAACGCGAAGCGCTGGGCGAAGACGAGCCGCATTTCGAAATCGCCGGCGAGCGAGTCGAAACCGTCGAGGCATTGCTGCGCGGCGAGCTCCGCATTCTGGTGACAACGGCACGGGCCAGCGCCGAACGCACGGCGATTCCGGCGTCGCTAGAAGCGTTGCGACTGCATATTGCGACCGGATCAGAGTTGCCGCTGCGCGAGCTGGTCGATGCCCTTGCCGCGATGGGATACTCACGGGTGCCGACGGTGACGGAGGTGGCCGAGTTCTCGGTGCGCGGCGGGATCGTCGATGTATACGGATTCGGGATGTCGGCGCCGGCGCGGCTGGAGTGGTGGGGCGATGCCGTGAGCTCGATTCGCGCCTTCGACCTCACCAGCCAGCGTTCGGCGGCAGAGATCAGCGACATCACCATCCTGCCGATTCGCAGCAACGCCGATCGCGTGACGAACGCCGGCGGCCCGACGTCGCGGCGATCGCTGCTCGAATTGCTCCCGGCCGACACGCTGCTCATCGAAGAAGGCTCGCACCCCGACGAGGAAGAGGTCGACCGCGCCTGGCGCGAGGCGGAGCATCATCTCGAGATCGCGCGGCGCCTGGGTGAAGACGCGCCGCGCCGCGAGGATCTCTTCGTCGATCCGGCCGAATGGCGGCAGCGCGTGGCGGGATTTGCTCGGCTCATCCTGCGCGACGAACCGGCCGATCTGCAGCTGGGGTTCTTTCCCCCCGACCGCGTCGACCGCGATCTCAATCGGCTGCGCGCCCTGCTCGGTCATGGCGCCCCGACGCTGATTCTCTGCGACAACGAAGGACAGCGGGAGCGTCTCGACGAACTGCTCGAGACCAATGGTTTCCGCCCCGCGGGCACGACCCTCGTGGTCGGTGCACTCGACGGCGGCTTCCTGATGCCGACTCTCCGGGTGCTCACCGATCACGAGATCTTCCGGCGGGCGCGGCGACTTCGCCGGACGCGTCGCTATCGCCAGGCCGCACCGTCGACCGTTACCGGGACGCTGGCACTCGGCGATTACGTCGTCCACCTCGAGCACGGGATCGGGATCTATCGCGGCATTGCGACGATCACCGTCGAAGGTGGAGTCATCGAAGTCGCGGTGCTGGAATACGAAGGCGGCGATCGGCTCAATGTCCCGCTCTACCGTCTCGATCAGCTGGAACGGTACCGCGCCGGCGACGACGACGGCGACCATCCGCCGCCCAAGCTGCATCGCATCGGCGGGACGCAGTGGCGCAAGGTGCGAGAGCGGACTCGCCAGGCGATTCAGGCGATGGCGGCCGAACTGCTCGACCTCTACGCCCGGCGAAAGTCGGTCGCCGGATTCGGTTTTCCACCCGACACGCGCTGGCAGCGGGAACTCGAGTCGTCGTTCCTGTACGAGGACACCCCTGATCAGCGCACGGCTTCGGAGGCGATCAAGCGCGACATGGAACGCCCGATGCCGATGGATCGCCTCCTGGTTGGCGACGTCGGCTACGGCAAGACCGAGGTCGCGGTGCGCGCCGCGTTCAAGGCAGTGCAGGGCGGGAAGCAGGTCGCGGTCCTCGTCCCCACCACGATTCTCGCCGAGCAGCACTTCCGTACCTTTGCCGACCGGCTGGCCGATTATCCGGTGACGGTGGAGGTGCTGTCGCGCTTCCGCACCGTCAAGGAGCAGAAGGAGACAGTGCGGAAACTCGCCGCGGGCGAGCTCGACATCGTGATCGGCACCCATCGGATTCTCTCGAGCGATGTGCTATTCAAGGATCTCGGTCTCCTGATCGTCGACGAAGAGCATCGCTTCGGAGTGAAGCACAAGGAACGCCTCAAGCAGTTGCGACTCGCCGTCGACGTGCTCACGCTGACTGCCACGCCGATTCCGCGCACGCTGCACATGTCGCTTGCCGGTCTGCGCGATCTCACCGTGATCGAGACGCCGCCGCGAGACCGCTCTCCGATTCTCACCTTCGTCGAGCCGTGGGACGACGGCCTGCTCGACGAGGCGATTGCGCGGGAACTCGATCGTGGCGGCCAGGTCTTCTTTGTGCACAACCGGATCGAGACGATCGCGACGATCGTCGCCCGGGCGCGGGCGCTGGCACCGCGGGCGCGCGTGGCGCTCGGCCACGGGCAGATGCCGGCCGATGAACTCGAAGAGGTGATGCGGCGTTTCGTGATCGGCGACGTCGACATTCTGGTGTCGACGATGATCGTCGAATCGGGACTCGACGTTCCCAACGCCAACACGATGATCGTGCACGACGCGCATCGGTTCGGGTTGGCGCAGCTGTACCAGTTGCGGGGGCGGGTGGGGCGGTCGCACCGGCGGGCGTTCTGTTACCTCGTGGTGCCCGACCTGATCGATCCGGCGGCAGAGGAACGGCTCAAGGTGCTGGAGCATCATACTGATCTTGGGGCCGGGTACCGGATCGCCCTCAAGGATCTGGAGCTTCGGGGCGCCGGGAATCTCCTCGGGTCGGAGCAGTCGGGGCACGCCCAGGCGGTGGGGTTCGACCTCTACCTCCGGTGGCTCGAGGAGACGGTGACAGCACTCAAGGGCCGGGTGGAGGGGGAGCTGCCACCGCCCCCCGACGTGGTATTCGACGCGCCGGCGCACCTCCCGGACAGCTATGTCCCCGACGACGCCACCAAGCTCGACCTCTACCGCCGACTGGCGCGGGCGTCGGCACCCGGCGACATTGATGACCTTCGTGCGGAGTTGCGCGAACGCTTTGGGGTCCTTCCTGGAGAGGCCGACGCGCTGCTCGATATGAGCCGGCTCAGGACAATGGGGGCCCGGCTGGGACTGCAGCATGTCCTGGTGCGCGGCGACGAAGCACGGCTCACGTTCCGCCATGGGGCGGCGCCGCGTCTCGCGGGGCTGACCCAGGCGCTCGACGATGTCCAACTCGCCGCCGAGGTGCGGCGTACGGTACCACTGTCGCTCCGCCTCCTGCGTCTGGGCGGTGAGCCATTGGTACCATCGCTGGTTCGGGCGCTGCGGCAGGTGGCGGCTTGAACCGGCATTCATTCACACTTTTGGGGAGTCCGATGCGTCGTAACATGGTGCTGGCTGTGGGGCTGGCCGTTGCGGTTGGTGGGTGCGGGATGTTCTCCGCGCACTCGGATGTGGTCGAGCAGGCAGCGGGCCAGAAGTTCACCTCGCAGCAGCTCGCCGACTTCCTCGATTCGGTGAAGGGGCCGATTCGTCTTGACGCGCAGACCGGCAATCTGGTCACGGCGCTCTGGACCGACATGACCCTCTTCGCACAGGCTGCCGCCGACAACAAGCTGACCACCGATTCGGCGTTCGTCGCCGAAGCGATGTGGCCGATGATTGCCCAGGCAACGGCTGCCCGGTGGATTGACACCGTGGTGACGCGCAAGGCGAAGATCAGCGACGCCTCGGTGGACAGCGCCTACAACGCCGATCAGGCCCGTGCGGTCCAGCACATCCTGATTGCCGCCGATTCGGGCGCGCCCAAGGCGGTGCGCGACGCGGCGCGGCAGAAGATCGAAGGCATACTCACCCAGCTGAAGGGCGGGGCGTCGTTCAGCAAGCTGGCGTTCGAGCGCACCGAAGACCCCGGGTCGAAGGCCGACAGCGGATACTACCCGCCGCAGCCCAAGGGGAAGTACGTCCCGTCATTCGAGAAGTCGCTCTGGTCGCTCAAGCCGGGCGAGATGTCGGGTGTCATCACCACCAGCTACGGGTATCACATCCTGCGGCGCCCGACCGAGACCGAGTCGGCGCGCTGGTGGCGCGATTCGCTGAGCCGCGCGACGGCGACCAAGATTACCGAGGCGTACTTCACGGATCTCAACAACAGTGACGCGGTCAAGCTCGACGCGAACGCGGTCGCGCGGATGCGGAGTTCGCTCGACGACTTTGACGATCACGCCAATGACGGATCGGCGATTGCGACCTACAAGGGCGGCGAATTCACGACGGCGGACTTCGTGCACTGGATGCGTGCGCTGACCTCCGACCCGTTCCAGGGCCAGGCGCAACTGACGCAGCTCAAGACGGCGCCGGACAGCATCTATCGCAAGTTCGCCCAGACGATGGTGCAGGAAGATCTGATGCTCAAGGATGCGGCGAAGAACGGCATCCATCTCCAGCCGGCCGAGTGGAAAGATCTCCAGACCGGATTTGCCGCCGCGGTCGACACGGCCAAGCAGGCCATCGGACTGACGCCGCAGGTGCTCGATCCGAAGCTCTCGACGGGTGATCGCGAGCGCGCGGCCCAGGCGAAGGTGACGCAGTTCTTCAACGACATGGCGACGCAGAAGGCGCAGCCGAGGCCGCTTCCGGGTGTGCTCGCGGCGACGCTCAGGGCTCGCAGCCGGGTCAAGTTCAACGCTGTCGCGATGGAGCATGGCCTCGACCTGGCCCGGACCAAGCGCACCGCCGATTCGCTCAAGACGGCCGGGAAGCCCGGTGCCAACGCCGCACCTGGCGCGATCGCACCGGCGCCGAGTGGGCCGCCACTGCCGTCGGGTGACACCGGCAAAGCTGGAGCGCCGAAGAAGCCGTGATGATTCGTTTCCCCGCCCGCGCCGTCTTCACCGCGATGCTGTGCTGCATCGCGGCGACTGCGGTCCGGGCCCAGGGAGCCACCGCACCGGATACATCGACTGTCGATCATATCGTGGCGATCGTCGGATCGAAGGCGATCCTCTCCAGCCAGTTGCTGGAAGAGGTCTACGCGCGCGCCAGCGGCGGGGCCGACCACATTCCGCAGCCGTCGAAGGATTCGGTGGGGTATCACAAGGCGTTGCGACGCTACGTCGACACGCTGGTCGCCTTCGAGCTGCTGCGGCAGGAAGCCGAGGCCGACACGACGATCAAGGTGACCGACCAGGAAGTCGAGCAAGCGGCCGACCAGATCGTCAACAACGCGCGGAAGCAGTTCGCCACCGAGGTCGAGTTCCGCGATCAGCTCAAGGCGATCGGTTTCGCGAATTCGGACGAATGGCGGGCCTCATTGCTCGACCGGCAGCGTGGCAGCCTGGAGGTGAGCCGGCTGCGGCAGGAACTCGTCGACGACGGCAAGATCAAGTCGCTGACGCCGACCGACAAGGAAATGCGGGCGTATTACGCGGCGCATATCGGAGAGCTTCCGCCATCGCCGCCGTCGATTTCATTCCGCCAGATCGTGGTGGCGCCCAAGCCGACGCCCGCCGCGAAGGCGCGCGCCCTCGCGCTCGCCGATTCACTCGTAATCGAGTTGCGCAAGGGTGCCGACTTCGCCACGACGGCGCGGCGTTTTTCGATGGACGAGAAAAGTCGTGCCGACGGCGGCAACCTCGACTGGTTTCCTCACGGATTGATGGTGCCGGAGTTCGAGGCGGTGGCGTTTTCGCTCCCGGTGGGAACGATCTCCGATCCGGTGGAGAGTCCGTTTGGATATCACATTATCCAGGTGCAACGGAAGCAGCCAGGCGAGGTCCAGGCCCGGCACATCCTGATCATGCCGGTCGTTGATTCCGCCGGTGCCAAGGCCGCCCACGACCAGGCCGAAGCGATCGCCGCGGCACTCGCCAAGGGCGCGTCATTCGATTCGCTGCAGCACATGTATCACGACGCGGCCGAGGACAAAGAACTCAACGATTATCCGATTCCGAACATGGAGAGCGATCCGGCGGGCAAGCCATACATCGCGGCGATCGCGGGACTCGACAGCGGACAGGTGAGCAAGGTGTTCGAACTGCCGGCGGCGGGTCAGCCATTGCGCAGCAAATGGGCGGTGCTCGAAGTTCTGCGGCGCCGACCGGAAGGCGCGCGGCCGTATGACGATCTCAAGGACCAGCTCCGCAAGATGCTCGGCACCATGATGGGCGAGCAGGACTACATCACCCAGCTGCGCAACAAGACCTACGTCGACATCCGAGAGCCGTGACACGGCGCCCACGTCTCGCGATCACATTGGGCGATCCGCGGGGCATCGGGCCGGAAATCACCACCGCAGTTCTTGCCACCGGCATCGACGCCGAGATCACCGTGATCGGCGCGCGGGAGCAGATTGGCCCGCTGGCGGGAGTCCGGCAGATCGCCACGGGCAGCTGGCGGCCAACCGACGGCGTGGCCCGGAATACCGCGATCGAAGCCGGCCTCATCGCGGGACGCGCCGTCGAGCAGGCAGCACGTCTCGCGCTCGCGGGTGACGTCGACGCGATCGTGACTGCACCGGTCGAGAAGCACGCACTCCATCTCGCCGGCTTTCCCTTTCCCGGGCACACCGAATGGCTGGCCCATCTCGCCGGCGGGTGCGACGTGGCGATGATGCTGGCGAGCGACCGGCTGCGAGTCGTGCTGGTGACGACGCACGTGGCATTGCGCGATGTGCCGCTGCTGCTGACCACCGATCGGATCGTGCGGATCGGCATGGTGACTCGCAACGCGCTTCGCGACTGGTTCGGAATCGCGGAGCCCCGGCTGGCGATCTGCGCGCTCAATCCCCACGCCGGTGAGCAAGGGCTGTTCGGCGATGAAGAGCAACGGATCCTGAAGCCCGCCGCCGAGCGCCTCGGCGCCAGTGGTCCGCTTCCGGCCGACACCGTCTTCGTTCGCGCGATGCACGGAGAATTCGACGCCGTCCTCGCACCGTATCACGACGTCGGAATGACCGCGATCAAGGTGGCGTCGTTCGGTCACGGTGTGAACGTCACCCTCGGTCTTCCGTTCGTGCGTACATCGCCCGATCACGGCACCGCGATCGACATCGCCGGGACCGGCCGCGCCGATTCCGGAAGCATGCACGCCGCCGTCCAACTCGCCCTCGACCTCGCCACGCGGAGCCGTCCGGCATGAGCCTGCGCGTCTCGATCCTGATCCCGGTCTACAACGAAGCCCGCACACTCGAACGCCTGATCGCCAAGGTGAGCGAGGTGCCGCTCGCGAAGGAAATCGTCTGCGTGGACGATGCGTCTGCCGACGGCAGTGCCGCGATCCTCGATCGCCTTCTCGAGGAAGGGAAAGTCGATCAGGTGCTCCGGCACCGCATCAACCGCGGGAAAGGCGCGGCGATCCGCACGGCGATCGAAGCGGCGACCGGCGATGTCGTCGTGGTGCAGGACGCCGATCTCGAATACGATCCGATGGAGATTCCGGCGCTGCTCGGTCCGATCGTCGCCGGCCACGCGGACGCCGTGTTCGGCTCGCGCTTCCTCGGCGGACCGCATCGCGTCCTCTACTTCTGGCATTCAGTGGGGAATTCGCTGCTGACGCTGATGTCGAACATGTTCACCGACCTGAACCTGACCGACATGGAAACGTGCTACAAGCTGGTGCGTGCGCCGCTGATGAAGAAGCTGATCTTCACCACCGATCGATTCGGATTCGAGCCCGAGATCACGGCCCGGCTGGCGCAGGCCCGGGCGCGCATCTGGGAGCTGCCGATCTCCTATTCGGGGCGCACGTACGAAGAAGGAAAGAAGATCGGCTGGAAGGACGGGATCGCGGCGTTCTGGCACATCTTCCGGTTCAACGCCTTCCCGCCCCGGAACGATGTCGTCCGACAGAAAGACCGCGATCAGTACCTGGAGGGACCGTTCACGAGGAAGGAGTAGGCGGCACTTTCTGCTGTTCTCCCTGCTCGATCACCTTGATCTGGGCGACGCGCCGTCCCGACATTTCCGCGATCTCGAAGGTGAATCGGTCGACGCTGACCCGGTCGCCCTGCTTGGGGAGCCGGCCGAACTGTCCGAAGAGGAAGCCGCCGATCGTGGTGTAATCGGTGTCGTCGAGGTGCGCGTCGAAGCGGTCGTTGAAGTCACCGACCGTCGTCGCACCGTCAATCCGGATTGCGCCATCGTCGCTGGCGCGCGCCGCCTGGCGCACGCGATCGTGTTCGTCGTAGATCTCGCCCACGATCTCCTCGAGCAGATCCTCCATCGTCACCAGACCGGCAGTCCCGCCGTACTCGTCGAGTACTACGGCGAGATGGCTCTTGAGCCGCTTCATGTCGGCCAGCACATCCTCGACCTCGCGAGTCCCCGGGACGAAGAGCGGCTCGCGCAGGATGTCGCGCACCGCACTCGACGGTGCTTCGCGAAGGGCGCGAAGAATATCCTTGGCGTGGACCACGCCGACGATCTCGTCAAGCGAGTCGCGGTACACGGGATAGCGGGAGCGGCCGGCGCGCGCCACCACGTCGGCCGCGGCGGCGATCGCCATGTCGGCTTCGATCGTGACCATTTCGGTTCGTGGCGTCATCACTTCTTCGGCGGTCTTCTCGCTGAACTCGAAAACGCCTTCAAGCAGGCGTGCGTCGCTCGCTTCGAGCGAGCCCGATTCACCGGAGTGCTCCACCAGCAGGCGAATCTCTTCCGGTGAGTGCATCGGCTCACGTTCCGAGAGCGGGCGCAGGCCGAGCAGCAGGACCAGCCGATTCGCCGACCGGCGCAGCATGGATATCGGATAGTGCATCACCCAGGCGAAGCCGAGAAGCGGCGGCGCCAGCCAGGTCGCGACAACTTCTGCGTGGAGGAGCGCGATCGCCTTGGGCACCAGCTCGCCCAGGAGGATGTGCAGCACCGTGATGAGGGTAAATGCCACCGCCACCGCGACACCGTGCGTCGCGACCTTGGCGGCGGCTGCCGGAAGGGCAGTGAAGAGCGAGGCAAAGATCCGGGCCACCGCCGGTTCGCCCACGGAACCGAGGCCGAGCGACGCCAGGGTGATGCCGAGTTGTGTCGCCGAGATGACGCGGTCGAGGGATTGGACCGCACGAAGCGCCAGCGTAGCTTTGCGATTGCCGTCGTGCGCCATCTCTTCGAGCCGGGTCTTGCGCGCCGACACCAGGGCGAACTCGGCGGCCACGAAGAACGCGTTGGCGAAGACGAGTGCGAGGACGAGGATGAGCCCGAAGCCGGCAGACATGGCGCAGAAGGTTAGCAGCCCCAGCGCGATCCCGCGCAAGATCGCGATCGTGCTCGGGTTGACCGCCGCCTTTACCGTGGTCGAGATCGCCGGGTCGCTGCTGAGCAACTCGCTCACCCTGCTCGCCGACGCAAGTCACATGGGGACCGACGTCGCCGCGCTGGCTCTGGCGCTCCTCGGGGCGCGGATCGCGCAGCGCCGCGAAGGCGCCGCGCGGCACTTCGGCAATCTCCGCTGGGAAGTCCTCGCCGCGATGATGAACGGGTTGGCGCTCTTCGTGATCGGGATCCTGATCACCGTCGAAGCGATCGACCGTTTCGGTCATCCACGCGTCATCAACGCGGCGCTCTTCGGCGGTGTCGCCGCGGCTGGACTCGTGGTCAACCTGGTGTCGCTCAGGGTGCTGCACGGGCATCACGAAGAGAACCTCAACGCGCGCGGTGCCTACCTCCACATTCTCGGCGATGTGCTCGGGTCGGTCGGCGCGATCGTCGGCGCCGTGGTGATCCACTACACCGGATGGACGCGGGTCGATCCGATCATCTCGGTGCTTGTCTCGGTGCTCATCCTCCGCAGCGCCTGGCGACTGGTGCAGACCAGCGGACTGATCCTTCTCGACCGGGTTCCCGCCAACCTGCAGCCGGTTCGAGTCGAGCAGGAGATGATGGCGGTCGACGGTGTCACGCGGGTGCATGATCTCCACGTCTGGACTGTCACCAGCGGCCTGATCGCGATGAGCGCTCACGTCGTCGTTCCGGCGCTCGAAACCCACCCCGCGGTGCTCCGCCGCCTCGAGCACGCCATGAGCCATATCGGCATCCGGCATGTCACGATCCAGCTGGAAACTGGCGACGAATGTGTCGGGGAACTGTGCGGCGACGATGACAGTTCAGCCGATACGCTGATGCTGGAGCACGGGCACGCCCACGGCCACGCGCATGGACATTCGCACTAGCGCCTGACAGGGGCGGGGTCTATATATGCGCACCGAATGGGTCGATCCTCATCCCGAACGCTGGCCCTGAGTGCAGCGAAGGGACGCGAGGGATCGCTTCGTCACGAGCCGGTCCCTCGCGTTCAATGGGGGCAGCGGCTCGGGATGATAAGGTGACACTTATAACGAGAGAGCGGGTCAGTTGAAGATCAGGAACATCGCCATCATTGCCCACGTCGATCATGGAAAGACGACGCTGGTCGATCAGATGCTTCGCCAGGCCGGTGCCTTCCGGGCCAACCAGCACGTCGAAGAGCGGGTGATGGACTCCAACCCGCTCGAACGCGAGCGGGGAATCACCATTCTCGCCAAGAACACCTCGGTGATGTGGCACGGGACCAAGATCAACATCGTCGATACCCCGGGGCACGCCGATTTCGGCGGCGAAGTCGAGCGGATTCTCCGGATGGTCGACGGGGTGCTGATCCTGGTTGATGCCGCCGAAGGGCCGATGCCGCAGACCAGGTTCGTGACCCGCAAGGCGCTGGCGCTCGGCCTTCAGCCGATCGTCGCGATCAACAAGATCGACCGTGGCGACGCGGAACCCCTCCGGGTGCACGACGAAGTCCTGACATTGTTCCTCGACCTCGAGGCCACCGAAGCGCAGCTCAACTGTCCCTTCCTGTACACCTCGAGTCGATTCGGGACCGCCACCCTCGAATTCGAGCACCCAGGTTCCAACCTCGAGCCGCTCTTCCAGGCGATTCTCGACACCGTCCCGGCGCCGACTGGCGATCCGGAACAGCCGTTCCAGATGCTGGTATCGACCCTCGACTTCTCCAATTTCCTGGGGCGCATAGCCATCGGTCGCATCGAGCGCGGGCGCCTCGCCGCCGGCGATCAGGTGACGCTCCTCCCGATGGGGCTGCCGGGAATGGTCGGCCCCGACGAACCCGGTGTCGAACGGGGCAGGGTCACCAAGCTCTACACCTTCGATGGCTTGCACCGCGTCGAGGCGCCGTCGGTTGACGCCGGCGATATCGTGGCGCTGTCGGGATTCGAGACGATCGAAATCGGAAAAACCTTCACCGCACCCGACTTCCCCGAACGGCTCGAAGGAATTGCCGTCGAGGAACCGACGATCTCGGTCGACTTCATCGTCAACAACTCCCCGTTCGCCGGTCGAGAAGGGAAATACGTCACGTCACGCCAGCTGCGCGACCGCCTCTTCAAGGAGCTGGAGCGGAATGTCGCGCTCCGGGTCGATGAGACCGATTCTCCCGACACGCATACTGTGTCAGGCCGCGGCGAACTGCATCTCGGCATTCTGATGGAGACGATGCGGCGAGAAGGGTACGAGTTCCAGGTGTCGCGACCGCGGGTGATCCTTCGCGAGGGGGAGAACGGCGAGCGCCTCGAGCCATACGAAGAGCTCACCGTCGACGTGGCCGAGTCGTTCATGGGCGTGGTGATGGAGAAACTCGGACCGCGGCGCTCGGAAATGCTCGAGATGCGGAACCCGGGTCAGGGCATGGTCCGCATCACCTTCAAGATTCCGGCGCGCGGGCTGTTCGGGTACCGTTCGGAGTTCCTCACCGATTCGCGCGGGACCGGGATCATGCACCACCGGTTCCTCGAATACGGACCGTGGGCCGGCCCGCTGAGCGGGCGCAAGCGCGGCGTGATGATCGCCGACCGCGAGGCGCCGGTGGTGGCGTTCGCCCTGGGGAACCTGCAGGAGCGGGCGCAGATGTTCGTCGCGCCGGGCGAGCAGGTCTACGAGGGGATGGTCGTGGGTGAGAGTGCCCGGCCGGGCGACATGGACGTCAACGTCGGGAAAGAGAAGAAACTCACCAACATGCGGACCACGGCGTCTGACGACCATATCCTCCTTGAACCGCCGCGGGAGATCACGCTGGAGTACGCGCTGGAGTACATCGAGGAGGACGAACTGATCGAGGTGACGCCCGACAATATCCGGCTGCGCAAGCGGGTGTTGCAGGCGAACGAACGGAAGAAGGTTCAGCGTGCGGCGAACCGGGTCGCCGACGCATCTTGACTTGCAGCGCCGACCGCCCCTTTTTGCCGCCGGTCGGAGGACGTGATTCGTCAGCAATGCAGGCACAGTTCGGAACCGCGGAGGTTACCATGTCGGCGTGGGAGGCGTCTCTCGAAGCGATACCGCAATCGGTCGTCATGCGGCGGCGATTCGACGAGGACGAAGAAGAGGAGAAGTTCGAGGGCGGAGGCTTCGACTTCGACGAGGACGACGAGGACTTCGACGAGGATGACGAAGAAGGCTTCGACGACGAGGACGAGGACTTCGAGGAAGAGGAATTCGAGGGGGGAGACTTCACGACCTTCGACGAGGAGAGCGAAGAGGAGTAGGTCCACCCATACTCCCGGAGCTGACCGCGCGCCCCGCTGATTTCGGCGGGGCGCGGTGCGTCAGGAGGTCACCTTCTCAGCCGGAAATCTCACCACTGTCCAGCAGCCGGCCGGCGATCCTGTCGGCCACGGCCGGATCGCTGTACGCCCCGCTCGCTACTTTCTGGGCAATGGTGCGAAGGGCGTCGGGGGAGAGCTCGCCCGCCGGAATCGCGGCACCGGAGATCGCGGCAGCATCGGGCGAGAGATCCACCTGGTCGGTTGCGGCGGTATCGGCCGTGGCATGGTGACCGTGGCGCCCCCGGCCGACGCGAGGCCCCGCCGACGTGCCCTGGGCTCGTTGCGGATCAGGTTGCGGCACCGCTGCTGGCACTACCGGATCGATCGCCATCGCAAATCCCTCCACGCGGGTCGGCTGGAGAATACCTGCTTCTCCGGCACTCTTCCACCGCGTTCCTTTATCGGCTGGCAGGCCCCAAATGTGAGTCGCTAGCCCCGCCGGTCGATCAGTGTCGGCCCGGGCGATCCACCCCGGCCGCCGTAACCGTGAACCAGCGAGTTGAGCTGGTCGCTGGCGCGCTTCATTTCGACCGTCAGGCGCCCGGCTTCGCCGGTCATCTGCCCGGCGAGGTTCTGCGCCGCCGCCGCGGCCAGGGCGCGTTCGCGCTCGAGTTCGGCGAAGAGCGACACCGCACGCTGGTCGGGACGCAGCGCGGCCGGGCCGGACTGCACCGCGGCGCGGATCGACAGGAGCTGGACCTCGCGGGCGGAGATATCGGCGAAGATCCCTTCCGCTTCGGCGGTGAAGATCTCCAGCAGACCGGCATCCTCCATCCGGAGCACGGCGCGCTGCGCCTCGACGATGTGCCGATAGCGAGCCAGGTCGGCGATCTGCGCGGCGAGGAGCGCGGCCGCGTCGTCACCCGATGGCTGGCTCATGCCGATTGCCCCAGCACCTGCAGGGCGGCAGACTGCCACGCCTCATACAACTCGGCGACGATCTTCGTCACGGCGTCGAGGCGCTCCAGGTCGGGCCTGGCATGGACGCCGGCAAACTCCGACACCATCCAGGTGTAGAGATTCGCGAGGCGTCCTGCCAGCTCGCCGCCCACTTCGTGGTTGAGCGACACCTGCAGTTCGCGGACGATTTCTTCGGCGCGGAAGAGCCGCTCGCCGCGCTGCTCGATCTCGCCGCGCTCGAGATGCCGCCGCGCCTGGCGCAGCAACACCAGCAGGTGCGAGTAGAGCAGCACGACGCGCTGGGCCGGCTGCATCGCCAGGACTTCCATCTCGCGGTACCGGCTCGGCGACGCGTAGCTCATCGATCATCCACCCAGGAGGGTCGAGCCGGAGCTGCTCGACGAACTCGACGTGCTGCTCGGCGACGTGAAGGCGAGCAGCGATTGCGCCTGACTCTTGAGATTGGCGATCGCCGCTTCCATCGCCGAGTACTGCGCCACCAGGGCGGCTCGCTCGCCGGCGAGCCGCGTGTCGATGTCGGCAACCTGCTGCACCAGCCGGGAGTTCTGATCGGTGAGCGCGCTGGCATGCTGGTCGAGCAGGCCGCTCCCTTGATCGACGTAGTTGTCGAGGAGCCGCTTGACGCTGGAGGCTGTCCCGAGGTCGAGG
Source organism: Gemmatimonadales bacterium (assembly GCA_036501385.1). Taxonomy (GTDB): domain Bacteria; phylum Gemmatimonadota; class Gemmatimonadetes; order Gemmatimonadales; family GWC2-71-9; genus Palsa-1233. The sequence goes on along the minus strand of DASYAK010000046.1, from coordinate 27,450 downwards.
GTGATGTTACCGAGATCCCCGGTCGCCGTTCCTGAGTACCGGATCGTCAGTCCGGCGGCCGCCGTGTCGCTGTTGCCGACCAGCGTGCTTCCCGAACCCGTGGCCGCGAATCCGCCGATCGTTCCCTGCACGTCGGTACCCACGGCTGATGCGGTCGCACCCCACGCCTCCGACGCGCCGTCGCCCACACCGTCGACCGCCACGGTGAAACCGGCGTAGCTCGCGGCGTTCTGTTGCGTCAGCGCGATGTCGTTCCCCGACGTCGTCACGTTGATCGTCAACCCCGCACTGGTGATCGCCGATTGCAGCGCAGTGACGATGTCGCTCGTCGTCATTCCGGTGGTCAGCGCCACCTGGACGCTCTTGCCCGTCTGCTTGTCGGTGAGCGTCATCGTGTCGGGCGTGGAGCCCGCGTCGTAGGTGCCGCTGAACCCGCTGGTTGACAGTGCCGCGGCGGTGGCCGGTGCGGTGATGTTCACATCCCAGGTCCCGCTCCCCACCGATTGGCCGCTGGAAAGGAAGGTGACAGCGGAGTTGTCGGCGGTGCGGGTTTCGCCAAACAGCGTCTGCAGGTCGGCGTACCGCGTCTGGAACAACGACGCGAACTTGGTCGAGTCGAAGCTCAACTTGCCGTCGGCGCCGAGCGTGATCCCCGCCGCGCCGGCCGTGGCGAGATCGCCCGCGGCGCCGAGGACGGTCTGCAGCATCGCATCCGGGAGCTGGCCGCGGATGCCGCGGACCAGCGAATCGCTGTACAATGGCGGAATCGATGAAGTCGGAGCGCCGTTCGCGTCCGTCGACTGGGTCACCGTCCCCTGCTGTTGCACGAAGGCGATCACCGCGTTGTACGCGTCGACGAAGCCCTGCACGGCGGTTGCCGCCGTGGTTTCGTCACGCGACACGGTGACTTGCGTGGTGGCGCCGGCCTCGGCGCCGGTGAGGTTGAGTGTGACGCCATCGATCGCGTCGGTCACCGTGTTGCTCGAACGAGTGAAGCCGATCGTATCAATGGAGAAGTTCGCGTCGGCGCCCTTCACCAGCTTGGCGCTGTCGAGCTTGGCGCCGGTGCCGTCGATGAATCCCAGCGTCTGCGTGATGTTGCCGCTGGTGTCGGCGAGCGTGGCGCCCGCAGCGCCGGTGTTGTCGCTGGTCAGGACCAGCCGGTTGTCGGTGGGCGACACGGCAAGGATCGAGGCGGTGACGCCTGTGGGAGTCGCCCCGCTGTCGAGGGCGTTGATCTTGTCGCGGACCGAAGCGAGGGTGTCGGTCGCCGTCACGTTGACCGACTGGCCGTTGACGGTGAACGCACCAGTCAGGCCCAGCGCCGCGGTCGAGCTCGCCTGCGTGGTGCTTCCGAGTTTTTCCGCCGCCGCCAGCTGGGTGACCTGGATCTGGTACGTCCCGGGCACCGCGTCCGACGTCGTCGTGGCGCTGACCAGCGCCTTCGATCCCGCCAGGATGGTGGCGTTGGCCGTGGTGGCGCTGAACGAGGTGCCGTCCTGCATCGCGCCGGCGGCGTCGTCGAGCGCGCCCAGCAGCGTGCCATAGGCGGCGAGTGCGGCCTGCTGGGCCGCGATCGCGGTCTCCTGCGTCTCCATGTTGGCCGCGGGCTGGCGGTCCTGCGCGATGATGGCGTCGATCAGGCTCGACGTATCGATCCCGGAGATCAGGCCGCTGATGGAGGTAAGCGGAGTGGTCATCGTCGCGCACCGTTTTCAGAAGGGTGGGGGGCCGAGCGAGCGACCCCCGCACCAGGTATCACTCCGCCGGATTTAGCGGAGCAGCGTCAGCACTTCCGCCGCCGACTGGTTGGCCTGCGAGATCATCGCCATGCCAGCCTGCTGCAGAATGTTGTACTTGGTGAACGCCGTGGTCTCCTGCGCCATGTTGGCGTCCCGAATCGTCGACTCGGCAGCGGTGGTGTTCTGCTGGATCGTGTCGACGTTGGTCTGGGCGTAGCCGATCCGGCTTTCCGCAGCGCCGATGGTACCGATCGCGGTGTTGACCTTGTCGGTCGCGGCGTCGATGGCGGTCAAGGCGAGGACAGCGCTGGCCTCATCCGACACATTCTGCCCCGTCAGGCCGAGCGCGGTTGTGGTCAGATTCACGGATGCGAGTGAAATCCGGTCGGTCGTGCCGTAATTGCCGCTCGAGCTCACCATGAAGTTGCCGCCGCTGCCAGTCACGTGGATCGTGCCGACCGCGGCGTCCGCGGTGTACCCGGCGATCGTCGACAGCGTAATGCCGAAGGCGCTAAAGTTGAGCGACTGCGCACCGCCGGCATCCGCGATGGTCTGGCTGAGCGAGGTGGCTGAGTTGGTCATCGTAAGGTGACCGGCGGATCCGCTGGTAATGGTGTATGTGTCCGCTGCGGTGCCGTTGGTACTCGCGCTCGCCGCCTTGCCGGCTCCGATCGCGGTGCTGCCTGCCACGTCGAGCGTGGCGCCGAAGCTTCCGTCGATCAGGTTGCTGCCCTGATACTGCGTGGTCCCGGCGATCCGATCGATTTCAGACGTCAGCTGCGAGAATTCTGCCTGCAGCTTGTCGCGCTGGGTACCGATCGTGTCCGAGTTCGATTCCGTGGCCAGCTCCTTCAAGCGGTCCAGGATGGTCGAAATCGTGTTGGTGGCGCCGTCGGCGATCTGCAGCATCGAATTCGCCTGCGATGCGTTGCGCGATGCGGCCGAAAGGCTCTGCGCCTGGCCACGCAGCTTGTTGGCAATCGCCAGGCCGGCGGCGTCATCACCGGCGCTGTTGATGCGGAAGCCGGACGAAAGGCGGGCAATTTCGGTGTTCATGTTCATGCCCGACGCGTTCGTGTTCAACAGCGCGACGTTCGCCCCAAGGTTGGTCTGGATACTCGACATGCTCTGTTCCTCCCTAAACGTTTGATCCGGCGCATCCGTGCTCCGGAGGCGCGACCAGGATTGGCCGCTCCGCCTCTTATCGGCCGGGGGGGAACGACTATGAGCTGGGGGGGCTAAACGGCGTGGAGGAGGGTGGGGAGATCGAACGGGACCGCGGTACGGCCGGCGGTGTCGCTCCGGATGAATTGATGTCCGGCGCGGCTCACCGGGTCGATCACCACTGGAGCCTGCAGGTTGGCGGTGGCCATCTCCTCGCGGGCCGGGAGGGTCACAATGGCATAGGCGTCGTCGCCGGGATCGTGGGAGTCCCCCAGCGAAGCCCACCGGACCAGGAGGAACGCCAGCGCCGGGGCGTCGAGCGACTGGAGCCATGCGAGGGCGCGAGCCTGGGCCGGAAGGAGCGCGAAATGCCGCGCGTCGGGAAAACCCGGAAGCCCATCGGCGAAGTGCACCATGCGCGAGGGAGCTACCTGGATCACGCCAAAGAGACGCGTGACGAAGGTCGGTTCGATCGATGCGGGGCGGAGGGCAGCGCTCATTGCAGGTAGTTCACCAGTGAGGTGTTGAGGATCTTGCTCGTGGCGAGCAACGCGGCCTGGAGCGCGGTCTGCACCGACGCCAGGTTGAGCGACGCTTCCTCGGTCGGGATGTCCGCGGCATTGCTCCGCGCGGTGGCGAGCGAGGTTTGCTGGGCGTTGAAAGCGCTCGTCGCCGAGGTGAGGGCATCGGTCCGCGCGCCCACGTCGGCCAGGCTGGTCTGGGTCGCGTCGAAGGCGGTGTCGAGCCCCGTCATCGATCCGATGATGGCGTTGGAGTCGTTGCTGTTGAGCGCGTTCTGCAATGCCGTGAGCGATTGCATCGCCCCGGAATCGACAAAGAGCTGCGCGCCGGTGTGGGTCGTGTTCATCGTGACGCCGTTGCCGATCTCCGCCTGTCGTGCCGTCGTGTTGCCGACATAGGTTCCGTCGGCCTGGAACGGCTCGGTGTCGGTCGCGGTCCCGGCGAAGACATACTGGTCGCCGATCTTGAGATTCCCAAGCGAGACTGCCTGGTCGAGCAGCTGCGTCACCTCGGCGCCGGCCGCGGCGCGGCTCTGGGCATCGGCATTGCTGCCACCCTGCTCGGTGGCCAATTCCTTCGCCCGGCTCAGCAGGTCGCCGAGCTGGTTGAGGGTCGACTCCTCGCCGCTCAATCCGGCCTGGACCGACGAGATATTGCGGAGATACTGGGTGATTCCGCGCGTCGCGGCGTCGATCTGCATCACCTGGCCGCCCGCCACCGGGTCGTCGGAAATGGTGGCGTTCCGCTCGCCGCTCGAGACCTGCGCCGATGCCGTATCGAGCGCAGTGAATTGACTCTCGATCTGCTGCAGCGATCTGGTATACGTCATGGCATCGGTAATTCGCATCGCGCCGTGTCCCCGAGTTTGGCGGTGCGCCGATTATCGGATACCTTTGTCGCGGCATGAGTCCAACCCGCCGGACGTTCCGGGTCTGCACCGTGCCGTCACCCATCCAGGGAGCTCGATCGGAATGCCAGGACGATGAAGACAGTCTTGTGCGTTGACGACGAACCCGCGGTTGCCGCGATGTTCGAACACGCGCTGACGAGTCTCGGATACGAGCCGGTTCTGGCGCTGAGTGGCGAAGAAGCGCTCCGGATCGTCGCCTCGCGACGGATCGACCTGATTCTTGCCGACAGCCAGATGCCGCAGATGTCGGGGCTCGAACTCCTCGACGCGCTGGAGCAGCAGGGACGCCGGATCCCGGTCGTGATCGTGACCGGGCACAGCAGCGTGGAGCATGCCGTCCTGTCGATGCGCCGTGGCGCGGTCGACTACCTCACCAAGCCAGTCCGGCTCCAGACCCTTGAAATCACCATCCAGCACGCCCTCGACTTCGCCAGGCTCCGGAGCGAGAACGAGACCTTTCGCCAGGAAATCTCCCGGATCCAGGCGCGCCGGCGGCTGGTGGGGAACAGTGCCGCGCTGACCGAGTTGCAGGACGTCATGCTCACGGTGGCACCCACCCGCGCGGCGGTGCTGATCGAAGGTGAGTCGGGGACCGGGAAGGAACTGATCGCCCGCGGGATCCATGACCAGAGTCCGCGCCGCGATCAACCGTTCATCACCATCAACTGTGCGGCACTTCCCGAAGGATTGGTCGAGAGCGCCCTCTTCGGGCACGAAAAGGGAGCCTTCACCGGTGCCACGGCGCGGATGGCCGGGGCGTTCGAACGCGCCGATGGCGGGACCCTCCTCCTCGACGAAGTGTCCGAGATGCGCCTCGATCTCCAGGCGAAGCTGCTGCGGGCGATTCAGGAGCAGGAGTTCGAACGAGTTGGCGGGCGGGACCTCGTTCACGTCGACGTCCGCATCATCGCGACGACCAACCGCGCCCTGCTGCGCGAAGTCGAGGCGGCACGTTTTCGCGCCGATCTCTACTACCGGCTCCAGGTCGTCCCGATCCACACGCCGCCGCTTCGCGATCGCGCCGACGACATCCCCCTCCTCGTGGCCCATTTCATTCACCGCAGCTGCGAGTCCCTCGGCGTTCCGCCGGCCACGCTCGCGCCCGGGACGATGGACTACCTCCAGCAATACCGCTGGCCGGGGAATGTGCGCGAACTCGCCAACGCCGTCGAACGCGCGGTGATCCTGAGTCGCGGGCGGCCGCTCACCGCCGACGTCTTCGCGCTAGCGCGAGGCGGGGCCGAGATCGCGCCACCGGTGCTCCACCTCTCGCGAGCGAGCGATGACCCGCCGCCCGCGCCCGACGGCGAGGAACTGCCGATCAACCTCGCCGACCTCGAGCGGCTCACCATTCAGCGTGCCCTCGCCGCAACCGGGGGGAACCGGACTCGTGCCGCACGCCTCCTCGGGATCAGCGAACGCACGCTGCGCAACAAGCTCAACGTTCCCCAGGTGGTCTGACCCGGTCGGCAAGGATCGCCGGAGTTCGGAAGAAAGTTCCGGCGCCGGAAACTGCAGCTTGCCCTCGCGGTCGCGGTTCTTCCGCATAAATCATTTCCAGTCAATGCATTAGCCGTCCAACGCCAATCGGGTATGGGGCTTGCCAACTAGCCCCTCATCACCCCGGCAATGGAGCCCCATGATCCCGACGCTCTTCGGCCAAGGCACGCTGACCAACGACCTCCGCGGTGCGCTGGAGGAGTTGAGTGCCACCCATCAGACGATCGCGAACCGGATCGCCAACGCGCTCCCGTCAAGTGCCAATACCGGCTTTGCCGATCAGCTCAAGTCGTCGATCGCCGGGCAGGACGATTCACTGACTCGCGACATGGCGTCGCTCGCCGATACCGAGACGCGGTATGAAGCGTCCGCCAAGTTGCTGCAGCAGTCGTATGCCGACATCCGGGCCGCGATGAACAGCAATGGCTGACGTCCCCGGCGTTCCCTTCCTGCCGCGTCCATTCCGGGAGCTGATGGGCCCACTCGGCGTAAGCGCCAGCGGCATGTCGCGGCAGCAGAAGTTCATCGAGGTGATCGCCAACAACATCGCCAACGCGGAAACGACCCGGACCGCCGACGGCGGGCCGTATCGCCGGGAAATCGCGGTGGCCGGGACCGATCCGGTGACCGGCGCTCCGATCACGACCGTTCGCGAAGATTCCTCGCCCGGGCGCACCGTCTACCAGCCCGGTCACCCCGACGCCGACGCGCAGGGGTATGTCCACTATCCCAACGTCGATGTGGCCAGCGAGATGGTCGACCTGATGATCGCGCGCCGCATGCACGACGCCAACGCGACCGTCTTCCAGTCGGCGAAAGCCATGCTCCGAAAGGCCATCGACATTTGAGCACCATCCCACCGATCGGCAGTGGCGTTCCTCCGGCGAGCGCAGCCGTCAACGAGCCGCGAGCCCGTGCGGCATCTGGCGCATCGTCGCAATCGGCCCTCTGGCAGGTCCTCACCGATGAAGAACGCGCCTTCTTCGACTCGATGGCGACGCTCGGGCCGGTGAGCTACGGGCCTGCGGGTCAATCGTCGGCGAACGCCGGCGCGCCGCTGGGCCAGCGCATCGACCTCCACGGCTGATCGATGACGATTCCGATTCGCCCCGAGATGCAGGTCATCTCGCCGCTCGAGCGCGGCGAGGGAACACCGATTGGGGCCACCACCGACGGTCCCGGTTTTGGCGACCTGCTCACCCGCGCGCTGAGTGGCGCGGAAGGAGTCCAGCAGCAGAAGGACAACGTGATCGGCGCGTTCCTCCGCGGTGAGCCAGTCGAGTTGCACCAGGTCATGGCCGCGGCCGAGGAAGCGTCGCTGTCGTTGCAATTGCTGGTCGAAACGCGCAACAAGCTGACCGATGCGTACCGCACGCTGATGAACACGCAGGTCTGATCCGATGCGCGACGCCTGGTTCCGTCTCGATGCCAATCGGCGCTTCGCGGTGCTGGCGCTTGCGGCCGGCCTCGTGCTGCTCGCCGTCCTGCTGATGAAGCGGGCCTCCGCGCCCGACTACGTCACCCTCTTCCGCGAGCTTGATCTCGCTGAAGTGGGCAACATCACTGATCAGCTGGGAAAGGCGTCGATTCAGTACCAGCTGGGCAACGGGGGGAGCGAAGTGCGGGTCCCGCTTCCCGACGCGGCGCGTGCGCGAGTCCTTCTTGCCAAGGTTGGCCTCCCGGCCAATGGCCGTCCGGGCCTGGAGCTTTTCGATCGTCCCTCGTGGGGGATGACTGATTTCACCCAGCACATCACCTACCGGCGTGCACTCGAAGGCGAGCTCGCGCGCACCATCGGCACGCTTCGCGGCGTGACGCGCGCGCAGGTGCATCTGGCGCTCCCGGAAGAGAGTCCGATTCGCGCCCAGCAGCGTCCGCCGGAAGCCGCCGTCGTCGTGTCGATGCAGCCGAACACGTCGCTGTCGGATGACCAGGTTCGGGGGATCACCCAGCTGGTGGCGGGAAGCGTCGAACAACTCACCGCCGATCACGTCGTCGTCCTCGACGACAGCGGACGGCCGCTCACCGGCGCCGGTGATGGTGAAGGAGCCGCACTGACAGCGCACCAGCTCGATCTGCAGCAGGGTGTCGAAGAGCACCTCGCTACCAAGGTCGAGCAGCTCCTCTCGTCGGCGGTCGGTCCGTCGGATGTGAAGGTGCAGGTCGCGGCGCGGCTCAACTTCGATCAGGTGGAGCGGACGATCGAAGCCTACGATCCGGCCGGAAAGGTTCTCTCCAACGAGCAGCGGAGTCAGAGCGCGGCCGACAGCACCCCCGGCGACGCCGCGGGCACGGTGATCAACAACACCTATCTCAATTCGCGGAAGATCGAGAAGATCATCGGCGAGACCGGCAACGTCACGCGGCTCACCGTGTCGGTGATGCTCAACACCCGGGCGCTCAAGCCCGACGCCGCGGCGCAGGAAGATCAGCGGACATCGCTGACGCAGCTGGTGCGCAACGCGATCGGCATCGACAGCAGCCGCGGCGATCAGCTCTCGGTCGTTGCCGTGGCGTTCAGCGACCCCGTGCCGGTGAAAGTCTCCCCGGCCGACACGGCCGCCATCAGGCCGTCGACCACCGATACGCTCGCGCGTTTCAGCATTCCGGCGGTGGCACTTCTCGCCGTGATCGTCGCTCTCGTCCTTGGGCTCAGGATGCTGCGCATGTCGGGCGCGCCGCGCGCCCTCACCGCCGGGTCGACCAATCCGGCACTCGCTGGTGCCTCCGACACGCTTGCACTGGGTGACGCCGGTGGCCTGCGGACGCGCATGCAAGCCGAATCGGCATCGTCGCCCGATGCGGCCGCGCGGGTGATCCGCGCCTGGCTCGGGAGCGCTTCGTGACGATGGTTGCAACGCGCGCGCCGCGCGGTGGCCCGCTCACCGGAGCGCAGAAGGCAGCGGTGCTCTGTATGGCGCTCGGAACCGAAGCTGCCGCGCGGATCATGATGCGGCTGAAGCCGGCCGAGGTGGAAGCGGTGTCGAAGGCGATCGCGGAGACGCCGGCGGTGCCCGCCGAGCAGATCGAGGCCGTCCTTGGAGAATTCCAGGAAGTCGCCCGCGCGGTGTCGTCGATGGCCGAGGGTGGCGAGGAGTTTGCCCGGGAAGTGCTGGAGAAGGCGATCGGTGCCCAGCGCACCCGCAGCGTCTTCGAACGGATCCGTCAACCGCCGCCGCCGACCGATTCGAGTCAGTTGCGGCAGGCAGCACCCGACGTGCTGTTGAGTGCGCTCAAGGGCGAGAGCCCGCAGACGCTGGCGCTGGTTCTCGCGCACCTCGAGCCCAAGGTCGCCGCCACGATGATCGCCGGGATGGATCCCGCGCTCTCGGCCGACGTGCTTTATCGCGTGGCGCGGATGGACAAGATTTCGCCCGAGGTCCTGCTCCTCGTCGAGTCGACGATCGTCAAGCACTCGCAGGCGAGCGTGCCGCAGGATCTCAAGCCCTCTGGCGGTCCGGCCGTTGTGGCCCAGATGCTCAACCAGTTGCCGGGCGGTGCCGAGACGGCGCTCCTCGATGCGGTTGGCGCGCGCGGCAGCGAACTGGCCGAGACGATCCGCAACCTGATGTTCGTCTTCGAGGATCTCCGGCGCCTCGATGATCGCTCGATGCAGCGTCTCCTGCGCGACATCGAGAGTCGCGAACTCGCCGTGGCCCTCAAGGCTGCGAGCGACGAGCTGATGCAGCGGGTGATGAAGAACATGTCGGAGCGCGGCTCCGCCTCGTTGCGCGAAGAGCTCGAAATGCTCGGCCCGGTCAAGGTCAAGGATGTTGAAGCGGCGCATGCGAACATCATCAAGACGGCGCGCGGGCTGCAGGAAGCCGGGGAGATCGTTGTCGATCGTGGTGGTGCCGAGGAGATGATTGCGTGAGCGCGGCATGACGCGTCCTGCCGCGGCGCTGCCGGCCGTGGGTGCGTGGCACCCGCCCGACCTCGGGAACCTGGCCGCGACAACAACCGCCGACGCCGCCATGCACGAAGACATGCGTCGTGTCGCGTGGCTCGAAGGGCACACTTCGGCGATGACCCAACGCGATGCCCAGCTGAGCGACGCGTTGACGGCGCTGCAGGCGGCACAACGCGCGATGCAGGACACGACCGAACGCCTGCGGGCACAGGTCGCGACGACGGTACACGTGCTCGCCGTTGCGATCGCGCAGCACCTCCTCGAGCGCGAAATGTCGGCCGACCCCGCGCTGATGCAGCGCCTGGTCATTCGTGCCCTCGGCCTTGCTCCGATGAACGGGACGGTCGTCGTCCGGCTCAACCCCGCCGACCTCACGGCCCTCACCGCGCTCGGCACCGTCGCAGAATTCGCCGGAACGACGGTCGATCTGCGCTGGACGTCGGACGAGACGATCCTCCGCGGTGGCTGCGTCGTCGAGGGCCCGGCTGCGATCATTGACGGCCGCATCGACCGCGCGCTGCTCGACATCTACGAGCAGATCTCGCATGACTGACACGGCGTTGCTCGACGCCGCCCTCCCTCGCCTCCAGGCGGTGCGCCGCCTTGCGGTGCTGGGCCGGGTGACGCGCGTGATCGGCCAGGTCGTCGAAGCGTCGTCGGTTCCGGTGGCGGTGGGCGAAGTGTGCCGATTGTCGACTGCGTCGCGCAGCGTCCTCGCTCTGGTGGCGGGTTTTCACGAACGCGGGATCATGCTCCTTCCGATCGGCGAGCTGGAAGGCATTCACCCCGGCGCCACCGTCACGCCGCTCGGACGATCGCTCTACGTGTCAGTGGGCGAGGGACTCGTTGGCCGCGTCCTCGACGGCCTCGGCCGTCCGCTCGATCGCCTCGGTCCGGTGGGAAGCACGGTGTCGCGGCCGCTGCTCGGCGATCCGCCGACGCCGCTCGAACGCGCGCCGGTCGATACACCGTTTTCGACCGGCGTACGGGCACTCGACGGACTGGAGACATTCGGTCGCGGTCAGCGCGTCGGGATCATGGCCGGAAGCGGAGTGGGGAAGAGCGTGCTCCTTGGCATGATCGCCCGCGGCGCGTCGTCGGATGTGAACGTGATCGCCCTGCTCGGCGAACGCGGCCGCGAAGTGCGCGAATTCATCGAGCGCGACCTCGGCGCAGAAGGATTGGCGCGGTCGGTCGTCGTGGTCGCGACCAGCGATCAATCTGCGGTGATGCGCGCCACCGGGGCGCTGGTCGCCACTGCGATCGCCGAGCAGTTTCGCGATCAGGGGCGCAATGTTCTGCTGCTGATGGATTCGGTGACCCGCGTCGCGATGGCGTGGCGCGAGGTCGGCTTGTCGGTTGGCGAACCGCCCACGACCAAGGGGTATCCGCCGTCGGTCTTCGTGGGACTGCCGCGCCTCCTCGAGCGCGCCGGTAACGGATCGTGCGGCAGCATCACCGGGTTGTACACCGTGCTCGTCGAAGGCGATGACTTCAACGAGCCGATCGCCGACGCGGCACGGTCGATTCTCGACGGTCACGTCGTCCTGGCGCGCCGGCTCGCCGCGGGGCGGCAATTCCCCGCGATCGACATCATCGAGAGCGTGAGCCGCGTGCGGGATTCGGTGATCGACGCCGAGCATCGCAACGCCGCCAACACGCTGATCCGGCTTGAAGCCGCGTATCGCGCGCACGAAGACCTGATCGCGGTCGGGGCCTACAAGGCCGGCGCCGATCGCGCCGTCGACGCGGCAATCGCGATTCGAGCCGACATGCTCGCCCTCCTGGTGCAGCGGCCCGATGAACCCGCCCTCTATGCGGCGACGCGGAACGCCGTAATCGGGCTCGCCGCTCGCGCCCTGCAGTTCGAAAAAGGGACTCCACGATGAAGCGCTTCACCTTCCGGCTGCAGCACCTCCTCCATCTGCGTGAATCCCTCGAGCGAATGCAGGGCGCGTCGCTCGGGCACGCCGATCGCGAGACCGGCGAGCGGCGCATCACCGCCGAAGAGAGCATTTCGCAATTGAGCACGGCGCAGGACCAGGTGCACGATACCGCCGCCGATCCTGTCGCGGCCGGGATGTGGCACACGCTCGGCCTGAGCGTCGAAGCGGCGCGCGTCAGGGCGGAGCTCGACGCCCGGGATCTGCGAGAGGCGGAAGCTGCCCGCGCCCTGGAACTCGATCGCTTCAACGAAGCGCGAACGGCGCGCCGCGTGCTCGAGAAACTTCGCGAACGCCGTGCGGCGGACTGGAGCGTCGAGGCCGGTCGTGAAGAGCGGCGGGAACTCGACGAACTCACCCGCGCCCGACTCATCGATCAGGCGGATCAATCATGAAGCCGGTTTTTCCGATCGCCGGTGCGTTTCTTCTCGGTCTGGTCGGTGCCACGCTGTTCGGGACGCGCAGCGGATCGCCGGCTCCTGCGACAAAGGCGGCACTCCCGCCGGCGGTTGCGGTACCGCCGGCGCTGCACGCGCCATCGACAGTCGAGGGCGCGGTGAAGTCACCGTCCGACGCACCTGCGGCCGACACCGTCGCCGGCTTGCCGGCGGATTCGTCTGCGTCGCGCGCCGCGGCGGTACTTCTCAAGTTGGCGCCGGAGGATGCCGCGCCGATCGCCGCGAGGATGAACGACACCGATCTGGTGCCGGTGCTGCGGCTGATGGGCGTCGACAAGGCGGCGCCGCTCCTCGCCAGACTCCCGACGATACGATCGCGCGATCTGAGCAAGCGCCTCCTTACCCCCGCGGCAGGAGGCACACCCTGATGCGCGTCAGCGCCACGAGATCACAACCAGCGGCCGCCGCGCCGGGCGACGCCGCCTCCAGGCCCGACGCGGGCGCTCGCTCCAGCGATGCCTCGGGTGGATTCCTTGCCGCGCTGCAGGCGGTGATCGCCGCCGTCGTTCCTCCCACGCCGCAGGCCGCGGCGGCTCCGGCGTCGCCGCAAACGGCAAGCGACGACGGATCGGCTGCGGACGACGGAGCTCCAGATCGGGCGGCGACGCCGTCCCCGTTGTCTGCGGCCGATGCGTCGACAGTTACGTTGACCGCGACTTCGCCTGGAAGCGGCGCTCAGGGCGCGGCGATTCTCGCCACGCTCGCGTCGACCGGTGGCGATCAGGCGCAATCGCCGGCGAATCCGGCCGGCACGCAAGTCCAGGCAGGCGACGCCTCAGGAGACTCCGGATCGGATGAGACTGGTGCGCCCGGCAGCGCGTCCGATCCCGCTCGTCAGGGGAAGCTTGCTGTCGACGCGACGGCGACGATGTCGAACGCGGCATTGCTGATGCAGGTCGCGATGTCGGCGCGCACACTCACGCTGCCTCCAACCGGGCCGACCGCGAACGGAGCGAGCGCTGAAAGTCGCTCGGCGCCGGGCCTTCCCACCGGTGCGGTGGGTCGGGCCACCGATTCCTCAGCGAGTGCGACGGCTCTGGCCGACGATGGTGACGATGCCCCGCAACCATCGCACGTCGATGCGGCGCCGCAGGTCAGCGCCGCTGCCGCACCGGGGCCGCATGACCCGGTTGTTGCCGCCTCCGGAAGTGGCGACGCGACTGCGGACGATGCCTCCGACAATGCGCCTCATGCGGCGAAGGACAACAAGGACGATCACGACGGCAGCGGCGGAGCGACGCAAGCCACGGCGACTGCCGCAAATCAGGCACCCGCGAGCACCGCGGCGGCGACCTCCGCGGCGCCAACCTATGTCGCCGCCGCATTGACCCACACCGCGCCGTCGGCGAATCAGGCGCCCGATGCGCCACAGCAAATGGCGCCGCCACCGCCGCAGACCCCGGCACCACCGCCTCCTGCGCGCGCCCACGTCACCCTGGCGGTCGATCCCGACCTCACCGGCGCGAGCCACATCCACGTCGCGGTGCAGGGCACGCAGGTAAAGGCCACGATCACGGCCAGCGACGGAAACGTCACCATCATCGACCGTCAACTGCCCGATCTTCGGCGCTCGCTCGAAGACAAGGGCTTTGCCGATGTCCGGCTCGCGGTTCACAGTTCCGATCACGATGCCCCGGCCCTCCTGTCCAGCGCCGGCAGCGGCATGAGCGACGATCCCCGTGCCGGCCTTCCCGCGCCCGCGCGTGGCCGGTCCGATTCGCAGCAGCAGACCCAGCAGCGCCAGTCCGGATCGGGCAACCCCGATCAGGACAATGCATCGAACTCGCGCCAATACCGCGAAGAACCCGAGGAGGATGCCGCATGACATCACCGCTATCCGTCACCACGCCAGGCGCGACGACACCCACCAGTTCGACTTCGTCGTCGACGTCAACATCGGACACCAGCGACATTCTCGGGAAGGATGACTTCCTGCAGTTGCTGGTGACGCAGCTCAAGAACCAGGATCCGCTGTCTCCACTCGACGCGACCCAGTTCGCAGCACAGCTGGCGCAATTCTCCACCGTCGAGCAGCTGGTCGACATGAACAGCAAGCTCGACGCGCAGACTTCGGCGGCGAGCCAGTCGCAGATTGCGCAACAGGCGTCATTCGCGACATCGATCATCGGGCGCGACGTCATCCTCAACGGCGCCACGGTGACCGCCGTCGACGGCACGGGACCGCGGGTCAACGTCGACCTGAGCGGCGCTGCGACGACCGTGCACGTCGACATTCTCGACGCCGACGGCACCACGGTGATCGGCAGCCAGGATTTCCAGAACGTCGGCGCCGGATCGCAGACACTCACGCTCAAGACCGGGCTCGTGTCCCCCGGCACGTACTCCTACAACGTCAGCGCCGTCGACGGATCGGGTCAGCCGATCACCGTCACTGGCAACACCATCGGACAAGTCGACAGCACGCTCTTCCAGGCCGGCCAGGTCATGGTCCGCGTCGATGGAACCGCCGTACCGGTCACCGATATCACCGAAATCCTCCCCGCCGAGACGACGTCGGCGCCAGCCACCACCCACTAGGAGAACCACCTAATGCTGCCTGCGCTCTATTCCGGCGTCTCGGGGCTTCAGAATCACCAGGAAGCACTCGACGTCATCGCCAACAACATCGCGAACGTGAACACGACGGCGTTCAAGGCGTCGCGAGTCACCTTCAAGGAGGCGTTCGTCCAGCTTCTGCAGGGTGCGTCGCGGCCGCCCGGCGATCTCGGCGGGGTCAATCCGATCCAGGTCGGCTCGGGCATGAATATCGGGAGCATCGATCAGCTCTTCACGCAGGGCACGCTGCAGACCACCGGACAGAACACCGACCTTGCCATCCAGGGGAACGGCTTCTTCGTGGTGGCGAACGGTGCCAAGCAGTTCTACACCCGCGCCGGCAATTTCCAGCTCGATGGCAGCGGTCACCTGATCTCGGCCGACAACGGCGATATCGTGCAGGGGATCAACGCCGATTCGTCGGGGAATCTCTCGTCGTCGTCGAGCTTGTCGAACATCGTCCTTCCGGTCGGCCAGAAGACGCCTGCCAAGGCGACCGACTCCATCACGATGACCGGAGACCTCGACGCCGGCGCCGCGGTCGGCGACACCCACGACATGAGTGTCACCGTCTACGACGCGCTCGGGGCGCCGCATACGCTCGACGTCACCTTCACCAATACCGCTCCCGGGAAGTGGGACTGGGCCGCGACGTCGCCCGACGCCACCGTCAATACCGGTAACGGCACCGTCGAATTCGACGGCACTGGCAAGCTCTCGGCGTTTACCTATCCGGGCGGCGGCACCTCGCTGACTCTCACGCCGAGCGATGGCGCCGATCCGTTCGACATCACCATCGATCCCGGCACCATCGGCGACATCAACGGCCTCGCCGGCTTTGGCCACGCCTCGAACGCAGTGATCACCCAGCAGGACGGCTACCAGTCCGGCGATCTCGAGTCGATCTCGATCGATGCGCAGGGCGTTGTCTCCGGTTCGTTCTCCAACGGCGTGTCACACGCCCTGGCTCAGATCGCCGTCGCCGAGTTCAACAATCCGTCGGGCCTCCTCCGGCAGGGCGACTCCACCTATTCCGAATCCGCCAACTCAGGGATTCCGGTGATCGGCTTCGCCGGAACGAGCAACGCGTCGACGATCACCGCCGGTGCGCTGGAGAATTCCAACGTCGACCTCTCCGAGGAATTCGCGGAGATGATCGTGACCCAGCGAGGGTTCCAGGCCAACGCCCGGGTGATCACCACCGCCGACGAAATGCTCAACGAACTAGTGAACATGCAGCAGGGTTGATCGTTCATCACGACAGCATGGCTGGGCGGTGGAAGCGTGGACGCTTTCGCCGCCCAGTGCGTTTTTTGAGCCCGGCAACTCTCGCCGCCTCACCGGCAGTCTCTTCCCGCTCCCCCTTCCGGATCACCTCGCGCCAGCTGGCGCGGCGCCGCTGGCACTCAGGTAACTCGTTGCTCGGGAACCACTTCGACCATGCGTGCGGCGCTGGTACAGGCGTTGCCATTGCACCGTTTGACGCATTGCCGGAGAGACGATATCAGCGCACCCACCGTGCAGGAAACGCAGGCTCCTTCCGCCGCACCGGCGGCCGCAGCAGCACCGACGAAGACGATCATCCTGGCGATCGCCGCGCTCATGGTCGGGAGCGCCATCGGGGCCTTCGTCGTGGCCCCGCGTTTTCGCGCCGGTGCGGCGGCATCGACTCCTGCCGCCGATCACGGCAAGAAGCAGGACACCGAACCGCCGCGGATGGTGAAGATCGACAACGTGATCGTCAATCCCGCCGGAACCCAGGGGCAGCACTACCTCATCGTGTCGGTCGCGATCGAAGTCAGCACCGCCGAGGCGGAGGCGCGCCTCCACCGGGAGGAGATCCCCCTGCGCGACGCCGTGACAGGGCTTCTCGAACGGATGACGCTCGACCGGCTGACGCAGCTTGGCGCGCGTGACACGCTCCGCGGCCAGATCGCCCGCACCGCCGTTGCCTTCGCCGGCGACAGCGCGCTGAAGGTCTACCTGCCGCAGTTCCTGATTCAGTAGCCGCGATGACCGAACAGAATCACATCCGCCTCTATGACTTTCGCGAACCGCCGCGGCTCGATCCCGAGAGGGTATCAGCGATTGAGATAGTGCAATCGACATTCGGCGCCGGATTGCGGTCGCTCCTCACGCCGCGGATGAGCGAGGTCGTCGACGCGGAGCCGGCCGGTCTCGACCTGCTGACGCCGGTGGCTGCGGTGATCGCCCTGTCCGACGCTGGTGTCCGCTACGGATTCGAGTTGAATGACGCGCGCCAGTCCCATGCGATCGTTGCTCTCGCCCCCGACCTTGCCACCCGGCTCGTCGACCGGCTCTGCGGCGCTCCTGACGATGTCACCGGTGCACGTCCGCTCTCGGCGATCGAGCAGATCCTCCTCGACGAGCTCGTCGACCGCTTCGTTCCCGTCGTTCGCGACGCCTTCGCCGGTCTGGTCGAGATCAAGCCCTCCGATCCGACGCTGATCGTCGCCGCACCGCCCCTTCTGGCGGCCCCCGGCGAGCATGTCGCGCTGCTCCGATTCACGGTGCGCTCCGGTCCAATCTCGGGACCATTGCTCCTTGCGTTTCCGCTTGTGCTCCTCGAGATCCGGCCTTCAGCCGCCGCGGCCAACGGTCCCACCAACGCGACGCTCCTGGAGCAGCACCTCCTCGGCGTCACGGTGCCGGTCCGCGTGTGCATCGGATTCCAGGCAGCGGCGCTCGACATTGCTTCGCTTCACGAAGGCGGCATCCTGCGCACCGGCCATCCATGCACAGCCCCGGTCGATGTGATTGCCAGCGGGCGCCGCCAGTTCACCGCCACGCTGGGCCGCGATCACGGCCATGTCGGCGCGCGCATCGTCCGGACCGCCCAACCCGACGACCCAACTTCACGCCCACACCGAAGGACCAATCGATGAGTGACTCCGCTCCGGGAGCGTCCCGCGACGCCGGTCCCGCCGAGCTCGCCGAACTTGGCCACGATCCGGCAATGCCCAGCGGCGCGCGTCTCGATACCCTGCTCGACATGATGCTCCCGGTCACGATCGAGTTCGGGCGCACCGCGATGTCGATTCAGGACGTGCTCAATCTCGGACCGGGCTCGGTGGTGCAGTTGCAGCGGCTGGTAGGCGAGCCGGTGGATATCTATGTCAGCGAGCGTCGGTTGGCGGAGGGCGAGGTCGTCGTGATCGGCGATGCCTTCGCCGTGCGGGTGACCCGCATTCTCAATCTTCCTCGCGAACAGTCGCCGAACGCTTCCGGGCGCTGAATCATGTTCGCCGCGGTCGCCGCCCTCCTCATCACCATCGGCGTGATGCTCCTGGCCCTCAAGGTGCTCGGGCGGATGCAGGGCGTGACTCGCGGCGGGACGCGAGGTGCGTCGCTGCAGCTCCTCGATCGCGTCGCGACCGGGCCACGCCACGGCGTTGTGTTGCTGCGCGCCGGCGATCGCGTGCTGGTCGTCGGAGTGGGTGAGAATCACACCCTGCTCGGCGAACTCACCGGCACCGAGCGCGATGCAGCCCTCGAGCCCAGGCAACCAGCGATCAGCGGTGCCGCCGTCGGTTGGCGCACCGCGTTGGCCCGATTCGGTCTCGTGACGGCGCTCGTGGTGATGCCGCATCTCGCCCGCGCACAGGTGATCACGGCACCGGCACCGACTCGCACCCACCAGGCGCAGCGGCCAGCCGCCGTTCCCGCACCAACGGTGCAGGGGCCCACGGCTCCGACGGTGAATGTGAGCGTCGGGACACCCGGCGACGAGCTCAAGCTCACCGGTGCCGTCGGGATCGTGGTGCTGATGGGAGCGCTGACGCTCCTCCCGGCCGTCTTCATGCTGATGACCGGATTCACCCGGATCCTGATCGTACTCTCCTTTCTTCGCTCGGCGCTCGGCACGCAGTCGGCGCCACCCAGCTCACTCCTCGTGGCGATCGCGCTGATCCTCACGTCGGTGGTGATGCATCCGGTCCTCGAAACCGAGAACCACGATGCGTTGCAACCGTATCTGCGTGGCGAAATCGGCCAGGTGGAGGCGTACAAGGCGGCGCTCCTCCCGTTGCGCAAGTTCATGCTCGCCAACACGCGTGATCGCGACCTCACCGCGTTCGCCGACATGAGTGGTGCCGCGCCGGCCGCGACCGTCGACGACATCCCCACGATGACCGTCGTCGCCGCTTTCGTCACCGGCGAGTTGCGCACGGCATTCCAGATGGGCTTCGTGATCTTCCTGCCGTTCCTGGTGATCGACCTCATCGTCGCGTCGGTGCTGATGAGCATGGGGATGTTCATGCTGCCGCCAGTGATGGTGTCGCTGCCGTTCAAGCTCCTCCTCTTCGTGCTCGCCGACGGCTGGGCGCTGGTGATGCAGAACCTGGTGGCGTCGTTCAGGGTGGCGACGTGACGCCGGTCCTCGCGGCCGATCTGCTGCAGCGGACCCTGACGCTGATCGTCAGCGTCGCCGGCCCGATGCTGCTGGCTGCGCTCGTCGTCGGCGTCGCGGTGTCGCTGCTGCAGGCGGTGACGCAGATCCAGGAGCAGAGCCTCACCTTCATCCCCAAGCTCGTCGTCGTGGCGCTGGTGTTCATGCTGTCGCTGCCGTGGATGATGCGTCTCCTGGTGGAGTTCACCGTGGGGATGTTCCGCTCGCTGCCGAGCGTGGCCCGGTGAATCCGCAATCGCTGGCGCAGGCGCTCCAGCCGATTCACTGGCCGCTCCTCATCCTGGTCACGTCGCGCGTCGCCGGTGTCATGCTGATCGCGCCGGCGTGGTCGCAGGCCACCGTGCCGGCGTCGCTCCGCGGTGCGTTCGCCGTCATCGCCAGTCTCGCGATTCTCCCGGGCGTGCCTGACGCCGCCGTCAATATCGACTCGATCTCCGTTGTCGCCCCTGTCGCGACCGAGCTGATCCTCGGTCTCGCCATCGGCCTCTCGGCGGCGGTCTTCCTCTCCGGTGTCGCGATGGCGGCGGAGGTCGTGTCGCTGCAGATGGGACTCTCCCTCGGCGCCGCGCTCGGCGGAGTCGCCGACGTCGGCTCGCCCGGGATCGGCGAGCTCGAGGGGCAATTTAGTCTCGCCGTCTTCGTTGCCGTGGGTGGGCATCTGGCGCTGCTCACCGCCGTGGCTCGATCGTTTCACGCGATTCCCCCCGGCGCACCGATTGCCATCGCCGAAGGCGGCCGAGCCCTCATCGTGCTCTGCGGCAGCGTGTTCACCACCGCGGTCCAGGTGGCGGCGCCGATGATGGTTGCCTTGCTGATCACCAACATCGGGCTCGCCGTGCTCAATCGCGCGGTGCCCCAGCTCAACACGATGATGGTTGCCGTGCCGGTCACGGTGAGCGTCGGCCTGATCGCCCTCGGCACCGCGATGCCCTACGCGCTCAACGTCGTGGCCGGGTGGGCTACCGGCGTGGGCTCCGGCGCCGATGCCGTGATCCGGTCGTTCACGCCGCTTGTGGCGGGGCACTGACGTGGCCGAAGCGTCGGCGCAGGAACGCACCGAACGACCCACCACGCGTCGCATTACCCAGGCGCACGACGAAGGCCAGGTGCCGCGCAGCACCGAGCTCTCCGCGGCGGTCGTCGTGCTGGGCGGCGCCACGGCGTTGCTCCTCGTGGGTGGACCGTCACTCGGACGGGCGACGACCGGCCTGCTGCATGACAGCGCCACCATGCTCGTCGCGGCACCGTTCACCCAGGGCGACGTGGTGGTACTGCTCCGCAATGTGGGCCGGTCAATGCTCACCGCCCTCGCCCCCTTTCTCCTCGCTGTCGTGATCCCGGCGATCCTCGTCAACGGAGTGCAGGCGCGCGGTGTCCTGTCGCTCACGCCGATCGCCCCCGACTTCTCGCGGATCAATCCCGCCTCGGGACTGCAGCGACTGCTGAGCACCCAGTCCCTCTTCACCCTTCTCAAGGCGATGGCCAAGGTCACCATTATCGGTATGGTGGGGTGGACGGCTTTGTCGGGCGCGTGGCCGCGGATCGTGTCGCTGAGCGGCGCCGATGCCACGACGATTCTCGTCGTGGTCCGCGATGTGACCGCGCGCCTTGTCTTCGTCTGCGGTCTCGCATTTCTCGCCCTGGCGCTGGTCGACTACGGCTACGCCACCTGGCAGCACCAGAAGCGCCTCCGGATGACGCGCCAGGAAGTGATCCAGGAATTCCGCGAGCTCGAAGGCGATCCGATCCGCAAGAGCCGGATGCGGTCGCTGGCGCAGGGACTCGTTCGCCGCCGCATGCTGCACCGGGTCAAGGAAGCCGACGTCGTCATCATCAACCCGACCAGCATCGCGGTCGCGATCCGCTACGACGGGACGTCACCGGCGCCGATCGTTCTCGCAATGGGTCGGCGGAAGCTCGCCGAGCGGATTCGCGAGCTCGCGGCGGCGGCGGGCGTGCCTGTAGTGCAGAACATCCCGGTCGCCCGCGCGCTCATCGCCACCGCGACGATCGGCAAGCCGATCCCGCCGGCACTCTATGTGGCGGTGGCCGAGGTCCTCGCCTTCGTCTATCGTCGGCGCGGACACCTGCCGCGCGCGCTGACTGATCGGGCCATCGCGTGACCGCGGTGAGCGCTCCCGCCCCGCCGGCGCTTCGTCCAGCGGAGACGTCGGCGCGAGGCACTGGTCCTCGTGTCGGCGGCGGAGCAGCAGCCGGTGGCGCCGGTGGCAGCACGGTCTCCCGCCTGGCGGCGGGGTTGCGCGTTTCGGGCGGTGCCCAGACGTGGCTCGCGATCGGCGTGGTGATCATCGTGGCGCTGCTCGTCGTGCCCTTGCCTCCGGTGATGCTCGACGCCCTCCTCGCCTTGAGCATCGCGCTGTCGATCGTCGTCCTTCTCGTCACGCTGAGCACCGTCGACCCGATCGACTTCTCGTCCTTCCCCACCTTGCTCCTTCTCCTCACGCTGCTCCGCCTCGGCCTCAACGTGAGCAGCGCGCGTCTCATCCTCGGGCACGGCTACGCCGGTCAGGTGATCAACGCCTTCGGTCACTTCCTCATCGGCGGAAACTTCGTCGTCGGGCTGGTGATCTTCCTGATCCTCGTGGTGATCAACTTCATGGTGATCACCAAGGGCGCCGGACGCATCGCCGAAGTCGCCGCGCGATTCACCCTCGACGCGATGCCCGGCAAGCAGATGGCGATCGACGCCGATCTGGGTGCCGGCCTGATCGACGAGGCCGAAGCGCGCCGCCGCCGGACCGATGTCGCGCGCTACGCCGACTTCTACGGTGCCATGGACGGTGCCGCGAAGTTCGTCCGCGGCGACGCGGTCGCCTGCCTTGTGATCACCGCGATCAACCTCGTCGGCGGCTTTATCATCGGGCTGGCGCAGCAGGGATTGAGCGCGTCGGAATCGTTGTCGACCTACACTACGCTCACCATCGGTGATGGACTCGTCTCGCAGATTCCTGCGCTGATCGTCAGTACCTCGGCAGGCATCCTCGTGACCTACGGGGCGTCGTCGTCGGGTGCGAGCCTGGCACTCGCCGGCCAGCTCACCCGGCAGCCGCGCGCACTCAACATCGCCGCGCTAATTCTCGCCGGAATGGCGTTCCTCCCTGGCCTTCCCGCGTTCCCCTTCCTCCTCCTCGCCGCTGGAACTGGCGCGATTGGCTGGAAGAAGCGGGCGCCGAGCGTGACACCGGCGGCACGCGCGGCAAAGCCGACCGCTGCGGCGGCACCGGCGGCGCAGATGCGCGAACTGCTGCAGGTCGAGCCGCTCGAAGTCGAGATCGGCTACGCGCTGATTCCGATGGTCGACGAGGCGCAGCACGGCGACCTCCTCCACCGGATCGGGATCGTCCGCCGACAGGTTGCCATCGAGCTCGGCATCATCGTCCCGCCGGCGCGGATCCGCGACAACATTCAGCTGGCGCCAACCGAATACGCCATCAAGCTGCGGGGAATGCGGGTTGCCGGCGGCGAGATCATGCCGAAATACCTCCTCGCGCTCGACACCACCCACAAGAGTGCGCCGATCGAGGGGATCCGTACCACCGACCCGACCTTCGGGATGCCGGCCGTGTGGATCGCCGCCGACCGTCGCGTCGACGCCGAAGCCGAAGGGTACAACGTCGTCGAGGCGCCGACCGTGCTGTCGACGCACCTGATGGAAACGATTCGCCGCCACGCCGGCGACATCCTCTCGCGCCAGGATGTACGCGAGCTGGTCGACGGTCTCCGCGAAACGCATCCGGCGCTGATCGACGACCTGATCCCCAACCGGCTCTCGCTCGGGACGCTGCACCGCGTGCTGCAGCGCCTGCTGCGCGAAGGGCTTCCGGTGCGCGACCTCGTCACGATCCTCGAGACGCTCGCCGACAACGCCGACACGTCGAAGGACCCCGAGGTCCTGACCGAGCATGTGCGGCGCGCGCTGTCGAATGTGGTAGCACAGCTCTTTGCCGACACCGATGGCTGCGTCCGCGGCATCACCATCGGACCGCGCCTGGAATCGGCGCTGATGCAGCTCTTCGCTCCGCGCGCCACGCGTGACGGCGCCATTCCGCTCGAGCCCGATCAGCTCACTGCGCTCCTGCGTACCCTGGGCGAGCTCGTCACCGCCGCGCGACGCGACGGCCGGGCCCGCCCGCTGATCACGCCGCCGGCATTGCGCACCGGTGTGCGCCGCCTGGTTGAACCGATCCTCCCCGAACTCCCGGTGATTTCACTGGGAGAACTTCCACCGCAGATGCCGGTGCAATCCCTCGCTATCTGGGAGATGACTCGTGTCTCTTGAGATCTTTTCGGGCGATAACCTGCCCACCCTTCTCACCAGGATCCGCACCACGCTCGGCCCCGAGGCCTGCGTCGTGCAATTGCGGCGGCGCGGTGCCGAGTTCGAGCTCATCGCATCCGACGGAACCGGTGCCTACGCGGCGACGCCTGCACCAATGACTATGCCGGCTCCCGCGCCGGTTTCCAGGTGGGCCGCGCCGATACCGACTCTGGCACCGGCTCCGCAGGGCGACGCAGCGCACCGGGCTATCGACCCCAACGCGGGCCCGGATTTCCGGTCCGCGCTCGATGCGCATTTCACGCCGCCGGTTGCGCGCCCACGCGCATCCGAGACAAACCCCGCACTTCCCGCACGCGCTTCCTTCATGGTGCGGCCGTGGGTCGTCGCGCTCGTCGGTCCGACCGGAGCGGGGAAGACCACCACCATCGCGAAGCTCGCGACCAATAAGCTCGGCTTCGGCGGCTGCCGCGTCGGTCTCCTCGGTCTCGACACCTACCGCGTCGGTGCCATCGAGCAGCTGGAGACTTACGCAGATCTCGCCGATCTGCCGATCGAAATCGTCTACAGCGACGTTGAGGCGAAGCGCGCCCTCGCACGCCTCAACGACTGCGAAGTCGTCCTCGTCGATACCCCGGGACGCGGTCCCCGCAACGCCGGCGACACCGAAACGATCCGCCGCTGGCTCGCCGAACTCGCGCCCGACGAAGTTCATCTCACCGTTCCGGCCGGTCAGCTCCCCGCGGTCACGCGCCGGATCCTCCGGTCGTATGCTCCGTTTGGCGTGACGCATCTCCTCGCCACCAAGCTCGACGAGCATCCCGGCGAACAGGCCGCCTTCGATGTCGCCATCGAACATTCGCACGGTATGCGCTGGATCACCGATGGCCAGGAAGTGCCGGCCGACCTGCACGGCGCGGCCGATGCGCTGATGCGTGCGGCGACCCGCCGCGACGCCGGCGTCCTCCTGGAGTCATGCGCGTGAACGATCAGGCGAGCACGCTGCGGGCGCGCCGCGACGGTGCGCGGCCGGTCGAGCGTGATCCCGAACGCCCCGTCCTGGTGATCGGAAGCGGGAAAGGCGGCGTCGGCAAGTCGATTGTCGCCGTGATGGCCAGTGCGGCACTCGCGCGCACCGGCCGCCGTGTCCTCCTCGTCGACGGCGCCCAGAACCTCGGCAATCTCCACGTCCTCCTCGGTGTGCGCCCGTCACTCACACCGGCGGCCCTCCTCGACGATGGCGCCATCCCCGATCAGTTGCTGATCGAAGTCTCGCCGGGTCTCTGGCTTCTCCCCGCCGATTCAGGGGCCGAGTCGGTGCATCGTCTCGGTGCCACTGATCGAGCGAGACTCCATCGCCGGCTCACCGGTGTCTACTGCGACTTCGACATCGTCGTCGTGGACGCCGCCGCGGGACTCGATGGCGCCGTGCGCTGTGTGGCGATGCACGCCACCCGGTTGATCGTTGTCACCGTGCCCGAACCGGCCGCGCTCACCGACGCCTACGCGCTGATGAAAATCGTCCACGGCCAGTTGCCGCGGTTGCCATTCGATCTCTTGGTCAACCGGACCCAGCACGTTGACGAAGGTGCCACCGCCTTCGACCGCCTTTCCACCGCGACGACCCGCTTTCTCGGCCGTGATCTGCACTACGCCGGCGCGATTCCCGAAGACACCGGGATGCGTGCCCTGGCCCGCGATCCGCGCGCGCTCCTTGGCCCGGACGGCAATACGCCGGCGCAGCTCGCGGTGCAGCAGCTCATCCCCTCGTGGTGCGATTCGTGGGTTCCGGACTTGATGGAGCGATCGGCGTGAAGGGATCGACTGCGGGATCTGCCTCGGCTGAGCTCTGGCGCCGTTATCGCGAGACCGGCGACCCCGAGGCGCGCGCCGAACTTCTCTCGCAATACCAGGGACTCGTCCATCACACCGTGCGCCAGATCGCCGCGCGGGTGGGAGATGCCGTCGAGTTCGATGACCTCCTCGGCGCCGGCGCGCTTGGTCTCGTCCGCGCGTTCGAGGCGTTCGACTCCTCGCGCGGCACCGCGTTTACCACCTACGCCACGCAGCGGATTCGCGGCGCGGTCCTCGACGAACTTCGCGCCGCCGACTGGCGCCCGCGGTCCGCGCGCGAGCAGGGGCGACAGGTGCAGCAAGCCGAGACCGCGCTGGCGCAGGATCTCGGGCGCAGCCCGAGTCCCACCGAAGTCGCGGCGCGCCTCCAGGTCGACCTCGACACCTATTGGGGTTGGAAGGAACAGTCGCGCGGAGCCACGATGATGCCGCTCGAGTCGAACGCGCCGGGGCACGAACCCGGCGGCGTGACCCTCGCCGAGCGCATTGCGGACCGCTCGCAGATTGGCGCCGACGCGCGGCTCGAAGACGAACAGTTGCGCGTCCTCCTCCGCGATGCGATCGGAACCCTCCCGGAGCAGCAGCGCGTCGTGCTGGCGCTCTGCTACGACGAGGAGCTCAACCTCCGCCAGATCGCCGAAGTCCTTCACGTCACCGAGTCCCGGGTATCGCAGGTGCGCACCGCGGCGATCCGGAACCTGCGCACCAGGCTGGCCGAGGAGATCGCCGCATGAATCGACGGATCTGGATCGTCCTCCTCGTCGTGGTGGCGCTCCTTGCCGTCACGCCGCACCTCCCGCAATGGGCCATGGCGATCTCGCTGGCGCTGCACCGCACGTCGATCGCTGACGTTACCGCGGACGCCCGCTCGACGATCGCGCAGATCGGCGCGCTCGCCAACGCCGCTCCATGGATCATCCCGGCCGCCGCAGCCGCGCTCGTGGTCCCGGTTCTGGCGCTGCTCGTCGTTCGGCGCCGGCGGATTGCCCGAGTCGAAGCCGCGGTCGAGTCGCCGGTCTTGCAGATGCCGCGGGTGGAATCGACGGTCGCGACAATTCCGGCGGCGGCTCGTCGCGAAGCGGCGCCGCGATCGCCGCGCGCCGGCCGCCGCGCCGCGGTGCATCGCCTCAGCGCCAGGGGACAATCGGTCGCAGAGATCGCCCGCGCAACGCGAGTCGGACAGGACGCCGTGCGCTTCCTCATCCGGGCCGTGTGACCGGGTGACAGGCATGAATTGCCGGTCGGAGTTGCCGGAGCTTCGCCGCGGCCGCGAAACGCTGCCGCAAGCCGTTGCGACACAGTGGCTTACCGATGTCGTCGGGGCGGCACAACGCTTGCTTTTCCCGGACCTCGGGGGGAACTCATGACGTTGCCAGCGATCGTCAATACCGCGCGGACATTGTCGTACTACAACACCCTGCAGGACATCACGGCGAACAACCTTGCCAACGCGAGCAGCGATGGCTTCAAGGGCGACGTCGTGACGGCGCACTCGCTGGCGGGGCAGCCGCACCCGGTTCCGGTCGAGAGCATCGATCTCAGGCAGGGCGATCTGCGTGACACCGGCCGGCCGCTCGATGTGGCGCTGCAGGGGCAGGGATTCACCGTGATTCAAACGCCCAACGGCGAACGCCTCACCCGCGGCGGATCGCTCGCGATCAATTCGCAGGGAACATTGGTCGACACCCACGGCGATCCGATCCTTGGCACCGGCGGTCCGATCCAGATCACCGGCAACAGGGTCGACATCAAGCCCGACGGAACGATCGTCGTCGACGGCACCGTCGCCGGCAAGCTGCGCCTCGAGACCGTCGCCGATCCGGCGACCCTCACCAAGGAAGGCGCCGGCCGATTCGTTGCCAGCGGGCCCACAACCGACGTCACCGACGTTGGCGTGCATCAGGGGACCCTCGAGGACAGCAACGTCAATTCACTTCTCGGCTCAGTCGATCTCATCATGATCCAGCGCGCCTACGCATCGAGTGTCGATGCGTTGAAAACGATGGACGGCGTCCTCGGCGAGATCACCCAGCTCGGTAGCGTCTGACTCACCATACTCCGGAGCCACGATGGATCCAGGATTGCGCACCTCGGCGAGCGGGATGATCGCCCAGCAGAAGATGGTCGACGTGATCGCCAACAACCTCGCCAACGTCAACACCACC
>DASYAK010000045.1:0-62200 GCA_036501385.1 Gemmatimonadales bacterium | reverse complement strand
TGCCGACCCAGATCGTCCCCGCCGCGACGCTCGAGGTCGCAAACGACTCGATCGATCCACCGGCGGGCCCACCGGCGCCGCCCCCTCGCCCGCCTCGTCCGCCGGCGCCGACCGTGACAGCAGGCGGTGTGACACCCTTGGGGTAGCCGAGATCGGGAGAAAGCTTCTTCCAGTGCATACCGCCATCGGTCGTCGACATCAGGTACTGGAAGCCGGCGAGGAGTTCATGCGGGTTGGTTTCCGACCATGCCAGCGGCTGGTTGCCGACCTTTCGCAATGCCTCGGCGGCATCGACGTTGGGCGACACGTTGATCCACTGGCCGCTCGGATAGGTGATCCTGACGATCCCGCTCGACGGGCCGCCCGAATACACGATGTTGGGATTGAGCGGGTCGGCAACGATCGACCCGAATTCGTACCCGGCCACCGGGTACCAGTCGAATGGCGTAATTGCGCCGAGATCTCCGCGGGAACGGGCGCGGACTGCGCCGGCATCCTGCTGGGTCGCATAGACCCAGTAGGGATAGGAATTGTCGACCGAGATGTGATAGGCCTGTTCGGTGGCCTGGTTGTACCACGAACTCCAGCTCAGGCCACCGTCGAGCGATACCGTAGCGCCTTGATCGACGCCAAGAAGCATGCGCTTTCCGTCGGTCGGGTCAATCCACATCTGCTGCGGGTCGTCGCCACCCGGGGCGCCCTTGAATCCAGCGAAAGTGTTCCCGCCGTCGACGGACTTGAAGCTCGACGTGTTGATCGTGTACACGATGTCGGGATTCTTCGGATCGACGTAGACGCCGCAGTTGTATCCGTTCTGGCCGTTGGCGATGCGTCGATCGTTCGCCGCCATCTGCCGCCATGTCGTGCCACCGTCATCGGAGCGATAGAGGCCGAAGTTCCCGATGACATACATCCGTTGGGAGTTGGTGTTCATTGCCACCGCGATCGACGTCCGGCCAGTGAGTTGCGGTGCGGGACAACCTGCGGGTGCGGTAAGCGCGATGTGCAGTTCGTGCCAGGAGACCCCTTCATCCGTCGACTTGTACACCGCCGTGCCGGTCGGGCCAGCGCCGCCGCCGCCCGCGCCTCCGAATCCCCCCCCGCCGCAATTGGCGCCGCCCCGGCCCCGACCACCGCCTGCCGCAGCGGCCGCCGATGCACCCGCACCGCGATTCCCGGCGGGCGGCGTGTAGTGCCGCACCGTGGTCGCCAGCATCACCTTGGGATTGTCGAACGCCCAGGCAATCTCCTGCACGCCGGTGGTGCTGTCGACGTAGAGGGTCTTGTTCCACGTCTTGCCGCCGTCGGTGCTGCGATAGAGCCCGCGATGATCGCTCGGCACATGGACATTCCCCTGCGCGGCAACCATCACGATGTTGGGATCCTTCGGATCGATCAGGATCGACGGAATCTGCTTGGTTTCATCGAGACCGAGGTGCGTCCAGGTCTTGCCTGCGTCGACC
Organism: Gemmatimonadales bacterium; assembly: GCA_036501385.1. GTDB lineage: Bacteria > Gemmatimonadota > Gemmatimonadetes > Gemmatimonadales > GWC2-71-9 > Palsa-1233. The sequence goes on along the minus strand of DASYAK010000045.1, from coordinate 60,737 downwards.
GATTTGTAGACGCCGTTTCCTTCGTTGATTCCGCCACCCGTGATGAGGTCGCCCATGCCGACATAGATCACGTTCGGATCGGACGGCGCGACCTGCACCGCTCCCACCGACGACGCCTCCTTGACGTCGTCGAAGATCGGGTACCACGTGGTGCCCGCGCCGGTGGTCTTCCACACGCCGCCGAGCGGTAGCCCGATGTAGAAGACACCAGGCTGCCCGATCACGCCGGTCACTGCGGCAACGCGTCCGCCGCGGAACGGTCCGATGTTCCGCCAGACGAGTCCGGAAAGGAGGTCTGGTTCGACCGGCGACGCCGCACCAAGGGTGAGCGCGGCGAGGACGAGGAACCCTGGAGCCGACAACCAGCGTGAACCTGGAACGCGGAGGAACATTGACGGAAACCTCAATAAGTGGATCGAATCGACTGGGTGAACACGAACCGCTCCGGCGGCCCTAGTGGGCCGCCGGATGCGCTGTAGCTGCTGCCGTATGCGTCGTCGCCGCCGCCGGTGCCGCACCGCACATCGGCAACGGAATCGCCGGTGATGCGGCGCTGATCGGCGAGAGACTGTTCTTCGTCAGGGTGGCGTTGAACGACACCAGGTCCTTGGTGTTGATGTCGTGCCACTCGGTGAGCACGGTTCGCATGTCGCTGCAGGCATTCCGCCAGGCCGCGAACTTCGTCGGGTTAGGCGGAATGTCCGACATGTCGAGCACCTTGAGCTGGCCATTCATCGAAACCAGCACCGCGCCTTCTTCGGCTTCGACGCCGTTGATGGTCGAGAAGGTCGGGGCCCGCGGACCTCCGCCGCCGCCGCGGCCCGCAGCCACGAAGACCGTCGGTCCGGCAAGTGCCGCGAGCTTCTGGTCGAGCGCCTTCGCCGCCGTGGCAACGTCGGGCGGCGGATTGCCGCGTTCGACATTGGCCAGCGAGGACCGCATCACCGCGATCTGCTGGAATCCGTCCCACGACAGCCGCGTTCCTTCATAGAGCTTCATCTGAAGACCGTGCAACGCCACCAGATCGGCCTGCGTCACGGTCGACTTGGGGTCGTTCCTTACCGTCACTGTCTGCGTGAAGCTCTTGCCGTCGACATCGAACTTGAGGGTATAGACACCCGGGATGACCAGCGGTCCTTCGCCGCCCCAGTGAGTGTCGTGCAGCACCGCTCCGGTAACGTGCGCCAGATAGTGAATGAACGCCGGTGGCATGTCGTACCGCAGGTCCCAGTTGATCCGGTGCATGCCGGCGGTAGTGGGCATCGGCTGTGGAACAAAGATCCACTCATCGGGCACCGGCGGCGGCGGCTCGGGGATCGCCGGGATCGGGTCACTGGAATAGTGCCGCACCGCGGCGCCGGATGCGTCCAGCACGGTCATCGCGATGTGCTGCACCGGCGCGCCGAGGTTGTAATAGATGACGGCGCCCTCGGGCGGATTATCGCCGTGCGGCATCTCGGGCGGAAACGGCGTGCCGGTATTGATGTTGCGCCGCACGCGGACGGCGTCACCGGGCTTGAACACGTGCACCGCTTCGGTGCTGACATCCGGCATCATCTGCCGGAGCGGCGAAATGTCATCGAGAATCCAGACGCTGCGGCCGTATGTCGCCACGACCAGATCGTTGTCTTTCACGACAATGTCGCGGTACGACGTGTTCGGCAGGTTGAGCATCAGCGATTGCCAGTCGTCGCCGTCGTCGAACGAGACATACATCCCGCTCTCGGTGCCGGCATACAGCAGTCCCGCCTTCTTGGGATCGGCGCGAATCACGCGCGAATAGCTCCCGCTCACTTCGCCGGTGGGAAGGCCGTTGGTGATCTTCGTCCAGGTCTTGCCGAAGTCGTGCGTGCGGTAGAACATCGGCGCGTTTTCACCGATGCCCCGATTGACCGCAACGTACGCCACCGCGGGATCCTGATACGAGGCATCGATTGCGGTCACGCCGCCGCCGCGAGCCGCTGGCGCCGCGGACGCTGTCGCCGAGGGCTGATCGGGAAGCGGGGCGGCATCCTCCCACGAGACGCCGTGGTTCCGGGTGATTCGGACCAGCCCATTGCTGGTACCGGTCCAGATCACGCCTGGTGCAACATTGGATGTGGAAATGGCGCTGATAGTGCCACCGATTCCAGCCCCACCGCCGCGGCCGCCGCGCCCACCACGGGCGCCGGGTGCGGCCGCGCCAGCCGGAGGAGCGCCACGCGGTGCGGGCGTCGCGCCCGCCGGGAGTCCGAGGTCGGGCGAGATCCGCTTCCAGTTCACCGCGCCGTCGGTGGTGGAATAGAGGTACTGGAAGCCGAGCAATAGTTCGTGCGGATTCGAACGGGAGAAGATCATCGGCTGGTCGCCTGTGCGGCGCAGGCCGAGGGCGGTATCGACGTTGGGCGAGATGTCGACCCACTGGTACGTCGGCTTGGTCACCTTGACGATACCGTTGGTCGATCCTGCCATGTAGATGATGTTCGGATTGAGCGGATCCGGCGCGGCATAACCGTCCTCATATGCCGGCGTGGGGTACCAGTCGAGCATGGTGACGGCACCGAGCTCGCCGCGGCTCCGCACTGCGACGGCGCACGCATCCTGCTGGCTGCCGTAGATCCAGTATGGCCACGAGTTGTCGACGCCAATGTGATAGATCTGGGCCGTCGGCTGATTGTACCAGCTACTCCAGGCCAGGCCGCCGTCCTGCGAAATGGTGCCACCCTGGTCGTATCCCAGAATCATCCGCTTGTCGTCGGTGGCGTCGATCCACATCACCTGCGGATCGTCGCCGCCGGGAGCGCCCTTGAAGCCGGTGAAGGTCTTGCCGCCATCGCGTGATACGAATGCCGCTGTGGCGAGGGTGTAGAGCACGTCCGGATTCTTGCTGCTGACGAACACGCCCGAGGTGTAGTTGTTCTGGCCATTGGCGATGCGGGGGTCATTCGCCGCCATGCGTCGCCAGGTGCTGCCGCCGTCGTCGGAGCGCCACAGGCCGAGGATCGTCGGACCGACGATGTACATGCGCTGGGCATTGGTGTTCATCGCGACCGCCACCGTGAGCCGTCCGGTGAGTGCCGGCAGCCCGCCGCCCGTGATTTCCTTCCAGGTCACACCCTCATCAGTAGACTTGTAAAGGCCTGTGCCGCTGGTCGCCGCGGGATTGCCGGCGGTCGCGGCGCTGCCGGTGCCACGGCCACCGCGCTGAATCGTGCTCGCCAGCATGACGTTGGGATGATCAGCAGCCCACGCGATGCTCTGCACGCCGGTGTTCTCATTGACGTAGAGCGTCTTCGTCCAGCTCTTGCCGCCATCGGTGCTGCGATACAACCCCCGCTTGTCGTTGGGCGTCCGTGCGTTTCCCAGCACGCTCGCCATGACGAGGTTGGGGTTCTTCGGATCGACCAGAATGGCCGGGATCTGCTTGCTGTCCTCGAAGCCGGGCAAGTGTTCCCATGTCTTGCCGGCGTCGGTCGACTTGTACATCCCGTTGCCGTCGCCCGTGCTGCCGGTACCAACGTAGACAATGTTGGGATCGGACGGCGCCACTTCGACCGAGCCAATCGATGAGACATCCTTGATGCTGTCGAAGACAGGATACCACGTGGCACCCGCACTCGTCGTCTTCCACACACCACCGAGGACCAGACCCATGTAAAAGACGCCGGGCTGCCCCGTCGCACCAGTCACCGCCGCAACACGGCCGCCCCGGAATGGACCGACATTCCGCCATTTGAGGCCGGCGAGAAGTTCGGAAGGGAGGGGTGCTCTGGGTCGCGGAGTCGCCGCGACGGAAAGCGCGCCAAGGAGGACTACCCCAGCGACGGGGAGCCAACGAGGAGTGGAAATGCGCGGGGCCATGCGACCATTCCATTGTAAGGGAATGGTGAAGCATACGTAGCGACGGGTTGAGACGACAGGGGCGTGCATCGTAAAGATGCACGCCCGCGACGTTGCGCGATCAACTACACCAGCAATTTGCCGACTGCGCCGCCCTCACGCCCCCAAGGGCAGTACGTGGCAGTACGTTCCAAGCCGCACGTTGTACGCGAGGTAATATCCCGGGTGGTCCGGGTCGACGTAGAGCACGATGTCGTCACTATCCCAGAGCCAGTCACCGCAGTAGTCATAGTCGTACGGCGCGACCGAGAAGAAGAAGTTGCCGATGCCGAACCGGTCGCGCGAGCCGCCGTGCAGCCGCCAGACGTGCTGCGGTCCGATGCCGCCCTCGAAGTGTCCATGAGCCCATGGATTATCGAGGTGGTAATGCGGGTCATTCCGGCCAGTGCTGTGGCCGACCCAGGTGTTATCGGCGTGAACATGCGGGACTTCGGGATGACCAGCCTGATCCTGGAAGGTGCGTCCGCCACGCTGCGGCGCGCTCTGCGTCGGTGCAACGCCGTGCGGTGGCGTTGGCGGCGCAGCCGGACGGCTTGTCGGATGGGTTGTGGCCGGCGGTCCGTGCTGCGGAATGAATCCGCCGCCCACCGGCTGTTGCCGCGCAGGCTGCGGCTTGGCCGGCGCCTGGCCGTGCTGCTGACCCTTGTTGTTCCTGTCATTGCCTCGTCCCTGCGCAGAAACCGCAGCAGGGAGCAAAGCGCCAACCGCCACAATCCAGATGAAGTTTTTCATGTATCAGGTGACGTCCCTTCAAGGGTGGTAAGGCACATCGGTACTGACATCGAACGATCACGTCGTAATTTGTAACGCGGCGGACGTCGGATACCGGACTCTCAAGAATATGTCACCACGTGATTCGGCGTCCAATCAAGGCCTTAACCATCAGCTGATTTGTCGCCGGCGTGATGCCGAAGCCGACTCCGGCGTTGACCTCCCAAACCGCCGCCGAATGGAGGTCGAACGCGGCGTAGATCTGCTGCAACCGGCTGCTCGCCGGGGGAAAGGCGCCGAGCTCTCCCAGCGCGCCGTAATATTCGATCCCGGCGCTGACTCCTCGCGTCAGGTCGAATGCGGCCTTGCCGCTGGGAGAAAACTGGACACCATTCGCCGTCCCGGGGCCGGCCACCGTTCGCACCAGCGTCGGATTGACGCTGATGTACCAGCGTCCTGCGGACATATCGATCACCGGTCGGATTTCCCAGCTCCAGGTATTCACGGAAAACGCCGCCCGTTCGTGCTCGATCTCGGATGACAATGCCAGCCCGATTGGCCAGCGCCACGATCCCGGCACTCGCGCCTTGGCCCGCAGACTCCCGCCGGCCACCAGGAATCCGGCGCTGTCGTCGACGCTCGAAAAGACATAGCCGCCGAACTCGAGCCACGTTCCGGCGCCAGCCACAATTTCGAATGTCTCATGCACCGCGCGCGTTGCCGGCGCCGACACCGACGCCTGACTCGCAAAGGCGACTCCGGGCGATCGCGGTTCGAAGAGGAAAAGAGGCGGCGGAGCGCATCCTTGCGCTGCCGACCGGTTCACACCGCCTGCGGTCGGCACGCGATTGTCATCAACGACCGGCGGCCCGGCACATCCGGGTTGCGCGGTCGGGCCGCGAAAGTCGTAATTGCTGTGCAACTCCACGATGACGGAGCGCGGCAGCGCAGTCGCGGCCCCATAAACTTCGATTTCCCAGGGCGCTTGCGCGGCGGCTGGCGCCCCTGTCGCCGCGCAGAGCATCATTGCAATACCGGCAGTCGCAACACGCCGGGCGATCGCCAGCGCTGGCATCACCGGATCAGGCGTAGTCGAAGAGCATCATGAATCCGGCGTCCATGTGGTCCTGAAGATGGCAATGAAACAGCGCCTTGCCGGGATCGTCAGCGACCAGATCCGCGTCGACCTGCGAGTGAGCGGGCACGACGATCACATCCTTGCGCACGCCCGATGTGGCCTGGCCGGCGACCGACACGATCTCCATCGTATGCCGGTGCAGGTGAACCGGATGATCTTCTGCGCACTGGTTGTTAAACGACAGGCGATACCGTTGGCCCTGGGTCAAACGCACCGTGTCGGTCTGCGGGAACGATTTGCCATTGATTGCCCATCCTTCGGACGCGCCATGTCCATGGAACACCGACTGAAAGACGAGCGAGATCGGTTGGGCATCGGGGAGTCGGCCCTCGGGCTTGCGGCCAAACAATGGGTAGCTCCATCGGACGGCGTTGACCGCCGTGAGCCACCGCGGCGCACCGGATCGTCCCGCGTATTCGACCACGATTCCCATCCCGGCGCTTCGCACTTCCTCGGTGGCTTCACCGAGAATCCAGACCCCCGGATTCGTCATCGTGACGATCGCATCGATTCGTTCACCGGGATCGAGGCGCACCACATCAAGCGTCACTTGCGTCGGCACCGGATTGCCGTCCATCGCGACGACGGTGAATTGATGTCCCGCTAGCGAAAGCCAGTGTGAATCGGTCGCGCTGGCATTGAGCAGGTGGAACAGGACGCGCTCCCCTTCACGAACACGGATCGGATCGCCGTGGCCGAGCAGCCGATCGTTGATCGAGGAGTACCGGTACGCGACATTTTCGAAACCGTCGTCGCCGCCGGTGATGTACGGTCCCCAGTCGTGCAGCGCCAGGAACAGTTCCTGATCATACCCACCGGGATCGTTGCCTGGATCGACGTAGACGAAGCCGAATTGCCCGCTGTACGTCGAGCGCGAGAGGTCGCGTCCGGCGAACGTGTGCGAGTGATACCAGCGGAATCCTGCGGGTCGTGGTGTGAAGCTGTATTGCAATACGCCGCCGTGCGGCGTGATCGGTTTGGATCCCTGTTCCTGCGCGCCATCGGCTTCGGGCGGGATCTCGAGTCCATGCCAATGGACGAATTCGGGATGGTCGCTGTCATTGGTGACTGCGATCGTGACGGGGACCCCTTCACGAAGTCGCAGCAACGGACCGGGGACCACGCCGTTGTATCCGATGGTGTGAACCCGTTTTCCGGGAGCAAGTTCCAGGTCGATCGGCGCGATGCGGAGCGCATGATCCGGAGCTCGCAGGCCCCGCGGCGCCGCGCCGGGACACGGCAAGGCGTGGTGGCCGAGCGCGGTGGCACTGCACGCCGCAACGAACTCGCGGCGGTTCATCCGGACCTGTGTTGTGGGCGTGGTTCGGGCTGAAGCGTCTCAACGGCACAGGACACGTTCACGGAGACGAATTATGCGACGTTCATCCTTGCTGGCAATCCCGCTCGCGGCTGCGCTGTTCGCCCTGCCGGGGTGCGGCCCGGGCTACCGCACTTCTGTTGGCGTTGGCGCCGACTACGGCACGCCGATCGATCTCTACGGGTATTCCCCCGATTACTGGGGCGACTGGCACACCGACTATCTCGGCTGGTCTCCCACTGTCGTCTATGAGGCCAATGGTCAGTACTATCCGCGAAACGTTCGCGGTAGCCGGGCGGTGCAGGTGTATCACTCCAACAAGGGGTACTTCCTCCCGCCGCACGAATCGACCTGGTCCGACAAGCGCTTCAACACCAGGCGGATGCCGAACGACGGCGACTACGGGCGCGCGCGGCCGCACCCCGACATCTAGTCCCGCGGCATCGCACCACGGGTTGCCGTGGTGCGGTGCGCGGATCGCCCGTATACTTCGCCGTGCGCATCGACCTGCTTCAGGCCTTGTTCCACGGCGCTCAATGACCGATGACATCCCGCAGGACTTTGCCGGTCGCGTCGCGATCGTGACCGGTGCTGCGCGCGGGTTGGGGCGAGCCGCGGCGGCTCGTCTCCTCGCGCGCGGCGCGTCGGTCGCGGTGAATGTCCGCGATCGCGCCCGCGCCGAAGCCGTCGCACGAGAGCTTGGGCCTCGCGCGATCGCGATCGAAGGTGATATCGCGGGTGACGGCGTTCCGGCGGCGATCGCGGCCCGGACACTCGATGCCTTCGGGCGGATCGATATCCTGATCAACAACGCCGCACTTCCGCTTACCACCCGCTTCGAGCAGATCACCCCCGATGAGTGGCGCCGAGCGGTCGAGGTGAATCTCACCGCGCCATTCCTCCTCACGCATGCTGTCCTGCCGGCGATGAAAACCCAGCGCTACGGGCGGATCGTCAACGTCTCCTCCACCGCTGGCCGGATGGTGAGCACCCTCGGCGGCGCGCACTACACCGCCACCAAGACCGGACTCCTCGGCTTGACGCGTGCGGCCGCCAAGGAACTCGGGACCTTCGGCATCACCGTGAACGCGGTGTGCCCCGGGATGATCGATACCGAACTCACCCGCGAGAGTGCCACCGACGAGCAACTCGAGCGTCTCGCCCGCTCCTTTCCCATCCCGCGCCTCGGCACTGCGCTCGAAGTTGCCGACCTGATCTGCTTCGCCGCGTCGGAGGGAGCCGGCTATCTCACCGGCGTCTCCTTCGACATCAACGGCGGCGACCTCATGATGTGAGGCGTCAATGAAAGAAGGCACCAGGGTGCTGGTCGGTCTCGGCGCTGGACTCGTCGGCGGGATCGCGATCGCCGCGTCGCACAGCACGCGGCTTGCCGACGCGGTGACAATCGTTGCGCCTGTCGGCGTCCTCTGGATCAACGCGATCCGGATGACGGTCATTCCCCTCGTGATCTCGCTCCTCATCACCGGTGTCGCGTCGGCCTCCGATCTTCGAACCATCGGCCGCATTGGTGGCCGGACGCTACTCACCTTCTTCCTGCTCCTGGTGGGGATGGCGGTGGTGGCGATCCCGGTATCGCTGCTCGCCTTCTCGCTCTGGCCTTCGAGTTCAGGGGGACCGCTCGCGCTCCCGCCCGGTGCGGCGGAAGCGGCGGGGCTGATCGCGTCGAGCGGACCGCCTCCGACCTTCGCCAGCTGGCTGGTGACGCTGATTCCGGTCAACCCGGTTGCCGCGGCCGCGGAAGGCGCGATGCTGCCACTGATTCTCTTCACATTGATGCTTGCCCTGGCGATCGCCGAAGTGGGCGGAGACGCGCGCCGGACACTCCTCGGCTTCTTCCAGGGCTTGAGCGAGGCGATGCTCGTCCTGGTTCGCTGGGTTGTCGCCTTGGCACCGATTGGCGTCTTCGCGTTGATTCTGCCGCTTGCTGCGCGCGGCGGCGCCGGTGTCGCGGGCGCACTCGGCTTCTATGTCATCGTCTATTCGTTCGTCACGGTCGCGATGGTGCTCCTCCTCTATCCCGCCGTTGCGATCGCGGCGCGCATTTCGATCAGGCGCTTCGCGCGCGCCGCACTTCCAGCCCAACTCATCGCCTTCTCGTCGTCGTCGTCATTGGCGTCGCTTCCGGCGCTGGTCGAAGGCGCCGAGCGCGATCTCGCAATCTCCAACCGGGTGACGGGCTTTGTGCTGCCGCTGGCTGTTTCGATCTTCAAGATTGCGGCTCCGGTGTCGTGGCCGATTGGCGCGCTCTTCGTGGCGCACTTCTACGGCATTCCGCTGCACACTCGCGATCTTGTCACGATCGGATTCGCCGGGATCTTTCTTGCCGTGGCGGTTCCCGGGGTGCCACGCGGCGCCTTCCTGATGCTGGCGCCGCTCTTCGTGGCAATCGGCCTTCCCGTCGCCGGGATCGGAATCCTGATCGCCGTCGATGCCGTTCCCGATCTTTTCGCCACCGTTCTCAACGCCACCGGCGACCTCGTCGCGACGGCGATCGTTGCCCGCGCGGCGCCTGACGGCGGACGGGCGGCGCCCTGACGATCTGCTTGCGGTGGCCGCAACGTGACGGAAATCCTTGCACTCCTGCGCAATGCAGGTAGCATCTATGCGACCCCGAACCAGATCTCGTCCCGTCAACCGATTCGCTCCTGGCCAAAGGAGAGCGGCCATGCGCCCACGCCCCTGCCTTGTCATCGCTGTGCTGTCAATTGCCTGTGCGGCCCCGTTGCATCGGGCCGCCGCCCAGTTGACGATCCTCGATCGCGCCAGAAGGGCGGCGCAGGATGCCGCGAATGCCGGATCGAAAGCCGTGACTCAGGAGGTCAATCAGCAGATCAACAGCGCCGTCGAGAACGCCGCCCAGGAGAATGTTGCTGACGGCTCCTTCACGGCGGTCCTCTCGCCGTGGGTCTCGAGCGACGGGACCAAGCAAGTGCAGCTGGCGAGGTATTCCGGACTCGCATTCGTGGCGAACACACCTTCGGGCCGTCAGATCATCATCTGCGACACCCACGGAATCCTTCCGTGGCAGACAACCTTCGCCATCTCGAATGCACCGCCGGCTGGTGGACGCGGCGCCGGCGCCGGCGCCGGCGCTGCTGGCGGTCGTGGTGGTGCCGGATCGGCGGGACGCGGCGGCGCTGCGCCTGCCACGGCTGCGACCGGTGGTCGCGGCGGCGGGATAGCAAGCGGTGGCGGTGCCGCTGGAAATACTGCGGCGGCTGGCGGGCGCGGTGGAGCAGACAGCGCCGGTGGCGGCGCGAGTGGCCCAAGTCCAACGGCTGCGCCGTCTGCCGGGGAACGCGACTATCGATTTCCCACCGCGCAGGTCACCGTGACACTGCCGCAATCCGGTGCGCACGCGGGAACGCCGAGCCAGGGTTCGTTCCACATGGCCGATGTCTCGGAAACGGCGGTGGCTGGTGGTGCCACGATCCGCTTCTCGCAGGCAACGATTCCGGGCACCAAGGGTCCGCAGGTCGTCGATTTCGGTCTCGCATTCAAGGCACGGGCGCTCCCCGCGGGGCAGGCCTTGACCGGATGTCTCGCACCGGGATCGCCAGGGCGGGGTGGCGTGGCGGCCGCGACGCCGGGTGGCCCCGCAGCGTCGACTGGGCGCGCAGCGCCAAGTGCCACGGCATTGCCCGATCGCGGCGCGGCCGCGACTCCGGCGGTCCCGCCGGCGAACGGCCCCGTCTTCGCCGCGGGCGACGTGCTCACGCCCAAGATCGACAATGTCAAATTGATGCTGGAAGCCAAGGACAGCTCAACGGTCTCGGCGACGCTCAAGAAGGGCGACGATCTCGTCTATCTTGGCGACGACCAGAACGGGTACGCCCACGTGCAGGGCTCGGCTGCGGAGGGATGGGTCAAGAAGGTGTTGCTGGTCAAGCATTGAGTGGCGATGCGAACGCCGGGACTTGAACCCGGATGGGGTTTCCCCCGCCAGCTCCTAAGGCTGGTGCGTATACCATTCCGCCACGTTCGCGCTGGTTCCAACATTAACGTCAGGCGCGGCCCGGCGCCGTGTGCGGCGGCCCCGCCCGGGCCGCGCTATCTTTTCCCCCGACTCAACCGATCGGGATCCATGGCCATGCAGGTCACTACTTCGCGGGTCACGTCGGCTGTCGCCGCGGTCATCCTCCTTGCCGGATGCGGCGACGCCCGCCTCGACAAGCTCGCCCTCGGCGTCTCGAAGGACTCCGCCACGGCGTTGATCGGCGCCACGCCGCACCGGACCCTCAGCTATCTCACCGCCGGCAAGACCTGGGAAATCGAACTCTACGCGCGCTCTGACGCCGGAGCCACCGATTCGATTGCGTGGCGCAAGATGAGCCCGGTCGTCTTCATCAATGGGAAGAGCGTTGGCTGGGGCTGGAGCTGGTGGAACCGCACCGCCAAGGCGCAGAGTATCGTGATGCCGTAAACCAGGCTCGACGGCGACGGCATCGTCGCAGCGATTTCCGTAAACGACGGAGCGCCCGCCAGCGAGATTGCTGGCGGGCGCTCTATTGTACCGGCGTCGAGCTCTCCCGGTCAGTGGATTCGTATCCGTTCGACGTGGGTCGCTGGCTTGTGATCCTTGTCGGGACCCGCAGCCATTAGTTCGAGTGTCACCACGTTATGGACCGCGCTGCCAAGAGCAGCCTTGAGGTCGGCCTCGTTCTTGACCGGCTTCCCCTCAACCGAAACGATCACGTCCGGTGCGCCGCACTCCTGGCCGGCAACATCCGCCGAGCAGATGACGTGGGTCGATGCAGGCGAGCCGTCGATCACGCTCTCGATCAGCAATCCCTGTGACGTGGTCGGCAGTCCGGCCTGTTGCGCGAGCGTCGCTGTCAGCGGCTCGGTGATCAAGCCGAGGACGTTCTTGCTGGTGCTGTTCGCGTCGGTGGTCCGCGGTGAATCCGACGTCGCGGCATCGGCGACGGTCGACGGCTGGTCGACGCTGATGAGTTTCACCGAGGCAGTGTGCTTTCCGTCCTTGCGGTACAGTTCGATCTTGACGACGTCGCCCGGCCGGCGGAAGCCGACGATCTGCTGCAGCTGCGAGGTGTACTTCACCGGCTGTCCGTCGATCGACACGATCACGTCACCCGGTTCGATTCCGGCAGCCTTCGCCGGCGAATTATCCTGCGAGTACGACTCGATCCGCACGCCGGCAATCGACGGGAGGCCGAGGTAGTCGGCGTCGTCGCGATCGGCGTCCTGGACGAACACGCCCAGGCCAGCCCGCTCCACATGCCCGCTGGAGACCAGTTGATCCATCACCTTGCGAGCGAGGTCGATCGGCACCGCGAAGGCATAGCCGGTGTAATAACCGGTCTGCGACGCGATCGCCGCATTGATCCCGATTACTTCGCCGCGGACGTTGACCAGCGGGCCGCCCGAATTGCCCTTGTTGATGACGGCGTCGGTCTGGATGTAGTCCTGAATCAGCTTGCCGCCATCACGATCGCCCAGGGCGAGATTGGCCCTTCCCTTGGCGCTCACAATCCCCTGCGTCACGGTAAAGGTGAGGTCGCCACCCAGCGGATTGCCGATCGCCAGCACCCATTCGCCGACGCGGGTCGCGTCGGACGAGCCGAGCGCGGCCGGCGTGAGGCCCATGGCGTCGATCTTGAGGACGCCGATGTCGGTGTCCTTGTCAGTCCCCACGATCTTCGCGGTGTACTCACGGCCGTCAAGGAGACGGACAGTCACCTTGCTCGAACCTTCGATCACATGGTTGTTGGTGAGGATGTACCCGTCACTCGACACGATGAATCCCGACCCGCTGCTATGTTCGAGTTCGGGGGCATCAGTGGGACGGCGGCGCTGCTGCTGCTGTCCTCGTGGAATCAATTGCTGGAATCCGGGCGGCAGCTGCCCCACGATCTGCGCCTGGTCATCGGCGCTCATCGGTGATTCCGACTGGATATAGACAACCGACGGCCTCACCGCATCGACAACGGCCGCGTACGCATCGCTCAGATCGACGAGGGCGCGCGCCGCGGGAATCCGCGGAGCATCGACCTTGACAATGGGCGTGTGGGCAGCGCGTTCCTGTGCAAAGCCAGTGCGGGGGAAATCAAGAAGGCCGGCGAAGAAAAGGCCGAGCACGAATGCCAGCGCCACCAGGGCGCCGAACTTGATCCAATTTCGCGAACGCGTGGACATGGTTCCTTTTCCGATTCTGGGTTTCGGGTGCGGAACCGGGCGCCACCCAGCGCCCGGTCCGACGACTCGAATAATACGTTGATGCGTGGCGAATCGTTCCGGTCGCACGCTTGTCCCGACCCGGACCATCGCCCTGAGGGCTCGGGATGACGCGCTACTTGCGGTGGCGCGTCACTTCTTTTCCTCGTCGACAATTTCGTAGTCGGCCTCGACCGCCTCATCCTTGGGCGGTGCCGATTGTCCCGCATCGCCACCCGATGGCGGCTCCGACCCGCTTGCCGACGCATTTTGATAGAGTGACGCACCGGCCGCCGAGTAAGCGACGTTGAGTTCGTCGAGCGCGGTCCGGATTGCTCCGGAGTCGCCGGTGCGAAGTGCGTCCTTTCCAGCCTCGACAGCCTTGTCGAGCCGCTCCTTCGCGTCGGCCGCGAGGCGGTCGACCCATTCTTTCGAGTCCTTCTCCACCTTGTAGACCAGGCCGTCAAGCTGATTCCTGGTCTCGATCTCCAGCCGCCGGTCGGAATCGGCCTTGGCGTTGGCCTCCGCCTGCTTGACCATCTTGTCGATGTCGGCGTCGGACAGGCCGCTCGATGCCTCGATCCGGATCTTCTGTTCCTTGGACGTCGCCTTGTCCTTGGCCGAGACGTGCAGGATCCCGTTGGCGTCGATGTCGAAGGTCACCTCGACCTGGGGCATGCCGCGCTGGGCCGGCGGAATTCCCGTGAGCTGGAACTTCCCGATGGTGCGATTGTCCTGCGCCATCTGCCGCTCGCCCTGGAGGACATGGATCTCCACCGTGGTCTGGTTATCCTCGGCTGTGCTGAAGACTTCCGACTTCTTGGTCGGAATCGTCGTGTTCCGCGGGATCAGGACCGTGGTCACGCCGCCCAGCGTCTCGATGCCGAGCGAGAGCGGTGTCACATCGAGGAGGAGGACATCCTTGACCTCGCCGCCGAGGACGCCGCCCTGAATCGCCGCGCCGATGGCCACGACCTCGTCGGGGTTGACCGACCGGTTCGGCTCCTTGCCGAAGAACGACTTGACGATCTCCTGGATCTTGGGAATACGCGTCGAGCCGCCGACCAGGATCACTTCGTCGATCTCGCCCGGCTTGATCCCGGCATCCTTGAGCGCCTGTTCCATCGGTGGAATGGTGCGTTTGATCAAGTCGTCGCAAAGCTGCTCGAACTTGGCCCGGGTCAGGCTCAGGTTGAGATGTTTCGGTCCTGACTGATCCGCCGTGATGAACGGCAGGTTGATGTCGGTCTGCGTCGTGCTGGAGAGCTCCATCTTGGCCTTCTCGGCCGCTTCCTTGAGGCGCTGTAATGCCATCGGGTCCTTGGAAAGATCGATCCCCTGGTCGCGCTTGAATTCCGTGACCAGCCATTCGATCAGGCGTTCATCGAAATCGTCGCCACCGAGATGGGTATCGCCGTTGGTCGACTTGACCTCGAAGACTCCCTCGGCGAGCTCGAGGACGGAGATGTCGTAGGTTCCACCGCCAAGATCGAAGACGGCGATCTTCTCATCTTTTTTCTTCTCGAGTCCATAGGCGAGTGCCGCGGCTGTCGGCTCGTTGATGATCCGGAGCACCTCCAGGCCGGCGATTTTCCCGGCATCCTTTGTCGCCTGGCGCTGCGCATCGTTGAAGTACGCGGGAACCGTGATCACCGCCTTGTCGACGGTGGTGCCGAGATAGTCTTCCGCCGTCTGCTTCATTTTCTGCAGGATCATCGCGGAAATCTCGGGCGGGGTGTATTTCTTCCCGGCGATCTCGACCGACGCCAGGCCGTTCTGCCCAGCCTCGACCTTGTACGGGACCCGCTTGGTCTCTTCAGTGATCTCGTTCATGCGCCGGCCCATGAAGCGCTTGATCGAGAAGACGGTTTGCTTGGGGTTGGTCACGGCCTGACGTTTGGCGACCTGGCCAACGAGCCGATCGCCATCCTTGGTGAAGGCGACAACTGAAGGTGTAGTGCGACCTCCTTCGGCGTTGGGTATCACGACCGGGTCGCCCCCCTCCATGACCGCTACGACGGAGTTGGTGGTGCCAAGGTCGATGCCGATGATCTTCGAAGCCATGATTCAGATTCTCCTGATGGCCCCCGGATGTAGCCGAATTGGCCCGGTTGGGGGAGTCAGGCCCCGCTAGAGCAACGGACGTACCTCTACGATGTGCCGTGATGGCAGGGATGCCGCGGTGAGAAGGCGGCCGGAGGCTCTTCATGACAGGTTGAGACGTAGGGAGGGATCGAGCAATGGCACAGGGGACAAACCGCGACGCCCTTCCGGGCGTCCAGGAGGAGGGAACCGGGGTGGTAACGGCATGTGATTCGCTCCACCGCGCTCTGATGCAACCCGTCGTTTCAGTCGTGATCCCCTGCTACGGCCAAGCACATTTTCTCGCGGAAGCCATCGAGAGCGTTTTCTGGCAGCAGTATCCTGCGATCGAACTGATTGTGGTCAATGACGGCGCACCGGACACGGCATTGCTCGAAGAGGTCATCGCGCCGTTCCGGGCGAGGCTCGACTATGTGCGCCAGGAAAATCAGGGCCTCTCGGCGGCGCGCAACGCAGGGTTGAGTCGCGCCCGCGGCGAATTCATCGTTTTTCTCGACGCCGATGACCGCCTGCTCCCGAATGCCCTCGGCGCTGGCGTGGCGGCACTTGTCTCACATCCGGAATGCGGCCTCGTGTGGGGCCTGCGGCACGTGATCGACGCCGGTGGGAACTACCTGCGCCGGGATGTCGGCCGGATCTCTCCAACCGAGCGCTACGTCGACCTGCTGCGGACCAACATCGTCGGTCCGCCGGTCGGGGTGACGTGGCGGCGATCGATGCTCGAGGCGATCGGTGGCTTCGCCGAGACCCTTCGCTGCGGCGAAGACTACGACGCGTACCTCGGCGTCGCCTGGACAAATGGGATCCACTTGCATGGCGAGACGGTGGCCGAGTATCGCGTCCACAGCGCAAACATGTCGAGCCATGCTGAAAGGATGTTTGCTGCCGTGCAGGAGGTATACACCCGGCAGGAGGCCCGCGTCGGGTCCGACGCCGTGATGCGGCGGGCGCTGCGAGCCGGACGGCGCGACATCCGCTACCGATATATATGGATGCCGCTCCTCGACCGGCTGCACGACGAGGTCGTCGCCCGCCGCTGGTGGCGCGCGACGATGCTGTCGGCGCGCCTCCTCGTTCAGTATCCGACACGATTCGCGCCGATCCTGCTGCGTCATCTGCCGCGGGTCGCCGGCCTCATCGCCGGTCGGCGCCGCGACGATGCAGCCGCATCTCAGCGGCCAATCAGTTCGGGAATCACGGCCCCGTCGACACCGGTCATCTCGACGCCGAGCAGCGCCGAAAAGGTTGGCGCCATGTCTAGCGTCGACACGATCCGCTCGAGCTGACCGGGAACGATGCCGGGTCCTCGCGCAACGAACATCCCCTCGGGAGTATGTTCGCCGGTTCGACCGTAGGCATTGCTCAGCGTGACCAGGCCGGTGCGGGGCGAGAAGGCGCGCAACGCCGCGTCTGCCCCGGTACCGACCGCAGTCGATCCGATCGGGCGCTCGAGATCCCACTCCACCAGCAGGTCGGGAAGATCATCGAGGCGTTCGCCGTGAAGGAGGTCGGCAGTGCGAAGGACGCGACGCACCAATGGCCGTGCAGTTTCCGGGTCGACGAATTCGAGAAGTTGTCGGATGAGTTCGGCCGAAAACGCCGCTGCATCGGCGCCACGCGCGATGGTCCCCAGTGGATCCCGACCGATGAGGTTCAACCGGATCCCGCCAATGAGCGGACCCATGTCGGTGTAAAAGCAGCGGGAGCGGCGCGGATCGATCGGCAGCGGTGACCCGATGTTGAGCACCCGCGATGCGACCCGCGCGCGAAAATCGTAAATGGGCCGGCGGATCGATTCAGGAATGCCGTGATAGAGCGAGCGCATGAGATAACCGATCCGTTCTCGAACGCTCGATGGCCCGGTCGGTCTCTCGCTCGTTCTCGGCACCGAGACACCGAGTCGGGTGAGAATCTCAGGGAGAAGCCGGCTGTAGCCGCAATAGTGCGACATTCCGTGGAGCGTGAGCACGACGATCGTCGTCTCCGGACCGGCTTGCTCGATGATGGTGCCGATAGCCGAATCGATGGCGGCGTACACGGTGCGAAGCAGATCGCCGGCAGTGGCGGCGATGGCGGTGTCGAACGCCGGATGGTGCCGATCATGGAAGTGCCAGAGCTGGTGTCCGGCACAGTGCGCCTCATTGAATACCTGGATGGCAAAGTCCCACGGCGCGTCGGCAAGAAGGTGTCGCGTCAGTTCGCCGCGCGCGGTGGCTCCGCGGACGAGGTTGCCGGCGAACCGTTGATATTCGGCCAGCGATCGACGCGACGCATCGCAGGGCGCAGCGGCCGGATGTTCGCCAACGGCGTCGAGGATCCGGATCTTGAGGGCGGGAGGGGTGGTGCGCATCCCGAAGATGGGGTCGTGGGTGCACCACTCGACCACCTGGCGACCATTGAGTTGCGGTGAGAGCCGTGAAAGCGGCACATCGAGGACGAGGACCTCACGTCCGGCCTCGCTGATGATCTCCCACAGGGCTTTCCGCCGTCCGAACTCGGCCGCCGTGACGGGCTGAGTGCGGTAAGTCCCGGCCTGGAGCTGTTGCAGCCAGTAGATCCCGTGGCCTGCCGGATCACGGCCGATGTAGAACGAGGGCCAGGTTGAGCCGCTGTGGAAGGGCCAGATCGATCGGATGTCACCGGTGAGTCCGCCGGCGATCAACCGCGCGAGATTCGGCAGCGTGCCGTCGGCCGCCCATGCCTTGAGAAGTGCGGGACTCGCGGCATCGATGGCAAGTACCAGGAGCCGTTGTGAATCGGACATCTTTCGCTCCCGGTGGACTCGAGTCGACCAGCGCCATGCAAATACTACTGTAGTCGCGCGGCCACACATGGTTGCGCAGGAGCAACGGGATGGAACTCGACGCGCGCGCCTTGGCTGACGGGACGACGATCGACGCCGATCTCTGCATCATTGGCGCCGGTCCGGTCGGCCTTGCACTCGCCGATGCACTGCGCGAGTCGGGGTTGCAGGTCGCCATCGTCGAGAGCGGGAGCCGGAGGGATGACCCCGACATCGACAAACTCAACGCCGGCGATGCGACCGGCGACCGGTACGGCGACCTCCGGGACACCCGATCGCGGGGCATGGGTGGGACCACGGCCCGGTGGAACACGATCGTGCGCGGTGAGGCTGGCGCGAAGTACCTGCCGCTCGACGAGATCGACTTCGAGCGTCGCGAATGGGCGGCATGGAGCGGCTGGCCCTTCCCGCGCGCCTATATGAACCAATACTATAGCGCCGCGCAGACCGTCTGTGGGCTCGGCCCGTTCGATTACGCCGCCACTCGATGGAGCGATGGCGATCACCCATTACTCCCCGTGCCCGCAGGCGGGCTCATCACCGGTGTCTACCAGTACGGCACCGCGGCAGTATTCCGTGAGGCGATCCCGTCGCGACTGGCTGTTTCGCCGGCGGTGCAGCTGCTGCATGGCGCCACGGTGACGGAGCTGGTTCGGGCGGCAGGGCGGGGGGGGATCGTCGCGGCACGATGGAGCACGCTGACCGGTGCGCATGGCGTCGTCCGGGCGAAACGCGTTGTCCTCGCGGCCGGTGCGGTCGAGAATGCCCGGCTGCTGCTGCTGCGTGCGCGCGCCGATGGAAGGTTCAGCGAAGGCAGCGACTGGCTCGGCCGCGGATTCATGGAGCATCCAATCGATTCGACGCTCGAGCTCCGGTCCCGCGCACCGGCGCTGAGGAGCGAATCGTCGTTCTATCTGCCGCACGCTGTTGCGGGGGCGCCGGCGGTGATGGGGCGAATCGCGCTGGCGCCGGAGCTGCTCCGTGAGATGCAGCTGCCCAATGCCACGGTGCGAATGGTCGACGCGGAGGAACCGCGAGTCCTCCGGAGTTCCGCACCGCGGGGTGTGGCGCGCCGGCTGGTGCCGATGCAGGGTGCCCGGCGTACGATCGGCAACGCAATCCGGGGACTGGCCGGGGTGCGCAACCGGATCCGCGGCACGACATATCGGCTGCTGATCGATCTTGAACAGTTTCCGCACCGCGACAATCGCGTGGTGCTGTCGGATGGAGTTGACCGCTTCGGGCAGTCGCGCGCAGCGCTGCAGTGGCGGTGGCGGCCGGAAGATGAGGCGCACCGAGTCCGGATTCGCGACACGGTCTCGCGGGAACTGGAGCGCGCGGCGGTGGGACGAACGGCGATCGATCCGGGTCGCAGGCTCGATCCGCGAGCGCATCATCACGCCGGAACGACGCGGATGCACGTCGATCCGGGGGAAGGTGTTGTCGATGACATGCTGCGAGTGCATGGCGAGGAAAATCTCTACGTGGCGGGGGCGTCGGTCTTCCCCACGGCGGGCGTTGCCAATCCGACGCTCACGGCGATCGCACTGGCGTTACGCCTGGCGGATCATCTCGGCGGTCGCGGCTGAGACGTTCGAGTGCGACTATCGGTGCTGGATTTCCATGACCCAGACGTCGGCCTGCCGGTCTTCCGCTGTGAAATAAAAATGGCCGTTTCCAACGGCAAGATTGGCGCGATACGATGGATGCAGTACCGGATCCAAGCGGACGAGCAGACGGGGCGTTCCTCCCGCAGCGGGTACCGACCAGATCGATGCATTGCTCTCGGCGTCGTGCGACTTGAAATAAATCAGGCCGTTCTTGTCCCAGTAAATCTGTTCCGCGACCGGGGCCCCCTTGGCCGGGTCGAGGAGCATGCGCGCCGGCCCGGAGTCGATCGGCACCACCCTGAGTCCCCCGCCGGTAAGTGTCGACGTGACGGCCAGCGAGCGACCGTCGGGTGACCAGACCGTAAATCCTCCGTATTCCCCAGCAGAGTGCAGTTGCACCGGCTCGCCCCATTGTCCCGCCTTGTCGCGGCGCACGGTCCAGACGCCGCCGCCGGTTGCCATGTCCATGAACGCGAGCGCCTTGCCGTCGGGCGACCAGTCGGGAATCGCTTCCTGTCGCGACGTGTGCGTCACCTGCTGCACCGCACCACCATCGAGCGGCATCACGTAGACATCGCGCGATCCGCTCCGGAAGGAGTGAAAGGCGACTTCCTTTCCATCGGGCGAAGTCACTGGATAAAAGTCGTCGGCGGAGCCGCTGGTGAGTTGTTCGGGCTCGCCGCCAGCCAGCGGGAGGCGAAAGATGTTGGAACTGCCGGTCAAGTCGGAAGGATATAGGAGCCACTTGCCATCGGGCGACACGCTGAGTGTCTCGATGTACTCGTTGGCATTGGTGATGCGAGTCGCGGTCGCGGACGAAACCGGTGGATTGGTCGGTATCGGCATCCCCCAGATGCTGCTCCGGATCGTGTAGCGCGCATAGGCGATCCGCGCCCCGTTCGCGGCAATGGAGATGGTCTGCGCGCCGAGGCCGGTGGTGATCCGGACCGGCGCGCCGTTCGCGCGACCGGTGCCGCCGATCCGCAGGCCGTAGATATCGCTCGGTCCATCGCGATTCGAAATGAAGTAGAGCCAATGACTGTCGCCCGACCAGACCGGACTGTGATTGAGCGCGCTGCTGTCGGTCGCCGCCGTCAGAGCACCGTCCCGCACGCGACAGAGAATCACCTGGCTCGGCGCCAGGTTGCCGAACGACGTTCCCGCTTCGGCGTACCAGGCGTTGCCGGTGGCGCAGGCGATGAAGACGCCGTTGGGCGACCAGCTGCACAGTGTCGGTTCGGCCATCCTGGCAAGGGGGTGGACGCTGCCGTCGGTGCCGCGAAGGAAGAGTGAATCGCCGCGAGTGTAAGCCAGGCGTTTCCCGTCTGGCGCCCAGGTGGCGCCGGTGATCGGCGCGTTCACGTTACCGGGCAACTCGGGTCGTGCCGGTCCGCCCCCGGCGGGCGCCGAATACGCGCCACCCCGAGCGAGAAAGAGGATCCTCCCGCCGTCGGAGGACCACTGCGGATTGGTTTCGGCGGCGGTAGTGTCGCCAGTGAGCGCGACGGGACGCCCTTCGCCGATGGGGCGCACCATGATGCGGGTGCGGAGCAAGCGTCCGCTGGCATAGGTGAC
Organism: Gemmatimonadales bacterium; assembly: GCA_036501385.1. Classification (GTDB taxonomy): domain Bacteria; phylum Gemmatimonadota; class Gemmatimonadetes; order Gemmatimonadales; family GWC2-71-9; genus Palsa-1233. The sequence continues at coordinate 39,405 of DASYAK010000045.1, read as the reverse complement.
GGCGCGTCCGTCGGGAGAAATCGCCGGCGTGATTTCGAGCCCCGGGTCCCAGGTGACATGGGTCGTGTGGCCGAAAATGATCGGCGCGCCACCGCGATCGGCGCCGATGTTCCGGCCGAGCAGGAACGCCGCGATCGCGACAATGAGTGGCACCAGGAGGAGAGAAGAGAGACGAGCGAAGCGAGACGAGGAACGGCCTGTCACTGCTCTCGTCTCTCTTCTCTCGTCTCTGCCTTTGTCCTGGAGCGCCGTGCCGAATTCCGCGGCGCTGGCGAACCGATCAGCGGGGAGCTTGGCGAGTGCCGTCAGCACCGCATCGTCGGTCGCGTAGGACACCGTTTCTCGCCGGGAGACGATCGATGCGGGTCGCTCGGTCATCACCTTGGCCACAATCGCCTGCGCCGTGGGCCCCGTGAACGGCGGCTCGCCCACCAGCATTTCGTAGGTCACTACCCCCAGCGCATAGACGTCGGTGCGCGCGTCGAGCTCGCGCTCGCCCATCGCCTGTTCCGGTGACATGTACTGCGGCGTGCCGAGACTCATCCCCGTCTCGGTCATCCGCGCACCGCCGGTCTTCGCCGCGGCCAGTGCGATCCCGAAATCGGCCACCAGCGCGTGGCCACCCTGGAGCAGGATGTTCTCCGGCTTGATGTCGCGATGGATGATGCCGTGCTGATGCGCATACTGCAGCGCGTCGGCAGTTTCCGTTGCGATCCGGAGCGCATCGGCGGTCGGGAGCTGCTTCTCGCGCTTCAACCGATCGCGCAGCGACTCGCCATCAACGAACGGCATGACGTAGAAGACGGTGCCCTCGACCACGCCGGAATCAAAGAGCGGTAGGATGTGCGGGTGCTGCAGGTTGGCCGTCGTCTTGATCTCGGCCAGGAACCGCTCGGCGCCGATGACAGCGGCAAGTTCGGGACGCAGGACCTTGACCGCCACCTTGCGGTCGTGCTTGATGTCGTGCGCGAGATAGACCGTCGCCATCCCGCCGGCACCCAGCTCGCGCTCGACGCGGTAGCGGTCGCCGAGACTCGCCGTGAGGCGCTCCGTGGTCATCGAACGGCCCGTGAGTCGTGGCACGCCGACGGCGCCCGGGCCGAGCGATCGTCGCTCACGGCTTGGCGGCCGGGGTGAGTCCAGCCATCCAGTTCCGCACCAGAATCAATTGAAATGAACCTGGCAATTCCTCGGCGGCGAGGACGCGGCCATCGGGTGTGATGTCGAAGAGTCCGCCATTCTGTCCGACGCCGCCCGCGAGGACGGCGTGCCCGGCGACTTCATGCGTACCGGTCACCGTGAGGGCAGGCTTCGACTGGATCGACGCGACCATCAACTGGCCACTCTGATTCCAGTAATACAGCGACCGGCCATCGTGCGACCACCGGCCCGCCGTCGCGCCACCATCGGGGACTTGGAGCCGTCCAGCACCCGACACGATCGGCTGGATAAACAGCTCCCGCGTGCCGCTTTCGTCCGAGTTGTAGGCGACGAGGGTTCCGTCCGGCGACGGCATCGGTGAGGTCTGGTTGCCGTCCATCGTGGCCACCGGCCGAGCCGCGCTGTCACGCCCGGGTGTGATCGCGTAGATGTTGCGCCCGTTGGGTTCGTCGGCGTACGTCGCGACCAGCACGGTGCGGTGGTCGGGCAACCAGCGGGCGTCGCCAATGGAATGGCGGAATTGCGCCCGCGACAGGACCAGCCGTTCAGGCTCCGAGGCATCGGCTCGCCGCTCCTGGAGGCTCTGCAGCTCCACCCCTCCGATGCGGGCCCAGAGCACGTACTTCCCGTCGGGCGACCAGCTCGGTCGCATGTTCCGGAATGCCGTGGTCAGTCGCGTCCGGGCGCCGGTCTTGAGGTTTTCCACCCAGATATCGAACGACTGCGGACCGTTGCTTGCCGGGCCGAATCGTTGCGAGAATGCCAGCTGCGTTCCGTCGGGAGAAAGGGCCACACCCCAGAGATCCCCCGCGATGTCGGTCGGCGATCCGGCCGCGCCTGCGGCATCGAGCCATCGAATCCGTTCCTGGACCGCGCCGGACAGATAGATCATGGTGCCGTCGTCAGCGACGCTGATCTGCGGATAGTTCCGATTGCCGGAATTCTGTCCCAACGCCACTCGCGTCACCGGAATGGTTGGACCGGTGACCCGGAGGTGCGCCGGGTCGAACGGATCAAGAAAGACGCTCCCGTCCGCCGCCGTCCGCAACAAGCCGTGACCGGGCAGGTACCGCGCGAACACGCCGGTGCCAATGGTGGTGGTGGTGCCGGTCCCGAACTGCAGGCCGTGGATCTGCATCGGCGTGGTGTCGGCGACCGACTTGAGCGCGGAAAACACCAGCGCCGCGTGCGCCCCCGGCAGGATGACCAGCGGGCGGTCAGAGTAGCCGGTGTCGATTGTCGCGCCGGGCACGGTATCGCTGCGACCGCCGATCCGCTGTCGCACCAGCACACCCTTGCCGCCGCGAGGGAAATAGTAGATGGCGCCATCGTCGCCCCAGGTCGCTTCACGTACGCCGGCGAGGTGGATCACCTGTCCGCCGTCGGCCGAAACCACGGCATTCTGCGGATCAGCGCCACCGCCTGTCGCAAACAGGAGCGAGCGGCCGTCGGGCGACCATTCCACCGAGTACGCGCCGGTCGTCCCCGGCACCGGCGTGGCCGACAGGGCGTCGAGCGGCCGGATCCAGAGCTGCGTCGCGACCGCGTTGCTGCCCGGGCCGACGTACGCGAGACGGGATCCGTCGCGCGACAGATCGAACGCAAACCCGAAGAACTGTGGCCGCAGCTCCTGGCCCGGTGGAAATGCCATGGCGACCCGGATGACGCGGGCGGGCGGGCTGTGCCGTAGCCAACCGGCGGCTGCCAGCACGGCGAATGCGGCAGCCGTCGTCAGCGCGGCGAGCATCGGCCAGTTCACGGAGCGCGCGGAATGGCTCGGGCCAGCCGGGGTCCGCGCGGCATGCGCGCTGGTCAGGGCATTGGTGAATTCCACCGTGGTGGCATAGCGGTCTGCCGGGAGCTTGGCGAGCGCGGTGAGCACGGCGTGCTCCACGCCCGGCGGCACCGTGTCGCGAATCGTGTGCAGCGGCGTCGGTCGCTCGGTCATCACCTTCGCGACGATCGCCTGCACGCTCGGGCCCGTGAATGGCGGCTCGCCAACCAGCATCTCGTATGTCACCGCGCCAAGCGCGTAGATGTCGCTCCGGGCGTCGATGGTGCGTTCACCCATCGCCTGCTCGGGGCTCATGTACTGCGGCGTTCCGAGGGAGAGTCCGGTCTGCGTCATTCGCGCGCTGCCGGCGCTCTGCACCGCGAGGGCAATGCCGAAATCGGCGACGAGCGCATGACCACCCTGGAGCAGGACATTTTCCGGCTTGATGTCGCGGTGGATCACGCCGAGCCCGTGGGCGTACCCCAGCGCGTCGGCGACTTCGCGCGCAATGGTGATCGCGTCGGCAATCGGCAGCTGGCGCTCGCGGTCGAGGCGGGCGCGCAGCGTCTCGCCGGTGACGAGCGGCATGACGTAGTAGAGCAATCCGTCGGCGTCGCCGCTGTCGAGCAGCGGCAGGATGTGCGGGTGCTGCAGCCGTGCGGTCGTCCGGATTTCGCTGAGAAACCGGTCGGCGCCGAGCACAGCGCCGAGATCGGCGTGCAGCACCTTGATGGCGACGTCGCGATCGTGCTTGATGTCGTGCGCGAGGTAGACGGTGGCCATGCCGCCCTGGCCGAGTTCACGGTCGACGCGGTAGCGGTCGGCGAGCGCCGACGCGAGGCGATCAACCGTAGCGCTCACTGCTTCACCTTGGCGCGCAGGTCGGCGAACCAGTTGTCCACCTGCACCAGCGGCGTCGCGCGCGTCGCCGCGCCGCCGAGTGGTCCAAGGAACACGAAGCCGCCGTCCCTGGTGACCTCGAACGCCTGGTGATAGCCGACGTAGGAGAATCGCGTCGCATCGAAGAGCGGCTTCAGTTCCTTGACGCTGAAGTCGGGGCCGGTTCCCAGCTCGGCGGCAACCAGCCGATTCGCTCCGTTGATGAAGAAGAGTTCCTTCCCGTCGGGTGACCAGACCGGCGATCCGCCGCCGCCATTTGATACCTGCCATCGGCCGGCGTCGCTGTTGGGAAACGGCCGGACATACACTTCGTTGGTGACCGTCTCGTTCGAGACGTATGACACCCACCGTCCGTCGGGCGAAAATGACGGTTGCAGTTCGGTGAATTTGCTCGTTGCCACCCGCACGACGCCCGTGTCGCCGCTGGCGCGCACCGCAAGGATGTCGCCGTTGCCCGCGGCACCGGTCTCGGTCCGGACCAGGATCCAGCGGCCGTCGCGCGACCACGACAACTCCTGGATCGCCCGGTCGAGATGGGCCAGCCGTCGTTCCACGCCGCCGCCATCCACCGCACGCACATAGACATCACCGCCGCTGGCGATGTCGCGCACGAAGGCGACGTCGCGACCGTCTGGCGACCATTGCGGACGACGATCGCGACCGCTGAACGTGAGGCGCGTGAAGGGGCCGCGATCGAGTTGCTTGATCCAGATGTCGAGGCCGCCGCCGGGCGAATTCGCGCCGACCGCAACGCGTTGCCCGTCGGGGGCCATGGCAAACGAGTTGAATTCGCCGGTCCACCCCGGATCGAACGCAACCATTTTGCCGCTGCGATCGGCGTGCTGCAGTGTGACGATGTCGGTGCCCGCGGATGCCGTCCCGTAGATCAACTCGCCCGACAGCGACCATGCCAGCGCCGGGACGCTCAACGTGAGCGCGACCCCCTGCAGGACCGGTATGGCCGCACCATGCATCTGGAGCGTGGCCAGGTCAAACGGCACCAGCAGCGCCACGCCATCACGGCGCACGTAGAACAGGCCTCCATTCGGGAGATACCATCCCATCGCGGCGTCGTTGACGAGCAGTTTCTCCTTGCCGGTCTTGAAATCCAGAACGTGAAGGCCCATCGTGACGCAGCCGGACGCGCAGACGGTGAAGAGAATGCCGCGTGCGCGCGGCAGTGGCGTCGGCAGCATCGGCGCGAGACCCTTGTAGACCGAATCGGCGACGGTCACGGTGACCGCGCCGCCGGACTGATTCACCCGCCGCAGCCCGAGCAGCGAGGCTGTTGCGTAGACCAGCGTGCCGTCGTCGAGCCAGGCCACGCCGAATCCGGTCCCGGCGGAATCGGCGAGCGTGATGCTCGCGCCGCCCTCGACGCGCACCTTCTTCACGTGGTCGTTGGCGACGTACGCAATCCACGCGCCGTCGGGCGAAAAGACCGGGCTGCTGGCGCCTTCGGTGCCCGCAATGACCGTGGGATCAAGCGCGTCACGGCGCTTGATCCAGATCCGCGAGAGCGTGTCGCCGAGGAATGCGAGGCGGCTTCCGTCGGGCGAGAGTGCCATTGGCGGACCATCCAGCGTGAGCCTCTGCAACTGCACGCTATCGCCCAGCGCCAGGTAGTGCCGCTCCACAGGTCGTCCACCGGCGGTGCGTGCGCGAATCCATCCCCACCCGCCGCCGACAACGGCGATGCCAGCGATAAGCCAGGGCACCCAGGCCCCACGGCCCCGCGATGGCCTGGGCGAAACGCGTCCGGCTGATCGGTGTGCCGTCGCGGTACTGGTATCGGCGAGGGCTGCGGCAAAGTCCGCCGCTGATGCAAAACGATCGGCAGGAAGTTTCTCGAGCGCCGTGAGCACCGCCGCCTCGACCTGCGGCGGCACCGTCTTCCGTTGCAACGTGATTGACCGTGGTTCCTCGGTCATCACCCGCGCGATGATCGCCTGCGCCGTGGGCCCGTTGAAGGGCGGCTCTCCCACCAGCATTTCGTAGGCGATGCAGCCGAGGGCGTAGACGTCGCTGCGTGCGGTGATCTCGCGCTCGCCCATCGCCTGCTCAGGACTCATGTAGTGCGGCGTACCGAGGGACATCCCCGTCTCGGTCATCCGGGTGCCGGCGGTGCTTGCCGCGAGCGCGATGCCGAAGTCGGCGACCAGCGCGCTGCCATCGTGCAGCAGGATGTTCTCCGGCTTGATGTCGCGATGGATCACGCCGTGGCGATGGGCATAGTCGAGTGCGCCGGCGACCTCGGTCGTGATTCGCACCGCATCGGCGATCGGCAACTGCTTCTCGCGCTGCAGCCGGTCCCGCAGCGACTCGCCCTCCACGAACGGCATCGCGTACCACAGCAGTCCGTCGGCGCTTCCCGAATCGATCAGGCCGAGGATATGCGGGTGCTGCAAGTTGGCAGTGGTCTTGATCTCCTTGAGGAATCGCTCGGCACCGATCACTGCGGCGAGTTCGGGGCGCAACACCTTGATCGCGACCTTGCGGTCGTGCTTGATGTCATCGGCGAGGTACACCGTGGCCATTCCGCCGGCGCCGAGTTCGCGCTCGATCCGATAGCGGTCGGAAAGCGCCGTGCCGAGACGGTGCAGCGATTCGCTCACCGGCTGCTCCGCGCCGGAATGGGCCACGTCGCCGCCCCGCTGCACAGTTGCTGACCGAGTTGCTTGAGGATCGGCGCGAATCGGGGCTCCGACTTGAGCGAGCTGAAGGTTGGATCGCAGCCGATCACCTCGGTCGTGGCATAGAACGACCGCGTTTTCGCGGCATCTTCGAGCGCGTCGAGTGCGGCGCCCTTGTTGCCCAGCGCCAGGTTGGCGATCGCCAGATCGACATCGTGCGAGCCGCCGATCGGCATCCGTTCGATGGCGCCGAGTTCGCGTTCGGCGTCGCTCCAGCGCCCCAGCAACGCGAATTCCCAGACGTGGTATGCCCGCGTGAACGGCCCCATCGAGTCCGCCAGAAACAGTTTCTCGAACGACTTCACCGCGCTGTCGCGCTGCCCGCTGAAGGCGAACGCAACGCCGGCGTACGCGCGGGGGTAGATCATCGTCGAATCGAGTTCGAGGGCGCGGTGGCTGACACGGATCGCCTCGGCCAATCGTCCGGCGCTCAAGAGGTTGTATGCCAGGTCGTTGTCGGCGACGGCCGAGAGCGGGTCGAGATCGACGGCTGCGCGCCCTTCGCGGATCGCGTCGTCGATCCGGCCAAGCAGCGTCAGATTGTTGCCGTGCCACTGATGGGCCGTGGCGCTTCGCGGATCGCCCGCCAGCGCCGCCACGAATTCCGGCTCGGCCGATGCCGCGTCCATTTCGGTCTGCAACACGTTCCCCAGCGCGAGATGCCCCTCCACCAGCGCGGGGTCGATCGCCAGCGCGCGGTGCGCCAGCCGCGCGGCGTCCGAGAGGATCGACGTGGCGGAGTCGCCGCCGAGTTGTACGTACGACGGCAGGACGGTCAGCACCATCGCGATGTTCGCATATGCCCGCGCGAAGTTCGAGTCCCGGGCGATCGCCTGACGGTAATAGTCGATCGCGCGGCGCAGGCTCGGCGCGCCACGCTCGGCGAAGAAATGCTGACCCCGGAGGTAGAGATCGTAGGCCTCCGGATCATTCGTGCCACGCTGCGCTTGCGCGGTGACGGCACCGGCCGGCGACTGCAGGTGCAGCGTCTTCGACACTGCGGCCGTGATCGAGTCCTGTGCCGCCGCGAAATTGCCATCGGCGGGAAGGACGAACGAACCGGTCCAGAGCGCGGACTCGTCCGACACATTCACCAGCTCGACGGTGACCGTGGTCTTGTCGGACGCGTGCCGGAACTCGCCCTGAAGCACCACGCCGACGTTCAAGAGCGCTCCCGCGTCGTGCACTGGCTTCCCCTTGGCGGCTTCCGACGAGGTGCGCGCCTTCACACTCAGGCCAGGGAGCTGCATCAGGCCGCTGCGCACGTCGTTAGCGATGCCGTCGGCGAGATAGTCGAATGCGGTGTCCGGGGTGGCGTTGTCGAAGGGGAGTACGGCGATGGCGCGCACGGCTCCCTTGCTGCCGTCGCGGCCGGCGGTGATGCGCCAGGCGACGACGGCGACCAGTGCCACGCCGGCAACGCCGACCGCGAGCCAGGGCATCCGTCGCGGCAACGTCACCGCCTTGACCGGCTGGGTCTGGGTTGGAGTGATGCCGACCGATGGCGTGGCAAAGGGCTCCAGCGCGGCGTGCAGCTCGGCGGCGGTTTGCCAGCGATCGGCGGGGCGCTTGGCGAGACAGCGCATGACCAGCGCGTCGAGCGGTGCCGGGATCCCCGGGCGACGTCTCGCGACGGCATCTGGCGCCTCGGTGACGTGCGCCGCGAGGACTTGCTGCGGCGTGGCGCCGGTGAACGGTGGTCGCCCGCTCAGCATCTCGTACGCCATCACGCCGACGGAGTAGATGTCGGAACGATGATCGACATGCGGATCGGCGGCGGCCTGCTCCGGCGACATGTACGTCGGCGTGCCGACCGCGACGCCGAGCGTGGTGACGGTGATGCGACCGGTCGCTTCGCTGATCGCCTTGGCCACGCCGAAATCGGTGACCAGGGCGTGCCGGCCGGAGAGCATCACGTTGTCGGGCTTGATATCGCGATGCACCACGCCGTGTTCGTGCGCATGGGCCAGCGCGTCGACCACCTCGGTGATCAGCCGGACCGCCTCGTGTACCGGCAGCTCGCCTTCGCGCGCCAGTCGTTCGCGCAGTGACTTGCCGGCAACGTACGGCATGACGAAGTAGAGCAAGCCGTCGGCTTCGCCGGAGTCGAGCAGTGGCAGGATATTGGGATGCTGCAGTTGCGCCGCGATCTTGATCTCGCGCAGGAAGCGCCCCGCTCCGAGCGACGCCGACAGGTCCTCGCGCAGCACCTTGATCGCGACCTGCCGCTCGTGCTTGAGGTCGTGCGCCAGATAGACCGTGGCCATCCCCCCGGCACCGAGCTCGCGCTCGATCCGGTAGCGGTCGGCAAGCGCGGTCGCAATGCGATCGACGCCGCTGCTCACGCCAGTTCCGCCTTCAGTGCTGCCACCAGTGCGTCGACATCGTGCTCGTCGTTGAAGAGATGCGTCGAGATCCGTTGCCCGTTGAACCAGTTGGTCGGTACGCCCTTCACGACCACCTTGTGCTTGTTGAGCAAGTTGAGCACAAGAGTACGCGAGTCGAACCGCTCTGGAAGACGATAGCTCACCAGCGGCGAGGCCAGCGGACCGGGCGGAGGACTGACCAGGTCCAGCACCGGCAACTCCTTCACCGCTTCGTACACCCGCTTTGCAAGACCGAGATTGTGCGCTTCGATCTGTGCGCTGCCGATCGCGAGGTGATACTCGATCGCGGCACCGAGGCCAAGGACGCCGGGAATGTTCGTCACGCCCGACGAATCGGAATACGCCGCGCGGCCGCTCTGCTGCGCGATCGGATCGACCGTCCGGCCGAGCTCCGCGCTCAGGTACATCAGCCCGGTTCCCGTCGGGCCGAGCAACCACTTGTGTCCGCTGGTAAGGTAGGCGTGACAGCCCAGCGCCTTGACGTTGACCGCGATGCCGCCCACCGCCTGGGCCCCGTCCACCACCGCGATGCATCCGCGCGCGCGCGCCAGCGCCGAGAGGTCGGCCACCGGCATCCGCAATCCGGTGGACGTCAGCAGGTGTGAGAACGAAAGCGCGCGCGTCCGCGACGTGATCTGCTTCGCGAATCGATCGACGATCGCCTGCGCATCGATCTCGCCCGGCGGAATCGCGACGATATCGAGCTCGACGCCAAAGCGGCGCGCCACGTAGTCCCAGCCGACGCGACCGCCGGGATGTTCCTGGTCGGTGGTGAGGACACGGTCGCCGGGAGCGAACGTCATCCCCTGGGCAACCGAGTTGATCCCGTCGGTGGTGCACTTGGTGAGGACGAGTTCGTCGGTCGTGCAGCCGAGAAATGCCGCGGCCTGCGCCCGCACCGCGTTCATCGCGTTTTCCTGCGGGCCGTAGCCGTAATACACCGGGTCGAGTTCGAGTTCTCGCCACGCCGCAATCGCACGGTCCATCACCGGTCGAGGCGTGGGTCCCAGCGATCCGGTCTGCAAGTAGACCAGACCCGCTTCGAACATGAAGTCGCTCGGCGCATGGGCGATGCCGCGCCGGACGCCGGATGCCGGTGCCCAGCGCGCCGCCGACATCGCGCCGAGCGACGAGAGGAATGTGCGGCGATCGGTCACGAGCTCCTCCACGAGTTGCTCACGCGGCCGCCGCGGCCTCGCCACGGTCGAGCATCCACCGGTAGAGCCACGCCACCAGCCCCACGAAACACACCACGCCGAGCCACGGTGCCGCCCGGAACGATTCCGGCACGAGACCAATCGGCGCGTCATTCGACGTCGCGACGATCAACCCCGCGTTGATCACTCCCCAGACGCTCTCGCCCACGATCAGCCCCGACGCCACCAGAGTGCCGAGCCGCTCGGTGCGGCCCGGATTCGGCGTGCCGCGCGCCTTGCGGTTGAACCAGTGCGAGATCAGCGCGCCGATGATCACGGCGAACGTCGCCGACATCGGAAGGTAGATCCCGATCCCGACTGCGAGCGGCGGGATTCGCAACTTCTTCATCGCGCCAAGGACTTCGTCGATTCCGATCAGCGCTACGCCTACCAGCGCCCCGATCCCGATCATTGTCCAATCGAGCTTGCCGCCGATGACGCCCTGCGCCAATGCCGAGATCAGCGTCGCCTGCGGTGCCGGCAGCGGATTCGGCGCGATGACGCCGACATTCGCCGCACCGGCAAAGCCATACGCCTTGGCGAGGAGATTGAGCACCGACGGAATCACCGCGGCACCCGCGCCCACGCCCACCATCAGCGCGATCTGCTGCCGCATCGGTGACGCGCCGACCAGCTGGCCCGTCTTGAGGTCCTGCAGGTTGTCGTTCGAGATCGTGGCGCAGGCGAAGACAATCGCCGTGATGAAGAGCGCGAACGCGACCAGCGCCGGACGTGTCGCGTCCGTCGGAGTTACCACCAGGACCAGCAGCGACGCGCAGATCACGATTGAGAGAATGCCGACGCCGGAGATCGGGGAGTTCGACGCGCCGATCAGCCCCGCCATGTAGCCGCAGATTCCCGCGATGAGAAAACCCACCAGGAAGACGAACGGCACTGCGAGCAGCGTCACTTGCACCGCGCTCGGCGCCAGCGTCGTCGATTTCGCGAAGGTGTAGGCGAGCGCTCCGGCGATCGCGAGGCAGACGATCGCCAGCGCAATGATCCACGGCGGCGAGATATCGCGGTCGCTGTCGTCGCCGGCGGCAACCGTTCGCGAGGCAACCAGCGTGCTCACCAGCCCGCCGAGCACGGGTTTCGCGAGCGTCGCGAGAGTGTAAATCGCGGCGATACCGATTGTGCCCGCGCCGAGGAAGCGGACCTGCGTCCGCCAGATGGTGGCCGTGTTCGCCGCGAGCGTGACACCAGCCATCGCCGGATGCATCGCCGTGAGGATCGGCACTGCGATGACCCACGAGATGATCTGGCCCACCAGCATCGCGACACCCACCGACAGACCGACGAGATGCCCGGCGCCCAGGAGTGCCAGCGACCACGCGACGTCGTAACCCGTCGACGCACCGCCCATCAGACCGACGTAACCGGTGATCGCTGTGGACGCGACCCGCGTGGCGCCGAGAATCGCCAGCCCGGCCGACGCGACCGAGCCGAGAATCACCGCAACGAGCCCTTCGCGCGCTTCACCGGTTTCGTCCTTCACTTCGCCGCGCGTGCCCGAGCCGACCTTGAGCACCTCCGCCGCCGCAACGCCTTCGGGATAGGGAAGGTCGGAGGTGGTGACGAGCGCACGGCGCAGCGGAATCGTGAAGAGCACGCCGAGGACGCCGCCGCTCACGCAGATCAGGAACGACTGCCAGAACGGAAAGCCGGTCCACCAGCCGACGATCACCAGTCCGGGGAGGACGAAGATGATCGCCGACAGCGTCCCCGCCGCCGACGCGACGGTCTGGACGATGTTGTTCTCCAGGATCGACGAGTCCTTGAACCCGCTGAGGACTGCCATCGAGATCACCGCCGCCGGGATCGACGAGGCGAAGGTGAGCCCGACTTTGAGGCCGAGATAGATGTTGGCGGCGGTGAATCCGATCGTGATCAGCGCGCCGAGGAGCAGCGCGCGGAGGGTCAGTTCGCGGGGTTTCATCGGCCTCTGTGCCAGTGCGACAGCCAGTTTTCCGCCACGACAACGGTCGCTGCATTTGCCGTGGCGCCATTGGTGAACAGACGGGCCATGAGAAACCGCCCGTCGCACGCGATATCCCATGGTGTATAGAACGCGCTGTAATCTGCGGAACCGCCGCCGCCAAGCAGCTCATCCAGTACGTGGAACAACGCGTTCGGATCACGCAGCTGCAGGGCGCTCCCCGCCGTGACCCGCACGGACATCATCATTCCGTCACCGCACACGTAGTAGAGCTTCGTTCCGTCGCGTGACCAGAGCGGGGCTCGGCCGCCGTCGCGCGACACCAGTTGCTTGCCGGCGTTGATCCCGGGAAATGGCCGGATATAGACCTCGGTGCGGCCGGTCTCGTCGGACTGACAGGCGAGCCAGTGACCGTCGGGCGACGGCATGGTCGCCTCTTCGTCGTACCACGCGGCGAGGAGGGGACGCGGTGCGCTGTCGACGCCGGGCCGAAACCGGTGATGACGCGGCAGCCCGCGGTGGCAGCAAAAGCACCCCAGCGCAGCAGGTACCACTTCCCGTGCGGAGTGATCGTGCCTTCGTCGAAGATGCCCGGGACGCGCCGAGCACGGCGGCGAGTTCGGGCTTGAGGACCTTGATGGCGACCTGGCGGTCATGCTTGATGTCGTGCGCGAGATACACCGTCGCCATCCCGCCCTGGCCGAGCTCGCGCTCGATGGCGTAACGGTCACCCAACGCGACGGCGAGGCGCTGCATGGCGTCGGTGCTCATCGGTTCGCCTTGTCGACTGCAGCCTTCATCGTGGCAACAAAATCGGGAACGAACCGCAGGAAGCGGGCGTCGCTCACATCGGTGCTCTGCACATAGACAATGCCGCCGTCCCACGACACGCGATTCGACCACCCGGGCGTGTCGAGAAATCGCGGATCGGCGCCCCATCGCGCCGGTGATCCGTCGATCTCGCCGGTGGCCGCATTGACGTGCGCCAGGTTCCAGGTGGCGCCGGCACGGAACAGCAGCTCGGTGGGCGAGAGCCACAGCGGCTCCACTCCTCCCAGTGCCACCAGTTGTTGCCGCGGGCCCGGCGGATACGACGTCAGGTTGAGCTGTCCGTTGATCTGCGATTGCCAGACCAGGCGCTTCCCATCGGGCGATATTGCCACGAAGACAGCACCCGCCATGAGGGTGTCGAGCTTCGCCGGGCGCTGCGTCAGGTCGAGTCGTATCGCCGAGTACGGCGCGGTCGCCCCGCGCACGAGCACGTTCGCGTCGTCGTGATAATCGGTCGGCTCGGGAACCAGCGACAAGTTCGCTGCACTGAACACCGTGTCCGGTGGAGTTGCAGCGTCCGGCGAGCCCTGCACGATAGCGGCCCGCGTCCCGTTCCAGGTGCGCACCAGGATCTTGTCATCCTTGCTGTCCCATAGCGGCCCGCCGATATACTCGGCCTTGAGCCACGTCTGCCGCTGGCCGGTCTTCAGGTCGTAGATCCTGAGTTCGTGACCTTGCGGAGTAATGACCACCGCCGCCATCCGGCGGCCATCGCGCGTCACGTCGAATCGCTGAAAGTGTGCCCGCTCGATCGGCAACGGCTTGGGATCCTGGCCCGGCCGCAACAATACCATCCGGGTGTCTGACATCGGCGAGCCGGGCACGAAGGCCAGCATCCCGCTCGGCGTGAGATCGATCTGGCCCGACCCCGCGGCGTCCGCCTTCACGCCGCTCACCAGCGAGACTGAACGCCCGATGAGGTCGGTGCGTCGATCGTACGGCGCCGCGCGCACGTCGCCATCCACGCCGAGATAGATGACGTAGCGACCGTCCACCACGCGGAAGGATTGCCCAGTCACCACGGCCGACCCCGGCGATCCATCCGGATTCCCGGCGCGGAGTGCACGCGTCATACCAGTCTTGATGTCCTCGAAGACCCCTTCGCCCTCGGTACACAGGAGGCGCTTCTGATCAGCAAGCCATCGACCGAAATAGCACCGCGTCTTGAGCGTGACCGACATTCCCTGCTCGTCGCTCGCGCCGATCTCCGAATCGAGCCAGTGCAGTGTCACCCCGTCGTTAGCAATGTCGAGCAGCCGCGTCGGTGAGATCCAGTCGAGTGTGGTTGGCGGGGCATCGCTCTGTAGCAGCAGCTTCGGGTCGCCGCCCGGGAGCGTCATCACCAGCACGCGATTCGCGCTGACGAAGGCGAGGTGGGATCCATCGGGCGAAATGCGTGGCATCGTCCCACCGGCCGTTCCGGAGATCGGATGGGCGCTCGCATCAACCAGGCTGCGGTACCAGAGCATCGTGGAATCGCCACGTCGCACCGGATAGACCACAAAATCGCCGCTGCCGGCCACCGTCAGGTTGACCACCGGCGTCCCGTAGCCGGTGGAACTGACGTCAGGTGCGGAACTCATCAGCGCGCTATCGGGGAGCGCCGCGTCGAAGATCCGCGACGACGCAGGCGCTGCTGGCCGCAGCCAGCCCCACGCCGCGATCGACGCAACCGCGACAAACAACGGGAGAGAAGAGAAACGAGAGAAGCGAGAAGTCTGCGAGCCGACTTCTCTCGTCTCCCTTCTCTCGTCTCTCCTGCTGTTCTGTAACGCCCCGGCATATTCGGCCGCGCTGGCAAACCGATCCGCCGGCAGCTTCGCGAGTGCCGTGAGCACGGCGTCCTCGACACCCGGTGGCACGGTGTCGCGCAGTACGTGCAGTGGCGTCGGCCGCTCGGTCATCACCTTCGCCACGATCGCCTGCACGCTCGAGCCGGTGAACGGTGGATCGCCCGCTAGCATTTCGTACGTCACGGCGCCCAGCGCGTAGATATCGCTGCGCGCATCGATCGTCCGTTCACCCATCGCCTGCTCGGGCGACATGTACTGCGGTGTGCCGAGGGAGAGCCCGGTCTGCGTCATCCGCTCGCCGCCGGCGTGCTGCACCGCGAGGGCGATCCCGAAGTCCGCGACCAGCGCATGACCACCCTGCAGCAGGATGTTCTCGGGCTTGATGTCGCGGTGGATCACGCCGAGTCCGTGCGCGTAGCCCAGCGCGTCGGCGACTTCGCGGGCGATCAGGATTGCATTGTCGATCGGCAGCTGGCGTTCGCGTTCGAGGCGGGCGCGCAGCGTCTCGCCGGTCACGAGCGGCATGACGTAGTAAAGGAGCCCGCCCACGTCGCCGCTGTCGAGCAGCGGCAGGATATGCGGATGCTGCAGGCGTGCGGTCGTCCGGATCTCGCTCAGGAACCGATCGGCGCCAAGTGCCGCGCCGAGGTCGGCGTGCAGCACCTTGATGGCGACGTCGCGATCATGCTTGATGTCGTGGGCGAGATAGACCGTCGCCATCCCACCCTGGCCGAGCTCGCGCTCGATGGCGTAGCGGTCGGCCAGGCCTGCCCTGAGCCTGTCGATACTCACGACTTCCCGTTCCGCAGGAGGCACTCGAACGGGCCTGCCCTGAGCGTGTTCACGCTCATGACTTGCCGGTCCGTCGGAGGCAGTCGAACGGGGCGGCGCTAAGCCGGACCAGCGTATGTGAAGGCACAGGTCAATATCGCTCCCTGATGACACAGCGGTAAGGGCGGCCAGTTGCCGCGCCATTGCGGACTTCGTCACGGGGACGCAAGTTGACTTATGAGCCTGCCCGCCGGTTCGCGACTCGGGCGATACCAGATTGTCGAGCTGCTCGGAGCTGGCGGCATGGGGATGGTATACCGTGCCCGCGACGAACGGCTGCAGCGCGACGTCGCCATCAAGGTCCTTCCACCCTCTGTTCTCTCCGACGAGACCGCCCGGCGACGCTTCCGCAAAGAGGCGCTCGCCCTGGCCAAGCTGAGCCATCCCAACATTGCCGCCGTGTACGACGTCGGGGAGGAGTCCGACACCGCCTATCTGGTGATGGAGTGCGTCCCCGGTGAATCGCTCGCCGCCCGTTTGCAACGCGGCCCGCTTGATGTCACCGATGCGCTCACCTTCGGCGTGCAGATCGCCGGCGCCTTGGCCGAGGCGCACGAGCAGGGTGTGGTGCACCGCGATTTGAAGCCCGCCAACGTGATGCTCACGCCGAAGGGACAGGTCAAGGTGCTCGACTTCGGTCTGGCGAAGCTGCTCACGCCCACCGACGGCAGTACCGCGAACCTGTCGCGCTCCGAACTCGGCGCACCGGCGGGGACGCCAATGTACATGTCGCCCGAGCAGGCCTTCGGCGAAGCGGTCGATGCGCGCACCGACCTCTGGAGTCTCGGCGTCGTGCTCTTCGAATCGCTCGCCGGGCAGGCGCCCTTCCGGGGTGGGACCGATTGGGCGCTCCTCAAGGCGGTGAGCCAGCAAGCGCCGCCTTCGCTGCGTGACATCCGTCCGGAGCTCCCGCCGTCGGTGGAATCGCTGGTGACCCGCGCGCTGACGAAGGATGTTGTGGCGCGATACCAGACCGCCACCGACATGGCGAGCGACGCTTCCGCCATCCTCGCGGCGATGAGCGCCCCCGCAGTCGTACCCGACCGCTCAACGGTGCGACTGAAGCTGAACGTCCTGGTACCGGCGGTCATGTGCATCGCCCTCCTCGTCGCCGGCGGCGGCTGGTATTCCGTGCGCTCGGCCCATCGCACCTGGGCTCGCGACAAGGCGGTCGCCGCGATCGACTCCCTGCATGAGGCGCGCCTGCGACTGGTCGCGTTTCACCTGCTGCAAAGGGCGCAGCGATATCTCCCCGGCGACACGGCGCTTGCCAGAACCGCCGCTGAATACACGACCACGATATCGCTCAGGTCGTCACCGGCAGGAGCGACCGTCGCCATCCAGGATTACCTCACGCCCGACAGCGCCTGGTATCCGCTCGGCACGACACCGATCGATGGCGTCAGAGTGCCGAATGGATACTTCCGTTGGCGTGTCACGCCACCGGCGGGCACCGCACTCGTGGTCGCGTCCACGCCTGGGGACACGGTGCGCTTCGACCTCGCCGCAGCGGCCAAGGCGCCGGCCGGAATGGTCCCCGTCCCCGCGAGGAAATTCAACGATTACGTCGCCTTCATGGGATGGGTCGGTCCGTACGATATCCCGCCATTCGATATCGACCGCTTTGAGGTCACCAATCGCGAGTATCAACAGTTTGTCGACAGCGGCGGGTACGGCAACCACAGGTACTGGCAGGAAAAGTTCGTCGATCATGGGCGCGAGGTGAGTTGGGACGATGCCATGACGCGCTTCCGTGACCAGAGCGGCCGTCCGGGGCCCGCCACGTGGACCGGAGGACACTACGCCGACGGGCAGGGGGACTTTCCGGTCGCCGGGGTGAGCTGGTACGAGGCGGCCGCGTACGCGGCGTTCCGTGGGAGGAGCCTTCCGGTGATGCCCCAGTGGCGCGAGGTCGCGCCACCTGGTGTGGGGTTCTACGTCACCAAAGAGAGCAACATGGGGGGGACGCATGTGGTGGCCGTAGGTGCCTTCAAGGGCCTCGGACCCTACGGCACGTACGACATGGCCGGCAATGTTCGCGAGTGGACCCTCACCGCCAATGACGAGGGCAATCGCTTCATTCTGGGAGGGGCGTGGGGGTCGCCGAGCTATCTGTACTCGTCGACGGAAGTTCTTCCCCCGTTCGATCGCTCGCCGCTCAATGGCTTCCGCTGCGTGCGAAACCTGGGAGCGGTGCCACCGGAAGCCTTGCTGGCGGTCAAGACGCTTCGCCGCGACTTCACGACATTCACGCCGGCTTCCGACGCGGTGTTCACCGCCTATCAGTCCTTGTACACCTATGACCACCAGAAGCCGCTCGACGCCAAGGTCGAAGGAACAGTGCAGCGGACCGGCGACTGGCGCGAGGAGAAGGTCTCGTTCGCGACCGCGTACGGCAACGAGCGAATGGCCGCATATCTCTTCATCCCGACGCACGTCAAGCCGCCGTATCAGGCGGTGGTCTTCTTTCCGAGTGCGCGCGTCGAAGGACTAATGGACAGCCGGAAGCTGGGCGACATCCCGTTCTTCGATTATGTGGTGCAGAGTGGCCGAGCGGTGCTCTATCCGGTGTACCAGGAGACCTACGAACGCACCGTCACGGGCCAACTCCCCGGAGCGTCGGAGCCGCTCGCCCTGACGACCGAGCGATCGAAGGATGTGGGGCGCGCGATTGATTACCTGCAGACGCGTCCCGACATCGACCACGACCGCCTCGCATACATGGGCGTCAGCATGGGGGCGGCTGGCGGAGTCATCTTCGCGACCGAGGCTCAGGACCGCCTTCGCACCGTCGTCTTGCTCGACGGCGGCTACTTTCTCGACAAGCCATTGCCGGGCGGCGACCAGGCCGACTTCGCCCCACGGTTGAAGAAGCCGGTGCTGATGGTCAATGGACGCTACGACGCAACCTTCTCGTACGAAGACGCCCAGCTCCCGCTCTTCCGGATGCTCGGCGCGCCGGCCGCCGACAAGAAGCAGGTGATGATGGAAACCGCCCACGACGTGACTGCTCAGCGCCCCACGCTGGTGCAGGCGGTGCTCACCTGGCTCGATAAGTATCTGGGGCGGGTGCAGTAGGGCGTCGCGCGCGGCATTCGTGATTCGACGCGAACCCCGATTAGGGAGACCGTGCGGCCTCCGGTAGCGCAAATCTCGCCGGGTCGAGATTGTAGCGCCGCAGCACGGCGACCAGACGCGGGGTCAATGGGATTTCACGGCCATACCGCCAGCCATAGAGCGGATACGCATCGCCATCGCCCGCGCTGGCGTGCTCCATGGCAGAGATGGCGCGCGCCGTGTCGCCCAGACCGGTGTAGACCAGCGCGAGACCGGTCCATCGCGTCCACGTATTCGGTGGCGTGGCTTCGAGCTGGCGGGCTATCGTCTCGGCTTCGGCGCGGGCGCCGTTGCGCGCAAGTACATACGCCGCCACGCCAATCCGAGCTGGAATCGCGGAGGCCTCGACCACGCGATGGGCGTAGCGGAGCGCCGAGTCGGCCGGCCCGACGCGATCATAGCCCACGGCGAGGATGGAGAGGACGGTCACGGCATTGGGCTCGAGCGCGAGTCCCCGCCGCATCTCGGCGAGCCCCTCGGGACCGCGGCCAAGATTGACCTCGGCCCAGCCGAGATATATCGGCGGCAGAAAGTACAGCGGGTCCTCCGCCTCGGCGCGTTGTAATTCTGGAACGGCGTCGGCCTCGCGTCCCTCGTTGAGCAGGGCATAGCCGAGCCGGTAGCGCGGTTCGGCAGCACCAGGATCGAGCGCGATGGCCCGGCGGAGCTCCCCCTCCGCAGCACTCCACTGAAACAGCTCTGCGTCGACGTAGCCGAGCGCCAGGTGCGCGTCGGAAAGAGTCGAGTCGAGATGTACGGCGCGCTCAGCCGCGTCGCGGGCGCGCGGGAGGACGTCGCCGTCCCGCGTGTTGACATACGATGGCGACACGGTGAGCGCGTTGGACAAGCCGGCCCAGGCGCGCGCGAACATGCTGTCGCGTGCAGTGGCCTGCTGAAGTGCCGCGATTGCCTCGGTGATCCCGGCGCCGCCGGTGCCGCGCCGACGATAGAAGTACATCCCCCGGAGATAGAGATCGTACGCGGTGGGGTCGCTGGTGCCGCTCGCGGCGAGTGACGTGCGTCCGGCGCTGGCGAGGGTGACCTGCAAGCGGCCGGCAATCGCGCGGGCGATCTCGTCCTGCACGGCAATGATATCGCTGGCGGCGCGATCGTAGCTCTCGTGCCAGATGACCGCGCCGTCGCGCGCGCTCGACAGCTCGGTGGTTACCCGGATCCGATCGCCGTCGCGCCGCACGGTGCCGTCGAGCACGGCATCAACATTGAGCGCGGCACCGATCTGCTGCGATGTCTCGCCCTTGCCCGCAAGACGGGCCGACGAACTCCTCCCCGCGAGCCGCAGCCCGGGGACCTGCGACAGCGTGTTGGTCACCTCGTCGGCGATCCCCTCGGCGAGGTAGGTGTTCGCGGTGTCACCGCCAGTGGACATGAACGGCAGGACGGCGAGCGATTTCGCGGCGGCTCCCGTGGCAACATTGCCGCGGTGGCGGAGAATTGCGATTGTCGCGATCGCTGCGACGAGCAGTGCGGCGATGGCGGTGAGGAGCCGTCGCCGCGATGGTCGCGCTGGCGTTGCGGTGGCGCGACCGGTGGGCGTGACCGCGGATTCCAGTGCGTCGAGCAGCGCCCTTGCCGTGGCGGGCCTGCGGACGGGGTCCTTCTCCAGGCACTGCATCACGATCGCCGCGACTGCGGGCGGGAGGTCCGGCTTCCTTGCCGCAAGCGATGGTGGCACCTCGGTGACGTGCGCCGCGACGAGTGCCTGCATCGTCGTGCGCCCGGCGAAGGGATGCTCGCCCGCGAGCAGTTCCCACGCCACGACCCCCCAGGCGTAGAGGTCGGCGCGATGGTCGACGCCGGCGTCGCCGAGCGCCTGCTCGGGGGCCATGTACGCTGGCGTGCCGAGGGACATCCCGGCCTGGGTGATGCCGGTGGTGTGCACGTCGACGCCGGCGTCTTCGGTGCGCGACGCGCCGATCGCCTTGGCGATGCCGAAATCGGTCACCACGGCCGCGCCACCCGAGAGGAGAATGTTGTCGGGCTTGATGTCGCGGTGCACGATGCCGTCGGCGTGGGCGCAGGCCAGCGCACGCGCGACGTCGCGCAGCACGCTGGTCGCTTCGGAGGTCGAGAGCGGGGTGCCGCTGGCGAGGCGGTGCCGCAGCGATTCGCCGCGCACGAACGGCATGGTGTAGTAGGGAAGTGCGCCCGCGGTGCCCGCGCTCAGGACCGGCACGATGTTGGCCTGCTGCAGCCGTGCGGCGAGCTGCACCTCGCGGGCAAAACGTTCGGCGCTCAGCCCTTCGGCCAGTTCGGGGGCGATCACCTTGATGACCACCGTGCGTCCAAGCTGCGTCTCCTCCGCCACGAAGACGCGCGACATCCCGCCGCCGCCAAGTTCGCGCTCGATGACATATGTGCCGCTCAGCGTCTGCTGGAGGATGTCGCGCAACGACGTGCCGGGTCGGGAGTCCATCGAACTCATCTCCCTCTCCGCGCCGGCCGACCCCGGTGCAATCCGCTGCCCGTTCTCACCACCCCGACCGCCCCGCCTTGTCTGCCAGCCACACGTCCGGCGCGAAATGATGCATTTCGCAGACGACGTGGCGCGCATCGGTGTCGGCGACGACGCCTTCGCAATACGGCGGCAGGGTGACCACGACCGACGGCGGCCCGCCGCTCAGCGGAAATCGGAAGAGTCGTCGCGCCCGCTGGCCGTCGGCGCCGGGCGCCGGATCGGTGCCCCAGGCAAAGAGCGCCAGGCCGTCCGCGCTCCACGCTACCGGCACGAGCGCCGACTGGGAGCGAGTCGCCTGCGTGAATGTCTTCTTCTCGATATCGACGATGACGATGCCGTTCGCGACGTCGGACGGATACGCGATCCGCGACGACGACGGATCCTTGATCGGCCGCGCGATGACGTCTGCGGGCCGGAACGGTGCCGGGAGAGCGAACTCACTGCGGACGTGACCGGCGGTGTCGACGATCCTCACCGTTTCGTTGGACAAGACCGCGATTGTGCTATCCGATATCCAGGTGAACTTGGGATTGTCGGGCACGATTCTTCGCTCCACTCCTCCGGATGCGTTGATGGTCACCAGCCACGGGAGCGTCGCCGTCCACGAGATGTAGCCGACGTGCTTGCCGTCCGGTGACCATTCGGGATACTCGTGGAGTCCACGGGTTGCCGTGAGCGATTGTGGCGCCACTGTCGAGTCGAACGAGAATGATGCGATGTTGTCGCTCAGGTTGTCGGTGGCTGCCGCGACGACGCCGTTCCCGTTCGGCGCGATCCCCCACGGTTCCATGTACCCGGTCCGGTGCGAGATCGTGCGCCACGGATCCCCCGCCGCGCCGGTGTGCAGCAGCAGCCCCCAGCTCTGCTGGCCTGCGATGATGGCGAAGCGTCCGGTATGCGACACATCGAAGAGTCCGACGATGCCGTCGTTGACCTGGCCGAGCGCGATGCTCCGTCCCAGCGTGTCGATCCGGTCGCCCGAGATCGGAATCCTGACCAGGTTGTCCGCCACACCCGGCGCGAACTCGAAGGTGTAGAGCGCGGAACCGTTGGGCGACCAGCGGATCGGATTCCGCGCAGCACCCGTCTCGATCAGGGAGTCGATCACCCGTCCCTTCGCGCTGAGGAGCGCCAGCACCTCGCTCCCGCCGGCGGCCGACTGCACCGTGACAATCATCCGCTTCTGGTCTGGCGCGTAGTCCAGGTCTCTGATCGACCAGGGTGCGGGAAGGGGGACGCTGTCGACGCGTGCCAGCGTCGCCACGTCGAATCGCTGCAGTGATTGGCGGGCCGTTCCCACGGCAAGCGTGATGAAACGGCTGTCACCGGTGAATGCCATGGCATTCACCTCGACACGCAATGGCTGCAGCGACCCGCCGAGCTTGTCGGTGAGGTACACCGCGACGGCCGTGGAATCGGGTGAGCCGCGGATCGCCAGGCGTGAACCGTCGGGCGACCACTTCACCTCGACGATGGTGCGCCACGACTTGGCGATCGCGAGCGACTGGGTTCCGTCGACGTCGCGCACGCGCAAGGTGAGGTTGCAGACATTCACCTGACCGAGGCAATCGTCGGTGACATACGCCAGCGACTTCCCGTCGGCGGTGATCGCCACCGCGGTCACGTTGCCGTCGAAGGTCAGTTGGCGCGCAAATTGGAGTCCGGCATCCGGAACGACCCGCCTGCCGCCAAACCAGGCGCCGCCGAGCGCCGCGACGATCGCGACGATCACAATGACTGCAACGAGAGAAGAGAGACGAGAGAAGAGAGAACGCGACGCATTGACTTCTCTCTGCTCTCTTTTCTCGTCTCTCCTTGTCTCCGCCAGCGCCGTTGCGAACTCTGCGGCACTGCGGAAGCGATCGGCCGGTGTCTTCTGCAGTGCGGTCCGGATCGCCGCGTCGACGGTATCCGGCACGCTCGCGCGTTTCGATCGCGCCGATGGCGCCGGTTCGGTGAGCACTCGCGCCACGATCGCCTGCGCGGTCGGCCCGGTGAACGGCGGCTCGCCGGTGAGCATTTCGTATGTCACGCAGCCGAGCGCATACACGTCGGTGCGCGCGTCGAGCTCGCGCTCGCCCATCGCCTGCTCGGGGCTCATGTACTGTGGCGTGCCGAGGCTCATGCCGGTCTCGGTCATCCGGCTGCCACCGGTCTTCGAGGCGGCGAGGGCAATGCCGAAGTCCGCGACCAGTGCGTGGCCGCCCTGGATCAGGATGTTCTCCGGCTTGATGTCGCGATGGATGATCCCGTGCGCGTGCGCGTACTGCAGTGCGTCAGCCACCTCGCGCGCGACCCGAATTGCTTCGTCGACCGGCAGCTGCTTCTCCCGCATGAGCAAGTCGCGCAACGACTCGCCATCGACGAACGGCATCACGTAGAACACCGTGCCGTCGATGGTGCCCGAATCGAACAGCGAGAGAATATGGGGATGCTGGAGATTGGCAGTGGTCTTGATCTCGCTGAGGAAGCGCTCGGCGCCGATCACCGCCGCGAGTTCGGGACGGAGCACCTTGATCGCCACCTTGCGATCATGCTTCACGTCCTGCGCGAGATACACCGTCGCCATCCCGCCCGCACCGAGTTCGCGCTCGATGCGGTAGCGGTCGGCGAGGCCTGCCCTGAGCGTGTCGATGCTCATGGTGCCCCCATCCGCGCCGCCAGCTCCGCCGTCCAGTTGAGCGTCACCACCAGTTGAAAGTGATCGTCACTCTGCTTGATCATCAGGAAGCGGCCGTCCTTCGAGACATCGTAACTGGCCTGGTCGAGAATCGTTCCGAAAAACGGTCCCGAAAAAAGCGAGTCCCGGGAAACCAGCGCCACATGCGGATCCGCGCTGAGCGTTGCCCGCGTCAGCTTGTTCCCGGCGGCGTAATAGAGGTACTTCCCGTCGCGAGACCATACCGGCTCCATCCCGCCAGCGCCCGAGATCTGGATCCGGGCACCTGGTCCTGGATACTCCCGGATATACACCTCCGGGCGACCTGACTCATCGGACACGTACGCCACCCATTTCCCGTTCGGCGAGAATCGACCGCCCCACGCATTGAACGCGCCGGCCACGAACGGTTGCTGTGCGGTATCCGGGCTCAGCGCAGCACTCACCAGTGCGGCGGAGCCTCCGATCGTCGTCGGCACCAGGACGTGATGTTGATCGGGCGACGGCACGGCACCCCAGCCAGCCGCTGCGGCGCCGGCGACCACCTTCTCGGCGTCCCGACTCCCGTCGATCGGCTGGCGCCAGATCCCGGTCGTGTCACTGCGGGTGGAGACAAAGAGAACGCTCTTGCCGTCGGGCATCCATTCGGGACTGAAATTTTCTCCGGTCGTGGTGAGTCGTGTCGGTGTGTGCGTGCTCAGGTCGTACAGCCAGATGTCCTTGTGCGCGTTGTCGTCGACTTCCACGGCGATCCTGGTACCGTCGGGCGAGAGCCGGGGAGTGAGCATCGCCGAAGCATCCGGTCCGGCATCCTGTTCGGTGCGGTCGGCACTGGTCCAGATCAACCGCCCGTGGGTGGCGCCTCGCATGTATGCGAGCGCACCGCTCGACGACAGGTACGCCGCGGCGTCGCCATTGCACGTCGGACACAACGGAATCGAATCAACCAGCACGACCGGATTTCCCACCGCGCGATAGTGGCGCAAGTCAAACCGCGTGGCCATCAGCTTCCCGCCCGGAGCCAGGTAGACGAGGGCATCTCCGTGCATACCGAGCGCGCGGCTGGCACGGAGGCCGGTCGTGTGGACAATGCCGTCGTTGAGCGATGTCACCGCCAGCTCGGAACGCTGTGTGGTGCGGTCGAGCTGATCCCACACCGTGAAGATGATGGTCCGGTCGTCGGCGAGCAGCACCGGCCAGATATGCCACAACGTATGATGGCCGACGGTGTCGGGCCTGGTCAGCGGTGTGAGTTCGCCGCCATTGTCGCCCATTCGATTGAGCCCGAACGACTTGCTGTTGGCGCCGACGATGATTGTCCCGGTCCGCGACCACGCCATCCCATTGCCCATGTTGTAGGCAACCAGCGAGATCGGCGCCGCGCCATCGAGGCGCAGCTTCTTGATCATGCCGTCCTGCGCCTGGAACGCCAGCCACTGCCCATCAGGGGAGAAAACCGGTTGCAACGCCCCGACGGTGCCCGGGAGCGGATGCGATTCGAGGTGGGCCACGTCGCGGATGAAGTACTGGTAGCTGCCATTGCCCGCCAGGCCGGCGTACACGATCAGGCGACCGTCGGGCGAGACCACCGCGGGCCACGTGACCGTGTACACCGGCTCGCCGACTCCCTTGCCCGTGACGGCGAACTGCACCGGCGCAGCAGGAAGGCCGGCCCCGCGATGCAGCCCCAGCCACGCTGCGACGGCCACGGCGGCGACGGCGATCGCGACGCTCACAGCGACCGCAACGAGAGACGAGAGACGAGAGAGGAGAGAAGTCGACGCAAGGACGTCTCTCCTCTCTCTTCTCTCGTCTCTCCTGCCGTCCTGAAGCGCCGCTCCGAACTCCGTGGCGCTGGCAAACCGGTCGGCCGGCAGCTTCTGCATCGCCGTGTGTACCGCGTCGGCGACGTACGCCGGAACGCTCTTCCGCAATGTCGTCGCGTTCACCGGTTCGGCGGTCATCACCTTCGCCACGATCGCCTGCGCCGTGGGTCCAGTGAATGGCGGCTCGCCGGTGAGCATTTCGTACGTGGTGCAGCCCAGCGCGTACACATCGGTGCGCGCGTCGAGTTCGCGCTCGCCCATCGCCTGCTCGGGGCTCATGTACTGCGGTGTCCCGAGCGACATCCCCGTCTCGGTCATTCGCCCGCCGCCGGTCTTGCTCGCCGCCAGGGCGATCCCGAAATCGGCCACCAGCGCATGCCCGCCGTGCAGCAGGATGTTCTCCGGCTTGATGTCGCGGTGAATCACGCCGTGCTGGTGAGCGTACTGCAGGGCATCAGCGGTCTCGACCGCAATGCGCACCGCGTCGGCGATCGGCAGCTGCTTCTCGCGCGTGAGGCGGTCGCGCAACGACTCGCCATCGACGAACGGCATGACGTAGAACACGGTGCCGTCGACTTGCCCCGAATCGAAGAGCGACAGGATATGCGGGTGCTGCAAATTGGCGGTGGTCTTGATCTCAGCGAGGAAACGGTCCGCGCCAATGACCGCGGCGAGTTCGGGCCGGAGCACCTTGATGGCCACCTTGCGGTCGTGCTTGACGTCGTGCGCGAGATACACCGTCGCCATCCCGCCCGCGCCGAGCTCGCGCTCGATGGTGTAGCGGTCGGCCAACGCCGCGGCGAGCCGCTCGGGGCCAGCGGTCACTGGCCGGCCATCCGCCGCTTCAACTCATCCAGGAAGTTGAACACCGCCACCACGTGCACTACATCGCCGGTGGTGCCCTGAATCATGAGAAAGCGCTGACCGTCGGGCGCGACCGCAATCTCCTGTGAGAACGCGTTCAAATAGTATTTCCCGGCCGCGAATAACACCTGCGGTTGCCCCACCTGAAACGCCGGCCCGGGGATCACCGGCACCGACACCATGTTGTTCGCGGCGTCGAGAAAGAACAGTTCCTTGCCATTCGGATTCCACGACGGATTCGTTCCGCCTGTCGTGGACACCTGGTACGGCGTGCCGGCGGCGTCGGGGAACGCACGGACGTAGATCTCGCGCCGGCCCGATACATCGGAGCTGTACGCCATCCACCGCCCGTCGGGCGAAATCTCCGGCACCAGTTCCTCCGCCGGCGTGGCGACGAGCGCGCGCGGCACCGTATCGACGCCGGGGCGGATCGCCAGGATGTCGCCGTTCCCGCGTTCCTGGTTGTCGGTGCGGAACACCAGCCACTTTCCATCCGGCGACCAGGTGGCGCTGCCGACAGTGCGCGGGTCGTGCAGATCCGGCGCGGTAATGTCGCCGTGCCCGCCGGTGTTCAGGAGAAACAACCGCAGGCTCGTCGAGCCGATCTTCGCGCGGTCGGAGAGATACGAAATCTCTTCCATTCCGGGCCGCCATGCGGTGCGCCAGTTCGCGGTCCCGTCGAAGGTGACGCGCACCTTGGGACTGCCGTCCAGCGCCTTCATCCAGAGACTGTACTTGCCATCGGGTCCGGCCATCGCGACGATGATCCGTTTGCCGTCCGGGGAAACCACCGGCGTGTCCAGCTGGTCGTCCACCAGGTCGCTCGCCACTGGTGTCGCGTCGCCGTTCCGATTCACCCACACCAACCGATACGACTGGACGACGCCCTTGACGTACGCGAGCGTCCCGCCCGGTGACAGCGCCAGGTCCGGATACGTCGTACCCGAGGCGAGCGTGTCGGTCAGTTCGCGCGCCGGTCCGGTGGTGGCCATCGACTTCACGTCGAAGGGAACGGCCCAGAGCACGCCGTTTGCCTTGGAGAAGATCAGGTCGCCGGAGGAGGCGTAGATGGCGCGCGTCCCCTGCAGCAGGAGGGTCACCTTTCCGGTGCGGAAATCGGCGGCGCCGATCGCCACGCGATCAATGCTGGTTGGATCCGACGCCGGCACAACGGAAACCAGCGCCCCTCGCGCGTTCGGGAGTACGGCCGGCCACACGTACCGGAGATCGCCGCGCTGCGCGTCCAGCGGGACGACCAGATCCGGCGTTCCGCCGCGTGGCGAGACGCGAAGCACTCCCTTCTGGCCGCTCACATACAGCATCCCGTCCGATCCCCAGTCTACACCACCACCGATGTCGGACACCGAGGTGAGGCCCGAGTCCGCAACCGTCGCGGGGAATCCGCCGGTCAATGGCAAGACCTGCAGCGTATGCGGAGGCGCCAGGTAGGCGACCGAATCGCCGCCGGGGGAGAAAACCGAGCAGCAGGCTCCGCCGAGCGTCTGTGCGAAGCGAGTGGCGCCCAGGCGATCCCATCGTCGAAGCCAAAGCTGGGGTTGACCGTTCGCCCCGATGCCTGAGTAGAGCAGCCCGCTGCCATCGGGGCGGAGCGCGAGCAGCGGCGCTTGTACGCTCTGGTGTTGGGGCTGCTCGCTGGCGGGAAACTCGAGCATCACGCGCGTCGTGGCGCCCGCAACGGCATGGTTGCGGTGCGTGAGTACGGTGGCGATCGCGCCAACGGCGAGCGCGGCGAGCACCAGCGTCGCCACAGCGGGGAGACCGAGCCTCCGTTGCGACTTCAAGTACGCCGCGCGCCGACCGCTGGCATTCCCGGCAGTGGCGCCCGATGCATCCCCAAGCGCGGCCGCGAACTGCGCCGCCGTCGGGAACCGGTCGGCTGGAAGTTTCTCCAGCGCGGTGAAGACCGCCGCCTCGACGTACGGCGGCACACTCTTGCGCTGCGCGGTAAGCGAACGCGGCTCTTCGGTCATCACCCGCGCGATGATCGCCTGCGCGGTCGGCCCGTTGAACGGCGGCTCGCCCACCAGCATTTCGTAGGTGACACAGCCGAGCGCGTAGACATCGGTGCGCGCGGTAATTTCGCGCTCGCCCATCGCCTGTTCGGGTGACATGTAGTGCGGCGTGCCCAGCGACATGCCGGTCTCGGTCATCCGGGTGCCGCCGCCGCTGCTTGCGGCGAGGGCGATGCCGAAGTCGGCCACCATGGCAGAGCCATCGTGGAGCAGGATGTTTTCGGGCTTGATGTCGCGATGGATCACGTGGTGACGATGGGCATAGTCAAGCGCCGCAGCGACTTCGCTCGCGATGCGCAGGGCGTCGGCGACGGGCAACTGCTTCTCGTGCGTGATCCGGTCGCGCAGCGATTCGCCTTCGATGTAGGGCATCACATACCAGAGCATGCCGTCAGTCTCACCGGAATCGATCAACGCGAGAATGTGCGGATGTTGCAGGTTGGCCGTCGTCCGAATCTCGGCGAGGAATCGCTCGGCGCCGATCACCGCGGCGAGTTCGGGGCGCAGCACCTTGATCGCCACCTTGCGATGATGCTTTACGTCCTCGGCGAGATAGACCGTGGCCATGCCGCCCGCGCCGAGTTCGCGGTCGATCGTGTAGCGGTCGGCCAGGGCTGCCTTGAGACGGTCGATGCTCAATCGCTCTCCCCGGGGCGCGCGTGGGCGAGCGATCTCACCAGCGACTCGGTGCGTCGCACAATGCGCTCCGCCACAAACACCCGTTGCAAAACCCGGATGCGTTCGGGGGCGATGGCCGCAGCCCGCCATTGCCTCATCCAGGCCTGCCGCTGGGATCGGAAGGGTCTGCTCATGAGCAGAAGCTACCGTTCAGCAATTGATACCGCCAAACAGCGGAGTGACCGAGGCTGATCCAGCGCGCGCGTTTCACTTGAGAAAGTGCAACTTCTTCATGAGTGCAATGAACCTTGGCTCCGAGCGGAGCGGATTCCAGATCGGTTCGTCGTTGAGCCAGACCAGCTGCTGTGAACTCTCGGTATAGGCCCGCTCCAGATCGTCGAGCGCGCGGGCGTGATCGCCGAGGCCGAGATACAGCAGCGCCATGTTGAATGGCGCGACCTCGCCTTCCGGGGAGACCCGCTTTACTTCCGCGAGGGTCGCCATGGCGCCGGCCCGGTCACCAGACTTTCCCAATGCGTACGCCAGATAGGCGGTGACGAAGGGCGGTGCACCCATCGTGCGCGCCTGCTGCAACTTCGCGATCGCTTCGGAAAAGTCATTCGCGTGCAGGGCCATCGCCGCTTCGTCGTGTATGGGGAAGAAGAAATTCGGGTCGAGTTCCTCGGCCTTCTGATTGAGGGCACGAGCCTGGGAAACGTCGCCTGAGTACTCGAAAACGCCGGCCGCATCGATCAGGATCGACGGTGAAAGGGGATCGAGCGCCATGGCGCGCTGGCCCTCGGCGATCGCCTCGGCGAAGCGCCCGACGATGGCCAGCATCAGGCCGAGCTGGTCGTGCGCGAAGGCGTAATTGGGATTCCGGGCGATCGCACGCTTGAATTCGCGCTCACTCCCGTCCCAATCGTACTCGAACCAGGCTTGGTAGACCCCAAGCGACGTGTGCGCCTCGGCCGACATGCTGTCGAGCGCCACGGCGCGTTGTGCGGTTTCCCGGGTCTTCGGTTTGGCGTCGGCGGAGCTGATGAAGCCTTCGTTGGAGGCCGCCCAGGCGTATGTGTCCGACAATCCCGAATATGCGGGCGCGAAATCCGGACTCAGCGCAATCGCCGTATCGAACTGCGCCATCGCCTTCTGGAGGTTCTCGTCACTCGGGCGGTTGAAGAAGTAGCGGCCCTTGAGATAGGCGTCATGTGCCGCCGGATCGACGGTCGGCGCAGCGGCGAACCGTGACTGCTCGCGCGGCGTGAGCTGCACGTTGATTGCACTCGCGATGGATGACGCCATTTCCGCCTGCAGCGCCAGCACGT
The DNA here is from genome assembly GCA_036501385.1 of Gemmatimonadales bacterium. Lineage (GTDB taxonomy): Bacteria > Gemmatimonadota > Gemmatimonadetes > Gemmatimonadales > GWC2-71-9 > Palsa-1233. Next base: position 8,979 of record DASYAK010000045.1, on the reverse strand, counting down.
CGCTGGACTTGCGTTCGAAGGTCTGTGCCCAGATGTGCCTGTCGACGCGAGCGTCGATCAACTGCGCGTTGATGCGCACTTCGTCGCCGACGCGCGTCACCGAACCTTCGACGACCGCGTCCACGTTCAGGGCCTTGGCGATCACCGGCGTCGCGGGACGGTTCGCGCCCTTGAATTGCATCGCGGATCCGCGCGACGTCACCCGCAACTGACTGATCGTGGCGAGATTACTGGTCAGTTCGTCCGTCATGCCCTCGGCAAAATATTCCTGCGTGGAATCCGCAGAGTAGTTGTCGAGCGGCAGCACGGCGATCGATCGGATAGCATCCACTGGTGCACCGCCGGCCGTTTCGGCGTGCTGCCGGAGGCGGTGCGCCGCGATAAGGACCGCAAGAAGGAGCGCCGGGCCGAGGACAAGCGGCGTCCATCGATGGGCTCGCGCGGGAAGCTCGCGGGTTGGCGCGGTCGGCTCGCTGGTCTGCGCGTCGGCAAACTCGCGCGCCGTGGAGAACCGGTCGCTCGGCGCCTTGGCCAGCGCCCGCATCACGGCGGCATCCACCGCAGGCGGCACGGTGTCGCGCAGGACCCGCAGCGACGTCGGCCGCTCCGTCATCAACTTGGCGATCATCGCCTGGACCGTGGCGCCGGTGACGGGTGGCTCACCCGCGAGCATCTCGTACGTCACCGCGCCGACGGCGTAGATGTCACTGCGCGCATCGACGTTGCGATCGCCAGCAGCTTGCTCGGGACTCATGTAGCTCGGCGTGCCAAGAGACAGCCCGGTTCCGGTGAGACGATCGCCGCCGGCGCCCTGTACGGCCAGCGCGATGCCGAAGTCGGTCAGCGTCGCCTCGCACGAAAGGCATGACATAGAAGAGCGTGTCGGCTGCACTTCCGGAATCGATCAGCGTCAGGATGTGCGGATGGTCGAGTCGCGCGGTGATCTTCACTTCGGCAAGAAAGCGCTCGGCGCCGAGCGCCGCGGCGAGATCCGGGCGCAGGACCTTGATCGCGACATCGCGGTCATGCTTGAAGTCGTGCGCGAGATAGACCGTCGCCATGCCGCCAGCCCCAAGCTCGCGTTCGATGGTGTAGCGGTCGGCCAGGGCTGCCTTGAGCGCGTCGATGCTCATGCCGACCTCTGACGAGTGTAGTGCGGCGGACGGGTGGCCGCGAGCCGATCCCTCATTCGCCGTCCGGCAGCTTCAGCACGTCAAGCAATTCCTGGCTGGCCGGCAGTGCTTGCAGCGGCGGAAGCTCGCGCACGATGCGCGCGAAGACCGGAATGCCAGGATCGCGACGCGCCACCGCTTCGCGCAGCAGCTGGTTGGCTGCCGCCGCATCGCCGACGAGTGCCGCGGCAACGCCCCGGTGGAACGGGCTGATGTATTCCCGCGCGGATCGCGCTGCCATTTCCGTCGCGATGGCCCGCGCGCCCGAGATGTCCCCCTGACCGAAAAGTGCCATCACCGAGAATAACAATGCCCACGGATGCCGCCCCGACGTCGCCAGCAGGATATCACCAGTCGCGATCGAGGCGGCAAAATCCCCGCTGTAATACTGTCCCATCTGCAGCGACCAGAGGGTGACGAAGGCGGTCGGATCCAGCGCCCATGCTCGCCGCGCCCAGTCCAATCCTTCGTCGGCATGTTGGCCGCAACTGCACGTGAAGGCCACGCTTGCGGTGACGTAGGCGGAGATCGGCTCGCTTCGGTGCAGCCGGCGCATGTTGTCGATCGCGGTTTCCCACTGACCGCTCACGAAACCGAGGAAGAACAGCGCGTGCCATGTGGCAGCCTGGACGTACCCGGGATTGATCTCCAGCGCGCGACGGAACGCCCGCTCCGTCTGCGGCCAGTCCCAGTCGAACAGCATGGCACACTGGGCGGCGGCGTTGTGTGACTCGGCGAGGCCGGGCCCGAACTGCAACGCTTTGGCAGCGGCCTCGCGGGCCGGTCCGGACGCCGCTTCGGGTGACAGCATTCCGTAGTATCCGAGGAGCGAGTACCCGTCCGCGAGTCCCGCCCACGCCAGGGCATACGCGGGATCGAGCGCCAGCGCGCGCTGCATCAGCGCCAGGCCTTCCTTCATCGCGGACCCACGACGGTAGTAGAGCGCCCGTCCCTTGAGGTACGCCTCGTACGCCTCGATGTTATCGGTGACGCGCTCGGTGTTGTCAATCACGCCGCCCTGATGGATCGTGGCCTTCATCTTTTCCGCGATCGCCGTGGCGATCTCGTCCTGCACGGCGAACACGTCCTCGATTTCCCGGTCATAGCGCTCCGACCACATCCGGAATCCGTCGGCCACGTCGCTCAATTGCGCGGTGATACGCACCCGCTTGCCGGATCGGCGCACCGAACCTTCGAGGACGGTCCGCACGTGCAGCAGCTCGCCGATCGCCCGGAGCTCCACCTGCTTGCCCTTGAACGAAAACGACGACGTGCGCCCGGCGACGCGCAGGTCGGCGATGGACGCGAGCGCGTTGAGGATCTCTTCGGTGATGCCATCGGCAAAGAATTCGTTCTCCGGATCGGTGCTCATGTTGACGAACGGCAACACCGCCAGCGACTTCTCCGGCGCCGCGTTGTGCGCAGGCGCCGATTCGACTTCGGCCAGCGACGTCACGAAGAGTGCGCCCGTCTCGTACCGGTCGATTGGCGTGCGAGCCAGGGCTCGTTGCACTGCTCGTGCGATCGGCCGCGGGACGCCTTCGCGCAGGGCCGCCACGTCGGCCGGCGTCTGCACAAACCGCTTGGCGATCACGGCTTGCACGGTGGGGCCGGTGAAGGGTTGTTCGCCCACCAGCATTTCGTAGAGGACACAACCCAGCGAGTAGATGTCGCTGCGTCCGTCGACCGAGTCTCCGGATGCCTGTTCCGGGCTCATGTAGGCGGGCGTGCCCACGCTCGCGCCGGTCTGGGTGAAGGTCTCGCCCTCGACCGCGCTCAGTGCCTTGCCGATGCCGAAATCGGCCACCAGCGCGTGGCCGTCCTGCAGCAGGATGTTCTCGGGCTTGATGTCGCGGTGGACCACGCCATGCCGATGGGCGTAATCGAGCGCGCCGCCCACGGCCGCCGCGATGCGAACGGCCTCATCGACCGGGAGCATCCGGTTGCGCGCGAGCCGGTCGCGCAGCGACTCACCTTCGACCGCTGGCATGACGTAGAACAGCGCACCGCCCGCCTCGCCCGAATCGAAAAGTGCCAGGATGCTGGGGTGATTCAGCTTCGCGGCGAGCTGGATCTCGCGCAGAAAGCGGTCGGCCCCCACGGTCTGCGCGATATCCGGTCGCAACACCTTGATCGCGACGTCACGATCGTGCTTGATATCGTGCGCGAGATAGACCGTCGCCATGCCGCCCGACCCGAGCTCGCGTTCGATGGTGTAGCGGTCGGCCAGGGCTGCCTTGAGCGCGTCGATGCTCATGCCAGCAGCACCTTCACGTCGTACTGGCGGATGCTCCGGTCAGCGCGCATGATCGGCACGTCCTCGACCTGCGCGTGGGCCACGAGGAGCCGGTCGAACGGATCCCCTCGGCAGTCGTTCATCGGCGGTTTCCCGCTTCGTCGGCACGCAGCATCTCGCGGATGATCACGGCGTCCTGGCGATCCTGAGGCCGATCGGCAGCCTCCTTGGAACGCAGGATGTCGGCGAGCGACGCTGCGAACAGCGGTCGTCCATGGATCTCGAAGCGGACCGCGCTGGCGCGCAGCGCCTCGTATCCGGACACGCCCGCCGGATGCCGGATGACGTCGATGCGGCCAGCGGCGGTGACAAGATTCCAGAGTTCCCCACGTGCCAGCGCCGGTCCGCTGCAGTCGAATGACAAACCTTCGGGTACGGATTCGGTATAGACGCGCGCGTCGATTGCCCGCAGCGCCGCCGCCAACCGCTGAAGATTTGCGGGTGAATCGGCCGGCGTCACATCGGCATCGGCCGTCAATCGTGGGAACCCCTGCAAACGGGCCGCGAGTGCGCCAATCAGCACAAACTCGACCTCGTGCTGTGCCAGCGTGTCGAAAATCCGTTCCGGGTCAAACGGCGCGACGTCAGCCACGGCGAACCGCCGCTGCAAAACGGCTCATGTTGGCCGTCTCGGCCAGACGGTTCTCGGGAGACAATTTTCGGATCCGGGCCACGTCGGCGAGCATGTGTGATCCCGTCGCCGGACGGACGTGGAGGCGTACGCCCAGCTCGAAACCGGCGGCCGTTACCAGTCGCGTCAGCGTTTCCCATGTGGGTGATGTCGTGCCCAGCTCAATCCTGGCCACGACCGATTGACTGGTGCCGGCGCGCTCCGCAAGAGCTCGCTGCGTGAGCCCGGCTCGGCGCCTGGCCTGTCGGAGAATTTCGGCGGGGACTTCCGGCACGGCAGATGATAGCTATATAGCTATCATCCGTCAAGACATGCGGAGATGCCTGATACGGTGTGGCCACGATCGATTGGCTACCGGTTCGCCTTGTCCACTGCGGTCTTCAGGCGGGTGGTGAAATCCGGAATGGTCATCCACGATACGGAATGCCTGGCCGGTCACGACTGCCGAACCAGTCGTGTCGCCCCGGTCTCCGGTTCGAATGGGCCGAGTGACGCCCATCTAGATGTCCTCGAATACGCCTTCGCCTTGCCCGCAGAGCAGCCGATTCTGCGACCCGACCCAGCTGCCGTAGTAGCGGCGTGACTTGAGCGTGATCGTCATGCCGCTCGCGTCGCTGGCACCAGTCTCCGCGTCGAGCCAGTGCAACGTCACGCCGTCGTTTGCGATGGCGAAGAGGCGGGTCGGCGACACCCAGTCAAGCGTCGGCGGCGCATCCGCCTGCAGCAGGCGTTTCTGTTCGCCACCGGACACGGGCATGACCAGCACGCGATTCGCGCTGACGAAGGCCAGTTCCGAAGCGTCCGGTGAGAGTCGTGGCATGGTGCCACCGGCAGTTCCAGTGATCGGGTGCGCGCTCGCGTCGATCAAGCTGCGATACCACAGCATCGTCGAATCGCCGTGGCGTACCGGATACACCACGAAGTCGCCGGTCGCTGCCACCGCAAGGTTCAGCACCGGTGCGCCGTAGCCGGCCGACGCAACGTCGGGCGCTGAGCTCATCAGGGCGCTGTCGGGCAGCGCGGCGTCGAACATCCGCGACTGAGCGAGAGCGGAGCGGGTGAGGGCCCAGAGTGCCACTCCCAGCAGGACAACGCCGGTCGCGCCGAGGGCAATCATCGTGCGGGGCCACGCAATGGGCGTCGAACGGATCGCCGATGGCATCGTCGCGTGTGTTGCGTCCGATCGGAGTGCGATCCCGAACTCGGCGGCGGTGGTGAATCGATCGGCGGGGAGCTTGGCGAGGGCCGTGAGCACCGCGTGTTCGACGCTTGGCGGGATGGTGTCGCGCAGCACGTGCGGCGGCGGCCGCTCGGTCATGACCTTGGCCACGATCGCCTGCACGCTCGGGCCGGTGAACGGCGGTTCACCAGCCAGCATCTCGTACGTGACCGCACCGAGCGCGTAGATGTCGCTGCGCGCATCGATGGTGCGTTCACCCATCGCCTGCTCCGGACTCATGTACTGCGGCGTGCCGAGCGAGAGGCCGGTCTGTGTCATCCCCGCGCCGCCGGCACTCTGCACCGCGAGCGCGATGCCGAAGTCGGCGACCAGCGCGTGGCCGCCTTGCAGCAGGATGTTCTCGGGCTTGATGTCGCGATGAATCACGCCCAGCCCGTGCGCGTATCCCAGCGCATCGGCGACTTCGCGGGCGATCAGTACGGCGTCGTCGATCGGCAGCTGCCGTTCGCGTCGAGGCGGGCGCGCAGCGTCTCGCCGGTGACCAGCGGCATGACGTAGTACAGCAAGCCGTCCGCGTCACCAGAGTCCAGCAGCGGCAGGATATGCGGATGCTGCAACCGAGCGGTGGTGCGGATCTCGCTCAGGAAGCGCTCGCCGCCGAGTGCCGCGCCCAGGTCAGGGTGCAGGACCTTGATGGCGACATCGCGATCGTGCTTGATGTCGTGCGCGAGGTACACGGTCGCCATGCCGCCGGCGCCGAGTTCGCGGTCGATGGTGTAGCGGTCGGACAATGCTGCGGATAGTCGCTCGGCGATGCTCACTTGTCGACCAGCTCCATCACGAAGACATCGCTCTGGCGATCGTTGACGCCGAAGAAGATTCGACCGCCGCCAACCGCGAACTCGGTGCGATATGCCGGCCGGGACAAGTCGTCCACCGTGGCCACGAGGCGGGGCGCGCCGCCATCGAGCGGCAGCGACCAGAACATCGCTCGCCCATCGGCGTCGTGACTGTTGAGGTAGAGCGACCGCGAATCCGGGCTCCAGCGCACGTCCTGAACTTGCGGATCGGTTGGCCTTCGCCGGATGTAACGCGCCTTCACCTGGTCGGAACCGGCAACGTAGACCGTGAGAGTATCGTATCCCCGCGTGCTGCCACCATTCAGCCGGTCCGTTGTCCACCGGCCATCCGGCGATTGGAACTGATGCGACGGTGGGTGCGCCGTCCGATGCCACTGGCCTGACCGGTCACGCGTGGCCGCTCCGCCGCATTGCCGCCGCTGCAGGTAGGCCGGGGGGCATACCCAGGACAACGTCGCGCCGTCTGCTGACCAGGCTGGCCAGATGCCGGGCGTGGCGCTGTCGTTCACCTGCTCGGTCGGGCCGCCGTCCATCGGCTTGACCAGGATGATGCCGTGCGTGGAGCCTTCCCGATACGAATAGTAGGCCAGCCACTTGCCGTCGGGAGAGAGGACGGGGCCGAATTCGTCGGCCGGATCGTGGGTGATGGCATCGGGCTGGTTGACGCCGATGATCGTTCGCCAGATGTCGGCGTTGCCACTCCGGTCGGAATCGTAGAAGAGCGTCTTGCCATCCGGGGTCACGGTCATCGTCTCGAGCAGCTGATGGCCGAAGGTGGCCTGCGTCGCCATCGCCGACGTCGCGACCGCACCGGCGACGATCGGTACCGACCAGATGTTGGCGCGCGGCACGTACTCGGAGTACGCCAGCTCGTGACCGTCCGCCGAGATCGAGAGCGACGCAGCCTGCAGCGCGGTGGTGAGCCGGTGCGGTTCGCCGTGCGCGTGGCCGTCGCTCCGCATCGCGACGTAATAGATGTCACGCTCGTGATTCCGGTTCGATACGAAATAGAGGCGGCGCGCGTCCGGTGACCAGACCGGTGAACCGTTCATCGATGCGCTGTCGGTGACCGCGATCGGCGTACCGCCGCTCGCCGGTGTGATCAGGATCTGGTTCGGACCGGCATTGCCCAGGTTCGAGCCGATCCTGGAGAAATCGCGAGGGGCGCCGCATGCAATCAGGTCACCGCGGGGCGACCAGTTGCATTCCTTCCCCAATTCGATCGCGGCGAAACGTGTTGTCCCGTTCGCGATCGAGTAGATCAGCAGTGAATCGTGCCGGACGAACCCGATGCGACGCCCGTCGGGTGACCACGTGGCGGTGGCGATCTCCCCCGCAGCCCCATTGATCAGTGTCACTGCCGACGCGCCGCCGAGCCCCGCCACCGCGGTGTCCACGCCGTCGTTCGCGAGGAAGAGCACGCTCTTCCCGCTCGGCGACCAGCGCGGATCCTGCTGTACGGTCGTCGAATCCGCTGTGAGCGCAACGGCGGGGCCACCATCGGTCGGTCGCAGGAAGAGTCGCACGTGCATCGACGTGCCGCCGGCGTACACCAGCATCTTGCCGTCCGGCGAGATCGCCGGCTGGATCTCGAGACCGTCTTCGATGGTCACGTGGGTCACGTTGCCGGTGAGCACCTCCGGTCGGTGGCGGGCGGACGTCGCCGCAATCCCGACGCCGACACCGAGCACCACGCCGGCGGCGAGTGTCACCAGGGTGGTGCGGATGCGTTGCGGTGCGGCGCTCACACCTCGGCGCGACGCGCTGACCGGAGCGGCGAGCGCACGGGCAAACTCGACTGCGCTGCCAAAGCGGTCGGCGGGAAGCTTCTGCATCGCTGTGTGCACGGCGTCCGCAACATGCGGCGGGATGCTCTTGCGCAAGGCCGTGGCCTCGACCGGCTCGGCCGTCATGACTTTCGCGACGATCGCCTGCGCGGTGGGTCCCGTAAAGGGCGGCTCGCCGGTGAGCATCTCATACGTCGTACAGCCGAGCGCGTAGATGTCCGTGCGTGCATCGAGTTCGCGCTCGCCCATCGCTTGTTCGGGGCTCATGTACTGCGGCGTGCCGAGCGACATGCCGGTCTCGGTCATCCGGGCGCCGCCGGTCTTGCTCGCGGCGAGCGCGATGCCGAAGTCCGCCACCAGCGCATGCCCGCCGTGGAGCAGGATGTTCTCCGGCTTGATATCGCGGTGGATGACGCCGTGACTGTGCGCGTATTGCAGGGCGTCGGCGACTTCGACGGCGATGCGGACGGCGTCGCCGATGGGCAACTGCGTTTCGCGCGACAGGCGATCGCGCAGTGACTCGCCGTCGATGAAGGGCATCACGTAATAGGCGGTGCCGGAGACTTCTCCGGAGTCGATCAGGCCGAGGATGTGCGGGTGCTGCAAGTTGGCAATGGTGCGAATCTCGCGCACAAACCGCTCCGCGCCGATCACGGCGGCGAGCTCGGGACGCAGCACCTTGATGGCGACTTGCCGCTCGTGCTTGACGTCGTGCGCGAGATACACCGTGGCCATGCCACCCTGGCCCAACTCGCGTTCGACGGTGTAGCGATCGGCGAGGGCGGCCACGAATCGATGGTTCACGGTCTCACTCATACGATGGCCGACTCGGGAGTGTCAACCGGCCGGTGGCGCGGTCGCGATGCGCCGATGCGGACGCGCGATCGCTACCGTTGCCGGGCATTGGCCGCCTGCGTGAGAAGCTGCTGCCAGTTCAACAGCAGGGTCGCCGTTGACGTACGCTCCGTGCGTTGGCGGACCAGGAATCGCGACCCGTCGGGGCTGACGTCGTACGTCGTCGTCAATTGCCCGCCATTGGACTGATCCGCGAAC
>DASYAK010000044.1:0-6317 GCA_036501385.1 Gemmatimonadales bacterium | reverse complement strand
GGATCGCGAGTCCAGCCGTCACCGGGTGGCACAACATCAAGATGCGACGCCAGCGCGAGTGTCGGCCCGCTGCGTTCATCGCCAACGGCGACGCGCACGCTGGTCTCGTCGCGCTCCACGTCGAGTCCGAGCTCGCGCGCGCGCGCCTCGACCAGGGCGGCGGCGGCGGCTTCGCCACCGCTGATCGATGGAACGGCAACGAGCTCGCGAAGAAAGGCGATCTCAGCCGGCCAGGTCGACTCCGAGATAGGTTGCCTTCTCCTTTCGGCCAACGATCATCGTGCCACACCCCGACCCGGTGAAGACTTCGAGAAGGAGCGCGTCGGGGACCCGGCCGTCGATGATGTGGGTCCGCTCCACTCCGCCGGTCGCAGCGCGAATGCACGCTTCGACCTTGGGGCGCATTCCGCCGACCAGTGCGCCACTGGCGATCAGCTCCTCGAGATCATCGGGATCGGCGAACGTGACGAGCGTCGCCGGATCGTTGCGATCCCGGAGAACTCCCGGCGCGCCGGTGAGGAAGATCAGCTTCTGCGCCTGGACCGCGATCGCGATCGATTCCGCGACCGTGTCCGCGTTGACATTGAATACGTTTCCGTCACGGTCACCCGCGAGTGAGGAAATCACCGGGACGAATCGCGCGTCCATCAGCGTACGCAGGACCCGCGAATCGACCCGATCGATATCCCCGACATGTCCGTAGTCCACGGTGCGCTCGACACCATCGTCATCCACGACGACGACCGGTGGACGGCGTCGCGCGCTCAGCAGCTCGGCGTCGACACCGGAGAGCCCGACGGCCTGCACCCCGCTTCGATGGAGCGCCGACACGAGTTGTGTATTGAGGAGACCGCGGTAAACCATGGTGACGACCTCGAGGGCGCCATCGTCGGTAACGCGCCGGCCGGCGATCATCACCGGCTCGAGACCCATTCGCCGCGACAGCGCTGTAGCCTGCGGCCCGCCGCCATGAACCACTACCAGCCGGATCGACAGCGACGCCAGCAGCGCCAGTTGCTCGGTCACTTGCTCGAGCGTGTGCGCATCGGCCAGCACCTCGCCGCCGAGCTTGACGACAAAGACATTGTCGCGGTAGGCCCGGACGTACCGCAGCGCGCCCTTGAGCCCGGAGACTCCCTTGGTTGAATCGATCGTCACGCTGCCATCCCCGCACGATAGGTATAGTCCGGACCGCCGAGCAGGTCGAGCAATAATGCCCGCTGCACATGCAGCCGATTTTCGGCCTCATCGATCACCGCACTCTGCGGACCGTCGAGCACGGCGCCATCGATCTCGACATTGCGGCGCACCGGAAGGCAGTGCATCGCTATTCCCTTCCCGCCAGCCGTGCGTCGCATCCGGTCGGCCGTGAGCCGCCAGTCACGTTTGCCTTCCCGCAGCACGTGCTCCTGGTCGGGCGCGCCGAAGTGCTGCAACGATCCCCAGGACTTGGGATACACGACGTCCGCGCCGTCGATCGCGCGATCGAGATCGTCGGTCACGTCGAGCGAACCGCCGCGGCTCCCGGCGAGCGTGCCAATCGCGCCATAGTCATCGGGATCGAGATCGTACCCCGCCGGGCGCACGATCGTGACGTTCATCCCGAGATGCGCGGCGGCGATCGCGGCACTGGCCGGCACGGCCGTCGGCAGCGCCTTGGGATGCCAGGCCCACATCAGGACGAATCGCTTCCCGGCGGTTTCACCGAGCTTTTCCCGGATCGTGAATGCATCGGCAAGGCCCTGGCACGGATGCCGGCGCGACGATTCGAGATTGATGACCGGCTTGCTGCTGTACGTGGCAAAGTGCCGGATGGTGCGATCCTCGCGCTCGACATCCCAGCGGGTTCCCTTGGGAAAGCTCCGCACCGCGAGCACGTCGGCATATCGGCTCAGCACCCGAGCCGCTTCGATGATGTGCTCGACGGTGGTCCCGTCCATCACGGCGTCAAGGTCGGTCTCGAGGGTCCAGCTTCCCTTGCCCGGCTCGAGACAGAGGGCGTGACCGCCGTGAAGAAACATCGCCGTCTCCATGGACGCCCGCGTGCGCAGCGATGGATCCATGAACACCATCGCGAGCACCTTCTTCACCAGGCCCGCCGCGACGTCGCCGCGCTTGCATCGCGCCGCGAGGCCGAGCAGATGATCGATCTCGTCGGCCGACCACTCTTCCATCGCGAGAAAATCGCGGCCGCTCACGCCAGCACCGCCCGGAGCGCAGCGAGGAGTTGCGCCGCTTCGTCGCTGGCGAACGACAGCGGCGGGAGGAGGCGTAGCGTCCGCGGATCGGTTGATGTGCCGGTGAGGACCCGGTGCGACCAGAGCGCGCGCTGAACCTCCGCCGCCGGACGATCGAGTTCGAGGCCGATGAGAAATCCCCGCCCGTGCACCGCCACGACGTGCGGAAGCTCGGCGCTCTCCGCGATGATCATGGCGCTCACCTGTCGCACGTTGTCGAGCAGATTTTCTCGCTCGATCACGGCGAGGTTGGCGAGCGCCGCGGCGCATGGCACCGGGCCGCCACCGAAGGTCGATCCGAGATCGCCAATCTTGATGTCGGCGACCAGTGATGGCGCCGCGATGACCGCGCCGATCGGGAGACCCGCAGCCAGGCCCTTGGCCATCGCGATCGCGTCGGGAATCACGCCGAATTGTTCCGCGGCGGTGAACGTTCCGGTCCGCCCGACGCCGCACTGCACCTCGTCGAAGAGGAGCTTCGCGCCGTGCTCGTCGCACAGGGCACGCGCAGCGTCGAGGAATTCCCGGGTTGCCGTTCGCGCGCCGCTGAATCCCTGCACCGGTTCGATCAGCACCGCCGCAATGGTGCCGTCCATGGCGGCCGCCAGCGCATCTATATCATTGAATACTACCTTGCGCGACAGCGGCATCCCGGCCCGGCGCGCCCCCGCCTCGTAGCGCTCGCCGTCGGTGCAGGCGAGCGTGGCAGCGGTGCGGCCGTGCCAGCCGCCGCGCATCGTCACGACGGTGGTGCGTCCCGTGCTCCGGCGCGCCAGTCCGAGCTGGTTCTCGTTGGCTTCCGCGCCGGAATTGCAGAAGAAGACGTGACCGAGCGGATCGGGCGACAAGCCCGCCAGTGCTTCGGCCAGCGCTTCCCGGCCCGCGTGCGGAACGGCGGTCGAATAGAAAAGGAGGCGGGCGGCCTGCTCGGCGATCGCGGCCACCACGTCGGGATGCGAATGCCCGCAACTCGCCACGGCGTGGCCACCGTAAGCATCGAGCCACTCGTTGCCTTCCTCGTCCACCAGCCACGATCCGTGCCCCGAGGCCGCGCGGAGCGGAAAGGTGGCGTACACGGGAAGAAGAGCGCTGGGAGCCGTTTCGGTCAGCATGGGAACACTCCGGGTGCGGTGAGGCCGGCCGTTTCGTCGAGGCCGAGAGCCAGGTTCATCGCCTGCACTGCCTGTCCGCCCGCACCCTTGATGAGATTGTCGATGACACACATCACCTGGACTTCGCGTCCGTCGTCCGACGTGATCGCGTGAAGCAGCGCGAAGTTCGATCCGACCACCTGAGTCACTTGTGGCGGCGCATCGAGAACTCGCACAAATGGGCGCTCCACAAACTGTTGCGCCAGGTGCCGGGCCACATCGTCGACCGGGCGAGCGAGGTGCGCGTGCACGGTCACGTGGATCCCGCGGACGAACGGGCCCGAATGGCACATCAACCGGGCGTGTGCGGCCGGATCATTGCGCCACTGCCGCCATTGCTCCAGGATCTCGCCCTCATGGCGGTGGCCCATCGCGGAGTAGGCGAAGAGATTGTTTGCGCGGGCTGGATGGTGAGTCGTCGGCTTGGGACTGTGTCCGGCGCCGCTCGATCCGGTCACCGCGAACACCACCGGCGGCGCGGCAAGCTGCAGATCAGCCAGGGCGCGGAGGCCGAGCTGAGCGGCCGTGGCAAAGCAGCCCGGCGCCGCGATCGCTGACGCGCCGCGCAACCCGGTGCCGGCCACGTCAGCGAGGCCGTAGGCGAAGCGATGTACCAACGCCGCAGGTCTCGACGCGGTGTAGTGACGTTCGTACAGCCGGGCATCGCGGATCCGGAAATCCCCCGCGAGATCGATGATGAGTCCGCACCCGGCATCGACCAGCGATTCTGCGAGCGCCGAGGACTCCCCATGATCGAGCGCAAGAAAGACGACGTCCTTCCCGCGAGCGGCCGCCAGCGGATCATGGGCCGCGAATCGCGCGGAAGTGATCAGCGCCATGGCGGGATGGAGATCGGAGATCGGCGCACCGGCGTGCGACCGGGAGGTCGCGGTAACTTCGCGGATCGCCGGGTGCTGCAATGCCAGGCGCAGCAATTCGCCGCCGGCATACCCGGCCGCACCGATCACGGCGACCCTCATGTCGCGCCCCCATGCCGCGCCTTCCATTGATCGATCGCGTCGCACACTCGCCGCACCAGTCCGGCAGCGTCGCGCCGTGCGTTGTGCGCTGGAAGATCGAGTTGCTCTTCGATGTAACGACGCCCGACCTCGTTGTCGGTGGCCGGTCCGGTGATTTCCGTGATCGCGAGGCCAAACTCGCCACGCATCAGCTCGCGCGCGCCCCAGCAGGCTACCGGATCGGGTGCCGCGACGACGTACGCCGCTCCGAGCGCCATGAGGTCGGGCGCCCGCAGAATGTCCTGCACGCCGTACTCCCCGAGAATACCGTCGCCAAGTTCAGCGACGATCACGTCGGGACGCGCGCCGCGGGGATCGACCATCCGGTTGAAGAGTCCGCGCGCAACCGGCACGGTCATCCCGGCGCGAGTGCTGGCCGCGCCGGCGTCGTTGAAAGTCACCGCCGCCACCGCACCGGCATCGCGCATCGACAGCGCGTCGCGCATCAACGACACGCCGGTGAGCTTGGCTGCGCCGACACGCCAGCCCGCGCGAGTCAGGCCGCGAACCAGTTCCGTCGCAGCCACCGTCTTCCCCGCGTTCATGCAGGTGCCGGCGACGTAAACCACCGGGATGTCGCACTGCAGCAGATCGGCCGGAGGAATAGCGTGATCGCGAATGTGGGCCGGCCGGCCCACCCGGTCGCCCAGGTCGGGAAACGCCAGCACGGCGCCGAGAACCTCGGCGTCGAATGGCGCCCCGATGTCGGGGTTCTGCGAGGTGCATTTGCCGAGAATGCCGCCAAGATTGAGAACGTTGATCACATCGCCCACGGCGAGGCTGGTGGGAACCTCGCCCGCGTACCCGCGCAACGCTCGCCGGACCCCGAGCGTTCCGGCGAGGAGATCGCCCGCACGAAGGGCTACCATTCGTCCGCTCAGGTCCTCGACTTCGTTATAGGTGTTCTTGTCATTGAGAAGCCGCACCGCCAGCACGTATCCCTCTTCAGCCACAATCCCGTCACCGAGAATCACGTCCGGTTGCAACGCGGCATTCCGGGTCGACGATGCGATCCGATCGAGGCGAACCCGCGTTGTGACGACCACTTACCGCTCGCCCCGGGCGCGCGCGTCGGCGCGCATCGCCAGCAGTTCCGGTACCGCACCGACGCGTGCGAACGCCCGCGCCTCGTCTCCGGTCCAGAGACGATTCTCCTCGCCGTACGTCGCAACGGCGCGGTCCATCATGGAAAATGGTGAACGTGCCCCGGTCACGATGAACCGCCCCGCGGCGAGTCGAACTCGCGTCTCACCGACGACTCGTTGCTGCGATGACGCCACCATGGCTTCGATGTCTCGCAGCGTGGGATCGAAATAGTGGCCTTCATGCAGCCGATCGCCGTAGAAGCGCCCCAGCTGATCCTTCCAGAATGACTGCCACTTGGTCAGCACCAGCTTTTCGAGTTCGCGATGGGACGCAATCAGAATCAGGGCTGCCCCGGCCTCGAAGCCAATCCTCCCCTTGATGCCGAGCGCCGTCTCACCGACGTGAATCCCGTGCCCGATCCCGTACGCTTCGGCTCGCCGGGCGAGTGCGTCGACCAGGTCGGATCCGGCCATCGGTTCGCGGTTGAGGGCAATGGGAACGCCCTGGCTCCATTCGACCACAACGTCGTCAGGTTGTGGCGAATCAGGCGGAGCATCGAGCAACTCCGCCGGTGGACCGGCCCAGGTGTCGTGGGTCCACCCACCACCCCAGGTGGTACCCCAGAGACCGCGGTTGATCGAGAAGGCACCCGACTTGGGTGGAACGGGGAGACCACGAGCCTCGAGATATGCAATCGATGCGTCACGCGACAACGCCTCGTCGCGGATCGGAGTGATGATTCGCAGTTCGGGCGCCAGAACGCGAAGGGCAATGTCGAAACGGACCTGATCGTTTCCGGCGCCGGTCGACCCGTGGGCCACGGC
>DASYAK010000043.1:0-2050 GCA_036501385.1 Gemmatimonadales bacterium | reverse complement strand
GGGCAGCGCGAACGACCGCGGACCGTGCAGCCCGGGTACCGGCGCCGGCCGGATGAGGATGGCGCGTGCACCGCGCTCGACCACCCAGTTCAGCTCGTCGATGGCCTTCTCCACGATCGGCAAGGTGATGATCGGCGTGGTGAAGATGCGGCCCTTGTAGTCGAATTGCCAGGTCTCGTGCAACCACTGGTTCAGAGCGTGAATGATCGTGTGAGTCGCCTCGGGGTGCTCGCGGAAACGTTCTTCCACCAGGCTTGCCAGCGTCGGGTACATCATCGACTTGTCGATGCCCTGTTCGTCGAGCAGCTCCAGCCGGGGGGCCGGCTCACGCATCGCGGGGGTTGCCTCGATCGCTTTCCCCAGGATCTCGCGGTGCGATTTGCCTTCGGGGTTGCCGTTGTGGAAGTAGTCCTCCTGCGCTCCCGGTGCCGCGACCTTGTCAAAGGTGGGGTTGGGGATGTAGTCGCTGATCTGTCCCAGGGTCGCGATCTTGGTGCGTCCGTCCACTTCCACGTATCGGATCGCGCCGTGGTACTCCGGCGGCAGGAACTTGGTGAGCGCATCGCTTGTCTCGTACATGTGGTTATCACCATCGAAGACCGGATAGCCCAATTGCGGCGTCATTGAAATCCTCCTCGTGCCTCGCCGTACCTGCGATGCAGAACGGCCCAATACTCAACGATATGACAATCGGATGTGCGACTGACTCTAGCATCGAGTGCGCCAAAAGAGGATATGCGTTTACTTTTTCGTCGTGCGTCAGTCCGGCTGCGGGTAACGTGCCTTCTGTGGCGGCGCCGACGTGGTGCCGAATGTCGACGGCATTGCGATTGCGAGGAGGAATAGGTGGATCTATCGCTGACGCCGGAGCAACACGCGGTCCGCGACGCGTTCGCGGCCTTGTTCGGGAAACAGGCCACGCCAGAGCGCGTGCGGCGGGCGGAGGCCACTGGTTTCGACGGACTGCTCTGGCAGCACTACGCCGAGATCGGTGCACTGGGTATCGGGGTCCCCTCGGATTGCGGAGGGGGGGACGGGGGACTCCTCGAACTGGCACTGGTGGCCGAGGAAGCCGGTCGACGCATTGCTCCGATCCCGGTCGCCGAAACCGCGGCCGCGGCCCGAATGCTGGGTCGCCTGCGCGAGAAGGAGCTTCTGGACCCGGTTTTGAGCGGATCGGTCATCGTGTCACTGGCGAGGCAGCCCGCCCCGATAGCGGGGCAGTTGCTGGTCGACGGCGCAATCGCGGACGCTGTGCTGGCACTAGACGGAGACTCCCTGGTCTATGTGAACCGCCCGGATGGCCTGGCCAAGACGGCGTACCGCAACCTCGGCGGACTATCGCTGGCCCGGTGGGACGCCCCGGGTGCGGCCACAGTTCTCGCCGAAGGCAGCGAGGCGCGCGCGATCTTCGAGACCGCGCTCGACGAGGTACGTGTGCTGCGCGCGGCGGCGCTGGTCGGGTTGGCCTCCGAGGCGGTGGCGATCGGTTCCCGGTATGCGGTGGTGCGCGAGGCGTTCGGCCAGCCGATCGGAATGTACCAAGCGGTCGCGCATCCGTTCGCCGACGCGGTCACCGGTCTGGATGGCGCCCAGTTGCTGGTCAGAAAGGCCTGTTGGGCGATGGATTCCGCGCAGGACGACGCCGGCGCGCTGGCCGCGATGGCCTTCGTGTTCGCCGCCGAGACGGCCTATCACGCGGCGACGCACAGTCTGCATGTCCACGGTGGGTACGGGTTCATGGAGGAGTACGACATCCAGCTGTATTACCGCAGGGCCAAAGCGTGGGCGGCGGCGTTCGCCGACCCGCGACGCGAGCTGCTCACTGTCGCCGACCGGCGGTTCGGCCCCGTGACGACCGGAGGGCGGTGACTCGATGGACTTCAACGAACCTGAGAACTGGGCCCGAATCCGCCGCGAGGCCGAGGAATTCACCGCCGAGCATGTCACCCGCGAGGTGATCGAACACGAGCGCCGGACCGGCGACGGTGTCGATCGCGCGCTGACCCGGAAGTTGGGGGAGCGTGGCTGGTTCGCCTCGGGGTGGCCG
>DASYAK010000042.1:0-6442 GCA_036501385.1 Gemmatimonadales bacterium | reverse complement strand
ATCGTCCAAGGCGACCGTGCGGCCGTGACGGCGGGACTCGCCGCCGGCGAACGGGTCGTGACGGAAGGGGGTGACCGGTTGCGAGACGGCGCCAAAGTGCAGTTGCCGCAAGCCGCCGGAGCAGCGCCCGCCGCCGGAGCCGGACCCGCGGGGCAAGCGCGGGCTTCCGGCGGGCAGCGCCGCAAGCACCCGCGTTCCGGGGCGCAATGACGGCGTGAACCCGTCCCGCCTATTCATCCTGCGGCCGGTGGCGACCACGCTTCTGATGGTCGCCATTCTGATCGTGGGCGCGATAGCCTACCGCCAGCTTCCCTTGTCGGCGTTGCCCGAGGTGGCCTATCCCACCATCCAAGTACAAACCTTCTATCCGGGCGCGAGCCCCGAGGTCATCACGTCCGCGATCACCGCCCCCCTGGAGAAGCAATTCGGCCAGATGCCCGGGCTGGACGAGATGTCCTCGACGAGCTCGGGGGGTGCATCGGTCATCACGCTGCAATTCACGCTGGCGCTCGCCATCGATGTGGCCGAGCAAGAGGTGCAGGCGGCGATCAGCGCCGCGCAGAATCTGTTGCCGCAAGATCTGCCCGCGCCGCCGATCTACGCCAAGGTGAATCCCGCGGACGCTCCCGTGCTGACTCTCGGAATCACCTCGAAGGTGATGCCGCTCACCGACGTGGAGGATCTGGTCGACACGCGCATCGCTCAGAAGATCTCGCAGCTCAAGGGGGTGGGTGTCGTCGGCATCTCCGGGGGCCAGCGTCCCGCGGTGCGGGTGATCGTGAACCCGCGCGCGCTTGCGGCTTATGGTCTCAACATCGACGACCTGCGCACGACCATCGCCAACGCCAATCAGAACGGACCCAAGGGCACCCTGGACGGCCCGACCAGCGCGTACACCGTCAATACCAACGATCAGATCCGGAATGCGGGGGACTACGGCGAAATCATCGTCGCCTACAAGAACTCCGCGCCCGTGCGGCTCAAGGACGTGGCGACACTGGTGTCGGGTGCGGAAAACGCCAAGCTCGCCGGCTGGATGAACTCGACGCCGGCGCTCATCCTGAACGTGCAGCGCCAGCCGGGCGCCAACGTGGTCGAAACGGTCGACAGGATCAAGAATCTTCTTCCCTCGCTCAAGGCCGCGATGCCCCCGGGGGTGGATGTGGCGGTGCTCACGGACCGCACGACCACGATCCGCGCATCGGTCAGGGACGTTGAATTCGAACTCACGCTCGCGGTCGTGCTCGTGGTCCTGGTTATCTTCGTTTTCCTGCGGAACATGCCTGCGACCGTCATTCCGTCGCTTTCGGTGCCTCTGTCGATCGTCGGCACGTTCGGCGTCATGTACCTCGCGAATTTCAGCCTGAACAACCTGTCCTTGATGGCCTTGACGATCGCCACCGGCTTCGTCGTCGACGACGCCATCGTGATGATCGAGAACATCTCGCGCTACATCGAACAGGGCGCGGCCCCTCTGCAGGCAGCGCTCGAGGGCGCGGGGCAGATCGGCTTCACCATCATCTCGCTCACCGTGTCCCTGATCGCGGTGCTGATCCCGCTTCTGTTCATGCAGGACGTCGTGGGCCGGCTGTTCCGCGAGTTCGCGGTGACCTTGGCGGTGACGATACTCATCTCGGCGGTGGTGTCGCTGACGCTCGTGCCGATGCTGTGCGCAAAATTGCTGAAGCCCAGGCCCGCGGGCGGAGAGTCGCAGACCGATTCCGGCCGCTGGTTCGCCTCGTTGGTGGAGTGGTACGGACGGCAGTTGACGTGGGTGCTCGATCATCAGCGGCTGACGCTGTGGGTCGCCACCGGAACGGTGGTCCTGACCGCGCTTCTATATCTTCTGATACCCAAGGGATTCTTTCCGGACCAGGACACCGGCCTGATTCAAGGCGTGTCCGAGGCCGGCGAATCGGTCTCCTACGCGGCGATGGCGGATCGCCAGCAGGCCCTTGCGGTGGCCATACTCACGGACCCGGACGTCGAGAGCCTGTCGTCGTTCATCGGCGTGGACGGCAACAACGTCACCATCAACAGCGGCCGCTTCCTGATCAACCTGAAGCCCCGGGGCGAGCGCAGCGCCGGCGTGTCGGACGTGATTCGCCGCCTGCAAGGCGAGGCCTCGGGCATCGCCGGCGTCACGCTCTACATGCAACCCGTCCAGGATTTGACGCTCGACACCACGGTGAGCCGCACCCAGTACCAGTTCG
The DNA here is from genome assembly GCA_036501385.1 of Gemmatimonadales bacterium. Classification (GTDB taxonomy): domain Bacteria; phylum Gemmatimonadota; class Gemmatimonadetes; order Gemmatimonadales; family GWC2-71-9; genus Palsa-1233. The sequence continues at coordinate 4,229 of DASYAK010000042.1, read as the reverse complement.
CGCTGGAAAGCGCCGACGCCGACGCCTTGTCGACCTGGACGCCGAAGCTCGTGAACGCGCTGCGCCTCGTGCCCGAGCTCGCCGACGTGGTCAGCAATCAAGAGGACAACGGACTCGCCGCCTACGTCACCATCGACCGCGACAGCGCGGCCCGGCTCGGCATCAGTGTGGGCACGGTCGACAACGCCCTCTACGACGCCTTCGGCCAGCGCATCGTCTCGACCATATTCACGCAATCGAACCAGTACCGGGTGATTCTCGAGGCGGACCCCGAGACCTACCGCACCGTCGACTCGCTGGCGTCCATCTATCTGCCCTCGTCGGGCGGCGGCCAGGTGCCCCTGTCGACCATCGCCAAGGTGAACGTCGAAACGCGGCCGCTCCTCATCAATCATCTGGCACAATTCCCCGCAACCACGGTGTCCTTCAATCTCGCGCCCGGCGCCTCTCTGGGCGCCGCGGTGGAAGCCATCGAGAGTGCCGAACAAGGCCTCGGATTGCCGATCAGCATCCGCACCGCATTCCAGGGAGCGGCCCTCGCCTTCCGCAGCAACCTCACCAACGAGCTGCTGCTGCTGCTGGGCGCCGTGCTGGTCATGTACATCGTCCTGGGCGTTCTCTACGAGAGCTTTATTCACCCGATCACGATCCTCTCGACGCTTCCCTCGGCGGGCATCGGCGCCCTGCTCGCCTTGATCCTGGCGGGAGACAACCTGACCATCATCGCCCTCATCGGCATCATCCTGCTCATCGGGATCGTGAAAAAGAATGCCATCCTGATGATCGATTTCGCGGTCGACGCGGAGCGCCTGCAGCGGCTCTCGCCCCGAGACGCGATCTATCAGGCATGCCTGCTGCGCTTTCGTCCGATCTTGATGACGACGGTCGCCGCCATCTTCGGGGCGCTGCCGCTGATGTTCGGCACCGGCACCGGCTCGGAACTCCGCCACCCGCTGGGCGTCAGCATCGTCGGCGGCCTGCTGATGAGCCAGGTGCTCACGCTGTTCACCACGCCCGTGATCTATCTCTGGTTCGATCGGCTGTCGAAGCGATTTCGCGGATTGCGGCAGGCCGAGGATGGCGATGCGCCGATCGCCGAGTCGCCGACGTGAACATCTCGGCGCCTTTCATTCGCCGGCCGGTGGCGACGATCCTTCTGACCTTCGGCGTCGCGCTCTGCGGGGTTGCGGCCTTCATTTCGCTGCCGGTCGCCCCGCTGCCCCGGATCGACGTCCCGGCGATCTTCGTGTCGGCGCAGCTGCCGGGAGCGAGCCCCGAGGTCATGGCGAGCACCGTGGCGACTCCCCTGGAGCGGCATCTGGGCGCCATCGCCGACGTCGACGACATGACCTCGAGCAACGGCGTCGGCACGACCAATATCCAGTTGCAGTTCGGCGTGGACCGGGACATCGACGGTGCGGCGCGCGACGTGCAGGCTGCGATCGTCGCCGCGCACGCCGACCTACCCTCCTCGCTGACCCGCAATCCCACCTACCGGAAGATCAACAGCGGATTGTTCCCCGTCATGGCGATCGCCATGACCTCGGACGTGCTCACGCAAGGTCAGATCTACGATGCCGCGGACGCCGTGATTTCTCAGCGCCTGTCGCAGATCGACGGTGTCGGCGGCGTCAATGTCAACGGCAGCGCACTGCCCGCCGTGCGGGTGGAAATCAATCCGCTCTCGCTTTCGAAGTACGGCATCGGCCTTCAGGACGTGCGCGCCGCCATCTCCAACAGCAATGCGAACGCACCCAAAGGCGCGATAGAGTCGGACCGGCTGCGCTACCAGATCTACACCAACGACAATGCGCGCGACGCCGCTCCGTACCGCAATTTGATCATCGCCAACAGGAACGGATCCACGGTGAGACTGGGAGAGGTCGCGACGGTACTGGACATGCAGGACGGCGCGACCGAGAACGTGCGTACCTACGGACTCTACAACGGGAAGCCCGCCGTGTTCGTCACCGTCTACCAGCAGCCGGGCGCGAACGTCATCCGGATGATCGATGCCGTGAAGGCCGAACTGCCGATCCTCAAGGATTCTATCGATCCCAAGATCGACCTGGTGGTGACATTCGACCGCTCGGTCACCATTCGGGCCTCGCTCCGGCAGGTGGAACAGACTCTCATGCTGGCCATCGTGTTCGTCATTCTGGTCGTCTATATCTTTCTCGGCAGCCACCGCGCCGCCATCATTCCGGCTCTGGTCGTTCCCGTGTCGCTGATCGGCACGTTCGGGGTGATGTACCTCCTCGATTTCAGCCTGGACAACTTCTCGCTCATGGCGCTCACCATCGCCACCGGCTTCGTCGTGGACGATGCCATCGTGGTCATGGAGAACACCAGCCGGCACCTCGAAGCCGGCATGTCGCGCATGCAAGCTGCCTTGCTGGGAGCCCGGGAGGTGGGCTTCACGGTGGTCTCCATGAGTTTGTCGCTGGTCGCCGTATTCATTCCGTTCATGTTCGCCGGCGGAATCGTCGGGCTCATCTTCCGCGAATTCACCGTCACGTTGTCGGCGGCGATTCTGATCTCGTTGGTCATCTCGCTGACCACCACCCCGATGATGTGCTCGCTTCTGCTCGAGCGGGAGGGGCGCCGCAAGGCCTCTCCTGTGGGACGGGCGTTCGAGCGGGGATTCGAGAGCCTCAGGCGCGACTACTTGAGGAGCCTGGAATGGGCGCTCGATCACCGGCGCCTCATGCTCACATCCTTCTTCGCGACCATCGCGCTCAGCGTCTTCTTGATCGCGGTCATCCCGAAGGGCTTCTTTCCGCAGCAGGACACCGGACAGCTGCAGGGTGGCATCCGCGGCGATGCGACGAGCTCGTTTCAGCTCATGAAGGGCAAGCTCCAGCAGGTGGCGAAGATCATCCGCGAGGATCCCGCGGTCAGCACGGTGACGGGCTCGGTGGGCGCCGGCGGCTTCGGTCCCGGGGGCGGCGCGAGCGCCAACGTCACCATCGCGCTCAAGCCGCTGTCCTCGGGCCGCGTATCGGCCGACAGGGTGATCGCCCGATTACGACCCAGGCTCGCGCACGTCACCGGGGTGACGAGCTTTCTCCAATCCGTGCAGGACATCGGCGGGGGCGGCCGTTCCGCGAACGCGCAGTATCAATACACTCTGCTCGGCGACGATCTCACGGAACTGCGCGCCTGGTCCGTGAAACTGCGCCAGGCCATGCAGGACATGCCGGAAGTCACTGACGTGGATTCGGACATGCAGCCCGGAGGGCTCGAGGCCGATCTCGTGGTCGATCGCGACACGGCGTCGCGTCTGGGACTCTCCGAGATTCAGATCGATAACGCGCTGGGCGATGCTTTCGCGCAGGCGCAGGTGTCCAACATCTACAATCCGTTCAGTCCCCAGCAATATCATGTGGTGATGGAAGTCGCGCCCGAGTTCTGGCAACACCCGGACGTGCTCGAGGATCTCTACGTCAGCACCGCGGGCGGCGCCGTGAGCGGCAGTGAGGCCACGCAGGCGGTGGCCGGCACCACGCAGGCGGCGACCTCGACCGCGGCTGCCGCCGGGACCTCGAGCGCCGCCCGGGCCGCAGCCGCGATCGCCGAGGACGTTGCGCGGAATCTCGCGGCGAATTCGCTGGCGAACGGCGGCGGAGGCAACACCTCGACCGGCTCGGCGGTCAGCGTCGCATCGGAGACGGTGGTACCCTTCGCCGCGTTCAGCCATTTTCTCACGAACACGACGCCGGTCAGCGTCAACCATACGGGGACCTCCGTCTCGACGTCCATCGCCTTCAATCTCCCCGTCGGCGAATCGCTGGGTACCGCATTGGACGCGATCGACAGAAAAATGAGCGATATCCACGTACCCGTGAGCATCAGGGGAGGATCCTACGGGACCGCCAAGCTCTTTCGGCAGAGCAACAGCAGCGCGCCGTTCCTGTTCCTTGCGGCGGTGGCGGCAATCTACGTCGTGCTCGGCATGCTGTACGAGAGCTACCGGCATCCGCTGACCATTCTGTCCACGCTTCCGTCCGCCGGACTCGGCGCGCTGCTGGCGTTGATGGCGACCGGCACCGAATTCAGCCTCATCGCATTTCTCGGCATCTTGCTCTTGATCGGCATCGTCAAGAAGAACGGCATCATGATGGTGGATTTCGCGCTCCATGCGGAGCGCGCTCTCGGCATGAACCCGCGGCAGGCGATCGTTCATGCCTGCTCGCTGCGCTTCAGACCCATCATGATGACCACGTGCG
>DASYAK010000041.1:0-6217 GCA_036501385.1 Gemmatimonadales bacterium | reverse complement strand
CCCACGCGGCGTCGAGAGTGGCGATGGCGTGCGGATGGGTGGCGGTCCACTCGCGCGACGCGACCTGCTCGACGGCGAACGAGACCAGGGTGAGCCAGACCGCGGTCCAGAGTTCGACCACGCCGGCGCGCACGGTCCCTTCCTGCTTGCCGCGGGCGATCAGGTGTTCGAGTCCCTGGCGCAATTCGTTCGCGGCCGCGCGCGACGCGTCGTCGAGATCGGTCGCGGCCCGCGAGCCCAGCAGCATTCGCATCCGCGCCGGATCATCCTGCGCCGCCGCGAGCCAGATCCGGCCCAGCGTGGCCAGCCGGTCACCGACCGGAGTCGCCGGGCCAGAGGCCACGTCGCGGACCATCGTCATTCCCCATCGCTGCGCGTCCTGATAGGCGACGTTGAGCAGCGCTTCCTTGCTCGGGAAGTGGCGATAGATCGTCCCCTCGGCCACGCCGGCGTGGCGAGCCAGCATCGGGGTGGTGGTGGCATGGAAGCCGGTGGTGGTAAAGAGCGCCCGGGCGGCGTCGAGGAGCCGGTCGCGCGTGGTCTGTGCCGCGTCGGCCATCACGCCTCTCGATTCCAGGTCCGGTTATTTTCGTGCGGCCAAGCGTTCATCTGCCACCAAGGGTATGCCATGAAGATGCTGGTACTCGGCGCCGGTCTGCAGGGTTCGGCGTGCGCCTTCGACCTGCTGCACGACCCGGAAGTCACCCAGGTCACGATCGCCGACATCCAGCCGGAGCGGCGGGCGCGCTTTCTCACCGCCCTGAACGACCCGCGGCTTCGACCGGTGCCGCTCGACGTGACAGATCATACCGCCGTCCGCGCCCTGATGTCGGATCATCTCGCCGTGATGAGCGCGCTGCCGTACTACTTCAACGGACCGATGGCAGCACTCGCCGTCGAGGTCGGCTGCCACTTCGCCGACCTGGGCGGCAATACCGACATCGTGATGCAGCAGAAGCAACTCGACGAGCAGGCTCACGCCAAGGGCTTGTCGATCATGCCCGACTGCGGCCTCGCGCCGGGGATGGTGAATATCCTGGCCGCCGAGGGAATCCGGCGCCTCGACCGGGCCGACCGGGTGCGGATCTTCGTGGGCGGATTGCCGCAGCATCCGGAGCCGCCACTCAACTATCAGATCGTCTATTCGCTGGAGGGAGCGCTCGACTATTACACCACGCCGTCGTGGATCCTGCGCGACGGGAAGCGGACCACCGTCGACGCGCTGAGCGAACTGGAATACGTCGAGTTTCCAGCGCCGGTGGGGCGGCTCGAGGCGTTCCATACCGGCGGCGGGATCTCGACGATGCCGTTCACGTGGGAGGGGAAGGTTCGGGAGATGGAGTACAAGACGCTCCGCTACCCGGGGCACGTCGCGATCATCAAACCGATCCGCGAACTCGGGCTTCTGGATCTCGAACCGGTGAAAGTGAAAGGACACATGGTCGTGCCGCGCGACGAGTTCATCGCGTGCGTCAGCCCCAAGCTCACCAAGCCTGATGGACACGACCTCGTGGCGTTGCGGGTGATCGTCGCGGGTGAGAAGCATGGGAAGCCGCACAGCACGCAGTTCGACCTGATCGACTACTTCGACGAAGCGCACCACGTCTCGGCGATGATGCGCACGACCGGATATTCGCTGTCGGTCACCGGGCTGGTGCAGGCGCGGCGTCAGGTGATCCGCTTTGGAGTGACGACATCGGATGAAGGGATGCCATTCGACCGGTATGTCGATGGACTCAAACGGAGAGGGATCGTGATAAGAGAAACGTGAGAAAAAAGAAAGGGAAAAGGGAAAAGGGAAAAGTGCTGTGGTGAGCAGGGAATTGCGGCTGCGCGGGGTTCACCTTCGCCGCGGGGCTCGCGACGCTTCCCGGCCGTCCTCGTCGAACCGGATCGACAAGGCATCACTGATATTGTTGCAATCGATCACGAATTGCGGCGGCACTCCCCGGCGGCGATCGACGCGCCAGGTGTCGAGGATCCGATAGCCGCGCAATTCCTTCAGCACCGCCGTCTTGACCCGCTCCGGCAGGTCGAACGAACCGATCACGGTGCGAGTCTCGATCACCTGTCCGACGTTGCTGTAGCGAATCACCGTGCGCACGCCGCGAGCGGTGAACGCGGCCTCGTAACTATGGCCGGGGCCGGCCTGCCAGCTGCTGGCGCCAGTGTGGCTCGCCTGCCAGGTGCGCCGTACGGGGTCGGGAACGCTGGAGAGCGGCAGTTGCTGCATCATGCCGAAGACGAGAATGTGCAGCATCGGTGACTCCTCAGAAGGTGCTCGACCCAGGGACTCGCGCTGCTGCGCCGATTCAGCTCCGCTTCTTCCGCTTCTTCCGCGCCGCCGCGTCGGCTTCGGCCACCCGGCGCGCCGCGACGGTCCAGTCGATCTCCGGTGCGACTTCGGAATCGGCATGCGTGAGCATTCCCGATGCACGCGCCACGACCGCTTCTCCATCCGGCACCAGCTTGCCGAACTCGATCTCGGCGCGCCGGCAGAATCGTTCCTGCCGGGCGCGCTGGTCCAGTTCCAGTGATGCGCCGAGCGCGAAGAGGCGGGCGTGCATTCCCTCATGCAGGATCGTCGATGCGACCTGGGCGTCACTGAAGTCCGGATTGACGGTGAAGGTCAGCTCGACCATGCAGGTGCGCGAATCGGGGAAGAAGGCGCCCCGGCAGGGATATCGCTCAACCAGGATTCCGGCGAAATCGCGTCGCAGATGTCGCGCGTAATGGGGCGTGTATTGATCGATCAACCCGACTGCCGCGTCGAGACGTCGCAGCACGTCGTCGGTCCTGATGTCCGAGCGGGTATTCACGACGACGACGTCGAAACCGCGGATCACATGCTTCGTGGTCAACAGGCGGAGCGAGTTTCGGCGAATCCATTCCCCCAAGGCGCGCATTGTCACGGGCTGCGGCTACCAGCTCCAGCCGCTCTGCAAGTAGAACTGCGTGGCACCGGCGGCGCGGCCGAGGGTCGCAGTGAGCTGCGCCGAACGCAACAGGCGGAGCGCGAGCCCACCGCCGCCACCGACCACCCAATCCTGCAGTGGGCCTTGCGTCAGCGGCGTGGCGTTGGCGTGCGGATCCTCAAGGAAATAGACGTAGTCGGTGCCACTGCGTCCGGCATCGACAAATGCCAGGAGCGTGAGCGCGCCACCGGGAAACGTCACCAGGTCGTGCCGCGCCTCCGCAGACGCGAGATACACCCGCCGATCGGCGAGGTAGCCGGGTGGCACGGCGCGATCGGACTGAAACCCACCCACCACGAACTCATCCTCCCACCCGGGAATGGTGCGCCAGGCATCGGGCGACGCGCCGCCGTGACCGACGATCTCCGCACCTGTTCCGGCGCTGAGCCAGCGGTAACCCGCTCGTGCCGAGAGGCGAGTTGCGGAGCCAAGCGGAAGCCAGCCGCTCGCGAGGGCGTAGGAACCGTGGTAGGTCCCTTCAATCGAACCGACGATGTACCCGGCCTGCAATAGTGCTCCGCTGCGGGTGTCGTACTCGCGGTCGCGGAGATCGACCACCAGCGCAACGCGACCGCGGGTATCGATGTCCGTCTCGGACACTTCAGACCCGCTGAATTCGCTGGCGCGCACCCAGCCAGCGCGCACCGCGAGTGCGACCGGCCCCGCGATGGTTCGAGTCACCTCGCCTTCCGCAGACTGGCGCGACCAGGCGTCGGCCGGCACTTCCGGGCCGAATCCGAACGCCGCGAGCTCGGCGAAGTTGCGATGTTCCGCTTCGCCCACGACCTGGAAACGCCATCCTGGAGTGAGGTGCGGAAGATCTGCCTGAACGCGGAGGAGCCAGCTGTCACGGGTCGAATAGCCGCCCTCAACCGTCACCTGCCGGTCGACCGACGTGCGCGCATCCCAGCGCGACTGCTGAAACCAGGTCACCCGCCCCATCGCCATCACGCCGTTGTCGGGCTCGGCGGTGATGTACGGGAAATACGACAGGCGCCACGGGTATGCCTGCGTGGTGTCCTGCGCGCGCAATGTTGACGGACAGGCCGCGACGCACGCGGCGAGGAGAAGTCGCGCGCCGCGTCGGCTCACGTGAAGAGGACCGCACACTGTTCGCTGCGCGCGCCCTTGTCGTCGCAGACCGCGTACGGCGACGCCGTCATCGCGGCGGCACCGTACTCGCCGGCCTTGTTGACGGCGTAGTACTGCAGCTGGAAGGTGGGGCGCCCGTTGGCGATCCACTTCGCCGGGATCACCTGCATCACCCGCTTGAGTGTCGCGAGACAGGCGTCGGTGGGATGCATGCCGCGACGCATGTTGTCGACCGTCGTCGCACCGCCCGCGGCGAGAATGTTGGCTTCGCCAAGACCGGTCGACCCGGCAGCACCGACATCGTTGTCGGTGTACTGGCCGGCGCCGACGATCGCCGAATCGCCGACACGGCCGGGAACCTTCCACGCCACGCCACTGGTGGTGACGATCGACGACATGTTGCCGTTCGGGTCCAGCAACATCATCGGGTTGGTGCCGGTGGTGTACATCAGGATCTTCGTTTTCGCGGGGACATCAACATAGTTGTCGTCGGGATTGAGATTGGCGCGCCACCGCAGCCACGCCTCGCGCGATTGCGGGGTGAGGAGATCCTCGACCTTGTAGCCGTACGACACGGCGAATCGCTGCGCGTCCTGTCCCACCAGCATGATGTGGCTGGTGTACTGCATGATGAGGCGCACGATTTCGCTGGGGGTCTTGATTCCCTCGAGCGCACCGACAGCGCCGGCGCGCCTCGTCGGACCATGCATGCACGATGCGTCGAGCTGAACCACCCCGTCGGCGTTGGGGAGGCCGCCGTATCCCACCGATTGATCACCGGGATCGAGTTCCTCGATCTTGACCCCTTCGACGCCGGCGTCGAGGGTGTCGGCGCCCCTGGCGATCATCCCGAACGCCTTCGCCACGCCGCGCAGGCCGTTGTTGCTGGACACCACACAGGGCCGCGACGCAGTGCGGCGAAGGATGGCAGGCGCGGCGATCGCCTCGACGGGAAGGAGGGCACTCCCGGCCACGGCCGCTCCGGCGGCACCGAGAAAGGAACGGCGGGAAACCGCGGTCTCCGACATCTTCGTTCTCCAGTGAGGAATCGCAAGGAAAGTATTGCCCCGTCTGGGGCGTGTCACCTTTCACCTTTCACGCGGCGCGGCCAGATTTGCCCCATGCCTGAACCGCGCCGTCCCCGGCTCGACCCGTCGATCTTTCATCTGCCGGTCGAGCGGATGCGGGCGGGCTATTACTCCGACAAATACTTCGTCCGGGCCCGCAGCGTCCTCGAGCGTGACCACTACAATCCCCGCGTCACGGTCCAGGTGTTCGGCAAGGCCAACGCCTTTCTCGGCGGGATCGACGAGGCGATCGCGATGCTCAGGCTCTGCAGCGAGAACTGGGAGTCGCTCGACGTCCGCGCACTCTACGACGGCGATCCGATATCGCCGTGGGAAGTGGTGCTGGAAATCGAAGGACCGTATGCCGATTTCGCCCACCTCGAAACGCTCTACCTCGGTGTCCTCGCGCGGCGCACTCGGGTGGGAACCAATACCCGGCTGGTCGTCAACGCGGCGCACCCCAAGCAGATCATGTTTTTCCCGGCGCGGCACGACCACTGGCTGGTCCAGACTGGTGACGGTTACGCCGCGCACATTGCCGGCGCGATCGGCGTCTCGACCGATGCGCAGGCGTCGTGGTGGGGAAGCGAGGGGATCGGCACGGTGCCGCACGGTCTGATTGCGGCATACGGTGGCGACACCGTGCTCGCCTCACGAAAGTTTCTCGAGCACATGAACGGCGACGCCCGACTGGTGACACTGGTCGACTTCGAGAACGATTGTGTCCGGACCTCGCTCGACCTCGCCAGGGCGCTCGGCGATCGGCTCTACGGTGTCCGCATCGACACCAGCGAGATGCTGGTCGACAAGTCGGTGATTCCCCTCATGGGACGCGCGAAGCCGACCGGCGTGACGCCGCAACTGGTGGCAAATGTCCGCGCGGCGCTTGATCAGGCGGGCCATTCGGCGGTGCGGATCGTCGTCTCCGGGGGATTCACCGCCGAGAAAATTCGCGAGTTCGAAACGCTGCAGGTTCCGGTTGATGCATACGGAGTGGGATCGTCGCTCTTCCAGGGACGGTTCGATTTCACCGCCGACGTGGTGAAGCACGAAGGCAAGGCGTGCGCCAAGGTTGGGCGCGCG
>DASYAK010000040.1:0-19773 GCA_036501385.1 Gemmatimonadales bacterium | reverse complement strand
ACCAGTTTGGGACTGCAACCTCCCGCGGCATATCGTGTCGCTGGAGACTTCATGCCTCGACGCGGTGCTTGACGAAATTCGCGCACTGGACCGGACTCAATCCGGGGACCCAGGCCTGTTCGTTGGCCTCAGTCATTTAGTCTGGCCGAGTTACGGGGGCTCGTTCCTCGATGTCGCGGCGTCGATCTATCCGGGATTCCATCCCGCTGGCGGCGTCGGTGCGATAATGGTCGGGACGCTTTATGCGCTCCTTGATGGCGCCTTCGGCGGCGCGGTGATCGCCTGGCTCTACAACAGGTGCACGCGCGCGGTATGAGACTGGATGCGGCTACCTGACCAGCGCTTGCTGCGGACGGCCGCATCGTATGAATACGGCTGTGCCGCGAATGGACCGCCGTAGAACCGCAGAGTCGTTAGCCAGACGCAAGAACGATCGCCGTAAGGGACAGAGTGCCGATGGCATCCAATGATGATCTGAACAGCGAAGTGCCTGCAGTCAGTTCTGGCCGATTTGTGGTGTCGCACCCATGCAAGGGCTGCCAGGGGCAGGGTGACATCAGCGGTCAGCCCTGTCCGACGTGCCGCGGTACCGGTGCGGAACGGTTCTTCCACGGAACGAAGGTTGACCTGAAGACAGGGGACCTGATCAAGCCAGGTCATCGCGCGAACTTCGGCAACCGGAACAGCGCGACGACGTATGTCTACCTGACCGCCACGTTGGATGCCGCCACGTGGGGAGCGGAATTAGCGCTCGGCGAAGGACGCGGCAAGATCTACATGGTGGAACCGACTGGTACGATTGAGGACGACCCCAATTTGACGGACAAGAAGTTTCCTGGTAACCCGACCAGGTCATATCGCTCTCGAGAACCGCTTCGGGTGATCGGTGAGGTTGTGGACTGGCGCGGGCATGACCACGCCGAGCTCAAGGCGATGAAGGATCGTGTCGAGCGAGCCAAGCAACAGGGTGTTGAGCCAATTGACTGACGCTGGAGCCGGCGAACCAGGTGTTGCACCGGGCGGGCCGGCGGCTGCCCCGCCACTGCACCGGGGCGCCAGGCAACAAGGCTGCCGCCCGTGCCCGCGAGGAATGCCATGACGGACAAAAAAGTATGGCTGATCACGGGAGCTGGCCGCGGTCTGGGCCTCGATATCGCGCGGGCCGCGCTGGCAGCCGGTCACGCCGTCGTCGCCACCGCCAGGGATCCTGCAAAGGTCGGGACGGCAGTCGGCCACCATGAAAATCTCCTGGCACTCAAACTCGACGTGACCCGTCCAGAAGACGCGTGCGGCGTCTGGCTCGCCGTTCCCACCCGTCGCCTTACCGTCCGCCTCCCAGCTTCGCCTGATAAGCAGCCGCTTGTTCCGGCCGCCCCCACGCCGTGTACAGTGCTACCAGCCGTCGCGTGTTGACTTGCGTCCGTGGGTTGGCCTCACCGAGCGCTTTCACGAACTCCGCCTGGGCATGCAGCAACGTCCGTTCTGCGCGAGGATATTCTTTCAGAAACGTGTAGTGCTCGCCGAGCACGCCCTCGGAACTCGCCGCGGTCCAGCTGTCCGGCCCGACGTACTTGCGACGCAGCGCAAGACTTTCCTGCAGCGCGCGTTCGCCTCCGGCTCGATCGCCGAGCTGGTCGAGACTCCGTCCCAGTGTCTGCAGCGCGGCGGCGATGGCAGGGTGGCTTTCGGGCACCGTCCTGCCTCGCAGCGCCAGGATCTCGCGAGAGTAGTCGGCGGCTTCGCGATAGCGCTTCTGATCGAAGATGAACATCGAGTAGTTGAACAGCGTCGAGACATAATCCGGGTGCTCAGCGCCAAGCAAGCGCCGGCGCAACGCCAGTGTCGCGCGATAGGCGCTGTCCGCCGCGATCACGTTGCCTTCGAAATCGAGTTCACTGGCCAGGCCGTCGAGCACGTCGGCGACGGTAGCATTGGCATCAGGGTGGTTGGCCCGAAGGATGGCGAGCGACGCGCGGCTCAGCGATTCCGCCGCGGCATAATGTCCCTGTTCGCCCACCGCGACCGCGACGCTGTTGAGGGTCATCGCGGTGACGTCGCTGTGGTCGCCCAGTACTCGGCGCTGGATCGCCAGCGCCTGACGATGGAGACGCTCCGCGTCGGCGGGGCGACCGCGCTCATGGGCGGCGCTCCCCATGTCAGACACGATCGCCGCGTACAGACTGTCGGGATTGCGCGCCTCGCGATGTTGCAGCGCCAGCGCCTGCGACAGCACCATTTCCGCGCTGTCCAGGATGCCCGCAGCCATGTACAGTTCGCCGAGCTGGGTCAGGCCGACCGCCGCCGAAGTGCTGCCGCTGCCATCGACGGCGCGTCGTAGTTGCAGCGCCGTTTTCAAGTGTTGCTCGGCGGCGTCGTAACGACCCAGTCCCTGATAGCTCTGCCCGATCACTCCTTCGAGTTCGGCCTGGACTGCGGGCTGGGCAGCGAGATCGTGCTGGACGCGCCTCGCCGCGGCGTCGAGGACGTCGGACACCTGGGCATCCCGCCGGCCGATTTCCGGTTGCACCGATCGCAGCAGCTGCTGCAGGAAGCCGCCCACGGCGGCGGCACGGGTTTGCTGCATCCGCGCGGCGCGCGCCTGCGCGGCGGTGGTGGTCGCGCCGATCGAGGCCGCGACCACCACCAGGGCCATCGCGGCGACGGCGATCGGATTGCGCTGCGAAAACTTGCGGATCCGGTACGACAGCGAGTCGCCCTGCGCCTGCACCGGGCGTGATGCGAGGTAGTTCTGCAAATCGTCGCCGAGTGCCTTGGCCGAGGCATACCGCCGTTCCGGTTCGCGCCGCATCGCCATCAGCACGATGTTGTCGAGTTCGCCGTGCAGTCGGGTGCGCAGCCGGCCGGCACTCGGCTCGGCGCGGCGCACCGCGCTCTGGTCGGAGACCACGGTGCTCGGAGCGGTCACCTGGTCGTGCAGCACGGCGCGTTCGATCGCCGCCGGCGCGCGGCTCGGCGGCGCGTGGGCGCGCCGGCCGGCGAGCAGCTCGTAGAGGACGCCGCCGAGCGAGTAGATGTCGGTCGCCGTGGTCAGGACGTCGCCGCGGATCTGTTCGGGCGAGGCGTATTCCGGTGTGTAGGCGCGCGAGTTGTCGCGCGTGGCCGGCATCGGCGCGCCGTCCCGAGTGTCATTGTCGAGCAGCCTGGCGATGCCGAAGTCGAGCAGCTTGGCGCTGCCGTCGGCCGTCACCAGAATGTTGCCCGGCTTGAGATCGCGATGAATGATCAGGTTGCGATGGGCGTGCTGCACCGCACCGCACACCTGAATGAACACCGCCACGCGCCGGGCCACCGGCAGCGCGTGCTCGTCGCACCAGGTGGTGATCGGCTCGCCGTCGATGTATTCCATCACCAGGAACGGACGTCCGTCCGCGGTGACGCCGCCGTCGAGCAGTGTCGCGATGTTGGGATGTTCGAGCGAGGCGAGGATCTGGCGCTCGCGACGAAAGCGCGCCGCCGTGAGTCCGGAGTCGAGGCCGCGCTCGGCAACCTTGATGGCGACCCGCTTCTGGTACTGGTCGTCGTCGCGTACCGCTTCGTACACGGCGCCCATACCGCCGCGGCCGATCAACCGGAGGACCCGATAGGTCCCCAGCCGCTGGCCGATCAGCGCGCTGCCGTCCGGCCGGCTGGGCGGAGTGGTAATGATGCGGTCCGGCTCGAGCAGTGCGTCCCCTTCGTCGGTCAGGCCGATCAGCTGTTCCACCTGGCGCTTGACGCCAGGCTCCCATCCTGATGCGCTGGCGAGGAATGCCGCGCGCTCCCCCTCGGGCTGATCCATCACGAGATCGAATAGCGCGCGGACGCGCTGCAGATCGGCGTCGCTGTGGCCCAGGCTCACGCGTCGCCTTCGCGCAGCGCATTGGCGAGCCATGCCTTGGCAAAGCGCCAGTCACGATTCACCGTCGCGGTGGACGAGTCGAGCGCCTCGGCGACTTCCGCCACGTCGAGCCCGGCAAAGAAGCGCAATTCGACCACCTGCGCCCAGCGTGGCTCCGCGGCGGCGAGCCGGTTGAGTGCGTCATCCAGGACGAGCATGTCGATGGTGCGATCGTCGGCGGCGATCATGCCGTCGTCCAGGGTGACCCGCATGCCGCTGCCACGCTTGGCGGCGCCGTGGGCCCGGGCGTGATCGACCAGCACCCGGCGCATCATCTGTGACGCAGCCCGGAAAAAATGCATCCGATCCTGGAAGGCCAGCGGTGCGCCACCGAGCAGCCGGAGAAACGCCTCGTGCACCAGCGCAGTCGGTTGCAGCGTGTGGCCGGTGCGCTCGCGTGCCATCTGTCGTTCGGCGATGGCGTGCAGCTCCGTGTAGGCGAGGCCGAGCAGCCGGTCGAGCGCCGCGCGATCGCCGTCGCGAATGTCGCGAAGCAGGGCTACCACCGTATCGGGCTGCGGCTCGTCTGGGGTCATGTCGGCTGGGTGAGGAACGACCGAAGCATACCAGCAATCCGGCGGATTCGCCGGGTCGTGATCGTTTTCACGGCCCGTTTTCGCTCTTCAGGGTAATCCAGTCGATCACCCCTTAGCTGTCGAGCGGAAACAATGTCCACACCAACCGATCGTGACGTGGCTGAGGCTCGGCGCGCGCTGCGCGCCCTGCTCAGCCGGCGGGACTTTGTGGCTGCCAGCGCTGTAGCGGGAGCCGGGCTGCTGGGCCTCAGCGCCTGCAGCTCCGATTCCAGCACCGGCCCGGGCGGCGGCGGCGGCGGAAATACCACGATGCCGAACGGGGCGCAGTCGGTCACCGGGAGCGTGACGTTACCCGCGGGATCGACCCTCAAGCCGAGCGATCTCTCGGTCGACATCTTCACGCAGACGATCCCGGTGTCCGCGAGCGGCGGGTTCACCGTGGGGATCCCGCCGAACGGGCCATCGCTGGCGTTGCTGGTTGACAAGAACGGCGATGGCGTGCTGATGGCGATGTTCGACCCCGCCAATGCGAGCCATGCCATATCGCCGCGTACGACGGCGGTGTCGCTGCTCTTCTACGCCGCGAATGCGTACCTGTTCCCCCCGGCGGCGATGTCGCAGATCCTGGCGCTGGTTGACGGTGACCCGGCGGTCGCGGCGCTCGACGCAGCCGTCGCTACGGCCGTGGCCGCCGATCCGCAGGCGCTAGCGAACGGCGCCGCGGCGATCGCGCCGGCGGTGACCCAGGCGTTGCAGACCATATTGGGCACGGCATCCAGCGCGTCAGCACCGATTACACCTTCGGCGCGTATGATGGACCCGATCCCCACGCTGATGCTGCTCACGCCGAGCGACGCGCAGGACGGCGTCATGGTGAGCCAGGACGCGACCACCACGTCGCTGCTGATCTCGAATACCAAGCGACGGCCCTGCAGGGTCTACGTCTACGAAGTCACCATGCTCACGGGCAACGTGACCACAGACATCTTGCCGGCCAAGCTGGTGCAGGGGCCGTTCGATCTCGATTCGACCGAGAACCTGAGCCTGTTCACATCGCTCAAGGATTTCACGACCTTCTTTCACGGCACATCGCCGTGGTCGCCGATCAACCTGCCGGCAATCCCGCTGCAGCTCGCCACCGGTACCGATCGTACCACTTACCAGGTGATTGTGCTGGCTGCCGCCTTGAAGCAGATATCGGGCGATGCATTTGAACCCACGTTCTTCCGGGATCCGCATTTCGCCAACGAAGTGGCCCAATGGCGGGTGGACGACGCCAACCTCTTCTACACCTCCGTCATTGGCGATATGCTGCTGCCGATTCTCTGTTTTTTCGGCAGTTTTGGCGCCATCGTGGCATCGCGCTCGGCGATCGCCTCGGTGATTGCGACCGCCTCCGCGGCCAGGGACGCGACGTTCGTGGCGACCATCGCCCAACTCGAAAACGGTTCGCTCGGTCAATTGGCGGAAGGTCTCGCCAGCATGGTGCGCTACACCATCAGCAGCAACATCGCCACCACGTACTGGTTGAAGGACGTCGGGGTCGTGATCGGCCAGGCCGAGAGCAGGGCACTCGCGGCGCAATCTGCGGTGGCGGCGCAGTCGCGATTGCTGAAGGGGAGCAAGATGTTCCTGAGCGTCTTCGAGCCGATCTTCGCCGCTGGCCTGATCCTCGACGGCTTCGATCTCGGCGCGGTGATCACCGACGTCTACAACTCCGACATCGGCGCGTCGTGGACCGCCTTGCTCATCCGCCAGTTGCTCAACCTGTCCCCCGCGAATCCCACGGTGTCGTCGGGCGAGCGTGTCGTGTTCAAGGTGTCCAATCCGGCCAACACGCCAGGTGGCGAGTTCGTCTACGACTGGACCCAGACGTCGCTTTTCTCGACCCTCTCGGCCGAGGGCGAGGTCAACGTCGGCAACGCGATCACGACGTCGCAGACAACCGTGGATCTGGTCACGACCACGGCCGACGTGACGCCGATCAACGTGTTGGTGGTCGGCTACGACACCAGCAGCGGCCAGCGGGTCGAAATCGGTCGCGCCGGCACGACGGTGAATTTCCTGCTCCCGGCCGAGATCACGCCGACCGGTCGGGTGGCGTCGGTCGGCGATCAGGTGGTGTTTGTGGTCGCCGTGAGCGGCGGGATCCCCAGCGGTGCCAGCTTCCGCTGGACCCTGACCGGAACGGGCGGCACCATTGGGGACACGAATGTTGTCACCACGTCCCAACCGTCAGTCACCTGGACGGCCCAGACAACCGGACAGACCGACCTGCTCCATGTCGACGTCATGGTCGGCACCACGCTCGTGGCAAAGGCCGACGTGAGTGTGTCGGTCGCCGGGCCGCCGATTATCGACTTCACGATTGCGGGGGCGATTTCAGGGGGGCCCTTTACCATGGACACCCAGCTCCCGACCGGCCACTATCAGTTTACTCCGGTATACGTCGGAACTCGCGCACCTTCTCCCGACACAGGTCTTGACGGGATCTACATGGCGTACGACCTCGTCGGCAGCCCGTCGAATGAATCGCCCGGCGTGTCCATCGTGATCCTGTTGCCGAGCGGGGTGAACCCAGTTGCGGGACAAGTGCTCACCAAGTGGACCGACGAGGGCCACGCGAACCAGTTCCAGATCGATGTCTCAACAAACCTGATCAACCCCAACGACTCCAATGCATCCTATGGAGCACCGGTCGGCACCGGCACGCTCACTGTCAACGCCATCAGTCAGCAGAACAATGGGGAGTGGATCCTGCACTACGCATTTCAGGTCATCGCCGACAGTGGCGGCACGATCATCGGAACCGGCGTCGGGAAGTGGGGCGCGAGCGGCGTCGTCGTCACGAGCTGAGGGCGTCGGGCGATCGGTGGACGCAGTAGCGTCAATGGCGCCGGGCCGTCAGCCGGCGTCGTACGGTGATTCAACGCTTCCGCTTCCCTCAAGATTGCCTCCCGCAAGGCTATCATTTGTGCCGAACGTTCCACGACAAGGCCGCCCTGATTCCGCGGGAACGTCGTAACCGGGAGACGCCGATGCGCTCAGTCAAAGCGGGCTTCGAGACCACTGACCCGATCACCCAGACTCGCATAGTTGTCGTGAAGGGGATCGAGGAGACGTCGGGGCGGGGATGGGTGACCGAGGTGTACTGTCCGCAGGGCTCGACACCGTTCCCGCCGCACCTCCACCAGACGTGGACGGAGACCTTCGAGATCCTGGAAGGTTCGGCGACCTGTCGACTCGGTGCGGAGGAGCATCGCATCATGCGCGGAACCAGCATCGTCATGCCGCCGGGCGTCCCCCATGTTCACCCGTGGAATACCGGACCGGGAGAGATGGTCTTTCGGCACACCAACGATTTTGGCGCGACGACTCCGGAGGCACTCACGGACGTGCTTGGCGCCTTTGCCACGATGTTCGGCCTCGCCCGGGAAGGGAAGGCCGGGAAGCGCGGATTGCCGAGGAATCCGCTGCAACTGGCCGCGACCGCACGAACACTCACCAGGCATCGCAGCTTCGACGCGGCGATTCCGATTCCGGTGCAACTGGCGGTGAGTGCTACGCTTGGCCGACTGGCGGAGGCGCTCGGCTACCGCGGCGTCTACGACCGGTACTTGAGCTGACCGTCAAATCCCACCGCTGCCAACGAGGCCCCCGATGAAGCAGGGCGATCTGCTGAGCGTGACGTCGATACTCTCCGTGCTGTTGCTGGCGCTGCACATCTCGCAGGACATCGTCTTCGGCTTCGCGGATGCGGGGCTGACCAATCTTGTCGGCGTCGCGGTCCTGCTCGTGGTGGTATGCGGTGCCGTGCCGCTGCGAGAACGGCGATCGGGGAAGGTGATCATGCTGCTTGGCGGCGCGGTGGCCGCGGCGATGCTCCCGTTGCACATGCGGCACGGGTTGCGCCCCGAGTTGCTCGAGAAGAGTGGCGCCGTGCTGTTCGTCTGGGTGCTGTACCTTCTCGGAGTGAACGGCGCGTTCTCGGTCATCCTGGCGATCCAGGCGTTGCGCGGTCGACGGGTTGCATCGTGACGAAGCGGCTCCTAGTGCACCGTGAGCCCGACGCCGATCATCACCGCGGATTTCCCTTCGGCGTAGTTCGTTGCGTTCGCCACCTTGGTGTAATCGCCAGAAAGAGTAAGGGCGAGGTGTGCCCGAAGCGCGAAATCGCAGCCAATTCCGGCAGAGCCGGATAGACGACTGCCCTTGTACCCCTGGATGATGTTGCCCGCGCCAAAATACGCCCAGCTTCGGACGTAGCCGGCACCGCCGCGAAGGAAGAGACCGGTGTGTCGGAGCGGATAGAGCTGCACGTACGGCGCGAGATCGACAGCTTCACTCACAGCGTCGTATCCCGTCAACGGCGTCAAGTTGAACTGCCACGAGCTCACGCTCGCGCCGACATAGACTCCTGACCGGATCCGCACGGCAACGCGGCCGCTGTATCTCCCCTCGCCCAGACGCAGACCAGTGGCCGTGCTGCGGGAGGAGCCGCCGGTGTTCGCCGTGTTCCAGATGCCATTGAACGCCATCGTGCCTTGAACGCTGAGCTCGCCGTCCACCTGTTGCGCGATCAGTGGCGTGCTCAGCAGTGGCGTCAGGCCGACTGACACACCTGTGATTGCCAGTATCGACGCCAATCGGACCGCGCTGCCGAAGTGCGCTTCCATTCAACGCACCGTCAATCCGAGTCCGAGCTGGACGGCTGCGGTGGATTCGAATCCAGTCGCCGTGCCGGTCAATCTGGTATAGTCGGCGGACAACGTGACGGCAAAATGCTGGCGGAGCGGGATATCGATCCCGGTGCCCGCCGTGAGTGCAAAGCGGCCGTGGCGATCCTCGATCAGCGGCGCGGGAATCTCCTGGAGCGGCGTCGGCGTGTAGGTCGCCGTGCTGGCAAATCCAAGTCCAGCGCGGACAAAGAATGGGACGGCGCGCACCGGATAGGTCTGAGCGAAGGCGGTCGTCACGACCGCGGTCGCAACAGCAACCACTGATTGACCAAAATCGGAGTCGTATTCGCCAAAGTCTGCCGCATACATCCACGACCCGGCGCTTATGCCAAGGTAGACATTCCGCCCGACCTTCAGGGCAATCCGGCCGTTGAATCGGGCAGTCTGTGCGGTGTACGGCGAGTCAACAGCATGGGCGGCCCGATTCCAGATCAACGCATACGCAGCTGTTCCCTGAAGGCCGATGTTTGCTGGAGCCGACTGGGCGACGACCGCGGCCGGGAATGTCAATGTGAAGCAATAGAAGATGCGGGGCGAGATGCGCAAATCGCGAGGCTCCCGTGTTGCCCCTGCTCGGTAAGCGAAGGAATCGCGCTGCAGAAGTAGTTCGGAACCGGCCAAGATTACTACAGGCTCGGGGATTGCGCGAATTGATGCCAGCCCGCGCTCAAGCGGACGCGCTTATCTCTATACGCCGAGTCGTCAGGCGGACGAATGCCGGTGGGCGGGATCGAGCGTGGGTGTTCAGTATGTGATTGCCAGAATATTGTCGAGGAGGGCGCCAGCATGGAGATGGCATATCGAGAGCGGTGGGCGGCGGAGATCGCGGCGATGAGGCGGGTGCTCGCCGGCTTCGAGATGAAGGAGGAGCGCAAGTGGGGCAAGCCCACTTACACTGTGGATGGAAAAAATGTCGTGATCATCCAGGGGTTCAAGGAGTACTTCGCGCTGGGCTTCTTTCAAGGCGCCCTTCTGAAGGACCCCGAGAAGGTGCTGGTGCAACTCGGTCAGGTGCAGGCCGGCCGGGTGATGAAGTTCATTAGCGCGAAGGAGATCGTGGCGAAGGCGGCGACCATCAAGGCCTACGTGCGCGAGGCCATCGCCGTCCAGAAGGCCGGGCTGCGGATGGAGCGGAAGAAGACCTCGGATTTTCCAGTTCCCGAGGAACTGACGCAACAGTTCCGAATGGACCCACGATTCAAGCGCGCGTTCGAGGCGCTGACGCCAGGTCGGCAACGGAGTTACCTCTACCACTTTGCCGCGGCCAGGCAGTCGGCGACGCGGGTGGCGCGAATCGAAAAGGCGATGCCAGCGATATTCGAAGGCATGGGGTTCCTGGAACGGTCCGGCACCCGCAGGTGAACGCCGGTACGTCAGCTGCGTCGACACCAAACTCCGAGGTCAGCGTGGATATTCTGCGTCGTCTCCTGGCGCACCTGGAATGGGCGGACCAGAAGGTGCTGGATTCGCTGTCACCGGAATGTCCGGCGCGAGCTGTCGAGCTCTATGCGCACGTCCTCGGCGCCGAACATGTCTGGTTGACACGCCTGCAACAGACCCCTGCAACGGTCGCGGTGTGGCCCAGCTTGACCCGTGAGGAATGCCGCCAGCGGGCCGCAGCGAACGCCGCCGGTCTCAAGACCTTTCTTGCGGCGCTCAGCGCAACGGACCTCGAGCGCACGGTCCCTTACACGAATTCCGCCGGTCAATCCTTTGCCTCACGGATCGACGATATTGTCATCCACACTTGCATGCACGGCCACTACCATCGCGCCCAGGTCGCGCTGCTGCTCCGCGGTGCGGACTTGCCGCCAGCACCGACAGACTTCATCGCGTTCGTTCGCGGCGCCAGGCTGAGTCTACCCACGTGAGCCGCTGGCTCATCAGCGGCGCGGCCATTCTCCCCGTACCTTGACAGTCTAGGCATCGACTGGCATGTTACCCAGACAACCGAGGTAACACGCCATGCCCATGCTGTCCAAGGATCGCCTTCGCGGGACACTTGATGTGCTGATCCTCAAGACCCTGACCTGGGGCCCCCGCCACGGCTACGCTGTGGCCCGCTGGCTCGAGGAAACGACCGGCGACACACTGACGATCGAAGAAGGCTCACTCTATCCGTCGCTCTACCGCATGGAGCAGCGCGGCTGGATCGAGAGCGAATGGGGCACGTCGGAACTCGGCCGGCAGGCCAAGTTCTACAAGCTCACCGCCGCAGGACGCAAGCAGTTGCGAGTCGAGACTGCCGAGTGGCAGGCGTTCGTCGACGTCGTATCCCGCGTGCTGCTGCCGGGATGATGCAGTTCGCTTTCGCGACGAGCCCACGATGACCGCCGTCAGGCGGGCTCGTTTCTTCCGACGCAGCGTTCCCGATGCTGTCGCCACCGAACTCGATTTCCACGTGGCGATGATCGAGCACGACCTGGTGCGTGCGGGCACCGATCCGGCCGAAGCCAGGCGGATCGCGGCAGCACGATTCAATAATCGTCCAACCATCACCGCCGAATGCCGGCGGATCGGCCAACAGACGGAGCGCACCGTGCGTCGCACGCTCCATGTGCAGGAATTCATCGACGATCTTCGTTTCGCCGCGCGACAACTGCTCAAGTCACCGGGATTCGCCCTCATCGCTGTCCTGACCCTCGCGATCGGCATCGGGGCGACGACGGTGATCTTCAGCGCGGTCGATGCGGTCCTGCTGCGACGCTTCGCGTTCGCGCATCCGGAGCGCGCCGTCTTCGTCAACGAGCTCGTGATGCACCAGGACGGCAACGTATCGGCCGGGAACTACGT
This sequence comes from Gemmatimonadales bacterium, assembly GCA_036501385.1. Lineage (GTDB taxonomy): Bacteria > Gemmatimonadota > Gemmatimonadetes > Gemmatimonadales > GWC2-71-9 > Palsa-1233. The sequence continues at coordinate 7,807 of DASYAK010000040.1, read as the reverse complement.
CGACTGGGTGGCAATGTCGAGATCGTTCGGCGGCCTCGCGGCCGAAGAGTTTCGCAACGTCAACCTGACCACATCGGACGCCCCGGAGCGCGTGCTGGCCGGTCGCGTGTCGGCGAACTTCTTCCCGATGCTCGGCGTCGCTCCACTGCGCGGCCGGGTCTTTGCGGGGAGCGAGGACCAGCCGGGCAACGATGATGTTGTCATCCTGAGTGAGGGATTGTGGCGATCCCGTTACGGCGGCGATCCGGGCATCATCGGCCGTCAGGTGCAACTCGACGACCGCCGTCATACCGTGATCGGCATCATGCCAGCGAGTTTCGATCCCACGGTCAATGACGAACAGCTCTGGGTGCCGATCGCGTTCACGCCCGATCGGCGCGCGCAGCACGACGAGCATTATCTCACCGTCATCGGCACGCTCAAGCCGGGCGTCACGATTGCCCAGGCACAGGCAGACATGGACGGCGTGAGTCGCATCGAAGCCGGGCGCTTTCCCAAAGACGTCACCGGCGCCCATGTGGTCGGCCTGACGACATTCATTACCGCCCAGTACCGGACGCCGCTGCTGCTGCTGCAAGGTGCCGTCCTCCTGGTGCTACTGATCGCGTGCGGCAATGTGGCCAACCTGCAACTGGCGCGGAGCAGCGCCCGGGCGCGGGAGATGGCGATCCGCGCGGCGATCGGCGCGGGACGCGGTCGTATCGGCCGGCAGCTGCTGACGGAGAACCTGCTGCTGGCGCTGGTCGCCGGGGCCGTGGCGCTGGGCCTGGCCCGTCTTGGCATCGCGGCGCTGCGGGCCAACGCGCCGCAAGGAATACCCCGGCTGGAGCAGGCGCACATCGGCGGAGGGGTGATGCTGTTCGCGATCGCCGCCGCACTGGGCAGTGCGCTGGTATCGGGACTGACGCCGGCACTGCGGAGCACGCGGCGTGACTTGCAGACGACGCTGCGCGAGTCAGGGCGCCAGAATCAGGGAGCGGTGCGTGATCGACTGCGCACGGCGCTGATCGTCGCAGAGGTGGCGCTTTCCCTTCCGGTACTGATCGGCGCCGGGCTGCTGCTCCGAAGCGCGATGCACCTGCAACACGTCGATCCCGGGTTCGATCTCGACAACGTGGTGATGGCTCGCGTCATCCTTCCGGTCGGCACGCCGGCCGAACACATCGTCACCGTCCAGCGCCTGGTCGACGATCTCGCCGCTCGCCCGGGCATCGTCAGCGCCGCGATGACGTCACAGGCCCCGATGGTTCCGGGCGGCACGTCGAACGGCCTGCTCCCCGAGGGGAAGCCGTTCAGTCAGGAGAATCTGGTGCAGTCGCGGCTCCGGCTGGTCACGCCGGGCTATCTCGGCACCATGCGGCTGCGGCTCAAGCAAGGACGCTGGTTCACCGATCAGGATGTCGCCGGCGCTCCGCTGGTGATGGTGATCAGCGAGGCCGTGGCAAAGGCGATGTTTCCGGGCGAGAACGCCCTCGGCAAGCGGATCGGGTGCTGTGAGCCGAACAGCTACAAGACCGTGATCGGGGTCGTGGGCGGCGTTCGTTCCGACGGGCCGGCGCAGGAGATTGTCCCGGAGTTCTACCTGCCGCTCGCCCAGGCGCCGGCGGACGCGTGGAGCTGGATCGGCAACATCGTGTCCGTCACCGTGCGCGCCAACACCGCCGATCCTGCGGCGGCGACGGCAGCGATACGCGCCGCGGCGCATGATATCGCGCCCGGCACGCCGGTCTATCGCGTGAGCACCATGCGCGCTGCGCTCGCTTCCACGCTCGAAGTCGATCACTTCAACACGCTGCTGCTGGTGGCCCTCGGCGTGATCGGCATGCTGCTCGCGGCGATCGGCATCTATGGAGTCGTCGGCTACTTCGTCACGTTGCGCACTCACGAAATCGGCATTCGCATGGCGCTCGGCGCGACCCGCGGCAACGTGCTGCGGTTGCTGGCGTGGCAAGGCGTACGGCCGATCGCTATCGGTATCGTGGTTGGCACGGCGCTGGCGACGTGGGCGACGACGCTGCTGCGGAGTTCGCTCTACGGTGTCACGCCCCGAGACCCGCTCACCTTCGCGCTGGTGATCGGCGTGCTGCTACTGGCCGGCGTGCTCGCCACCGTGATTCCGGCGCGGCGGGCCACGCGGGTTGACCCGGCGGCGACGCTGCAGGCGTAGGCGGGGCGCTCCTGATTGGCGAACCGCCTGCCACCACCACGTTTCACGGCGCCGCGAGCTATGATTCATCGCAACACCCATCCCTGAACCACACCACGGAGCTCATGCCCATGCGTTTCCAGGTCGGCGCAATCCTGCTCGCGTTCGGCACCGCCTCAGTCGCGGTTCCGGCCAGCGCACAGGAAAAGGTGGACGTCGCCACCATCGAACAGATCAAGACGGAAGCCCTGCAGCATTCGCAGGTCATGGACATGATGAGCTATCTCACCGATGTCTATGGCCCGCGCCTGACGTGGTCGCCCAACGCCCGGCACGCCGCGGACTGGACCGTCGACCAGCTCAAGAAATGGGGCGTCGCCGACGCCCACCTGGAGCCGTGGGACACCCCCAACGGGATTGGCTGGCAGAACCAGCGCTTCTCCCTGCAGGCCATCTCCCCCAACCCGTTCATCATCGCCGCAGCGCCCCGGGCATGGTCCGCCGGTACCAAGGGAGCGGTGACCGGCCCGGCCGTGCGGGTCGAGGCCGACTGCATGGCCGAACTTGAGCAGAAATACACCGGGAAGCTCAAGAACGCTTTCGTCCTCATGACACCGCCCGTCGCCACACCGCTGACCGAGTTCACCGCGTACGCGTCGCGCCGATCCGATTCGGCGCTGGCTGCGCTCGCCGCGATCGAGCCCAACGCGCCGGCGGCCGGCCGCGGCGGCAGGAATGGCGGGCCGCCGCCAACACTCTCGGCCGCCTGTCAACAGGAAGCGGCACAGGCTCCGGCCACCGGTCGCGGCGGACGCGGAGGCGCGCGCGCGTTCAACGTCAACAACGACACCACCGCGCAGCGCTGGCTGGAGAAGCAGGGCGTGGCGGCGATCCTGATGAACAGCCGTGGCACCGGCGGCGACATCGCCACCGACAACGGCGCGTCGCGCGCCAAGGGAGCGCCGCAGGTTCCCTTCGTCCACGTCGCGACCGAAGGATACGGTCGAGTGGCGCGCATGCTGGAACGCAATGTTCCCGTGGTGCTCCAGCTCGAAATGACCAACCAGTTCTTTCCTGCCGATTCGACCTCGTTCAACATCGTCGGCGACATTCCCGGGACCGATCCGCAGTTGAAGGACCAGGTCGTGATGATCGGCGGCCACTTCGACTCGTGGCACTCCGGCACCGGTGCGACCGACAACGGCGCCGGCGCCGGCGTGATGCTCGAAGCGATCCGGATCCTCAGGAAGCTCAACCTGCAGCCGCGACGGACGATCCGCATCGCGCTCTGGACCGGCGAGGAGGAAGGGCTCTACGGATCGTGCGCGTACACGAAGCAGCACTTCGGCTCTATCGACGCGACGTCGTTTCACCCGACTCCCGAGTGGGCCAAGCTCTCGGCCTACTTCAACCTCGACAACGGCAGCGGCAAGATCCGTGGCGTGTACGATCAGGGGAACACCGGCGTGGGGCCGATCTTCGACGCGTGGATGGGGCCGTTCAAGGCGATCGGCATGAGCATGACCACGATCAGCAACACCGGATCGACTGATCACATCGCCTTCGACAACCTGGGGCTTCCCGGTTTCCAGTTCGTGCAGGACGGACTCGACTACGGCAGCCGCACGCATCACACCAACCAGGATGTCTACGAGCGCCTGCAGCCCGACGACATGATGTTCAACGCGGCGGTGCTGGCGGCGTTCGCCTGGCAGGCAGCGGAGCGTGACCAGCCGTTGCCGCGCAAGCCGGCGCCGTTCTCGCCGGGCGGGCCCACTACGCGAGGGCAGTTCTGCATGTAGATCGCGACGCGTGAGGCGGTGTACGCCGCAGGGCGGACCTCCGCGGTTCCTGCGAGGGCGGCGCTACTCGGCGCGCAACGCGAGATTCGGATCGACCCGCGTTGCCCGCCGGGCCGGGAGCACGCAGGCCAGCATGGCCGCGAGCAGGACCACCGCCGCGGCCGCGCCGAGCGCCGCCGGGTCGTTCGGGCCGACCTGGTAGAGCATGCTTCGCAGTACCCGTCCTGCTGCGATCGCGGTCAGGAGTCCCGCCAGAGCCCCCCAAGCCACCGGCGTCACGGCCTGGCTGGCAATCAACCACCGGATCGCCCCCGCCGGTGCGCCGAGTGCCAGCCGGATCGCGAGTTCCTTGCGGCGCTGCGCTACGCTGTGGGCCACCAGCGCATACACGCCGATCGCGGCGAGCAGCAGAGTGAGCCCGGCGAAGATCATCAGCAGGACAAACTGGTAGCGCTGGGGCGCGGTCGCGGCCGCCCGCAACGACCCGAGCGGCTCGATGTCCGACATCGGTGCGTTCGGCGCCAGCTTTCGCACCGCCGCGCGCAACGATCCGGCGATCGAACCGAGCGGCAGCGCGGTGCGCACGACCAGCGTCACGTAGGGAGGATCCGCGTTCCAGTACGGCCGATACACGACCGCCGGCGCGGTAGTGGTGAGTGAGCCGTCGAGCGCGTCGGCCGCCACGCCCACGATGGTCGTGACGCTGTTCATCAGCATCCGCTCGCCGACCAGCGAGCGAGGGTCGCGTCCCGGCCAGATGAGCCGGGCCGCGGCCGCCGAGATGATCACCCCCTGCTGCATCCGCGCTTCGGTGGAGTCGTCTGCGGGCGGCCAGCCCGGCGGGCGATCGTTCTCGCGAAAATCTCGCCCGGCAAGGAGCGGAATCTGCATCGCGGCGAAGTACGCACCGCCGATGAAGCGCACGTTCACGCTCGGCTGCTGCGCGCGCGGGTACTGCTTGCCCGGAATCCCGGCGCTGTTGATCCATGTCTCGCCTTCGAGCGGCGGGTGCGACGTAAGCCCCGTGGTGCTCACGCCGGGGATGGCCGCCACCGCCGTCGTGATCTGCTGCAGGATCTGGTCGCGCTGCGTGTCGTCGTAACTGCTGATCACCACCCGGGCCAGCACCGCCTGATCGCTCGAGAATCCCGCCGGCCTCGTCATCAGGCGATACAGGGAGAATCCGAGCAGGCCGGCCACCGCGATCAGCACGGTCGTCAGCGCCGCCTGCACGCCGATCAATCCCTGGCGGGTGCGGACGCCGGCCGGCCCCGCCGTCGTCGCCCTGCTTCCCGCCTTCAGTGATTCCTGCGGATCGCCTCGCCCGACGCGGAGCGCCGGAACCAGCGCGGTCAGCAGTCCCGCGGCCGCCGACAGTAGCAGGCCCAGGGCCAACACCCGCAGGTCGACGTGCACCTGGTCCAGCCGGGGAATGTCTTGCGGCGCCAGCGCCAGCAGTCCCTTGAGTCCGAGCGCGGCGCATGCGGTGCCGAGGGCACCCCCGATCAGTCCGAGTACCAGTCCCTCGCCGAGAATGCGGCGGACCAGCTGTCCGGGTGTGGCACCGAGGGCGATCCGGATGGCCCAGTCACGTCGGCGGGTCGCCACCTGACTCACCCACAATCCGCCGAGGTTCACGCTGATGACCAGCAACACCGCGCCGACCGCGCCGAAGAGCAGCCACAGTTCCTGCCGCGACGTGCTCGTGGCGTAGGCGAGTACCGGCATGATCTGGCCGCGCAGCGTCATGCCCGGCGCCGCATCGGGCGCGTCGGCGGCCAGGCGCGCCTGGATCACGTCGAGCCGCGACAGCGCCGCATCGACCGTGACGCCGGGCTTGAGCCGCCCGATGGCTGTGTAATTGAAATTGGTCCACGCCCCGGTCAGGTTGCCGCCCCAGTTGGGGCCGAACGCGAACGGCACGAAGAACTCGGTCGACTTGCCCGACGTCATCGGTCCGAGCTCGCTGCCGCCGATCCGGAAGTCGGACGGCAGCACGCCGATCACGCGCGCCTCGTTTCCAGGTGTGCCGATTGAGCGCCCGATGATGCCGGGATCGGCGCCGAAGGCCGAGCGCCAGAACGCGTCGGTGATCACCATCGGACGGCCACCGTCAGCCGCGTCGGCCGGGACGAACACGCGTCCCAGCTCCGGGGTCGCCTTGAGCACGCTGAAGAACTCCGATGTCACGCGCACGCCGTCCAGCACGCGCGGTTCACCCTGCCCGGTGAGGGTGAACGACGTGTTCTGCACCGCGGCCAGTGCCTGGAAGTCCGTGGCCTCCTTCTGCCAGGCGAGGAACGCCGACGGCGTGTCGAAGAATGCGAACTTGTCGCTGCCCGGGACCTGTGGCGCCCGCTCTCCCACCAGCACCAGTTGGCCGGGGTCGTGGAAGGGCAGTGGTCGCAGCAGGACGCCGTTGACCACCGAGAAGACCGCCGTCGTGGCGCCGACGCCGATGGCCAGCATCACCACGACGAGGAAATGAAACGGGGCGAACCGGTGCGGTGTGCGCATCCTTCTTGACTCCCGGGATCCGGGTGGATTGATGTCGTGTCGCGCCGGTGCGAGGGCGACGCTTCGCCGGGTCCGCCCCAGTTCGTGCAGCGACCGCGCGTCGAAGCGGGCCAGTAACTGGCGCTCCGCTTCGGCGGCGCCGACCCGCGGGACCAGCTCGGCGAACTCGGCGTCGAGGTGCTGCACCAGCTCCTCGATCAACTCCGCTTCGTCTGCCGGGTCGAGCCGCAGTTCGGGCGCCCGGCGGCGCAGAGCGCCTCGCCAATCAGGCACGGCGCAGCTCCGCAATGCCCGCGACGGCGGCGACGAATTCCCGCCAGCTCTTGCGCTGCGCGACCAGGGTGCGCTTGCCAGCAGCCGTGATGCGGTAGTAGCGACGGCGGCGCTCGCCTGGCCGCTCTACCCAGCGTCCCCCGATCCATCCGCGCGCCTCCATGCGATAGAGCAGCGGATAGAGCGAGGCGACGTGGAACGTGAGGACGCCGCCCGATCGGGAAGTGATGAGCTTGCTCAGCTCGTATCCGTGGCGCGGCTCGTCTTCCAGGAGCGACAGCACGAGGAACTCGGCGCTGCCTTTCTTGAGTTCGGGCGTGAGCATTGGTGGTAGTCCAATATGTATGACTGCCACATATTAGGACGCCAGGGCCAGGTCGGTCAAGAGGCGTGCAACGCCGGTGCCGCTGCAGTACGGTTCGCGCCCAATTGGGTCGAGCCCCAGCAGGACGCACTGGAGCGTCAGGATCTGGCAAGGGGCCGGCCCCGCTCACCGTTCGGAGGACCCGTGATCGTTCGTCGGCCGCCTCGCCCTTGACCTGCGCCGCCGCCGATCGGGCCTGGTCGGTCTGCTACCAGTTGGCAGCGGACCACGTCACAGTTCGGCGAGAGCACTCCTGCCGCGGTCACTGGCGCAAGTGAGAATGACCAGGTCTGGCATCGGCAAACCGGAGCGCAAGTGGGTGCGACAATGTCGCGAGTGACGAGGTCAGGGTCGCATGTGAGCCGAACCGACTCGCGAGTGACTCTGCCAGGGTCGCGCGTGAACGTGTCAGGCTCCACAAAATTCTGGCCAGGTCCTGAGTGAGAGGGACCGGGTCGCGAGTGAAGAAGTCTCGGTCGCATGTGAGAAGGACGGACTCGCAACTGAAGAAATCTCGGTCGCATGTGGGAAGGACAGGCTCGCAACTGAAGAAAACTCGGTCGCATATGAGAGGGACAGACTCGCAACTGAAGAAAACTCGGTCGCATATGAGAGGGACAGACTCGCAACTGAAGCAGTCTCGGTCGCATGTGAGAAGGACGGACTCGCAACTGAAGAAAACTCGGTCGCATATGAGAGGGACAG
>DASYAK010000039.1:0-17723 GCA_036501385.1 Gemmatimonadales bacterium | reverse complement strand
CTCGCCCTCGGCACCGGCGCCAACACCGCGATCTTCAGCGTGGCGGAAAGCGTCCTGCTCAAGCCGCTGCCGTATCCGCACGACGACCAGCTCGTCGAACTGTGGAGCACCGGCGGAAAGCTGGGCATCATGAGCCGCCGAGGACCGCTTTCCTGGCAGCAAGTCCAGAATGTCGGCGACCTCCACCACGACCTGAGCGGCGTCGCGGCGTTCACCGGCACCCGTTACAACCTCACCGGTCAGGGAGAACCGCTGGAAGTGCAAGCGGCCCTTGCCTCACCTTCTCTCTTCGAATTTCTCGGCGTGCAACCGGCGCTGGGTCGCGGTTTTGCCGCGTCAGAACTGCACGACCGCGTGGTGGTGCTGAGCCACGCCCTCTGGCTGCAGCTCTTCGGAGGCGACGCCGGCGCCATCGGTCGCGTGGTGACGCTCGACGGCAATGGCTTCACCGTCGTGGGCGTGATGCCGGCGGGATTTGCATTCCCCGATGACGGGACGCAGATCTGGACGCCGCTTGGCCAGGCATTCGCCGCACAGCCGGAGATCGAGACGAACCCCGACTTCCAGGCCTTCAACACGGTCGTCCGCCTCCGCGACGGCGTCGACCTGCAGCGACTGCAATCCGATCTCGCGGTTGTGGCCACGCGACAGCACGCGACGCCTGGCCTGCGGCCGCCGGGCTTCGCCGTGACGCGCCTGCGTGACGAGGCCGCGGGAGACACCCGCACGCCATTACTGGTATTGCTGGCGGTGGTCGGCTTCGTACTCATTATCGGATGCGTGAACGCCGCGAACCTGCTGCTGGCCCGTTCGAGCGCGCGTCAGCGAGAATTCGCCGTACGGCGCGCACTCGGCGCCGGGCGCGGCCGCCTGATGGGGCAGCTCCTGACGGAAAGTGTCCTTCTCGCCCTGGCTGGTGGCGTCGTGGGGATTCTGTTCGCCGAGATCGGCGTGTCGGCGATTCTCAAGGCGTGGCCTGCGGTGTTGCCACGCACGCACCAGATCGGAATCGATGCCGCCACGCTGGTGTACGCGCTGCTGATTTCTCTGCTCGCGGGAATTGCCTTTGGTCTGGCGCCGGCGTGGCGTTCAAGCGGCGTGCCGCTCGACACTGCGTTGCGCGAAGGGAGCGCCACGTCGACCGCCGGGCCGGGACGCCACCGGCTGCAGCGGAGCCTGGTAGTGGCGGAGATCGCGCTCGCGATGATTGTGCTCACCGGTGCCGGGCTCCTGGTGCGGAGTTTCGTGCGTCTCCGGAATGTCGATCCTGGTTACGATGTCCACGAGGTGCTGGCGGCGCGCATTCGCCTCTCGCCGGCGCGCTACGGCGACGAGGCCGGGAAGGTGGGCTTCTATCAGAACGTTGTTGATGAGCTGAGGCTCGAGCCGGGTGTCGCGAACGCGTCGGTCTCGCTGACGCTGCCGATGAGCGGCGAAGTGAACGGATTCCGGTTGGGCCTGGGCTCGCCTGGAGATTATGTCGACATCGATCAGGGTGTCGTGTCGCCGGATTTCTTCCGCATCCTCCGCATCCCGCTCCTGGCCGGGCGGATGTTCACCGACGGCGATCGCGCCAACACGCAGCCGGTCGCGATCATCAACGCAGCACTCGCCAGGCGGCTCTGGCCCAATGCGAGCCCGATCGGGCGGACGATGGAGCTGCGCGGCCCGCTCCCGACGCTCGTCGTCGGCGAGATCGGGAACATCCACTACGCGTCGCTGGCCGACCCGGTGAAGGCGGAGATCTACTTGCCGTTCGCGCAGGGCCACGAGGAGTTCGAACGGATGCCGGAGATGAGCGCCTGGATTGTCGCCCGTGCCACGCGCGACCCGCTGGCACTCGCTTCGGCCGTGCGCAGGGCAGTCGCGGCAGTTGATCCGCAGCAACCGGTCGCCGCGTTCACCACACTCAGTGGATTGGTCAGTCAGTCCACGGCAGCGCGTTCCTTCGACATGACGCTCGTGGGCGTGTTCGCGCTCCTGGCACTTGGCCTGGCGGTCGTCGGGATCTACGGTGTCACGGCATATACAGTGCAACAGCGCACCCAGGAGATCGGTGTGCGCATGGCGCTCGGCGCCGCCCGCGGGAATGTGCTCGGCCTCGTGCTGATGGAAACCGCGGTGACGGCCGGGATCGGCATTGTGATCGGGATCGCCGGTGCTCTCGCCTTCACCCGGGCGCTGGCGAGCCTCCTCTATGAGATCTCCGTCACCGACAGCACGACCTTCGTGATCACCACCATGATCCTCGCCGCGGCGGCAATACTGGCAGCACTGGTGCCGGCGCTCCGGGCCGCGCGGATCGATCCGGTGAGGGCGCTGAGGGCGTAGCTCGCGGGGAATCCCGCCGGGGGTGGCGATCAGCGATCGATACGGATATCGTTGTACGGTACTCGCATCGATGAGGTCGGCATGTCCGTCGTGACAGTCTCTCCCAAGTTCCAGGTCGTGATTCCTCGCGAGATTCGCGAAGCGCTGGGGCTCGCGCCCGGCCAGAAAGTCCAGGCGCTCCAGTACCAGAACCGGATCGAGTTCATTCCGGTCCGGTCGATGCGCGCGATGCGAGGGTTCCTCAAGGGGATCGACACCACCGTCGTCCGCGAGAAGGATCGCGCGTGAATGTCGTGGATTCGTCGACCTGGCTTGAGTACTTCGCTGCCGGGCCGCTGACGGGTCGATTCGCCGCAGCGATCGAGGCCACCGAGGAACTGATCGTCCCGTCAGTCGTGCTGCTGGAAGTGACGCGCCGGGTAATGCAGCAGCGCGGTGAGGACGCGGCTCTTCAAGCCGCCGCGCTGTTGCATCAGGGCCAGGTTGTGCCGCTCGATAGCGGGCTGGCCCTGAGTGCGGCACAGATTGGCGTGAATCGCAAGCTGCCTCACGCTGGCAGCATCATTTACGCGACCGCGGAACAGTTCGAAGCAACCATCTGGACCATGGATGCCGATTTCAAGGGGCTGCCTCGCGTGCGGTACTACCCCAAGGCGAAGTAGAGGAGACGCCTTGCCCGACGTGCACCACAACCGGGGTTTCGCCGTCATCTAGGATCTTCATCGGCCCTGGAGTGCAAAATGAAAATCGGAATCATCGGTGCCGGCAACATCGGAGGCACCCTCACCCGCCGTCTTACCAAGCTCGGTCACGAAGTCTTCGTCGCGAACTCGCGAGACCCCGGAACCCTGAAGGATCTCGCCCGGGAAACCGGCGCGCACGCCGTCGAGGCGCACGACGCCGCCCTTGCCGCGAAGTTCGTGGTGGTCACCGTTCCCGAAGGCCACGTCCCCGACGTCGCCGACCTCTTCAATGACGTCCCCGACGACGTCGTGGTCATCGACACCTGCAACTACTATCCCGATCGCGACGGACACATCGCCCCGCTTGAAGACGGCACGCCCCAGAGCAAGTGGGTCTCCCAGCAACTCCGGCATCGGGTCGTCAAGGCGTTCAATAACATCCGGGCGCAGCACTTGATGGAGATGGGACGGCCCAAGGGGAGCCGCGAGCGCATCGCCCTTCCCGTCGCCGGCGATGACAAGCCGGCCAAGCAGACGGTGATGAAGCTCGTGGACGATCTCGGCTTCGACCCGATCGACGCCGGCGGTCTCGATGACTCATGGAAGCAGCAACCGGGGATGCCGGTGTATACTGCGGACCTCCATGCCGACGGCGTCCGGAAAGCGCTTGCCGAAGCGAGGCATTAACTCCACGATAACACGCCGATGACCACGCGGCGGGACTTCCTGCGTGCCAGTGCCGCCGCGAGCGCCGGCGTCCTCGTGGGCGGATGCTCAACAGAGCACCACCCCGACGAGCGGAATGCAGTCGGCCTCAACGCTTCGCCCGATTCGACGACGCGCACGGGGCCGGCCGATGTCACGCTGCGCATCGCGCCGGTGCTCGTCGAACTTGCGCCCGATCACATCATCAGCACGGTGGGTTACAACGGCAGCGTGCCGGGGCCGGTCATCCGATTGCGCGAAGGTCGCCCGGTGTCGGTCGAACTGATCAACGACACCGACACGCCGGAACAGGTTCACTGGCATGGGCAACTCATTCCATCCGATATCGACGGTGCAGCAGAGGAAGGGACGCCGTCCATTCCGCCGCACGGGACGCGCCGCTACACGCTCACACCGAAACCGTCCGGCACTCGCTGGGTACACACCCATGCGGTGGCCGGCGCCGATCTCAATCGCGGCATGTACACCGGACAATTCGGTATTGTCTACATCGAGCCAGCGAACGAGCCCGGGCGCTACGACCGCGAGGTATTTCTCGCCACGCACGAATGGGAGCCGTTCCTCGGCGCCGAGGAGATGGGGACCGACGCCGAGATCTGGCCGCAGGGACCGGTTCCCAGGCCGCCGGCCGATCGCACCCCGAACGGCTACGAGATCGGCTACCGCTCGTTTTCCATCAACGGCAAGTCATTGGGCTCCGGCGAGCCGATCCGCGTCAAGCAAGGCGAGCGGGTGATCTTCCGCATCCTCAACGCGAGTGCCACCGAGAACATCCAGCTGGCGCTTGCCGGCCATCAGTTCGAAGTCGTGGCACTCGACGGCAATCCGGTACCGACGCCACGTACGGTGGACGTCCTTGCCTTCGGCGTCGCCGAACGGATCGACGCGGTCGTCACGATGAACAACCCCGGCATCTGGGTGCTGGGAACACCACACGACGACGACCGGCGCGACGGCATGGGGATCGTCGTGGAATACGCCGGCGCCAGCGGCAAGCCGCGCTGGATTGCGCCCCCCAAGGGACCGTGGGACTATACCAGCTTCGGTGATGCACGCGCGGTCGCGGCGCCCGATCAGACGATTGCCATGGAGTTCGGCAAGATCAACGGCGGCAAGCATGGCTTCAACCACTGGACGATCAACGGACAGGAATACCAGCACAGCACGCCGATCGCGATTCACCAAGGGCGTCGCTATCGGCTGGCATTCAGGAACCTCGCTGACGATCCCCATCCGGTGCACTTGCACCGGCACACGTTCGAAGTCGTGAACATCAACGGCAAGGCGACCGCCGGGGTGATGAAGGACACCGTCGTCGTGCCCGGCTTCGGCACGATGGACGTCGATTTCGTCGCCGACAACCCCGGTGACACGCTGTTTCACTGCCATCAGACGCTGCACATGGACTTCGGGTTGATGCGCTTGCTCAAATATGTGTGAAGGCAGCCGCCCTCACCTCCCCCACGTCTTGAAGACTTCCACCGTCCGGGCCAGGATCCGCGCGCGCTCTGCGTCGTCACTGGCCAGCAGAATGGCTTCGGCATTCGCCGCGACGTAGACGTCAAGTATGATCGTCGCGGCACCGTGCAGCGCTTCGCGAACCGACGCGATCTGCATCAGGAGTTCCACGCCGTCGCGTCCGCCCTCGACCATCCGCTCGAGGCCGCGCACCTGCCCTTCGATCCGCCGCAGGCGGCGGATCATCGCCGCCCGCGACCGCGATCCCGCGGCGGAATCCGACTCCTCGCCGCGGGTACGCATCGACCCGATCATCCTGTCATCTCACGATCGATGGCGCTGTTCATACGCCCAGCGTCACGCGCAGCGAGAAGGTCCGGGGACGGCCGAACGATGCGCCACTGAAGAACGCTCCCTTGAGCGCATACCTGAGATCGAAGACGTTGTCGACGAAAAACTGCGGGCGTACCGTCACCCCGCCGGTCTGGAAGCTCCACCCCAGCGAGCCGTTGACGATGAAGCTCGGATCGACCTTGAAGGCCTTGTTGAAGTCGAAGAGGCCGGTGCCGAGGACCGGGGTCGGATCGAGCGTCGGATCGAAACCGGGGAGACCGGGAGCATTGGGCGTCACACCATTGGTGAGTCCGCTGCCGTAGATCCCGGTCACGGTGGCGAGCACCGCGCTCCGCGACCAGGTCAACCCGACCACGCTCGAGAGCCGCTGATCGTGGTCGAGGTCGAAGGGCTGCGTCGGCGGCGTCTCCGCGAGGAATGCGCCGGTGATCGCACCGGTGCCATAGGCGTGGTTGAGCGCGATGTTCGCAAAGCCGCTCAACGCGCCGCCGGGACGCACCTCCAGCACGCCTTCGATTCCGGTGATCCTGACCTCGGCGATATTCACGTCGGTGGTGATCGCCGAGCCGGGGATCTGCGTGTCATCGATTCCGGGCGAGCTCCGCTTGTAGTAGCCAGAAATCTTTGCCACGATTCCGTTGAATCGATGGATGTATCCGACCTCGAAGAAGTGATCGCGCTCCGGCACCGTCGGCGTACCGCTCGAACCGGTGGTCGACGCGGTCGTGATCGCCCGCAGGTCTTCGGTGTTGGTCGGGATGAAGAGGCGGCCGTAGTAGAACCAGAGTGTGGTCGACGTGCCCGGATAGAGGTTGACGCGGAATCGCGGCGACAGCTGATCGACGGTGTTGTTGTCGGTCGCCGAGACCGGATAGGTATGACTGTCGTAGCGGGCGCCGACCCGGAACTCGATCTTCTCGCTCGGCTGCAGCACCGACTGCACATAGGCCGCTTCATCGTGGCCGTCAAGCGGAGAATTCGACGCCGGCCCCGGATTGTCATTCGCGTCAGTCGTGCTGAACGCCTCGCTCCCCGACGTGCGCGACAAGTCGACGCCGAACTTGATCCCCGCTTTCGGCGTCAGCTGATCGAGGTAGTCCGCCTTGAACCCGATGATATTGAACGACCGCGCCTCGGCGATGTTGTAGAGGGTGGTATCGGGCTGAAAGGAGAAGGTCGGATCGTCGTTCGCGCCCGGGACGTAATTGAGCGAACCGTGCCGGTAGTAGACGCCGGCGAACGCCTCCGAACCGGCATGCGGGCCCGCGACGTCGCGATGCTGCCACGACAGATTGACGAAGTGGTTGATATCCTGCTGGCGATCGTCGATCACGCCGACTGACGAATCGAACGGCGTGGCGAAGCGCGACCGGGAAAGGTTGACGTCGAGATTGATCAGGTCATGGTCGGTCGCGACGTACTGCGCCTTGGCAAAGCCGAAGAGGTCCTGGCCGTCGTTGGCGAAGTTCTCGAGCCCGGTGATCTTCCCCTGGGCATTGGTGTCGGCAACGACCGGTTCGCGGCGCATGTCGGTGGCCTGCCGGGTCCCCGCGACGAAGAAGCCGAACTTCCCGGAATTGGCGCTCATCGTCAGCGTCTGGCCGTTGCTGGCATAGTTGCCGGCGTATCCGGTCGCCGAGAGATGGAATGGACCGGCGGGAACCTTGGTCTGCACGTTGACGATCGCCGCGTTCCGCTTGCCGTACTCGGCGTCCCATCCTCCCGTCTGGAAATCGATGGTATTCACCACCGAGGGATCGAATAGTTCGTTGAGTGATCCCGAGATGCCCGGCGGTACCGGAAGGCCGTCGATGTAATAGGTGTATTCCGCGTGCTGGCCGCGGATGTGCACCTCTCCGGTGGGAGCGCGGGCAGCGCCCGCAATCGACTGCTGCAGGATCTGCGAGGTCGTCTGCGTCGGAGCGCCCTGATAATCACTTTCCTTGAACACCTGATCACCGGTCCGCGTGTTGAGCGCCACGGGCGATGTCGTCGCTCCGATTTCGCTCAATTGCACCACGGCCGGGACGAGCTTGAAGTCGAGGGTGACGTCGGCGGTGGAGGATCCGATCGTGACCGATTGCGTCGCCGGTCGAAAGCCGATCAGCCGTGCCTCGACCTGGTAGGTCGCGGCGGCGAGATCATGGACGCGCCAGGCGCCGAATTGATCCGCCAGCACCCGCGACACCACCGTCCCCTCGCGCGTCACGACGATTTCGGCACCAGCGATCGGTTTGCCATACAGACTGTCGGTGACGCGACCAGCGAGGTCGGCGTTGCGTGCATGCGCTGCGCCCGGTCGGGCCGTGGCACCGAGCGGGGAGATGGGGATGCCAACGGCAAGGGCCATCACCATGAATGACCTGAGATACATCGTGCGCTCCATCACAACAGAGGTGAGCACGCGGCGAGTTCGTGCCGGATGCGGAGCACCGCCGGCAGAGATTGCCAGCGCCACTCAATGCACTGCGAGCGACGGGGTGCCGCAACGCAGCGGTTATCGGACTCTGTGGCTCAGGAGTTGTGCGGAGGTGCGCGCGATCCGAGGGGAGCGTTAGGGAGGGAACACCGCGGTGCATCGACTGGAGAAGGCAGCGGAACCCGGAATGTGATCGCGACGAACTGGCTGATCGCGATCGGCGCCGCGATGGGCGGCGGCGGGGCGAGCGGTGTGCCGAGATCGCACTCTTCCGAGTGGCAGTGATCGGGCGCGTTGACTCGGGGAATCTCGGACTGCGCACTTACCGGATGGCGATGGAAGACCACCGCATCGAGCATCTGCGCCCCGCCCTCGCTCATGCCGAAGAGTGCGAGCGCCAGGAGAGCGCGAATCCGTCCGGTCAGGTGGTTATGCATCGAGGCGCAATCTTGTCGGGCGATGCGGGGGCGTCAATACGGAAGACAGGGATGATAGGCCCCTCACCCTATTGCAGCGAAGGTGACGAGATGGCCGGTAAGAGTACCGGCTGGACTACTGACGCGGATAGCGACCATGGTGTATTAATCACGGTGGGCCGAGCCGCGCGTGCGCGCGCTCCGTCCGCTCATCTGGATCGCCTGGACAGACCTCGGGAGGAACCATGCGTGCTCAGGTATCCCGACCGGAGATGTTTCCGACCTGACCCATCCGGTGGAAGTCGGCTTCATTCACATTCCGGGCGCCTGCACCGGACATGGTCAGTGGCTTCTGGGCACTCGATCCGGCGACACTCGCCACCAAGGGCGGCGGCAACAATCTTCCACCCAACTTCGGCTTCGGCTCCGACCTCTGGGTGGTCGGGAACGTCGCCTATTCCGGCAACTGGGGAAACGGGACCGGCGCCGAGATTGCGATCTGGTCACTCGATGCCAATGGCATCCCGACGCTGGCGAACACACTCATCATCAGTCGGGCCACAACCATGAGTGATGTCGCCGTGTCGCCCAACGGTCGCATGCTGGTCGGAACGGTGGAAGGGGGAACACGCAACGGTCTCTACGTCTGGGACAGGACCGATCCGATTCATCCGGTTCAGGTGGCGTACTACCCGGTTGCTGAAGGACTGCACACGGCGGAGACCAAGGAAGTGAACGGGAGGACATACGTATTTGCGGCGCGGGACCCGAGCAAGCAGGCGCTGATGATTTTCGATATTACCGATGTGGTGCACTGAGAGCGGCGGATGGTTGCCATGAGAAGTACCCCGCAGTAGCGTTCGGCGTCGGCCTGCTGCCGGCCCGGACTATCGATGATCCAGCCATCTCAACAACGGATCAGAACCCCCGGGTTACGTGGATTGCGATCTCCAACTGTCGGAGAACTGACCGTGACCTCTTCCCGCCGCTCCACCTGCGTACTCGTCCTGCTCGCCGCCGCGGCCTGCAACGATCCGAACACCCTTCCCGTGACCTATCAATACACGACGACGCCGGTTGCGGCATGGGCCGGATCGGCAATGACCGTGGTATCGGCGGGTCTGGCCGCCCACACCGACACGGGATTCGTCGAACTCGGCGCCTTCCATCTACCGGTGCACTGGGTGAACGACACGACGGTGACCGTGACGCTCCCGGATACTATCTCCGGTGCATTCGCACCGATGCTGCAACTGGGCAACTGGACGCAGGCACTCGACTCCGTCACGGTGTACGGCTACGCCGACGTCGCGAGCTATCCGTTTCAATCCGATTGGGACACCTACGCGTGGCCGCGCAACGGCCCCCACGCGATGATCGTGACGAGTGGGGACGATGATACGCTCCATTTCGTCGATCTTGACACCCATCAATTCACTTCGCTCGGCGGCGAGATGACCCATGGCGGAGCAGGCAATGCGCTCTGGGGGCCGGGGCCGAGCTACAACGGATCGTTCTATCTGCAGGGCGACTTGCCGCCCCAGCACGATTACGCTGCTTGGGCACTCCTTCCGCTCCCATCGCAGGTCGCGGGAAGCCTGGTGTGGAGTATCGGACTCGCCGACGGCACCCAGAACGTGATGCGGTTGGGACCGACCACCTGGTTTGCATCGGGGAAGGCCGGTTCGTACATCATCACCGCACCAGACAGCAATACGACTTCGGTGGATTGGAACTCCGGTCAGAGCGTCGCGGGGATCGGCGGCAACATGAATGGCCTCTATCTCTCGCCGCGCGGCGACCGGGCCACCGTGTCTCCCGTCAACTCCCCCGGCGGTGTTCCGGTGTTCGCGATGCCGTCGGGGTCGGTCGCCTTCCGGGTCACGGGATTCCAGGTCAACGTGCGTGATGTCGATTTTTCGCCCGACGGATCGCTGCTCGCGATGGCGGGAGATTCGGGGGGATTGTATCACGTGGCACTGGTCGATGCGACGACCGGGACGGTTCTTCACGAAGCGAATCTGGCTGGCGGGGCGCTGAGCGTACGAATCGATCCAGCCCGCTCGGCGTTGTTCGTCGCGACTGCAGTGGCAGACTCGAGTGCATCGCCGGTGGTCTGGCACCCGGCTGTCGTCGCATTTGATCTGTCGACATTCCGGGTGATCGGCGAGTTGGAGACGCCCCGGGCTTCGCCTGCTTCGTCGTGTACGCCGACGAACGGGTGCGGCGTCGGCAGGCTTGCGATCAGCCCAACCGGGTCGATGTACTTCTACGAAGGAGTCGTCGTGACGTCCGAGCATCAGTCATGGGCCTGGCGCTTCACCCTCCCGCCGGCGGCGGCATCGTCATCGGTGGTGCTGCACCCGAAACACTCGTCCGCAGCCGCTCCGTAACGTCCCCCTCCTTCCTCTCGAACGTGCTGACACTCGAGCTGCGCACTTCCGCGGCATAGCACGCGGGCCGCTGCCTTGTCTCGCGGTGACCCGGAGCGTATCCTGTCCGGGGGACCAGCCCACCTGACGTCCGCGTCTTTTTCTCAACCGAGGACCGCCGTGAAATTGGTTGCTGCAATGCTGATGGCCGCTGCGACTGGCGTGTTGCCGTTGCGCAGCGCCCGCGGCCAGACCCCCGCGCCCAGGGCCGATGCCCCACGCTCGGCGCCGCTCGTCGCGCGGGCGCCACGCATTCCGTTCCAGACCTACAAACTCGCCAACGGTCTGACCGTGATCCTGTCGGTCGATCACTCGGCGCCGGTCGTGGCCGTGGATGTGGAACATCATGTGGGTTCGAAAAACGAGGAGACCGGTCGCACCGGCTTCGCGCACCTGTTCGAGCACGTGATGTTCAACGGCTCCGAGCATGCACCCTACGGCACCCACGACCGGTTGACCAACGGCGTCGGCGGCTCGTACAACGGCTCGACCAACCACGACAAGACGAACTTTTTCGAGTCCACGCCGTCCAACAACCTGCAATCCCTCCTCTGGCTCGAAAGCGATCGTCTCGGTTTCCTGCTGCCAACCCTCGACCTGACCAAGATGAATGCGCAGCGTGACGTCGTGAAGAGCGAACGGCGGCAGAGCTACGACAACCGGCCGTTCGGCCGGGTCGGCGAGATTATCGACGCCCACATGTATCCCGAGGGGCATCCATATCACTGGCCGGTCATCGGCTCGATGGCCGACCTGAGCGCGGCGTCGCTGGATGACGTCAAGTCGTTCTACAACAAGTGGTACGGGCCCGACAATGCGGTCCTCGTGGTGGTCGGCGACTTCGATGTCGCGCAGGCCCGCGCGTGGATCAAGCAGTATTTCGGCGGCATTCCCGGCGGGCCGCCGATCAGGCGCCCCGTGGTGGCCCCGGCGCATCTCGACGCACCCCAGCGCTATGTATACGAGGACAACGTCAACGCGCCGCAGCTCTACATCACCTGGCCTGGTGTCGGGATGGCATCGCCTGATCGTGCTGCGCTCGGTGTGATGGGATCAGTGCTGACCGGCGACCGGACCGAGTGGCTGGAGAAGGAGTTTGTCTACGACCGGAAATGGGCGACCCAGATTTCGGTCCGCTCCAGTCCGAACGAGAGCGCGGGAACGATCGACCTGGTGGTCGTCCCCGCGCCCGGGGTGGACCTCACTCGTCTCGAGACCGCGATCGATTCAACGATCACG
This sequence comes from Gemmatimonadales bacterium, assembly GCA_036501385.1. Classification (GTDB taxonomy): domain Bacteria; phylum Gemmatimonadota; class Gemmatimonadetes; order Gemmatimonadales; family GWC2-71-9; genus Palsa-1233. The sequence continues at coordinate 5,665 of DASYAK010000039.1, read as the reverse complement.
CGATTCAATGCCGAAGGGCCTACCGCCGACCAGATGAAGAAGGCGACCGCGGGGCTCGAATACGGACAATACGCCCAGCTCGAGTCGATGCTCGGCAAAGCGCAGACCCTGGCCTCGGGCTGGATCTACTACGGTGATCCGGGGTGGTATGCCCGGAACGAAGCGCAAGCACTGGCTGTGACTGCCGCGGACGTGAAGCGGGTCGCCAACAAGTATCTCGGGCCGAACCGCATTGTCCTCTCGGCGGTTCCGCGAGGCAAGCGCGACATGGCATCTCACGCGTCGGAGTCCACTCCGGTTACGTCACCGTTTGCGTCCACGCAGGAGGTCGGACAATGACCCGCTCACTTTTCGGCGGCCTCGCTGTCGCGCTCTCCCTCACGGCTGCACCATCACTGGTGGCGCAGGGTACCGGGCGACGGGCTGCCCCGGCAGCGCCGATCGACCGCTCGGTGATCCCGCCGCCGACGGCTGCTCCCGCCTTCACGGTGCCCCACTACACGGTCGACACCTTGTCCAACGGTGCGCGGCTGGTCGTCGTGCCGCGGCACGCACTCCCGATCGTTACCGTGTCGATTCATTTCGCCGCGGGCACCAATGCGCTGGGAGCTTCGCAAGCCACGGGCTCGTTTCTCTCCTCGATGACCCGCGAGGGGACCACCACCCGGTCGGCGGATCAGCTGGCCAACGACCTCGCGATGCTGGGCACCAGCATCGGAATCGCAGTGGGGACCGAAGGCGGCACCGCCATATTTTCGACGCTGGTTCGCAACGTCGACAGCGCCACGGACCTCATGATGGACATGATGCTCCATTCCACCTATCCGGCTGCGGCACTTGAGCGCCTTCGCGGGCAGGCGCTTTCGTCCTACGAGCGGGCCCAGGACAATGTGGTGACGGTGGCGGGCGAGGTCGGCCCGGGACTCGTCTACGGCGACCAGCCGTACGGGCACGTGGTCAATGCCGATGACTTGAAGGGCGTGTCGCGGGACGACGTGGCCCACCTCGCCGCGGAGGTTTTCGTCCCCGTCAACGCGACGGTGTATGTCGTCGGCGATATGACTCGCGCGCAGGCACGCGCGGCGATGGAGCGCGCCTTCAAGGGATGGTCGAACCAGGGGCCCAGGGTGGCGTTCCAGTACCCCGCGGCTCCGGCGCTTCCGGCGACGACCGTTTACCTGGTCGACATGGCCAACAAGCCACAGTCCTACCTCTACCTCGCGCGAGCGGTGGCACCGGCCTTCGGCCCGGACATGGCGCAGATCGACATGGCGAACTATGTGCTGGGCGGTGCACTGCAGTCTCGCCTGAGCGCCAACATCCGCGAAGCGCACGGGTACAGCTACGGCTTCAGTTCACGGATCAACTGGGTCAAGGGGCCCGGACCGTTCGTTGCGGCCGGATCGGTGACGCGCGAAAAAACCGATAGCGCGGTGATCGAGGCGATGAAGGAGATTCGCGGCATGACCGGCACGCGCCCGGTCACGCCGGCCGAACTGCGGGCGGCGAAGAACGCCCTCACGCTGTCACTTCCAGTTCGGCTGGAGTCGACTGCCGGCGTGCTGAGCGTGGTGTCCCGAGTGGTAGACGAGGACCTGCCGGTCAACTGGTGGAGCGAGTACATCGCGAAGGTCAACGCGACCTCGGCGGCCGACATTGCGAACACCGCGCGGCAATATCTCGATCCCGATCACCTGGTGATCCTCGTGGTCGGCGACGGCGCCAAGGTGCTCGCACCGCTCAAGGCTGCGGGAGTCGGACCGGTCGTCCAGCTCGACAAGGCGGGGCATCGGGTTCCGTGACAGCCGTTGACCCGCTTCACCTATCCCTGCACCCTCACGAACACCGCGCGCAGACCAACGGTGCGTGGTTCAGCAATCACCGGGTGTCGCCAGATGAGGCCATGCGGGCTTCGGCCGGCCTGCAGCCTCAGGGCTCGGCTCTAGACGTTTATCGATGCACCCGCAGTTGGCCGCAGGTGAGCGGCTCAGCCTGATCCCTTCCATCAACGCCGAGGCGCGCGCGATCAATTGCCGCAGTATCTGCAGCTGTGTGAGCGGACTGGTAACGAGCCGCGCACAACGCGGCGGACACTGCCGAGTTTCGGCGCTGGCTGGCCCAGACGAGCACGATCGCCACGATGATGGGCGCCGCAACGACAATCCATCGCCGCATGCGCAGCGAAGCAGGTTCGCGAAGTTCAACCAATTGGCGGCTGACTTTGCTTGCTTCGTGGCCGAGTCGTCATCGACTGATGGTGACCTTACCTGATTGACCATCGTAGACCATCCTGACGTGCTGCAGAAAGGTCCGCCCGATCAAGGCTTGATGGATCTGGCCGCCAGCGACCAGGTGGACGCCGGCGAATGACCCGTACACAGTGAATTGCAGGGCTGGCACGTAAATCTGGGCGAGGTGCATGTTCACTTCCTGCTCTCCGCCAACGCCAGCGATCTTGATCCGGTTGATGATGGGAAGATTCAGCAGTACGGCGAGCAGGCTGTCAATGCAGCTCTCCGTGGCGCCCGAGTCAACTAATGCCTTTACGGCCGTTATGCCCGCAACAGGAGCAGTCGTGTAACTAGCTGTATAGGCCGGATCAAAGCCGATGTCGACAAGGAGCGTCGGTCCCTGACTCGTCAGCAGGGCTTTGCCCTGTGGCTCCGCCAGGTACGTCCGAGAACCCGCATTCGCAACTAGCCACCAGTGGATTGGAACATGACCGACGCCGGAAGGGTCAATGGTGGCGCTCCGACTTGCTGAATGAGGTACGGGCCGCGACCGAATGCGCGGACCGCCTCTCCGGCTGCCTCATCGAACGAATCGTAAGCCCCGAAAAATTTGCACTCATGAAACAGCACCCACTTGCCCATGAACCGAGTCTCAAGGTCAACTCGCATCGCACGGTACGCCGCGATATCGTCTTCGATCGTGTAGGCCATGGGGGCCTTGACCTTGCTCGTGGGAATATTCACAAGGGAAAACTACGCTGTGCCCCGGTTCGTTACGCCGTTCCAATTACGCAAACTGGGGACGAAATAGCCCGAGTTGGGTGGGACATTATCGGCTAATGGTCCACCTGTATCAAGGAGAGCAGGCAGGTTGAAGCCGGAGCCATCGTTGCTCCGCCGCCGTCTACGGCAAGCGCGGGTCAGACCCCGATGATCTCGTTCAGACCTTCGACGACGACCGCCAGCTCCTCCGCCGACATGTTCGCGAGCCGTTTTCCGATCCGCTCCACCGAGAGCGTACGGATCTGACTGATCTTGACCCACGACTGCCTGGGTAACGCGGAGGAGGTCAGTTCGAAAGTCAGCGGAAACCCGGCTCGCTGCGGCTGGCTTGTCAGCGCCATCGCGATGACTGTGCCCGACCGTTCGTTGAATACATCCTGGCTGAGGATCAGCACTGGCCGCATGCCAGCTTGTTCCCGACCTCGCGTGGGGTCGAGATCGGCCCAGCGGATCTCACCTCTTAGTATGCGGGCCATGCGTCCGAGTCTGCGCCGAGACCTTGATCCGCCAGCGCCTGCTCCGCCGCTGGATCGAGTTTGGCACATTCGACCGCGAGCCGGCGATGCTCCAGCCGCTCGAGTTTCTCCATGACAGCCGCTTCGATCGCCTGACTGCGGTTGGGAAACAAGCCCTCATGCACCACTCGATCGAGGCGCGTCAACACCGGACCATCGAGCGTGACGGCAATCTTGGCCTTGGCCATGGCTTCCTCCTGGTATGATGTTACGTCATACCAATGGATTGCGGCAAGTCCCGGCGCCCGGTCATCGCCATGCCCCTCGCCCTTCCCTTCCCCGCGCCTCCCCGCCATCCTGATACCCGATGCCCCCGACAATCCCGCCCGACATCACCACCGCCGTGCGCGGGGTCTTTGACAGGTGGACCGCGACCACCGCCAGCGAGCGCGCCTCGTTTCAGCCCTGGCTGATCGAGTTCTGCGCCGCCCTCGATGTCGCAGCGCCCGGTTCCCCACCCACCAGCGACGATCAATTCGAACGCCCCATCGGCGTCATTGACCGCGACGACGGCCGGGAGGGGACCAACTACATCGACTACTGGAAAGGCGGGCACGTCGCGATCGAGGCAAAGCGAACCAATACCAGGCTCACCAATGACGCGGCACTCCGCCGCGCGTACGGCCAGGTTCGCTCCTATGTCGCGTCAATCGGATCCCTTCCCCCGTACCTGATCGTGGTAGATGTCCCCGGAACCCTCATCATCTGGGACCGGTGGAATGGCTCATTCGGCGATTTCGCGGCCGGCCGCCGCATCGCACTTGCCACGCTGCACGAGCGCCCCGACGACATCGCGCTGCTGCGCGACGTCTTCAACAATCCTGGGGCGCGCGATCCGCGCGGCCGGGCGCAGGCCGTGACCCAGGAGATTGCCGCCCAACTGGCGACACTCTCGGCGACGTTCGAGCGGCGCGGCATCGACGCCGAGCGCGTCGCGCGCTTCCTGATGCGCTGCGTCTTCTGCTTCTTCGCCGAAGACGTCGACCTGCTGCCCAAGGATCTCTTCAAGCGCACGCTCGAGACGGCGCGCTCGTCGGGCGATCCCGCGCGCGTCGCACAGGTGCTCACCAGCCTCTGGACCACGATGGACCAGGGCGGGATGTTCGGCGCCGAGCTGCTGCACCGCTTCAATGGGCACTTCTTCAAGACCGTCGAAGCGCTGCCGCTGGAGCCGGCCGATGTGGCGCTCCTCATCGAGGCGGCGCAATTCGACTGGTCGGCGGTCGAGCCGTCGATCTTTGGCACTCTCCTGGTCCGCGCCCTCGATCCGGTGGAGCGCCACCGGCTCGGCGCCGAGTACACGCCGCGCGAGTATATCGAGCGACTGGTTGAGCCAACCGTCGTCGAGCCGATCCGCGAACGGTGGACCGCGGTGACGGCGGCGGTAGTGCAGCTCGAAGAATCGGGGACAAAGAGGAACCGCGACGCGGCGGTCAAGCAGTTGCGGGAATTTCATGCCTGGCTGCGCGGACTGTCGTTCCTCGATCCCGCCTGCGGCAGCGGCAACTTCCTCTATGTCACGATGGCGGCGGTCAAGCGGATCGAACTGGAGGTGATCCACGAGATCGAACGCGTCGGTGGCCGCGAGCAGAAGGAAGCGATTCTGGAAGAAGTGCACCCTCGGCAGTTCCACGGGATCGAGATCAAGCCGTGGGCGCGCGAGATCGCCGAGTTGACGTTGTGGATTGGTTATCACCAGTTCTGGCGCGAGGTGCATGGAGGACGGACGCCGCCCGATCCGATTCTTGAGGATACTGGGACGATCGAGTGCCGCGACGCGATTCTGGCGTGGGACAGGATCGTGCATCGACCGGAGAAGGATCGCCCCGATCCGACGCGGCGAATCACAAGTCCGGTGACCGGAGAGCTGATTCCCGATCCGAACGCGAAGCTTCCATATATGGAGTACGTGAATCCGCGGCCGGCGGAGTGGCCGAAGGCGGATTTTATCGTCGGGAATCCGCCGTATGTGGGGACGAAAAGGATGAGGGACGCTGCTCTGTACCCCATTTCGTGAGGCAGTTTGGGCTAGCATGTGAGACCTACGCTGGACCGACTGCGGCGATACTGCTGGGGTGACTGATAGCCGAGCGCCGAGTGCGGCGCGACGGCATTGTAGTCCGCGATCCATGCCGA
>DASYAK010000038.1:0-95561 GCA_036501385.1 Gemmatimonadales bacterium | reverse complement strand
CCATCGCTTGCTGGAGGCGCCGTCACGCCGCGGGACGATCCAGGACGTGACTTGCGATTCCGACGGCGTGATCGATCGATTTGCCGGCGGGAGAAAGGGGAAGCCGTCGCTCGAACTGCATCCGTGGCGCGAGAACGAACCGTACATCCTGGGCATCTTCCTCACCGGAGCGTATCAGGAGATTCTCGGCGACCTGCACAATCTTTTCGGCGATACCAACGCGGTGCACGTCCGGCTCAAGGATGATGGCTACGAGATCACCGACCTGGTCCACGGCGACACGGTGACCGAGGTGCTGACCTACGTGCAGTTCCACGCGTCGGACCTGCTGGCGACTTTCCGCCGGAAGGTGGGCCGCGCGGCCGGGCTGTCGCGGCAGGAGGCCAACGGGTTCATCGCGGATTACGTGGCGGGACTGGAAGGATATACGTACCTGGAAGGGGATCTGCCGGAGTAAGACGAGAGACGAGAGAAGGTAAAGCGGGAAAGTCGGTGCGCCGCATGCCTTCGACAATCCAGACATCGCCGTTACAGGCTTCTTTCTGATGGCGTGGGCCGTGCTGGAGATCGATCAGCGGGTGCAGGACCGGCGGCAGCGGAATCAGATGATGTTGGGGTCCGCAGTCGAACCTGGATCACTGCGCGCGGATATGGCAGCGACGCCGGACGGTCTGGTCGAATCGGCCGAGACAGCCGACGATCCGCCGCCGAAGATCTCATTTTCCTATCCCCGCCACTCGGCGAGCTATTTCGAAGTTGTCTTCTGGTTCGCCTGGATCTTTGCGGCCGGGTCGTTGCTACCACTGCTTCGCCACCAGGCCACCGACCCGGCTGATGGCTGGACGCTCTTCGGGTTGGCGCTGTTCTTCGGCTTTCCCGCGTTCGTCGCGAGGTGGATGCTGAAATGGATCGGCACGGTCATCACGGTAGATGCCGACGGGATGACTGCGGTACGCCGTCGGGGCGGTCGGCTGCACATTCCGCGGCCCGATCTTGTCGTGGTTCGGACGACAGCGAAGCTCCGGCGGGTCGATTTCATCGGGCGAGACGGAACCCGGATCTCCGTCTGGCGTAACCTCCTCAACTACGGCGGATTCTTCAACGAGGTGCTGTCGCGGCTCCGCCGGAATGATCGTCGTTCGTAAGTCATTGCGACGCTGAGGCCGGGTGCGGCGCCCCGCCCTTATTCCCCCCGTAACGCCCGCATCGGATCGACTTGCGCCGCTCGGCGCGCCGGGATGAAGCTCGCCAGCGCCGCCACTGCCAGCAGCACCGCCGCGACCAGGCCGAGGATCGTGGGGTCGCGCGGCGATTCAGCGAACAGGAGCGGTTCAACCCAGTGCCCCGACGCGAGCACCAGTGCCACGCCACAAACCACGCCGATCGCCGCGAGCTGCAAGCCGCCAGTCATGACGTGGCGCGCGATGTCCCGTCCCGTGGCGCCGAGTGCGACGCGCACGGCAAGCTCGTGGAGCCGCTGGCCCACGTTGAACGAGATCACGCTGTAGAGCCCGATCGCCGCGAGGACCAGCGCCAGCGCCCCGAAGATCACGAACATCGAGGCGCCGAGCTGCCACGGCTGCGTCTGCTCGCCGATGATGTCGCGAATCGGTGTCACGGTGACGTACGCCGAACCCGGCAGGTATTTCTGGAGCGCGCGCCGGATCGGCTCCTTCATCTGGTCGGGATCGCCGTGCACCCGGACAAAGAGCCCGCCCTGATCGGGATGGAACTGCTCCGCCGACAGATAGTAGAAGAGCCCGGCGTCATCGCTGCCGAGATCCTGGTCCTTGATGTTCTCCGCGACGCCCACCACATAGGTGCATGGCACGGTGTCCTCGCCGACCCGCACGCATTGCCCGATCGGCTCGGCATGCGGCCACAGCTTCGTCGCCATCGCCTGGCTGACCACCATCGCCGGTGGAGCGCCGGCGCCGTCGTCCTTCGTGATGCCGCGCCCCTTGAGGATTCGCGTCCCCATCGTGGTGAAATAGGTCGGCGAGACGGCATCGAGATCGAACCGGCCGAGCTTGTCGACCGAATCGATGCCCGCCACGGTGAGTCCCAGGCTCCACATGCTCTCGAACGGCATGGTGAGTTGCCGCGACGCGCTGATGACGCCGGGAACGCCGGCGACACCGCGGTAGAGCTGATCGACGAGCGCCTTACTGCGCGCACTGTCGATGCGCGTGCCGCGCATGTTGGTTTCAACGATCAGCACGTGTTGCGGCTCGTAGCCGAGCGGCACTGCCTTGACATGTCGCAGCGAGCGGACGAAGAGCCCCGCCCCGGCGAGCAGCACCACCGAGAGCGTGCCCTGCACGATCAGCAGCGCGGCCCGAATGCCAGACCGCTGATAACTCCCTTCGCGCGCCCCCGACTTGAGGTCGCGATTGAGATCCATCCGACGCGTCTGCAGCAGCGGCGCCAGGCCAGTGAGGAGGCCTGCGACAAGGGCCGCAAGACCGGCGTAGATCAGCGTGCGCGGATCGGTCATCACCGTCGCGGTGGTTGTCTTCGAGAGGAACCGCGTGCGGAGGATCGCGCCACCCCATTGCGCGATCGCCACGCCGCTTACCCCGCCGAGGAGCGCCAGGAGCATGCTCTCAGTGATCAGTTGCGCTGCGAGGCGGCTGCGGGTCACGCCCAGGGCCAGGCGCACCGCGATCTCCCGGCGGCGCTGCAGCGCGCGCGCCAGGAGGAGGTTGGCGACGTTGGCGCAGGCAATCAGCCAGACAATCAGCGTGACACCGCCGATCCACGTGGCCACCTTGGCGAGGCTCGATTCATTCGGTCCGCGGTTGCTCAGAATCGACGCGGCCCACGCATGCGGCTTCGCGATGGCGAGTGGTTGTTGATGAGGACTCCCCACCAGCTCCTGCTGGTAGCTGCGCACGAAGGCCTGCGACAGGTCGGCGTTCGCCTGTGCCATCGTGACGCCGGGTTTCCGCTCGGCGATCATCTGCGCCCAGGTCCAGTGGTACGTCGTCCACCACGACTCGCTGGCCGGCAAGCCTGTGGCCCGTTCGCCGCCACGAACGGCCGCCGGGATATACACTACCGGCGGCGAATCGCTCCACAGCCCCACGAAGTCATGTGGCGCCACTCCGATCACGGTGAAGATCGTGGCGCCGATCTGCAGCTGTTCGCCGACGACATTGTGTCCTGCGCCGAAATGCGATTCCCAGAAGCCGTAACTGAGCACCGCCACCGGACTCCCGCGCGGCGGGGCGTTCTCGGCGTCGGTGAAATAGCGCCCGATCACCGGCCGCGCCTTGAAGAAGGAGAAGAATCCCGGCGTCACCACGCCGACCTGCATTTCGCGCGCGTCGGACGCCGGGCCGACGGCAAGCTCCACCTCGGTGAAGAGCGCGGTGCGGGAAAACGAATGCGTGTCACGCGTGAGATCGAGGAAGCGGGCATAGGGGATATACGTCGCCTGATCCTCCTCGCCGCGATCGTACGTTGACATCACGACGCGATGTGTGAGCGCCGGATGGCGCATCATCGGCGGGGCGCGAAAAAGCAGGCGGTCGACGATCGAGAACATCGCCGCGTTGGCGCCGATGCCGAGGGCGAGCGTGACGACCACGGCGAAGGTGAACGCCGGGCGATTGCGGAGGCCGCGGAGCGCGTACCGGAGATCCTGCAGTCGCTGTTCGATCCACCGGACGCCGCGCGCGTCGCGATGTTCTTCGCGATATCGTCCGACGCCGCCGAACGCCGCAAGCGCGCGGCGGCGCGCTTCGGCCGTTGCGAGGCCTTCGGTGCGGACCAATTCGTCGGCCTCGAGATCGACGTGCAGGCGGATCTCATCGCTCAGGTCCGCATCGACCACATCGGCACGGAAGAGCGCCCGGAAGCGCCGCATGATTCGAGCGGAAAAGTTCGGCATCGGCCGCCTCGCAGTGTCAGTTGGCCTGCAGGACCTGATCGACCGCGGCGGAGAAGGGGCGCCACGCCGACCGTTCGGCGGCGAGCTGCTTTCTCCCCAGTGGCGTGAGGGTGTAGATCCTGGCGCGCCGTCCTTCGAGGCTCGTGCCCCATTCGGCGGAGATCCAGCCATCGTCTTCGAGATGATACAGCGCCGGGTAGAGACTTCCCTGGCCGACGTTGAGCACGTCGCTGGACAGCGCGCGGAGGCGCTTGGAGATCGCCCAGCCATGCAGCGGTCCAAGGAGGAGGGCCTTGAGGACCAGCAGGTCCAGGGTGCCCTGGAGGAGATCAGCGGGTTTCGGCATGGCAGTTCCGTGATGCTATGACGTTCGACAATAAGACCGGGTATTGTCGGATGTCAAGGGTTCCGTCGACTCCGCACCCGCGGAGCGGCTGCGTCGCTCAGGAGGACAATCGTGCGCGGGCGGTGAAGCGGCTGCGTGGCTCGGGAGAACTGCCATGGCGCAGGTCGCGGAGCTGTCCCTGGCGCGAACGAGGGACCGACTCACCGTGCGTCGGTCCCTCGTTCGCTGCACTAGTCATGGATCAAAATTGTGCGACGGCTACTTTCGCTTCTCCATCGGCACGAACGGGCGCTCCGCCGCGCCGGTGTAGATCTGCCTGGGCCGCGCGATCTTCTGTTCCTTGTCGTTGATCATCTCTTCCCACTGCGCCAGCCATCCCGGGAGGCGTCCGAGGGCAAAGATCACGGTGAAGTAATCCGTGGGATAGCCCATCGCCTGGTAGATCAATCCCGAATAGAAATCGACGTTGGGATAGAGCTTCCGCTTGATGAAGTAATCGTCGCTCAGCGCGATGCGCTCGAGTTCGAGGGCGATCTCGAGCTTCTTGTTGAGCCCGGTCTGCGCGAAGACGTCGTCGGCGACCTTCTTGATGAGCTTGGCGCGTGGATCGTACGACTTGTAGACGCGGTGGCCGAAACCCATCAGACGGCCGTGCCCGGCCTTCACGCTTTCGATGAAGGCCGGAATCCTGTCCTTGGTGCCGATCTCGTCGAGCATCCGCAGGACGGCCTCATTGGCGCCGCCATGGAGCGGGCCGTAGAGGGCGGCGATTCCTGCCGACACCGCCGAGAACGGGTCAACGCCCGATGAGCCGACGGCGCGGACCGCGCTGGTCGAGCAGTTCTGCTCGTGATCGGCGTGGAGGATCAACAAGATCTCGAGCGCGCGCTGCAGCACCGGGTTGGGTTCGTGCTTCCCGCCGATCGAGAACATCATGTTGACGTAGTTGCCGACGTAGCTCAGGTCGTTGCGCGGGAACTCATAGGGTAGCCCGCGCGAGTGCCGGAAGATGAATGCCGCGAGGGTTGGCAGCTTGGCGAGGAGGCGAACCCGCTGCACATAACGATTCTCCGGGTCCTCGATGTCCTTCGCGTCGGGGTAGAAGGTCGACAGCCCGCCCACCACGCCGAGGAGCATCCCCATCGGGTGCGCGTCGTAGCGGTATCCCTCGAGGAACTTGATGATGTTGGTGTGGACGTAGGTGTGGTACTTGATGTCGGCGGTCCACTTGTCGAGCTCGGCCCGTTTGGGAAGCTCGCCGTTGTTGAGCAGATAGGCGACTTCGAGAAAGGTCGCCTTCTCGGCAATCTGTTCGATCGGGTAGCCGCGATAGCGCAGTATGCCGCGGTCGCCGTCGATATAGGTGATGGCGCTGCGACACGCGGCGGTGTTCATGAACGCCGGGTCGTAAGTCATCATCCCGAAGTCGTCGTCCTTGACCTTGATCTGCCGCAGGTCGAGGGCGCGAATAGTGTCGTCGTTGATCGGGACTTCGAAGCTCTTCCCGGTCCGATTGTCGGTGATGGTCAGGGTATCGCCAGCCACAGGTCCGCCTCCCGCTCGGGTCGTGCGAAACATCGTTTGACGCGGTGGAAGATATACGCGCCGTGGCCGGGCGCCGCCTTATGTTCCCGCGATGTCACGACCCGATGACGACCCGGCGATCGCCGCCCACTCGCGACGCGAAGGGTTCCTCGTGGGAGCCGCCATCGGTGCGGCGCTGGCGGCGGGCGGACCGGCTCCGAGCGGGCGGCGCCGAGCGCCGATCGCGCTTGCCGACCCGCTCCTCGACGAGCTCCTGGCTGGCGGTGTCGATCTGAGACGCCTGGGACAACGTTGGGTAGCGTGGCACCGCGACGACGGCCTCGACGCCGATCCGATGTTGGGTCTGGCCCTCCAGCACCTGGCCGAGTTCGACGCCCCGACCGATCAGTTGCCGCAGGCGAGTGTTGCGGTGGTGGCCGCAGCGCTGCCGGCGGCCCTGGCCGCGGCATCGCCTCGCGCCATGGTCTCGGGGACGTTCCACGTGGCCCGGATGCTCGATCCGCGCCCGACGACTGGCCTCGTTGCCGTCGCAGTCGTGGTCGCGGCCGCGGCATTCCTGGAGGGCCGTCGCGACGCCGTCCCCGAAGCAGTGACCCTCCTCCGCGCCAACGACGCCCCGGCGGATCTGGTCGACACCTTCCGCGCCGTCGCGCGCGATCGCCACCTGGTACCAGCCACTCCGACGGGGTTGAACCCCGACCCCGCAGCGGTTGCCGCTTGGGCGCTGGGGGCATTGGAGCGGCATTCGCACAGCGTCGACGCTCTCGCCAATCTTCCCCTGGCTGGCGTCGGTCCGGTGGCAGGCGCGCTGCTCGGCGCGCTGGCCGGGGCTCGCGACGGAACGTCGTCGTGGCCGGCCGAGTGGTTCGACGCCGGTGGAGAGGATGTGCCCCGGCGGCGAACGATCGCCCAGCGGCTCGGTGGTTGATCGCTGGAGTAAATCGTGGCGAGCTACTTCGCCGGCACCGCCGCCGTTGGATCCGTCACAATACCCGATTCGAGCCACGCAAATTCGCCGTTGAGGACTCGCTGCGCGAGATCGTGCGTCGCCTTGTCGTCGTTGTGATTGATCCCGTCGAGGCAGAGGTCGACGCGCCGACCAGCGTGTCGGCAGAAGAGGAGTGCGAGGTCGACGGCATTCGAATCGCCGCTGCGTGACAGGGCCGCGGCGCGGGAGATCGCCGCGCTCATCGCGAAGAGCTCAGCGCCAGCGTCGACCAGTCGGAAGAGGATCGCCTGCTTGCGCTCGAGTCCCGGGCCCCAGCGCAGCATTGCATGGAAGAGGGTGCGCGCCAGTTTCCGCGATCGCCGTTCGACAAATCGGAGCGAGGGCGCGAGGCGTCCGGCACCCGAGTAGCGGGGCCAGCGTCCCCATCCCAGCCATTGGCGTGGATACCAACCGGCGTAGAAGACGAACGATCGCAACAGCGCCCGCAGGCGCGCGGATCGCGGCGCCTTCGGATTGATCAGGTCGCCCGCGACGCGAAGATGGGTGTCGAGCGCTTCGCGCGCGATGAAGAGCCGCATGATCTCGCTCGATCCCTCGAAGATCCGATTGATGCGATAGTCACGCGACATCCGCTCGACCGGATCGGGTCGTTCGCCCCGCAGGCGCAGCGACTCCGCCGTTTCGTAGCCGCGGCCACCGCGGATCTGCAGGCAGTCGTCGATGATTCTGAAACCGACCTCCGAGTTCCACAGCTTGGCCACCGCCGCTTCGAGCCGGATATCGGTGTGGCCGCGGTCGGCAAGACTCGAGGCGAGATCGGAGACGGCGTCCATTGCGAACGTATCCGCTGCCATTGCCCCGATCTTCTGCGCAATCCCATCGTGCTGGCCGATCGGCTTTCCCCATTGCACGCGTTCACTGGCCCATCGTCGGGTGATCCACAGCGCCCGCTTGGCGCCAGCCGCGCACGAGGCCGGAAGGGTGAGGCGCCCGGTGTTGAGCGTGGTGAGCGCCAGCTTCAACCCTTTGCCTTCGCCCCAGATCACGTTCTCCGCCGGGACGCGCACATTGGTGAATCGCAACACGCCGTTCTGCATTCCGTGCAGCCCCATGAAGCGCAGGCGGTGCACCACTTCGACACCGGGCCAGTCGGCCTCGACGATGAATGCCGTGATGCGGCTCCCGGTGCGCGCCATTATGACAATCAATTCGGCGATCGGCCCGTTGGTGCACCAGAGCTTTTCGCCATTGAGGATCCAGTGCGCACCATCTGCCTCGAGTTCAGCGTGAGTCGAGATGCCGGCGGGGTCCGATCCGACTGCAACTTCCGTCAACGCGAACGCCGAGATGGCGCCTTTCGCAATCCGCGGGAGATAGCGAGCGCGCTGCGCGTCGGTGCCGAAGAGCTGTAGCGGGACGCTCACGCCGATCGACTGCGATGCCGAGAGGAGTGCGGTGAGCGATCCATCCCACGACGTGACCAGCGCGATCGCGTGGGTGTACGACAGCTGCGAGAGGCCGAGGCCGCCGTATTCGACGGGAAGCTTGATCCCGAATGCACCGAGCGCGCGGAGCCCCTCGATCACGTCGTCGGGGATGCGCCCTTCGCGGTCGATCCGGTCGGGATCGACGCGGGTGGTGAGAAAGTGTTCGAGGGCTTCGAGAAAGGGCGCTGCACGTGCCGTGTCGGCCGGGTCGGGCGCCGGGAACGGATCGATCAGCGAGAAGAGGAGACGGCCTTCAAAGAGCGCGCGAACGTAGCTCGGGCTCAGCCACTCCTTTTCACGTGCGGCCTCGGCGGTGGCGCGGGCGTCGTCGGCGGAATGGACCGGGTTCGCGGCGGAGACCACGATCCCTCACGGCGTGGTTGCGGGAAGCGTCACGCTGCACGTCGTTTCGAATCCGCCACGCACGTTGTACACTGTGGTCACCGTGAGCGACCGGGCACCGAGGACGCGCTGGAGGTCTTCGGCGACCCGCGCGGTGGCGTGTTCCTGAAAGATCCCGACGTTCCGGTAGCTCATGATGTAGTACTTGAGACTCTTCAGCTCGATGCAGCAATCGCCCGGGATGTAGCGAACGGTGAGATCCGCGAGATCCGGAAGGCCGCTGAATGGGCACACTGCGCTGAATTCGCGGGTGGTGGTCACAATCTCCTGGACAGGGCCGTCGTAAGGGAAGGTCTCCAGGACTGCGGCGTCGATCGCTTCCGGGCCGGTGAAGGGGACAGTGCGGCCTTCGGCAGTGGCCATCGTAGGCTCCGTTCTGGGTTGGTGCCGGACCCGCTCCAAACAACTACCACCGCATGAAAGCTACTTCCGGTCGCGGTCCCTGGGCCGGACTCTCCCGCTGTGCACCGCGTCGAATCCGAATCGCGCCCGGACCCGGTCGACGGCGCTCGTGAGTTCGCGCTGGCGCAGCCGGGCCGGGGCTTCGAAGAGGTCGCCCACGTCGCTCGGCGCAAGACCGGTGGCGGCGATGCCAAGAAGGCGCACCCCCTGGCGGCGTGCCCGCGCCGCGGCGAAGGCCGGTTCCATCAAGGCGCGCGCGGGAATGAGGAGCTCGGCGTCGAGTGCAGTTGGGGTGTCGAGCGTGCGGCGGCGCGTGACGGTGACGAAATCGCCGTGACGGAGCTTGAGGACCACGGTTCGTGCGACGAGCCCTTCTTCGCGAAGCTGATTGGCGACTCGAGATGTGAGGACCAGCAAAACACGATCGAGTTCGTCGAGCGACGAGATATCGCGATTGAAGGTCGTCTCGCGGCTCACCGACTTGGGAAGGTCATGCGCCCTGAGTGCGGTGCCACCGCGTCCGTCTGCGCGACGTGCGAGCCAAAGCGCTTCGTCGCGTCCGACCAGCCTCGCGAGATCGTCAGGCGGCATCGCCTGGATCTGCGCGACGTCAACCAGGCCGCGCTCGGCGAGCCGGGCGGCGGTCCGTGGGCCAATCCCGGGGAGTGCCGCCAGGGTGAGTCCGGCGACGAAGGCGCGCTCCCACCCCGGGCGGACTTCGCAGATCGCGCGGGGTTTGGCGTAGTCACTCGCAATCTTGGCAATCATCCGGTTCGGTCCGATGCCAATCGAGCAGCTCAGCCCGCTGGCTTCGCTGATCTCGTTACGGATCACCTCGGCCTGATCGAGGAGCGAGACCGGGAAGAGCAGATCGGTGCCGGCGAAGTCGAGGTATCCCTCGTCGAGGCCGGTCATCACCGCAACCGGAGCGTGCCGGCGGATGACCTGCTGCACGGCCCGTGAGGCAGTGCGGTAATGGGTGAACTCGCCACGCACGAAGGTCGCGTCGGGACAGAGGCGCGCCGCCTGTCCGATCGGCATGCCGCTTCGGACGCCGAACTTGCGGGCCCCGTAGCTCGCGGATTGTACCACGCCGCGTGACTCGCGGCGCCCGCCGACGATCAGGAGGTCGACCTCTCGCAGCTCGGGCTGGTGCTGACGGCAGACCTCGACGAAGAATGCGTCGAGATCGACATGCATGAAGCGGGTGGACAGGGTGGGCCTCCGACATTGTCATCGCGGGGCGAAGGCGAGGGATCGCCTGATGTTGGGCCGATCCGTCACCTTCGGCTCGGGAGGACATCCGTGCCCCTAGATTCTATCCGACTCAACGGAGAATAGTCATGCGTGTCGGATTTGCCGGGCTGGGCGCGATCGGGGCGCCGATGGCGGCGCGGTGTGCCGCCAGTCACGAACTCACGGTGTGGAACCGCACCCGCGCGCGCGCCGATCGCTTTGCCGCCGATCACGCCGGTGTGCAGGTGGCTCGGACGCCGCGCGAACTCGCCGCTGGCACCGACGCTGTGATCACCTGCCTCCCGACCTCGGCGGATGTGAGCGCGGTTGTCGATGGAGACGACGGACTCCTCGCCGGATTCATCAAGGGCGCGATCCTCGTCGACTGCACGTCGGGCGATCCGGCCACGTCGCGCCAGGTCGCGGCGCGACTCGGCGCGCGCGGCGTGGCGTTCGTCGACGCTCCGGTGAGTGGCGGACCGCCGTTGGCCCGCGAAGGGCGCCTGACGGTGATGTGCGGCGGCGATCCGGCGGCGGTGGAGCGCGCGCGCGCGATCGTGGCGCCGTTTGCGGGAAAGGTTGTGCAGCTGGGACCGGTCGGCGCCGGCCATGCGATGAAGGCAGTCAATAACGGGCTCCTCGCGGTGCACATCCTTGCCCTCGCCGAGGGGCTGGTGACGCTGGCTCGGTCGGGACTGGCGCCGCGGGCGATGGTCGAGGTGCTCAACGCGTCGAGCGGGCGTTCATTTGTCAGCGAAGCGCTGATTCCCGAGCGGGTTCTGTCGGGAACGTGGCCGCCGCTCTTCCGCCTGGCACTGCTGGAAAAGGACATCGGTATCGCTGAGGCGCTGGCCAGTGAGATGGGCGTTCCGCATCCGGTGCTCGCCGAGGCGCGCGAGCGGATGCGAGGGCTTCGCGAGCGGCTGGGTGAATCGGCCGACTATCTCGACCCGATCCGCGACGCCGAAGAGGCGGCAGGGATCGAGCTGCGCGGGTGAGCGACGCGGAGGCGGCTCAGCCACCAGTCCTGGTGCTGGTTGCCGTGCAGGATCTCGTCAACCTGGCCTCGTGCATCCGGATCGCCAAGAACTTCGGGCTCGATACCGTGCGTCTCGTCGCGCCCGAATGCGAAGTCGATCTCTACCGTATCGAAGGCGTGGCGCACAACACCGCCGATCTCCTCGACCGGATGACGATTCACGACACTCTCGAAGACGCCTTCGCCGATCTCACCTGCGTGCATGCGCTCACCGGCCGCGAGCGGACCGCCAAGCGGACCGTGGTGCGGGCGCGCGCCGGCGCGGTCGAGCTGATCGAGCGGAGCGGATCGGGCCGGGTTGGGATTCTCGCCGGTCGCGAGGACAAGGGACTCAGCAACGGCGAGCTCGACCGGTGCAACGCTCTGGTGACGATCAGCGCCAATCCGCGGTACAACTCGCTCAACCTGGCGCAGGCGGTGGCGGTCTACTGCTACGAACTCTGGGTGGCGCGTGGCGGCGATGAGCTTCCCTTCAAGGCGCCGCGCCACACGGCGGAGCCGGCCACACAGGCGCAGATCGACGCGCTCTTCGCCACGTGGCACACGGCGTTGCGCGAAATCGAGTTCTTCAAGACTCGCCAGCCCGAGCTGGTCATGCGGACCTTTCGCGAAATCGTCTTCCGCGCCGATCCCGACGCGCGCGAAGCGGCGCTGCTGCGCGCGATCGGGCTTGAAATCGGCCATGTTCTGAGACGGCGCCGAGACGGATGACCGACACGGAATCGTGCCACGGTTGAACCGTCTCCGGCCTTCCACTACTTTTTCGGCTCTCCCAACTGCGTGGGTGGTCGAGCGATATGCGAAAACGGCTCTTCCTGGGACTTGGTGTCCTGGCGATCGCTGCGGTGGCGACTCTGACTCTCTTCCGCCGCGGTAGTGCCCAGCAGACCACGGCAGGAAAGCCGGTCGTCGCCGCCGTCGACCCCGCGTCGCTCAAAGGCCCGCGCCAGCCGATCTTCTTCCGCCACGACATCCACGTCGGCCGGAATCAGATGCAATGCCAGTACTGCCACTACACGGTGGGCGTCTCCAACGAGCCGGGGATTCCCAGCATGCAGACGTGCATGGGGTGCCATTTCCTGTACGTGACCGGCAGCACGCCGCAGAACAAGGCCGAGATCGCCAAGCTCAACGTCGCGTGGCAGAGCAAGACTCCGGTGCAGTGGGTCCGCGTCCACACCCTCGCACGCCATGTGCATTTCCCGCATTCGCTCCACATCAAGGCGCTCGGCCCGCAGGCGTGTGCCACCTGTCACGGCAATGTGGCCCGCATGGCGCAGGTGTTCAAGGTGAACAACGTGAACAACATGGGTTTCTGCATCAATTGCCACATCGAGCGCAAGGTGTCCCGCGATTGCAGTCAGTGCCATTTCTGAGATGACGACTCGGATCCCCGAAGACGGAGCCGCGATGGCGGGCCAAACCGAAGGTGCGGGCGTCGACCGGCGACAATTCCTCAAGGTGCTCGGCACCGCGGGAGCGGGCGCCGCGGTGCTTGGTGGATGCTCCACCGAGCAGGTGCAGAAGCTGGTCCCCTACATGGTGCAGTCGGAAGATCAGGTCCCCGGGATTCCGACCTGGTATGCCAGCACCTGCGCCGAGTGCAGCAGCGGCTGTGGAGTGTACGTCAAGACGCGCGAAGGACGGCCGATCAAGCTCGAGGGGAATCCCGATCATCCGGTCAATGCGGGGACGCTCTGTTCCCGTGGCCAGGCGGGTCTGCAGGGGCTCTACAATCCCGATCGCCTCACCGGGCCGATGGCGAAGAACGCCGCGGGCACGTGGGATGCGATCAAGTGGGACGACGCGATTGCGCGCTTTGCCGCCAAGGTCGCCGCCGCGCAAGGCGAATTCGCGGTGATCAACGGATATGGCCCGTCAACCTTCTCGTCGCTGCTGACCGCGTGGACCTCCGCGGTCGGCGGATTCATCACCAATTACCAGACGTTTTCCCGAGAGCCCGAGCGCCTCGCCAACCAGAAAACGTGGGGACGAACCGACCTTCCGCTCTACGATTTCGCGGCGGCAAAGCACATCGTCTCCTTCGGCGCCGACTATCTCGAGACCTGGGGCTCACCGGTGGAGCAGCAGCGCGGCTTTGCCGCGTCGCACGGCTTCCACGACGGCACCATGGCGCGGGCAGTTTTCGTCGGACCGCGCATGTCGCTCACGGCCGCCAATTCTGACGAGTGGGTGAGCGTTCCGGCGGGGACCGAGGCGCTGGTAGCTCTCGCGATGGCACAGGTGATCGCGTCGAGCAAGGGAAACAGTGCCGCGGCGTCGCTCGCCGACTACGCGCCTGACAAGGTTGCGTCGCAGACCGGCCTCTCGGCACAGAAGATCACCGCGCTGGCGCAGGCGTTCGCCGCCGCGTCGCCGTCGCTTGCCGTTGCTGGCGGCGTGGGTGCCCAGCATCGCGGTGCGATCGAGCTATGCGAAGCGGTCAATCTTCTCAACGACGTTGCCGGCAACATCGGCCAGACGGTGAAATTCGGCGCGGCTCTCGCCGAGAGCGAAGGGTACGGCAGCGTCGAGGCGCTCTTCGGGCGGATGGGAAAGGGTGAGTTCCAGGTCGTCCTGGTTCACGATTCCAATCCGCTCTACACCCTCCCGCGCGGCGGCAACTTCGGCGCGTCGTTCGCCAAGGTTCCCTTCAAGGTCTCGACGGCAGCTATCCTCGATGAAACCGCCGCCGCTTGCGATCTGATCCTGCCAAGCCTGCACGGGTACGAGCGCTGGGATGACCTGATGCCGCGCGCCGGCGTTCGTGGCTTGATGCAGCCAGTGGTCGAGCCGGTGCGCAACGGAATGCATATCGGCGACGTCGTGCTCAAGGCGTCGAAGACGATCGGCGGAGCCGCTGCCGCGTTCAACGCACCGACCTTCGAGGCCTACCTCAAGGGCGAGTGGCAGAAGACACTCGGCGCCAACGGCTTTGACGACAGCTGGCGCGAGACACTCGGGAAGGGTGGTGTCTTCGCACCGTCAGCACCGGTGGAGACTCCCAAGGCAACCGGCGCCGCCGTGTCGTACACCAAGCCGGCGTTTGACGGCATGGGCGATTACATCCTGATGCCGTATCCGTCGATGCAGTACCACGACGGCCGCGGAGCGAACAAGCCGTGGCTCCTCGAAAATCCCGATCCGATCACCAAAATTACCTGGCAGTCGTGGGTCGAGATGCACCCCGATACCGCGGCGAAGATCGACGTGCGCGAAGGCGAGATCGTGGAGCTGTCGTCGCCGCACGGGAAACTTCGCGCCCAGGTGTACATCTATCCCGGCGTCCGTCCCGATACGCTCGCGATGCCGCTCGGTCTGGGGCACACCGAGTACGGTCGTTACGCCAAGGGACGCGGTGTGACGCCGCTGGCGCTCCTTGGCGGTGGCGACGGCAACGGCTTCCTGCCGTATCTGTCAACCAAGGTGAGCGTGGCGCTCACCGGTGATTATCACAAGGTCGCTCGCGTCGACGGGATGCCGCGCCAGCTGGGACGCGGCATCATCCAGACGATGCCGCTGGCCTACGCCGCCAAGGGGATGACGCCGGAGGAATCGTACAAGGCCGCGGGGCGCAACTTTGCCGAGGAGAACCCGGAGCTCGAGCAGAAGGCGCTCGAAGGGTGGCGCGAACGGCAGATCGAGCAGACCCAGGTCGGCGATTACGAGCCGACCGACATGCCGCAGTGGGGGATGGCGGTGGATCTCTCGCGCTGCACCGGATGTTCGGCCTGCGTCACGGCGTGCTACGCCGAGAACAACATCCCGACGGTCGGCGAGGAGCAGGTTTTCCGGCGCCGCGAAATGAGCTGGATGCGGATCGAGCGCTACTGGGAAGGCGGCACCGACGGCGAACAGATCCAGGCGCGCTTCTCGCCGGTCATGTGCCAGCACTGCGGTGCGGCGCCGTGCGAGCCGGTCTGCCCGGTCTACGCGTCGTATCACACGCCCGACGGCCTCAATGGCCAGGTCTACAATCGCTGCGTCGGAACGCGCTACTGCAGCAACAACTGCCCGTTCAAGGTGCGCTACTTCAACTGGCTCAAGTTCACCGACGTGGCGTGGCCGGAGCCGCTCAACCTGCAGCTCAATCCCGAGGTGGTCACCCGGGTGCGCGGTGTGATGGAGAAGTGCACCTTCTGCATCCAGCGGATCCGCGGGGCACAGCATACGGCGATTCTGGAGAACCGCTCCGTCCGCGCGGGCGAGATCGTCACGGCGTGCGCCCAGGCGTGCCCGTCGGGCGCCATCAAGTTCGGTAACGTCAAGGACCCCGCGGACGAGGTGGTGAAATGGAAGGGAGATCGCCGCGGTTACACCATGCTCGAGGCGACCAACGTGCGGCCATCGGTGACGTACCTGGCCAAGGTGCTCCACGTCGAGCCGGCCGACTTCCACGGCGCGGAGGAACGCTGACATGGCGGTGATCGCACACGACCCGAGCATGCCGACGCAGACCCACGCGGAAGTCACGCGGGACGTGGTCCGCACCATTACCGAGAAGCCGGAGCGCGGATACTACATCCTCGCCGGATCGATGGCGTTTCTTACGCTTGTCCTCTTCGGCACGCTGGGCGCGCTGCTCAAGTACGGCCTCGGACTGGCGGGCTACTCGCCGCCGATCATGTGGTCGGTGTACATCACGACCTTCGTCTTCTGGATCGGTATCGGCCACGCCGGAACGCTGATCTCGGCGATCCTGTATCTCTTCCGGTCACGCTGGCGCACCGCTGTCTACCGCTCGACGGAAGCAATGACCGTCTTTGCGGTCATGACAGCGGCGCTCTTTCCGATCATCCACATCGGCCGGCAGTGGCTCTTCTACTGGCTGATCCCCTATCCCAACCAGCGCTTCCTCTGGCCCAACTTCAAGTCGCCCCTGATGTGGGATGTCTTCGCGATCTCGACCTACCTCACCGTCTCATCGACGTTCCTCGTGATCGGGCTGGTACCCGACATCGCGGCGGTGCGTGATCACGTGAGCGGGTGGAAGAAGAAGGTCTACGGCGCGCTGTCGCTCGGCTGGACCGGCGCCGATTCGCAGTGGCGCCATTACTCCCGCGCTTACCTCTATCTCGCCGCGCTCGCCACTCCGCTGGTGCTGTCGGTGCACTCGGTGGTGTCCTGGGATTTCGCCATGTCGATCATCCCGGGCTGGCACGGGACGATCTTCGCGCCGTATTTCGTCGCCGGAGCGATCTATTCCGGGATCGGCATGGTGCTGACGCTGATCATTCCGCTGCGCAAGGTGCTGCGCATCGAACACATGATCACCGACTACCACTTCGATAACCTCGCCAAGCTGACGCTGCTGACCGGGTCGATTCTCTTCTATTCGTACTCGATGGAGTACTTCATCTCATGGTACTCCGGCTCTCCGTTCGAGCAGATGACCTTCTGGCGCCGCGCCTTCGGTCCCAATTGGTGGGCCGGCTGGTCGATGATCATCTGCAACGCGTTCGTGTCGCAGCTGCTCTGGTTCAAGAAGATCCGCACCAGCATTCCGGCGCTCTTCGTCATCTCGATCTTCATCAACATCGGGATGTGGTTCGAGCGGTGGGTCATCATCGCGATGTCGCTGACCAATGACTATGTGCCCTACGCCTGGGGCCAGATCAATCCGACCTGGGCCGATTGGTGCATTCTGGCCGGGTCGTTCGGCTGGTTCGGGCTCTGGTTCACGCTCTTCTACAAGAACTTCCCGATCGTGGCGATCCAGGAGATCAAGGAAATGATCCCGATGTCGCGCCGGAAGTCGCACGCGGGGGCGCACTGATGGCTGCCGCCGTCTCGGTCTCCGGCGTTCTCGGGTCGTTCGACCACGTCGATGGCGCCGCCGACGCGATCCGCGACCTCAAGTCGTCGGGGTTCAAGGACCTGACCGTCTACACCGCCTCGGCAAACCACGAGATCGAGGCCGCGATCGGCGACCCGGTGTCGGCGGTTCGACTCTTCACGCTGGTCGGCGGCCTGACCGGAGTGGCGGCCGGCTTCGGGATGACGATCTGGATGTCGCGCGACTGGCCGCTGATCACCGGCGCCAAGTCGGTCGCGGCGATTCCGGCCTATGTCGTGTTCGGCTTCGAGTTGATGGTGCTGGTCGGTTCGCTCTGCACCGCAGTGGGGATCGTGATTCTCTCGATGCGCAAGTCGCTCAAGGGGCGGGCCTATTCGCCGCGGTTCAGCGACGACCGGATCGGCATCTTCGTCCCGTGCAGCGCCGACCAGGCAGCTGCCGTCGAGCTCGTCCTGACTCAGCACGGATCGGTGGAGGTGACCCGTGATACGTAAGGCGATCATCGCGGCAGGACTTCTCCTCCTCGCCGGGTGCAACTTCTGGTACAACGACGTGCCGTCGCCCGACGACCTGATGCATCACATTCCGTGGTTCGACCACATGATCCTGTCAAAGGCGGTGCACCCGTACGCGAGCGCATCGGTGCCGCGCTACACGCCAGCCGGTGCCGTGCCGGTAGGCGGCGGTGAAGCCGACTGGCGCACGACCGATCCGTACAAGCTGCAATACGGGTTCGACACTCTCTACGCCAAGAGACTGGTCCACCCCAAGATCACCCCGCGGCCCGACTCGAGGGGCGGCCAGGAACTCTTCAACACCTACTGCGCGGTGTGCCACGGATTCGGCGCGGAGGGGAACGGCCCGGTCAAGGAAATGATGGCGCCGTCGCTGCTCACGGCGCAGGCGCGGGCGTACCCCGACGGCTACCTCTACAGCATGGTGCGTTACGGTCGCGGCCGGATGCCGCAGTACGGCGACAAGATCACCCGCATTGACGAACGGTGGGCGGTCGTCGACTACCTGCGATCGCTGCAGGCGAAATCGGCGCCGCCTGCGGCTGCACCGGTCATGGGGAGTCACTGATGGCCATCGACTTCGCCGAAGTCCGCGAGCAGCTCGCCGAGCGGAGCGTGAATTCGAACTACAACGCGTTCTTCACCAGCGGGCTCGTCCTCGCCGGGCTGGGCGCGGTGCTCTTCATCGTCTCGCTGGTTGGCGCAGACAGTCACCGCGCGTGGCAGGCCTTCCACGTCAACTGGATCTTCTGGACCGGAATCACCAGCGGCGCGATGGCGATCACGGCGGTGCACAAGATCGTCGGTGCCAAGTGGTCCGGGGTCATCCTTCGCCTCTCGCAGGCGACATCGTTCTTCATTCCAGTGTCGCTGGTCGGACTGCTGTTGATCATGACGGTGGGATATCACGACATCTACGGGAACATGACCGCGGCGTTGCCGGGACTCTCGGCGGGGAAGGCGCGCTGGCTGTCGCACAGCTGGATGGCAATCCGGATGTTCGTGGCACTGGGTCTGCTCTACTGGATCGGGATCCGGATGATCCGCAGCGATCTCCTTCCCGATCTTGCGGCGGTGCGGCATCGCGTCAGCGGAGCGCGACGGGCGCGGTATGACCGGATGCTCGAGGGATACGACGAAGCGGCCAACCACGACCGGTTGTATCAGTCGGCCGGGATCTACGCACCGCTCTACGCGTTCGTGATGACGATCGTCGCCTTCGACGGGATCATGGCGCTCCAGCCGCACTGGTATTCCAATCTTCTCGGTGGCTGGTATTTCATGGGCGCGTGGCTCGGCGCCCTGATGCTGGACGCCCTGCTGATGCTCTATGCGCGCAAGGCCGTCAATCTCGGCGAGTTCATCACCGCAAGGCAGCGCCACGACCTCGGCAAGCTCTGCTTCGGGTTCACGGTCTTCTGGACCTACCTCATGTGGGCCCAGTTCCTGGTGATCTGGTACGGCAACATGCAGGAAGAGACCGGGTTCGTCTTCGCGCGCCTGTGGGGGCCGTGGCGTCCGATCGGAGCGGCGGTCGGCATCGGAGTGTTCATCATCCCGTTCGCCGGTCTCCTCGGTGTGGCTCCCAAGAAGGCGCCGCTCACGCTCGGAAGCCTGGCCGCGATTTCGTTCGCGTCGCTCTGGCTCGAACGTTACCTGCTCGTGACACCATCGGTAACGCTCGAAGCCGGACCGGTCTTTGGTATTCCCGAGCTGGGCCCGATCTTCCTCTTCCTTGGCCTCTTCCTGACGTGCTACGCGATCTTCTCGCGCGTCTTCCCGATGGTGTCGCCGCGGTTGGCGATCATCACGCTGGAGAAGGAAGCCGCGCACACCGGCGAGCTTTATCAGTGACCGATCAAAGCTGACAGCGACCTGACACCGGGAGGCAGGCCCGAGCCTCCCGGTGGCCGGTGCGATTCTTGAAACAGGGGCAGCCATGACCATGTCACGGCCTCGCGTCTCCCGGATGTCGCTCGAGTGGAAGGTGCCGCTCGGGGCCGGCGGACTCCTGCTGCTCGTGACCGGCGCGCTCTGCTGGACCGCGTACCTGCAGGTTCGCCAATCGGTCGACCTGGCGGGAACGACTCGCCTCAACGGACTCGCTGGAAAGATCGCAGTCGCTCTCCAGAGTCAGGCGGTTCAGTACGCCCGCCGCGGTCAGCTCATCGCCGCGCAACCCGCGATTCATGCCATAGTTCGTCGCGATGTGCCATTCCAGAGCGGCTCGGCTCTTGGCGCCGTGCGTGCGGCTTTTCCCCAGGACACCACGGTAGTCGCTGTCGAGGTCTGGGACGAAAACGGGCGGCGGATTGCCGTTGACGGGCCCGATGCGGCGGCGGTGCAACGCCTCGGCTCCGAAGACCTGGTGACCTCGCGACACGACCCCGATTCGAGCCACGTCGGCCGATTCCAGGCGATCGGCGACACGGTCGTCGTGCCGATGATTGCCAAGGTGGCCGAGGATGGCGAGATGCTTGGGTATGTGGTGGTCTGGCAGCGGATCGGCGGCAATCGGCGGTCTTCGGATCAGGTTGCGACGATCATTGGTGCTGGCGGCCGGCTGCTCGTCGGGAGCCCAAGTGGTGCGTGGACCGATCAGGCGCAGGCCGTGCCGGGACCTCCGATCGATTTCTCCCGGCAGGACTCGCTGGCCAGGTACACCGGTCCTGATGGGAAAGACAGGATGACCGCGCTCGCGCGAGTTCCCGGTGCACCGTGGATCGTCGCACTCGAGGTCCCGTCGGACGTGATTCGCGCGCCGGCCCATCACTTCCTCAGCTCATTTGCCGGTGTTGCGGCATTGATCCTCGTCATCGGGCTGGCTGGTGCGTGGCTCTTCAGTCGCCGGATGACATCACCCCTGATTCAACTCACTGATGCGGCCGGTGCGATGGGATCCGGTCATCACGGTGTCCGGGTGCCGATCGGGCGCGACGACGAGCTTGGGCGCCTCGGGGCCGCCTTCAACCAGATGGTGGAACGGGTCGAGGACGAGGCCGCGGCCAGGACTGCGTCGGAAGAGCAGTGGCGCCTTCTTTTCGAGAACAACCCGCACCCGATGTGGCTCTACGATCGCGACACGCTCGGATTCCTGCAGGTCAATGACGCCGCGGTCCGTCAGTATGGCTACACCCGCGAAGAGTTCGCGACGATGAACCTCCGCGATATCTATCCGTCGTCGGAGTATCCCGCGCTCGACGGGATTATTTCCTCGATGGGTCCTCACGAGGAGACGATGGCGTTGATGAAACATCGTCGCAAGGACGGATCGACCCTCGACGTCGAAGCGCGCGGCCGTCCGCTGCCACAAGTGGGGCGGCGTGTCCGGCTGGTGGCCGCGACCGACGTGACCGAGCGGCTCGCCGCCGAGCGACGAGTGCACGAAACCGAGGAGCAACTGCAGCAGTCGCAGAAGATGGAAGCGGTGGGCCGCCTCGCCGGCGGCGTGGCGCACGACTTCAACAATCTCCTCACCGTGATCACGGCGTGCGCCGAACAGCTGATGGATAGCGGCATCGCCGCCGACGACCGCGAAAGCGCGGTCGAGATCAGCGCCGCGGCGTCACGGGCCTCGGCGCTCACCCGCCAGCTGCTCACCTTCTCGCGCAAGCAGATCGTCCAGCCGCAGCGTCTTGACCTGAACCATATCGTTCGCGGCCTCGAGCCGATGCTCAAGCGGCTCCTCTTCGAGAATATCGAACTGCTGACCAACCTGTCGCCCGGAACATCGCCGGTCATCGCCGACCCGAGCCAGATGGAACAGATCGTCGTCAACCTCGTCGTGAATGCGTCGGACGCGATGCCGGGCGGCGGAACGTTGGTGATCGAGACGGCTCTGGTCGACCTGGACGATGCCTACACGCAGCATCACGTCGAGGTCACCGCCGGCCGGTATGTCCGTCTGATCGTGAGCGATACCGGAACCGGAATGGATTCGGAGACGGTGGCAAGAATCTTCGAACCATTCTTCACCACCAAGGCACCGGGAATGGGAACCGGCCTCGGCCTGTCGACGGTCTACGCCATCGTCAAGCAGTTTGGCGGGCATGTCTGGGTGTATAGCGAGCCAGGTCTCGGGACCACCTTCAAGGTGTATCTACCGCTGGCGGTCGAAGAGCGCGCCGAGATTCGCACCAGTTCGCTGTCACTTCCGGGCGTTCCCGACGCGACCGCGACGGTGCTCCTCGTGGAAGACGAGGACACCGTGCGCCGCGCGGTGCGGAGGATGCTGGAGCGGTCGGGGTATACGGTGGTCGAAGCGGCCAACGGGCAGGAAGGGCTCGACGTCGCGGCAAGTCACCTCGGGGCAATCGACGCAGTGGTGACCGACCTGATGATGCCCGGGATGGACGGTCGGACCTTCTCCGAGCGTCTCCGCACCACCCATCCGCACATCCGGGTAGTCTTCACGTCGGGGTATACCGACGACGCGGTGATCCGTCGCGGAATCGTGGACGCGTCGCACCGCTTCCTGCAGAAGCCCTTCACCCGCGACCAATTGGCGCGAGCAGTGCACGCGGTGCTCGAAGGAACCTGACAGTCGGGTTTGCGCTACTGCAGTTTGATCCGGGCGCTCAGCACGTTGAGCGAGTCAACCGTGAGATGCCCCACCACGGTCACCATCCGCGACGGCCGGTTGATTCCATTGGCTCCGAAGACGTAATCCGGGTGGGTCCGGCTCGGCAGGCTCATGGCAATCCCGCTTGCCTGCAGCAGCTGATTCACCGGCGCCACATCGTCGACCGGGCCTTCGAAGACCCAGACCAGGTTTCCATCGGGCAGCTGCTGCCGGACCATGAAGGTTGGCCGGCCGCCGCTGGCGCTTGGATGCATCCGGACCTCGGTCACGGCGAGCCCGCTGACGTGCGCCAACGAACCATCACTGGCGGCGAGCGCCTCGTTCCAGGAAGCGCTATTCCAGTCGCTCGCCACAACGGGATCGACGTCGGTCGCAGTCGCGACGAGATGCGGACGGGCCAATGGCGTCGTTGCAAGGGGTGGCACGACCCGCGCGGGAACGGTGGTCCGCGCCGCGATGGTCACCTGCCGGTGCCATGTCGCCGCCCGATCGGACCCCGAATGTCCAGGGAGGAGAAAATCGGCGGCCGGCAGCGATGCTGCGAGTTGTGGACCAGCCGCCACCGGCTCGGCCTGATCGGGCTGCAATGAGAACCAGACGCCGACGCCGATGATTGCTGCCGCCGCGGCCGCCGTGAATCGCGGCAGGCGTCGGCGCGGCGCACCTGTCCCGGCGTGCTGGATTCCCGGTGCGCGCACACCGCGGGGTGCCGCGATGGCGAGCAGCGTCGCGGTACGAGCGCGCACTTCGTTCACCTCGGCGTGCTGCGCCCGGCAAATCAGGCAGCCCAGGAGGTGCTCGGCGATTTCCACGCGCTGCGGCGGTGACAGTTCACCGTCGCAGTAGGCGTGAAGCTCGTCTTCAGGGATGTGCGGTCGCACGGCGTTGCTCAACCCGGTTCTCCTCCATCATGTCGTGGGCGGCGACCAGCCGCTTGCGCGCTCGCGCCAGCGTCGTGCCGACGGCTCCGACGGCGAGGCCCGTCTGTTCCGCGATCTCGGGGTATGACATTCCGGCGTCCCAGAGCAGCAGGACCTCCCGATCGCGTGGTGACAAGGTCGAGAGCGCGCGCTTGACCTCGGCTTCCTGCTCATCATGATCCATGCCGTCTTCGACATCCGAGTTTCTGGCTGGAGACGCGATCGGCTCGTGGGTCAACAGCACGAGGTGCTTGCGGCGGCGGATCGCAGCCCGGGCTTCATCGCGGGCGATGTTGGCTGCCACGGCAAAGACCCATGAGCGGGGTTTGTCCGGTTGATGCGCCAGCGCCCGCATGAAGACTTCCTGGGCGAGATCCTCAGCGCGATCAGCGTCCCATACCTTGCGATAGAGGAAGCGGACCACCGCGTCGTAGGTTGTCCGGTACAGGCCATCCAGATCGAACGCCATGCCGGCTCTCCTGGCTACAGGTCTATGGATATTCGGCTGGGGGACGTCCGGGAGGCAAGAGAGGTACACAGTAGTTGCGTCGTCACAGCTGAATTCCCGAAGATTGACCGAAGACGGCGCCAACCAGATCGATTGAATGGCCCCTCGTCACAGCTTGAGCCGGCGGTTCCGGAAGGCGCAGCCCGGATGAAGCCCGGTGCGTTTCGCGGGCCAGTGTGAGCACATGAGCGGCTTGGCCGGGCGGCCATCGTCACGACTCCGGCCATGCAGCTGGCAAGCGCCATCCTGATCGAGATAACCGCACGCCGAGATGACCTCGACCACCAGCCGATCGTCTTCCTCGCGTTCGACCTTGCAGAGATAGGGCGATTTCCGGCTGCGGATCAGCGCTTCGAGATGTTTCGCGCGGGGCGAGCAGGCAACGTCGACCTGGATGTCGCGGCAGCACGCGGCGCCGCGGGTATTGTCTGCGGTGCGGCAGCGAGCAGTGGCGCACGGATTGGCGGCGGCACTGGCCGCGAGCGGAAGCGCGCGGCGCGGCACTGGCGGCGGATCAATCGTGCGGGTTGCCAGTCGACGCCGATCGACGATGGCGAACCGATCGCCGCCCAGCGCGCGCGGTTCAGCCTTCCGCACCGGCTCCGCCACACGCCCGCTGAAGCCGTGAGCGGTGCAGCGAACCGAGGTGGCGTCGTCTCCGGGGGCGAGGAAGCGGCACGGTACATGAATGGTTGCGTCACACCACAGTTCACCGTCGCGCTCGAACAGCGGGCCGAAATCGATTCGTTCGGTGTGACCGAGAAGCCATGTGGCATCGTGATCTTCTTCACCCTCGATGGCCGCAACACGAAGGGTCACGTCGAGTGCATGGCAATAACGACCGGGACGGCGACACGAAGGGGGCAGCATGGGGCCGGAAAGTAGCGACGGCATGGATGATGGGCCACGCCGCCTCTGGGCTCGACGCCGGTTTCTCATTATGTTCTCGCTGCCCACGAGGCAAGTACACTGTGCAGTCCGGCAATGGGGCCGCGCTGCGATCAACATCTATCGGATGCGAGGCGAGTTCAGAATGCGTGTTCCTGCGATGGCGGCGGCTGCTGCGGCACTACTGCTGGCGGCGTGTGGCGGCAGCAAGAGCGGCTCGAATGACACTACGAATGCGGCGGCGGCGACGCCCCCCGCGGCGACGCCCCCCGCGGCGGCACCAACCGGCACCGGTGTGACGCACGAGATCGACATGGTCCAGGAGGGCACGAACAGCTACAAGTTCAAGCCCGACAACATCACCATCAAGCAGGGCGATGTCGTCGTGTTCAAGGGCGTCTCGGGACTCCAGCACGACGTCTCATTCTACCCCGACAGCATTCCTCCGGGCGCGGCCGACGTCCTCAACGCCGCGATCCCGAACAAGACACAGCCGCTTTCGACCGAGATGATCTCCGATGGTAGCCAGGTGTCGATCTCGTTCGCCGGCGCACCGCTGGGCGTCTACAAGTTCTTCTGCATCCCGCACCAGCCGATGGGGATGCACGGGCAGCTCACCGTTACCCAGTAACAAGAGTAGAGAGCCGAGAGAAGAGAGAAGGGGCTTCGCGATGAGCGGAGCCCCATTTCACTTTCGACTTCTCTTCTCTCTTCTCTCTTCTCTCTTCTCTTAGCTTCTCTGTTTTCCAGCGATCCCCGCGACCGTTACGCCAACGATTAACCCGCACGCGCTGTCGACGGCGTAGTGCATCTGGCAGTACACCACGGCGACGGCGAGCATTCCGGTCGGGATCGCAAGGATGGCGCCCCAGCGCAGCGACGCGCGCCAGACTCCAATCGTGGCCGCGACTGTCGCGGCCACGTGCGAGGATGGGAACGCCGCCCCATACGCGCTCCCGCCACGCAGTGCCGAGTAGACCATTCGCGCCGGAAGATTTGCGACGAAGAGTCCGCTCGGCCTGGGGAATTCGTAGTATGGTCCCGCCACCGGCATGAACAGGTAGAAGAGATAGCAGATGAGATACGTCGCGATCAGGCCATCGAGATACTGCTCCAGTGACTTCATCCGTTGTGCGACGAGCATCACGATGACCGGCACGGCCACGATCAGATAGTACGAGAGGTAGGTCGCATGGAGGATCGTCGACCAGAGGGCGCTGGGATGTGACCGCCACCAGTCGCGACTCGGTTGCATTCCGAAGATCGCCTGTTCGATCGCCTGGATCTGGCGGTCCCATGTTCCCGCGGCACCAAAACCGTTGAGGACGTCGATGGCGGAATAGAGACCCGTGAGAAGCAACAACGGATAGATGTTCCGCAGCACCCGGGCAAACCGCGTATCGGGGGCGTGCACCACCATCCAGGCCAGCGCGGGAATGGCGAGGTGTGCCACCAGCACGAGCGGCACACCGGGCCGGCCAATCCGGGTCACGGCGAGTGCAGCCACCAGCACGCCGTAGATCGCGAGGATCCGGTCGACCAGACGCCAGTGTGGCTTCTGCGGACTCAGATCCATCGCGCGTTCCGATACCATTCGAGCGTATCAGCGAGGCCGCGGTCGAGATCCCAGGCCGGCTTCCATCCCGTTGCGGCGATGAAGCGAGCCGGATCGCCCGTCCACGCGTCCTGGTAGAACTCGTTCGCCTTGTCGGGGTGAAGGATCGACTTCCGGCCAAACACCTCGGCCCACTTCCCGGTTACTGTCAGCGCCGCCCGCGCGAGCCATTCGGGGAGGGGGAGGGGAATGACGCGGCGATGCATCAGCGCCGCGATCCGGCGGATCACGTCAGCTCCCGTGGTGATCACCGGATCGCTAACGTAGAAAATGTCGTGTTCGAGTGCGGGCGCAGTTCCCGCAACTACGAGCGCGTCGGCAAGATCGTCGACGTGGATCAGCGAAACCTCCATCGAACCGTCGCCGAAGGTCGGACCGAGGCCGAAGCCGACGGCCTTGAAGAGGGGAAGGAACCCATCGCAGTCACCGGGGCCATACACGGCGGGAGCGCGGATCACGCACCACGATGGCACGTGATCGGCGAGCGCGCGTTCGCCGGCAAGCTTGCTCCGCCCGTACATCGTGACCGGGTGGTCGTCGCCTGCCGCCGACTTGGGAAGACCGCGACGTGACGGCCCGCCGGCGGCGATTGATGACACCAGCACCACGCGCGGCGGTGATGGAACTGCCGCGACCGCCTGCGCAATATTGGCGGTGCCGTCGCGGTTGACCGCCATGTACTCGGCCTCGTGAGGCGAGCCGATCAGGGCCGCAGCGTGATAGACCACATCCTGGCCGCCCATTGCATCGCCAAGTGCTGCACGGCCGGAGAGATCGGCCGCAACCAGACGCACGCCGCGCTGAGCGAGGCCGCGGGCGCGATCCGGCGAGCGGACGATAGCCGTGACGGCGTCGCCGCGCGCGAGAAGCCGGTCGACGAGGTGACCGCCGACGAAGCCGGTCGCCCCGGTGACCAGCACGTTCATGTCGCGCGGTCGAGGATACGAAAGGTCTGGTAGGGAGTGAACCCGGCCTTGCTCAGTCCCTGGATGATGCCGTGATTGTCCTCCAGCAGCCAGCTCGCCTCGCCCCATCCGATCCCGCGCTCGGCCGTCTTGGTCCAGATCCAGTGATAGAGCGCCGAGTCGATCCCTTTGCCGCGCCACTCAGGAAGCACGCCGAGGAGAAGGATTCTCGAGCGGGTGAGCTTCTTCATCTTGATCTTGTAGAGCATCGTAAGCGAGGCCGGGAACATCGCGCCGTTGCGGTTGGTACGCAGCGCCTCGTTGAGGTCGGGAAGTGTGAGGCCGAACGCGATCGCCTTGCCATCCTTTTCGACGAACGGAACCAGTTCGGGAATCACCACCGGCTTGAACGCCGCCGCGAGGAGATCGATCTCGGCGTCGGTCATCGGGATGAAGCCCCAGTTGTCTTCCCAGCAGTCGTTGTAGAGCTGCTTGACCAGTTCGACTTCTTCCTTGAATCGCTTCATGTTGAGCGATCGGATCGTGATACCGTACCGCTGCTTGAGCAGGTTGACGGCGCGTTCGGTGCGTTCTGGCGGCGTGACCGGCCCGGCCAGCGACCCGCCCTGCAGCGCAACAAGATCCTTCGCCTTGGTGAAGCCAGCCGTTTCGAGCAGGGTCAGATAGTAGGGCGGATTGTGCGGCATCATGATCGAGTTGGGCATGTCGAAACCGTCGATCAGGAGGCCGCATTCGTCGTTGACCGAGAACGACATCGGCCCGCGCAATGTGTCGAGG
The DNA here is from genome assembly GCA_036501385.1 of Gemmatimonadales bacterium. GTDB lineage: Bacteria > Gemmatimonadota > Gemmatimonadetes > Gemmatimonadales > GWC2-71-9 > Palsa-1233. Next base: position 67,732 of record DASYAK010000038.1, on the reverse strand, counting down.
CCGCGGGCCTTGACCCAGTCGCTGGCGGTCTGGAGCAGCGCCTGCGCCACGGTGAAGTCATTGATCGTCTCGAAGAAGCCGAAGAAGCCGACCTTGTCGTGATGATACTCGTTGTGGAGATGGTTGTGGATGGCGGCGATGCGTCCCACCACGTCGCCCTCGCGCTCCGCGATGAAGTAGTCGGCTTCGGCGTGCTGGAAGAACGGATTATGGGCGCGGTCGAGCAGCTTCTTTACCTCGGCGCGAAACGGCGGGACCCAGTTGAGGTCCCGCCGATGCAATGCGTAAGGCAGGTCGATGAAGCGGGCGAGATCCTTCGCCGTCTCGACGCGCCGGATTGCCGGCGCGGTATTCAGATGACCCCCAGCTCCTTCCCGATCCGCGCGAAGGCATCGAGCGCGTAATCGATCTGTGCGTCACTGTGCGTCGCCATGACGCTGGTGCGCAGGCGGCACTGGTCGAGCGGAACGGCGGGCGGCACGACCGGGTTGGTGAACACCCCTGCGTCGTAGAGCTTGCGCCAGAAGAGAAAAGTCAGCTCGAGCGGCCCGACCAGCACCGGGACGATTGGCGTCTGCGTGGGCCCGATATCGAAGCCGAGCGAGCGGAAACCGTCCTGCAGCCGCTTGGCGTTGACCCAGAGCGAATCGCGCCGTCCGGGTTCCAGCTGCATCACCTCGAGCGCGGCGAGGACGCCGGCGGTGTTGGCGGGCGGCAGCGAGGCCGTGAAAATGAACGGCCGCGAATGATGCTTGAGGAAATGAATCACCGATTCGTCGGCAGCCAGGAAGCCGCCCACGGAGGCGAGCGACTTGGAAAAGGTTCCGGCAATGATGTCGACTTCGGCCTGGAGCCCGAAATGCGCACCGGTTCCCTCGCCGCGGGGGCCGAGGACGCCGAGGGCGTGCGCATCGTCGACAACCAGGGCCGATCCGTGCTTGCGGGCCAGGCGCACCAGCTCGGGGAGGTTGGCGATGTCGCCTTCCATCGAGTAGATCCCGTCGACAACGATCATCGTGCCCTTGCCGCTGGTGTTCCGCTCCAGCAGGAAGGCGAGGTGCGTCATGTCGTCGTGATTGAACCGCTCCGTCTTGCCGAAGGCGAGCTTGGCGCCGTCCACGATGCAGGCGTGATCGAGCTTGTCGAGATAGACCGTCTCGTTGCGGCCGAGAATCCCGGAGATCAGTCCGAGGTTGGCGCCGTAGCCCGTGGAGAAAACGATGCACGCTTCCTTCCCCAGGAACTCCGCCAGTGCAGATTCGAGTTTCTCGTGGAGATCGAGCGAGCCGTTCAGGAATCGCGAACCAGTGCACCCCGAACCGTACCGGTGCAACGCCTTGGCCGCGGCTTCCAGCACCTTGGGATGGTGGGTCAACCCGAGGTAGTTGTTGGAACCGAGCATGAGGCGCTTCTTCCCCTCGATGACCACTTCGGTGTCATCGGATTCGGAAATCGCCTTGAAGTACGGATAAAGGCCAGCCGCCTGGACTTCACGCGCTGCGGTGAAATTCCGGCACTTGTCGAAGAGTGCCACCTGGGACTGGAGCGTCTCGGTCGCCACGGGTCCTCGCGGAGCTCGGGTGGAACTTCGTCGTAATGGGGGGCAAGTTTGTCGCCTGTTCAAGGACACAAAATTAGGACCTCGACCATACTGACACAAGCCGAAAACCGGTTTTCGTTCGCGTCTGGCATGTCTAACCCCCTGTGGTTCATGGTGTTAGCACTTGCCGGGGTGGTCGCGACCCCGATCGCCGCCCAATATCCGCGCGCCAAAGTGGGTGAATTTGAGGTCCGCGGGTTCGATTTCGACCCGAATGGGGCGTGGCGGCGCTCGTCCCGTCTGGTGATGGACGCCCGCCGCACCATGTTGCGCACCGGCGCTGTCGCATCGCTCAACGCGGGGACGGCGAGGACAGCGGTCCGCGGCCATTACTTCGTTCCGGTCATCCCGATCGCCTATCGAGACCTGGGTCCCCCGTTTCCCAGCGCGCAGTATCAGCAGCTTTTCTTCGATCCGGCGCCATCGGGCCGCGCATGGAGCGTCCGGACGTATTACACCGCCGCGTCTCGCGGTAACATCGTCCTCGATGGGCATGTTTTTCCGTGGGTGCCGGTCGACAGTTCGGCGGCATACTACGAAGACGGCTGCAACGGCATCGGCGTCGTCGGTCCCTGTCCCAGCCAGCCGGTTTCGCGGATGGGTCAGCTCCTTCTCGCCGCGCTCGATTCGATCTCGACGGGACCCGGCGCGGATACCGTGTGGAACCTTTACGACAACGACGGCCCCGACGGGATTCCCAATTCGGGCGATGATGACGGGGTCGTCGATGTCGTGGCGTTCCTGCAGCCAGCGATCGATGGCGCGTGCGGCAGCGCCGGCATCTGGTCGCACCGCGGCACCATCGCGCAATGGAACAACGGGCAGCCGTACGCCACGAGGACGCCGCGGCGCGATGCATCCGGCAATCCGATTCCCGACCAGTTCATCACCATCAATTCCTACACGATCCAGTCGGCCGTGGGCGGTGATGATGCGTGCACGGGGACGCAGATCATGCCGATCGGGACCGTGACGCACGAGACCGGACACGCCTTTGGCCTTCCCGATCTCTATGACACCGACCCGAATTCGGGGACGCAGGGCGCCGGCGAATGGAGCTTGATGGCCTCCGGGACGTACGCCCGGCCGTATTCGCCGTCGTCGTTCGATGCGTGGTCGCTGGTGCAGCTGGGGTGGGTCACCGTCGACACGCTCGGCAACGGTGCCACGCGGACGGCTGCCCCGGTGCAGTCGAGCGGCACTGTCTACTATGTCCCGACCGACGGCCCCCTCTACTTCCTGCTGGAGAATCGCGGCAACGTCGGCACCGATACCGCGCAGATGAATCCGGCGTTTGCCCACGCCAAGGTGCCCGGACTTCTGGTCTGGCTCATCGACGACACCCGCGTGGCCCAGGGCGCGCTGCCAATCAATCGCGTCAATACAGGGATGCATCAGGGTGTGGCACTGATCCAGGCCGACGGGCTCGATCAGCTGCGCACGCCGTTCAGCGGCAATCGCGGCGACGGCGGCGATCCATATCCCGGTATCACGGGCAACCACGATTTCGGACTGATGACGCTCCCGGCCGCGGTGGACTGGAACCTTCAGCCGCTCGACATCCGGCTCGATCACATCGTGGCGGAGCCTGACGGGAGTGTCGCCTTCCGTTATCTGCGCCGCAGTCCGTCGCTCGTCACGTCGGATGATCCGCTGGCGCACATCACCGTGAACGGGACGACCACGACGCGATATGCGGAGGTTGTCGCGCCTGGTGATCCACTGGCGCTTTCGGCCGATTCGACCCAACTGTCGTTCGACGGACGGAGCGCCGCCGTCTTTCTGTCGTGGAGTGACGCGGGCGCACGCAGTCACACCGCGGTGGCGCGCGCCGGCGCTCCGGACAGCATTGTCGCAGCCTTCGCCGTGACCAACCGTTTGCGGATCGCGGTGTCGGGATCGGGCAGTGTCACATCCAGTGCCGGAGGCGCAACCGGGGCAGGCGTCTTCCTCGACGGCACGACCGTGGCGCATCTCACCGCGACGCCGAGTGCCGGTTCCACATTCGTCGGCTGGCGGGGCGACACTACCGGGACGGGCGCGCTCGACCTCGCGATGCGGCATCCTTTCGATCTGACGGCGGTGTTCCTGCCCGCGGTCACGGTCGATGCCGCCGTTGCCGCGCGCGCGCTCCTTGGCGGTGCACCGCTCGACGCGCCGACTGCAGCATACCTTGACGCCATCGGCAATCAGAACGGGATCTACGATGTGGGCGACTATCTCGCCTGGCTCAGCCGAACCGGCCAGCGAATCCCCGCGGCGTTGCAGCGAGTCGGAGCGAAACCATGAGGCGCCTCTTCCTCGGAGCGATCGCGGTCGTGACCGTGGCATGCTCCGGAAACGACACCGCCGTTCCACACAGCGGCACGCTCACGCTCGACCTCACGGCTGCCGGAACGAACGACGGCGCGATCGTCGTCACCGTGAGCGGTGGCCCGGTCACGGCGGTGCAGGCGCCCGGCGAGCTGCAGATCGCGAGCAATGCCGAGGCCGCGGGGACGCACATCATGATCACCGGGGCGATCGGTCTAGGTGCCGTGGCGACGATCGACGTTCCTGACGTGTCGCGCGCGAACGCGTACGCGGTCACGGTCGACCAGGTGGCCGATCGCACCACGTTTGCGCTCCTCGATCCTGCGGCCTATCAGGTCACCGTGGTGACGAAGTGATCGTGCCGAGGGTCGCAGTGATCGGCGGAGGTCTTGCCGGCCTTGCCGCGGCCGGGCGTCTCCGCCTTCTCGGCGTCACGCCGACTGTCTTCGAACAGGACTCGATCGTTGGCGGCGTCGTCCGGACCGATGTGGTCGATGGATGGATCATCGAGAGCGGGCCGTGCCTTGCCGCCGAACCCGACCCCGCGGTGCGAATTCTGCTCGACGCGGCCGGTCTCGCCGATTGTACCGTGCGCGCCGGGCCGCTCTCGCGCAATCGTTACATCGTGCACAGCGGCGCACCGGTTCCGCTGCCGCACACGACGACAGATTTCGCGGCATCACCGCTCCTGTCGATCGCGGGACGGCTGCGCCTCCTCAAGGAGCGCTTCATCGCCGCGCAGCCCGAGGTGACGGAGGAATCGGTTGATGCCTTCGCGCGGCGCCGGTTTGGCGACGAAATGGCAGAGCGGGTTTTCGATCCGCTGCTGGCGAGCACGTCTGCCGGCGATCCACGTGAAGTTCTCGCGCGCTACGCATTCCCCGCCGCCGTTGGACATGAGCGCCAGTCAGGGTCGGGTCTCCAGGGAAACGCGCGGACGCGAATTGCCGCTCGACGGCGCGCGAAGGGCCAGCCATCCGGCAGCTGGAGCTGTACCGGCGGAATGGCCGAACTTCCCCGACGACTCGCCGCGTGGGCCGGTGACGTTCGCACCGGTGTCACCGTACAGTCGATCCGGATCGCGGCGGGTCATGTCGCTGTGAGCAGCGTGCCGGGCGGGGCAGGGAGCGATCCGTTTGACGGGGTGATTCTCGCTGTCCCGCCCGGAGTCCTCGGCACGATGAGCTTCGACTTCACCGACGCCGGGCGGCTGGCCGATGTCGCGGCCATTCCCTGCCTGTCGATCGCGGCGGTTTCGCTGGGGTTCCGGCGCGAGGAGGTCGGTCATCCGATCGATGCTGGACGGCTGCTCGTCCCAGGCATCGAGCAACGTTCGATCCTGTCCGCGGTCTTCCCCACGTCGCTCTTCGAAAATCACGCGCCGGACGGACATGTCCTGGTCACCGCCTACGTGGGCGGGGCCCGCCGTCCCGACGTGACCGATCTCTCCGAGTCCGCGCTCGCCGACCTCGCGTGCAAAGACCTTGAGCCCCTGCTCGACATCCGGGCGAAACCGCAGATCACTCGTGTCACCGTCTGGCGTGATGTGCTGCCACAGACGATCGCGGGACACGCCCGCCGGATTGCTGCGGCCGACACCGTAGAATCAACCGCCGGGCCGCTTGCGCTGACCGGAGGATGGCGGGATGGACTCTCCGTGGGCGAGGTGATGCTCGGAGGGGTACGCGCGGCCGAACGTCTCGCGACCCGGCAAGGGTGGCTCGACTTTCCGACCTCTCATTAGCGAATCCCGATGATGTGATCATTGTCGCGCGCCAGGCGTCCCCGCGCTCAACAACGTGCCGAGGAGCGGACATGTCTGCCGGGCGCCAATCGACAAGCAATCGAGGACTCGCGATCATCCTTTGCGCCATGATGATCACATTCGCGCTGCCCCTTCGTGCGCAAATCGTCGCCACACCGATGTCGGCAACCGGGGCCGGACCGCGTCTCCCGCGCCAGCCAGCCTCGTCGAGCGTTGCATTCCCCGGGCAATCGTTGAGCCGCCGCGTGATGCCGCGCCGGGACACCTACATCCGCGTCTCGACCCTGGCGATCGTGATCGGCGTCGTGATCCTGGTGCTGCTCCTCGTCTGAAAAACGCCCGTGCAGGGAGCGGCAATCACGGCGTCTTATATCGGTTCACGCGAAGCGCGCCGATCGCTGGCGCGGATCGCATTGCCCGATCCACTGCCGTAGCGGCCGAACGCCCTAATTCGATGCCCCGAACCGATTCCGCATCCAATCCGCTTCGCTCGACCCCCGCCGGTTCCAGTCTGGCATCGCCGGCACATCTTCGCGATAGTGACGAGTCATCCGATATCCGCTTCGCGGCGCGAGCCCGGACCACGGCGCGGGACTATCGTCGAGCTACCCGGCACAGTCCCTCGAGTACGCGTCGAGAGCCGTCTTCGAGGGGCGACGTCACGCAGCGTCAACCCGATAGAGAAATGTCGCGAGTGCAATCGGCGCCGTGGTATTCCGGTCCCGCGGATTGGCGTCGCGAGCGCAGCGCCGACGACGATTACTCGCCGACACCTGGCGTCCCGAATCGCACCACCAAGGCCTGAAGTTCCGGCGCTGTGCGCGACGTGCGTCGACCGGGCGTCCTGTCCCCTGCATTGCCACTTACGTCGATCGTCGCCACCGAGTGGCAAGGTACGACGATCCAACCGGCGGAAGCGCCGAAGAGGAGCATTCATGCGAGGATATCGCATCGCAGTCATTGCTGCCCTGGGGTCGATGGCTCCGGCGGCGGCACAGGCCCAATTTTCTCTCGGACTCAAAGCGGGTGCATCTTTTGCAACGTTGTCGAACAAGGCGCCGGACTGGAAGAGCCGGACCGGCTTTGCGGGTGGCCTGGCATTCGATTTCCGCGCCAAGGTGATCGGGCTTCAACCCGAAGTGCTCTATGTGCAGAAGGGCGTCGACTTCGACGGGACGCCGTCCGCGTCATCCGATGCTCCGCATATCAGCTACATCGACGTGCCGGTACTGGTCAAGGTGACAATACCCACGCCGGGGATCGAGCCGATGTTCTACGCGGGTCCGTCGGTGATGTTCAGGCTGACATGCACCTTCGCCGACACGGATTGCAAGGATGAAACCAGCAGCACCGATTACGGTGCCGTCCTCGGCGCAGGCCTGCGGTTTGGTGGCGCGCGCGGCATCACGGTCGAGGGGCGTTACGCCTGGGGCCTCAAGGACGTCCACGACCCCGATGCCGGTGTCAAGAACAACACGCGCACCTTCCTCCTCCTTGCCGGTGTTTCGCTCTGACCGCTGACCGGTGCCCACCTGGCCCCCGGGTCTCGGTCGCCGGGTCGTCAGGTGGTTGCACTGGTCATTCGGCTCGACCGGGGTAGAGTTCACCGCAGCAATCCGTTCCAGTCTCACAGGAGCCCGCTGCGATGGCCGCCTCCCCGGTCGAGGATCCGACCACCCCGGCTGGCCCCGACTCGCCTCCCATCATCTTGGGGGCGGTGCCGGGTCCGCCGGCGCGACGCACCGGCCTGCGCTGGCGCATTGCGCTGGCGGCATCGGTCGGATTGATCATTCTTGTCGTCGTGTTCGGGCTCACCGTGACCAGCGCCATCCGGGTCCGCCGCTCCCTCAACGATCTGTCCAACCTTCATCTCGCCGCCGAGAGCTTCCGGTCGGTCAACAACACCCTGCTCAGCATGGAGTCGAGTCAGCGCGGCTTCCTCCTCACCGGCGATTCCAGTGATCTCGCGCCGTTTGATACATCGATGCATGCCCTCGAGCGCCGGATGGACAGCATGCACCGGATCCAGTCGGTCTTTCCGGCCGATTCGAACCGGTTCGATCTCCTCGACTCACTCATCGGCGTGCGGCTATCCCAGATGAACGCCACCATCGCGGCTTACGGAGCGCAGGGCGCCGCCGCCGCCACGCGCCAGCTCAACCGCAATCGAGCGACAGGGTCGATGGATAGCATCCGCGCCACGCTGCGCGCGCTCAACGCCAGTGAAGAGGCCCAGCGGATCAAGGTCCGCAACGTGAGTGCGCGAGCCGGCCAGACCCTGGTGCTCGCCGAACTGCTCGGCGGCGTGCTCGCGATGGCGCTTCTCCTGGTCGCGTTGCGCCGGATTTTCGCCGATCTCGATGCGCGCGAGAGCGCCGAAGGATCGCTGCGTCGATCCGAACGCTTTCTCGACTCGGTGATCGACCTGCTGCCGGTCATGGTCTTCGTCAAAGACGCCAAGGAATTGCGTTTCGTGCGATTCAATCGCACCGCCGAGCAGCTCGTGGGCCTGCCGCGGACCGCGGTCCTCGGGCGGACCGATGGCGAGCTCTTCCCGGCGCCGATGGCCGAAGGCTTCACGACAGTCGATCGGGCGGTCCTCGCCACGACAGACGTACGCGACATCCCCGAGGAGGTGATGGTGGCCCCCACGGGTGGAGTGCGAACCCTTCACACCCGCAAGGTGGCGATTCGCGACGAAGCGGGCCAGCCGGCGTTTCTCCTGGGGGCTTCAGAGGATATCACCGCACGCAAGCGGGCTGAAAACGAAATTCAGCGCGCCCGCGAAACCGCCGAAGCCGCCAACCGCACCAAGTCGGAATTCCTGGCCAAGATGAGTCACGAGCTGCGAACGCCCCTCAATTCGATCATCGGGTTTTCGCAATTGCTCGGCGAGGAGTCGTTCGGCCCGCTCAACGACCGGCAACGCCGGTACGTGGGCAACGTGCTGACCAGCGGTCGGCAACTTCTCGAATTGATCAACGACATCCTCGATCTGTCGAAAGTCGAAGCCGGACGCATGGAGCTGTCGCTCGCGCCGATCGCACTGGTGCCGCTGCTGCACGAAGCGCTGGCGCTGGTCGAGCCGCTCGCGGCGCAGGCGCAGTTGCGCCTGTCGCTCGAGGTCGCGGAGGCCGTCCCCGCGGTCCTCGTCGATGCGTCACGATTGCGTCAAGTGCTCTACAATCTTCTTGGTAACGCGATCAAGTTTACCGGGCCTGGTGGCAGCGTCACGCTTCGTGCCGCATGGACGAGGACGCGCTCGCGCGCCGGGGCCAGCATGATCCGCATCACCGTGCAGGACACCGGGGTCGGCATCCGCCCTGACGATCTCGAACGGATCTTCCGGGAATTCGAGCAGGTCGATTCGGATCCCGCGCGGAGCCAGCAGGGAACCGGTCTCGGCCTGGCGCTGTCGCGGCGGCTGGTCGAGCTGCATGGCGGCCGCATCTGGGCTGAAAGCGAAGTCGGGCTGGGGAGCTCGTTCCACGTCGAATTGCCGGTGAGTCCGGAGACGCCGGTCGATCGATCGATAGTCCCGGCTGTCGGCGCTCGCCTCCCCGCCGACGCGCCGCTGGTGCTTGTGGTGGAGGACGATCCGCGCTTTGCCGAACTGGTGCGGGAGTATCTCGAAGCAGGTGGTTATCGCGTCGCACGCGCCGCGGACGGAGACATGGTGATGCAGCGCGTGGCCGAACTTTCCCCGGACGCGGTCACGCTCGACGTCGTTCTCCCCGGTCGCGATGGCCTCGCCGTCCTTCGCGCACTCAAGGCCGATCCGCGGACCGCCGCAATCCCCGTGATCATGATGTCGATCGTTGATGAACGGGTGCGCGGCCTCGCGCTCGGCGCCTTCGACTGGCTCCTCAAGCCGGTCCGCCGCGAGGCACTGGTCGCGGCCATCCAGCGCGCCGTCAGCGCGTCGGCTGCGCGTCACCCGACCGTGCTCGCAATCGACGATGATCCCGGCGCGCTCGACATCATCACCGCGATCATCGAAGGCGCCGGCTTCCGCGCGGTGACCACGACCGACGCGCGCCACGGACTCGAGCTCGCCGACGTCGATCCGCCTGCCGCCGTCATCATTGACCTCATCATGCCGGGGTTGTCGGGGTTCGACCTGATCGCGGCGCTTCGGGAACGACCCTCCACGCGCGACGTGCCGATCGTCGTCTTCAGCGCGCGCGACCTCGATGGCGAGGAGCGGAAGCAGCTGGAGCGACAGGTCATGCGGATTCTGTCGAAACCCGATACCGCCGAACTCATGGCGGAACTGCGACGCCTCGACGTGGCGGCGACGCCGTGAGCGACCGCCGCCGGGTCATGGTGATCGAGGACAATGCGCTCAATCTGGAGCTGGTGTCGGGAGTGCTCGAGGCATGCGACTGCGAGGTCGTTGCGGCGCGGACCGCCGAGGAGGGGCTGGCGTTGGCGGAGGCGATGCGTCCGGATCTCATCCTCCTCGACATCCGTCTTCCGGGCATGTCGGGCGAGACGGCGATCGGGATCATTCGCAGCGATCCGCGGCTGCGTGCGGTGCCGGTGATCGCGGTGACGGCGCAGGTGATGCAAGGGGACGAAGCGGCCGCGCTCCGCGCCGGGTTCGACGCCTTCCTCAGCAAACCGATCGACACCCGGCGTCTGCGCGATCTCGTCGAAGCGCATCTTCGCGCCAGGGCGTTTCCATGACCGTCCCGACCGAGCCGGTGCGTCACCGCGGCCGCGTCCTGGTCGTCGACGACCAGGAGCCCAACCGGCAGTTGCTGCACGACATGCTCGAGATCGACGGGCACGACGTCGTCGAAGCGGCCGACGGCTTGACCGCGCTCGCGCTGGCAGCCGCGCGCGATCCCGACGTGATCCTGCTCGACGTTTCGATGCCGGGGCTCGATGGTTTCGAGGTCTGCGAACAACTGCGACGCTCGCCGGTCACGGCGGCGACGCCAGTTCTGCTCATCACGGCACTCGATCAGCGCGAGAACCGGATCAAGGGCGTGGCCGCAGGGGCCAACGACTATCTCGTCAAACCGATCGATCGTGACGAGGTCTCGCTCCGGGTGCGCAACGCCATCCGGATGCGGGCGATGCACCGCACGGTCGAGCAGCAGTATCAGGCGCTGCAGCGCCTGGAGCGCATGCGCGATGATCTGGTGGTGATGGTCGCACACGACCTGCGTTCGCCGCTCACCGGTCTGCGCGGCTTTCTCGAGCTGATGCAGGAAGACGTTGGCCACGAACTCGCGCCCGCCTACGTCGAGATGCTCACCGAATCGATCCGGTCCGTCGACCAGCTCAACGGGATGATCGGCGACATGCTTGACGTGAGTCGGATGGAGGCCGACGCCCTCCCGATCAATCGCCGCCCCCTCGACCTTCGCCAAGTTGCCGTCGAAGCGCTGGCGGCGCTCGGTCCGCAGCCATCATTTCACCGGATCCCGGTTGCAATCGGCGGCGATCCCGCCGAAGTGTCAGCTGATGGCCCGCTGCTGCAGCGCGTGCTGACCAATCTGATGACCAACGCGATGCGGTTCTCGCCGCGAGGGGCAGAGGTCCGGGTCGTCGTCGCTGAGGAGGACGGTGGCGGCACGATCCGGATTCGCGACCGGGGCCCGGGAATCCCGGAGGGCGAGCAGGCGCGCATCTTCGACAAGTTCATCCAGGTTGGCGATTCGCGCGCGACGCGCGCCCGTAGCAGCGGTCTCGGCCTGACTTTCTGCCGCATGGTCGTGGAACGACACCAGGGTCGGATCGGGGTCAGCAGCGCCGTGGGAACGGGGAGCGAGTTCTGGCTCTGGCTCCCCGCCAGCGAACGGCCCTGAATTTCGGCTGAGCCGGACAGCGCGACAGGTCGTTCATATATGAATTATGACGGGAGCGGATTAGTTTGGTGCGCCAACACTCACCTGCTCGACGAGGTTGCCGTGCCCGCCCACCGTTCGATGCTTCTTCGCTGGACAGCGCTGCCGCTCGTCATCGCGGCCTTTGCGGCGTCGTGCAGCAAGCCTGCACCCCAGATGCCGCCACCACCCACCGTGACGACGATGGTAGTCCATCCCGAGCGGGTCGCCGAGACGAGTGAATTCGCCGCCGAGGTGACGTCGGTGCGGCAGGTGGAGGTGCGGTCTCCGGTCGCTGGCATCATCGTCGCACAGCCGATCCCTGAGGGTGCCGAAGTCCAGGTGGGAACGGTGCTCTTTCAGATCGATCCGACGAACTATTCTGCCGCACTTCGCGGCGCTCAAGCCCGGCTCGCGCAGGCCCAGGCCGGTTACGACAATGCAACCCGGACGCTGGCGCGCCTCAAGCCGTTGCTGACCGAGCACGCCGTGGCGCAGAAGGATGTGGACGACGCACAAGCGGCCGAGGAGCAGGGGCGCGCATCCGTCGACGACGCCAAGTCTTCGGTCGACCGGGCTCGCAAGGATCTCAGCGATGCGACCGTGAAGGCGGAAATCGCCGGGCGAGTCGGCAAGGCCAACCTGATGCTGGGGGCCCGCGTCACAGGTCCCGCCGACCTGCTCACCACGATCGATGTCGTCGATCCGGTGCGGATCACGTTCCGCCCGTCGACGCAGCAGATCCTCGCGTGGCGGCGCGACCCGCGCGCCACCAAGGCGCTCCAGGCCGGCGGGTCGGCGAAGGTCGAAGTCGTGCTCCCCGATGGTTCGGTGTATCCCGAGACAGGCAAGCTCGACTTCGTCGCGCCGGTGGTCGATTCCGAAACCGGCACCCAGGAATTCCGCGCCGAGGTGCCCAATCATCAACACCTGCTCGTGCCCGGTCAGTTCGTCCGTGTCCGGCTCGAAGGACTGACACGCGACAGCGCGATCCTCATTCCGCAGCGCGCCGTCGTGCAATCGCTCGGCCGGCAATCGGTGTACCTCGTCGGATCGGGAGATACGGTGCGGGCCGGCGATGTGCGCGCCACCGCATGGGTCGGCGAGCGCTGGTTGATCGATTCGGGTCTCGCCGCCGGTGACCAGGTGATCGTCGACGGGGTGCAGAAAATTCGCCCCGGTGCCGTGGTCCATCCCACGCCGATGGGGAACGACAGCAGCGGGACAGGGAGCGCCAGCCAGGCCGGTCCTGGAGGAGCCACACCGGCGGCGGGTGTGGGCGCGGGGGCGAAGCACCCATGACGGCGCATTCACGCGGCGCGTCGAACGGCGAGATCAAATACTTCTTCATCCGGCGTCCGGTGATGGCCGGCGTGATCGCGATCGTGATCACGCTGCTCGGCCTCGTGTCGCTCAAGTACCTCCCTGTCAATCGGTATCCGTCGATCTCGCCGCCGTCGATCCGCATCACGGCAGTCTATCCCGGGGCGACCGCCGAAGACGTTGCGCGCGCGGTCGCGGCCCCGATCGAGCAGCAGCTCTCGGGCCTTCGCGGATTGCTCTACTTCAAGTCGTCGAATTCGAGCGACGGCACGATGACCCTGCAGGTGTTCTTCGATATCAACCGCAGTCAGGATCTCGCCGCGGTCGATGTCCAGAACGCCGTCAAGCTGGCGGAGCCGCAGCTGCCGGAAGAAGTGACGCGCAACGGGGTCGTGATCACCAAGGCGCAGACCGACATCCTCCTGGTCGCAGCCCTCACATCGGACGATCCGCGTTACGACGCCAACTATCTCACCAACTATGCGACGCTCTATGTCGCGGACGAAGTGAAGCGCCTTCCCGGCGTGGGCGACGCGACGGTCTTTGGCGGCGGGCAGTTCGCCATGCTGCTGCAGCTCGACCCGGAGCGGATGTCGCAGCTCGGGCTCACGGTCGACGACGTCGCGGGCGCGGTACGCGAACAGAATGCTCCCGCGCCGGCCGGTCGCATTGGTCGTGAACCCGCCCCTCCGGGGACGCAGTTCACCCTCCCGGTGACCGCCGAGGGACGGCTCGAGACGGTCGATCAGTTCAAGAACATCATCGTGCGCGCCGAGAAGGATGGATCGGTCGTGCACATGAGCGACATCGCCAACGTGACGCTCGGCGGCCAGAATTCCGACCTCGAAGGGCGTCTCAACGGCAAGCCGACCACCTTCTTTCTGCTCTACCTGCAACCCGGCGCCAACGCGCTCAACGTCAAGCAGGAACTGGTGACGCGGCTCAACCAGCTGCAGACGTCGTTTCCGGCAGGGATTCACTGGTCGGTCCCGTTCGATACCACGCCGTTCATCGCGGCATCGATCGAGGAGGTCACCATCACCCTGCTCGAGGCGATGGCGCTTGTGACCCTCGTGGTCTTCCTCTTCCTGCAGAGCTGGCGCGCGACCCTGATTCCGGTCCTGGCCGTTCCGGTATCGGTGGTGGGGACCTTTCTCGGCCTCCTGGCGCTCGGTTTCTCCGTCAACGTGCTCACCCTCTTCGGGCTGGTGCTGGCGATCGGTATCGTCGTCGATGACGCCATCGTCGTGATCGAGAACGTCGAACGCATCATGTCCGACGAAGGGATCGATGCACAGCATGCGGCCGACAAGGCGATGCAGCAGGTCGCCGGGGCGTTGGTGGCGATCGTCCTCTCGCTCTGCTCGGTGTTCATTCCTGTCGCATTCCTCGGCGGGATCACCGGGTCGATGTTTCGCCAGTTTGCCGTGACGATCGTGATCGCCGTCGTGCTGTCGGGAATCGTTGCGTTGACGCTGACTCCGGCGCTCTGCGCTGCGCTCCTCAAGGATTCTCCTGAACACGCCACGCACGGGCGCTTCTTCACCTGGTTCAACAGCTTCTTCGACCGGCTGCGGAACGGTTACGTGGGAAGCGTGACGGGGGTGACCAGCCGGCCGCGCACCTTCGTCGCGGCCTTCGCGGTCATTGTGGTGTTGATCGTGGTTCTCTACCGGCGCGTCCCCACCGGTTTCCTTCCCACGGAAGACAAGGGTTTCTTCGTCGTCGCAATGCAGCTGCCGAGCGGCGCGTCACTGCAGCGCACCCGCGCCGTGGTGCAGCGGGTCGAAGGGATCCTTCACGCCGACAGCGGTGTCAATGCCACCGTTGCGCTGGTCGGACTCGACATTCTTTCGGGCGCGAATCAACCCAACTCGGCCGTGATCTTCGTCGGGCTCAAACCGTGGGACGAGCGCGGCAAGAAGGAGAGCGCCGACGCGATTCTGGGGCGGGTGAACGGCACGCTCTACGGAATGCCTGACGCGCTCGCCTTCGCGTTCAACTTCCCGGAAATCCCGGGCGTGGGAACCACCGCGGGGCTGGAACTCAATCTCCAGGCGCGGGGCGGCCAGGACGTGGCCACGTTCAACGACCAGGTCAACCAGTTCGTGCAGGAGATGTCGAAGCTGCCCGAAGCCACCGGGGCGGCCACGACATTCCGCATTGACGCCCCGCAGATCTACCTCAACATCGATCGCGACGCGGTGAAGGCCCACAACGTCCAGCTCGGGACCCTCTTCACGACGCTGCAGACGATGTTGTCGACGCTCTACATCAATGATTTCAACCTGTACGGGCGCACCTATCGGGTGCAAGCCGAGGCACTGCCGCAATACCGGCAGTCGCCGGAGGATATCGGCCGGCTCTTCGTGCGAAGTCAGGATGGACAGATGATCCCGGTCTCGACGCTGGCGCGGCCCGAGTTCCGCACCGGTCCGAGCATCCTGACCCGGTTCAACGGCTTTACGTCGGCGCTGGTCACGGCGACACCGTCGCCCGGCCATAGTTCGGGCCAGCTGATGGCAGCGGTCGAAGCCCTGATCAATCGTGACTTCACCGCCAAGGGCGTGGGTTACGCCTACAGCGGTCAGTCATATCAGGAGAAGGTCGCGAGCGGACAGGGCGGGATGATTTTCGGCCTCGGCATCGTTCTCGTCTTCCTGGTGCTCGCCGCGCAGTACGAAAGCTTCAGCATTCCATTCGCGGTCCTCCTCGGCCTGCCGTTTGGCGCGCTGGGTGCGCTGATTGGCGTCTGGCTTCGCGGCATGCCAGACGACATCTACTTCCAGGTGGCACTGATCACGGTGATCGGACTCGCGGCGAAGAACGCGATCCTGATCGTCGAATTCGCCAATACACTGCGCGAGCAGGGCCACACGGTGATGGATGCCGCGCGGGAGGCGGCCCGGGAGCGATTCCGTCCGATCCTGATGACTTCGCTCGCCTTCATCTGCGGCGTGTCTCCACTCCTCCTTGCCGGCGGGGCGGGCGCGCAGAGCCGCCACTCGCTCGGCACCGGCGTCTTCTTCGGGATGCTGATCGCAACCAGCGTCGGCATCTTCTTCATCCCGCTCTTCTTCGCGCTGATCAGGCGAGCCTCGGACGGCCGGCCGGCGGACGACGCAGCCACGGGATCGAGCCACGAGGTGGCCTCATGAACCTGGCCATACAGCACCTCACCCGTTCGGTCGCGAAGCACGGCTCCGGCGCGCTCGGCGCGCTGACGATACTCGCGGCCGGCGGCTGCGCCATCGGACCGCGTCACACCATTCCCGAGATCGTGCCCGAAACCGCGCAAGTTGGCGCTGCGCCTGCGCCGCAGGCAACACTCTTCGATTCACTGGCGCGCGCGGCACAGATTCCGGCGCCGGTTACTCCGGCTGCGGTGTTCGAATCACAGAAGATCGATGCGGTGGCATGGCTCGACGTGCTGCGGGACACCGCGCTCGTCGGCCTGGTGCGGACTGCCCTGGCCAACAATCGCGACATCCGCCAGGCGCTGGGCCGCGTCGACGAGTACCGGGCGATGGTCGGCACGGCGCGAAGCATGCTCTTTCCCGAGCTTGATGCCAACGCGTCGGTGAGCACCAATCAGATTGTCATCGGCGCTTCTGCACCGATCCCCTACGACGCGATTCGCGCCACGGCAGACCTGCAGTGGGAGATCGATTTCTGGGGCCGGATCCGCAAGGGAATCACCGCGGCCGAAGCCGACCGCGACGCGCGGACCAACGATGAGCGTGCACTGGTGCTCACCGTGGTGAGCCAGGTCGCCGACGGGTATCTCGAACTGCTGGAATTGCGGGAGGACCTCGCGGTCTCGAACGCGACCCTTGCATCCCGGCAGGCAACGCTCGGGCTGGCGCGGCAGCGTTTCACCCAGGGCGTCATTTCCGAGCTCGACGTACGGCAGTTCGAAGCGGACGTCGCTTCCGCCGCATCAAGCGTGGCACAGTTCACCCGGTCTGCGGCACAACAGGAACACGCGCTGTCGGTCCTCCTCGGCCGCGCGCCCACGCCGGTCTCCGCGGGCGGCACGCTCGACTCTGCCGTCGCCGCGATCAGCGTCCCCGATTCGATTCCATCGGCGCTCCTGCTCCGCCGCCCGGATGTCCTCAGCGCCGAGCGCGACCTCGCCGCGGCGACGACGCGGGTCGGCCAGACGATCTCGTCGATCCTGCCGCGGGTGATCATTACCGGCGAATACGGCCGGCAGTCGCCGTCGACCACCGATGTCTTCGGATCGGAGCACGAGATCTACACGTTGCAGGCTGGCGTGTCGATGCCGATCTTCGCCGGCGGACGGCAGAAATCCGAGCTGGATGCGGCGCGAGCCCGGGTTACCCAGGCCCGTGCGGCGTACGAGAAGGCCGTGCTGACTGCGCTGGGCGAGGCGGCCGACGCACTGGTCGCGGTGCGCACCGAACACGACCAGCTCGCCGCCGATGCCGCGCAGACCAGCGCGCTGCGCGACGCGTATCGACTGGCCGAGCGGCGATACGAGGGCGGCATTTCCAGCTATCTCGAGGTCCTTGACGCGCAGCGTAGCCTCTTTACGGCCGAACTCACATTGACCCAGACCCGTCGACTTTACCTCGAAGCGACGGTGCAGTTGTACAAGGCCCTCGGCGGAAAATGGGCCGCGACCCCGTGACAAAACCGGCGATGCGCGCCATCTTCCTTCGCACATCGGTCACAGCGCGGGCGATCCAACAACTGGTCGCCTGATTCATCGTAATCATGGGAGCTGCTCCTTGTCGGTCATGTTTCTCAAGCAATTGAAATTGCACCGCGCCTCCCTCGAGGCACGGCTTCAGCGGCAGGGCGGGGCATCGGTCGACCAGGAGCTTGCCCAGACGCGACAGTTTCTCACGGCCACCAAGGATGAACGGTGGCGCCGCCAGCTGATCAAGCGGATCAAGCAGCTCGAGGACTCGAAGCGCGGATCAGAAGATGCCGGCGATGTGCAGAAGCGCTTCCGGATGGTCGATGATCTGTATCACTATGTCGAGAAGCATCCCGATTACAACAAGACCCGGAAACGGCGCAAGCCGGTCGGCTGACCGACATCGAGATGAGGGCGCACGGCTGTTCCCTTCGTCCGGACAGTTTGAAGCGGTAGCTTTGACCGGCATCAATGTTCGGGGGCGTTAGCTCAATTGGGAGAGCGCCGCCTTTGCAAGGCGGAGGTTATCGGTTCGATCCCGATACGCTCCACTCCGATACCAGTGGTCCTCCTCCACGCCGGGTCCTCATGCGACGCTCTTCGCTGCTTCGTTTCTGTGGTGCTGCCGGACTGGCGGCCGCCGGATTCCTTCAGATCGCATGCAGTGGCGGAGCGATGTCGCCCGACAAGGCGCGTCGGACGGCGGTGGCTGAGGCAGCTGGCGGGACACTGTCAGGAGCCGTCGTCGACAGCTGGCTCGTCGCGATCAAGCAGCAGCGGCCGAGCGCGATCGTCGCCAACGATCTCGTGAGTGCCTGGGTCAACACCGCCCTGGTCATCGACGCCATCCGCCACGACGGCCGGCTCACCGATTCGGCCACCGTCGATTCGGTGATCCTCCCCGATGCCGAACGCGGTGTCGCGGCCCAGTTCTTTGCGACACGAGCCGCGGCCCGGGCTGCGGTTACCGACGCAGAGGTCGATTCGCTCATGGACATCGACCGCGTCCGCGTCTTTCAGCAGATCCTCTTCCGCGCGCCGCGGAATGTCGACTCCGCCAGCGCGGCGGTGCTCGTGGCGCGTGCCCGGTTGACCCTGACCCGTCTCCGGGGCGGCACCGATTTCACGTCGCTGGTCAAGTCATATTCGGACGACAGCGCCAGCCGCGCCAACAACGGCTTCATTCCGCCGCTGATGCGCGGCCAGATCCCGACACAATTTGCCACGATCTGGGCCCTCCGTCCCAACGATTTCTCGCTCATCATCCAGAGCCCGATCGGACTGCACATCTTCCACCGGGCGACTCGCGCCGAATCTCGGCCGATGTTGCGAGCCTGGCTGGCGCCGATCTTTGCCCGGCACGCCGATTCACTCTTCGTCGATTCACTCGCCCGATCGCGGCACACCGCGATCGCCCCGGGCGCCCGAGTTCGTGTGCGCGCCATCGCGCACGAGCCGGTCGTCGCCGAACCCGGCGCACCACTGGTGACCTGGGACGGCGGCGGCTTGCTCACCCCGGAGGAGGTTCGCAGCGCGATGCTGATGCTGCAACCTGGCGATCGCGTCATGCTGACCGATGCGTCCGACAGCGCGGCGACGCAGTTTCTCAAGGGACTCGCCCGCCAACGGATCACGATTGCGGCGATCACGTCGGCGCCGATTCCCACTCCTGACGCGCGGCGCTCGCTGGCGCCGGCGTATCGGGTGATCATGGATTCGATGAAAGCCGTGATCGGCCGATTGCCGACTGGCGGGTCGTCGGCCGATGCCGCAACGCTGTTTATCGACAGCGTGGTGGCACAGCACGCGCGGTATTTCCCGCTCCCGGGAGCACTGGGTACCGTGTTGCGATCGCGGTCGAAGGTCACGGTGAACAACGCCGCACTCGACGGCGTGATCGCGGGTGCTGCCATCGAATGGCAGCAGGTTCACAAGAATGATTCGATTCCCGGCCGTGGTGGGGCACGGCCGGCGAAAGGGAGCGGCGGAACGACGCCCACGAATTGATCTGAGAATTCGCCGGGCCGGCCTGCTCCGCCGGCGGCGGCATGTCGCTACAGCGCGGCGGGACCGTTCTCCACCGCGCGGCGCGCCGAGACGGCGAGCAGTTGCCGCAACCGACGCCGTTCCGCACGAGGGTAGGGATGTCTTGGCGACAGGCGCGCCCATCCATCCGGACCATGCCCCACCCAGAGCACGTCAAGTACCAGCACGAGCTCCCGCGCCAGAACCGCGAGCGGAACAGCGATCGCCACGGACCGTTCCTGCGACAGCACCATGTCAGCGCTTCCGGAGCTCCGGTCTGCCCAGCTGTGAATCCGGATGTGCACCGCGCTCCCGCGGCGCTCGAAGGTCCATTCATGCACCCCGGGCGCATCCTCCAGCACAACGGAGGCCCGGTCGGCGCCTTCGAGGAGTGTCGCCGTCGCCCGCGCCAGGTCGCCGAGGGCGTCGGTCTGGTCGGTGGCCTGCATGGCCACGCGAAGATCGTCAGCCTCGAGGGCAACAATCGCGTGACCCGGCGATGTGAGCGCAAAACGAAGTGACAACGCCATGAAATGATCTCCCGTCCTAGCAGTATCGACCGGGACCGTGACAGATCGCAACTGTGAGTGGTGCCCGGGCCAGGAACCGCCCAGATTGTGGCCTCGATGTCGCATCTCCTCCTCTGGCTCGCCGTCCCGCTTCTTCTGGTTCCGTGGGCTGCCTGTGTCGACCGCCGGGGCGCTGCCGCGGGCCAGTTGGTCATCGCCGGCCTTGGCCTTGCCGCGCTCGGCCAGGGCGTGGGCACATTTGATCTCTCCGACCTGCACGCTCTTGCGGAGCAATCGAGCGGCGACGCCTGGTTCATCGGTCTGACCGCGGGGTTCATCATTGTCGGTGGGTGCGTTCTTCCCGATCCGCGTCGCTGGGCGAGGGTCATGCTGGCAGCGCCGCTGGTACTTGCGCTGCTTGTCGTGGCGGTGCCGAGCGCGATTGTTCCGCTGCTCGTCGGCGCGCTGGTCGGCGCGCTTCCGTGGATCATCGGACGACGCCTCCTCCCGCGAATCCGCGTGCGGAACCTTCGAGGCGAAAGCCAGCGCGCGTCCGGGCCGATCCTCGGTCCCCTCGAGCATCCGCTCCTCAGGCTCGATCGGCGACTCCCCTCGCTGATCCTTGCGGCGCTCACGATGGTCGCTGCGCTGGCTGGACCCCTCCTTGTTGCGATGCTTGGATTGGCCGGGCTGACCTGGCGCGAATGGTGGCTGAATGCCGACACCGCGTCGGCCCGTCCGATCGCGATCCTTCCGGTGATCGCCACCGGGGCGCTCGGAGCGTGGACCTGGTTGGCACTCACCATCAGCGGGTCGCCGTGGATGACGCTTCGCGGCTTTGGAATCAACGCGCCGGTCTCCGATGCGGCATCGGAGTGGCTGGCGTTGATCGCGATCATCTGGGCGCTCGCCACTCTTCCACCGTGGCCGGTGGGTGGGCTCCTTCGGTCGACGATTCTGCCGCTGGTCACGGTGGTCGTCGTCGAAATGGCGCTGACCCACGCGACCGTGAGCGGGCTTGATCACTGGCAGCCGCTCCTCACCCCGCTCCTGGTGATCGTAGGAGTTGTCGCGGCAGCCCGCCGTCGCCCCGATGGCGTGGCTGCTGCGCTGATCCTTCTCGCCGCCACGCGGCCCGGTGCGATAAGCCTCGCCGGCGCTCTCCTCGGCGCATTGATTCCCCTCGGTCGCCGGCTGGTGCGCCCCGGGCCGGTGTACAGCGTCTTCTTCGGAGTGATCGGCGCGATGGTCGTGGCCTCCGTCCTGCGCGACGAGGTGGTTCTCGCCGTGCTCCTCGGATTCGGATTGGCCGCCGCCGCCAACGGCCTCGATCATGTCGTTGCCGGACCGTAGCGGATACCTCATCTTTGGGGCTCATTTCACTCCCGCTGGAGCTGACCGATGGCTTTCACCTTGCCGCCGCTTCCCTATGACTACGCCGCGCTCGAACCCCACATCGACGAGCAGACGATGCGGATTCACCATGACAAGCATCACGGTGCGTACGTCAACAACCTCAACGCGGCGCTCGAGGGCGAGACTGCCCTGCAATCACTATCAGTCGAACAGCTCCTGACCGATCTCAACCGGGTTCCCGACGCGAAGCGCACCGCGGTGCGCAACAACGCCGGTGGCCACTACAACCACACCCTCTTCTGGGATCTGATGGCACCAGGTGGCGCGAGCGCGCCCGAAGGTGATCTCGCGGCAGCGATTGACAAGGCGTTCGGCGGGTTGGCGTCGTTCAAGGAGCAGTTCGCCAAGGCATGTGCCACTCGATTCGGCAGCGGGTGGGGATGGCTGGTCCGCGGCGCGGACGGGAAGCTTGCCATCGAAAGCACGCCGAATCAGGATGCGCCAATCATCGACGGGAAACATCCACTCCTCGGCTGCGACGTCTGGGAGCACGCCTATTATCTCAAATATCAGAACCGGCGCCCGGACTATGTCACGGCATGGTGGAACGTGGTGAACTGGACGGCCGTTGGCCACCGGTTCGCCGCGAAGTGAGTCACGCGGTGCCTTCGGCTCTCCCGACAGTCAATTCGCCCGCGCCCGACTTCACGCTCCAGTCGACCTCAGGCAAGGACGTTACCCTCTCGGCGTTCCGTGGCGGGAAAAACGTCCTTCTCGCATTCTTTCCGCTGGCATTCACCAGCACATGTACCAAGGAGATGACGGCCTTCACCGAGGACATCTCGCAGTTCGAGAGTCGCGAGACCGTCGTCCTGCCGATCAGCGTAGACTCCACCGCGACGCTCAAGGAATTCAAGGCGAAGTGGAAGATGCCGTTCGACCTCCTCAGTGACTTCAAGCGGACGGTCTCACGCCTCTACGGCGTCCTCGACGAAGAAAAGTTCTACTCGACCCGCGCCTACATCGTGATCGACAGGACTGGCGTGACCCGCTGGGTCTGGCAAGAGAAGGAAGCAGGGCACCGGCGCGAGAACGCCGAACTTCTCGACGTGCTGGCGCGCCTGGGGTAGTGCACCGGCACTTGCATCAGACCGGCGCCACGCCACCTTCCAGTCGTGCACTTCCGCCGGATCATGCTCCCCCTCACGCTGCTGGCCATCCTGCCGGCATCGTGCCGCTTCCAGGATCGGACGCCCGGGAGCACTCGTCATGACGAGGCCGCCCTGCAGGCTGCTGCCGCGGCATTTTATCAGGCGCTGGGCCGGGCTGATACATCAGCGCTGCGACGCCTGACCCTCCCCACCGCGACCGCACTGATGGCACCCGACCATGGGCCGGCCGTGCAGATTCCGCTCGGCGCCCTGCTCGATGTGGTGGAACGTCGCGAGGAATCGGGCGGTGCACGGATCGCGCGCAGCGAACTCCATCCCGACGGGGACATCGCGACCGAACGTCTGGTAGTCGTGGCCGGCGGCGGTGATGGCCGCGGCGAATACGAGGCGTCCGACCTCCTTACACTCGCCCGTCGCGACGGCACCTGGCGAGTCGCGCACGCCGCCCTGGGATCGTGGCGGATCAGGTCAGCCCCATGACCGATCCCGGCCGGATGGTGCCGCCTCCGCTTGCCGTAATCGCCGGTGCCGCGAAGGCGCTGGCTGGTGCCGATGCGCCCACCGACCGACTGCGCGCCCTGTGCCAGCATCTCCGGCTGGCCCTCCCGGCAGCCGAAGTCCGCTTCCGCGGCGGTGCCCGGCGATCCGATCGCACCGGTTCGGGTGAAGGAACGGTCACCGGGCTCGCGCCGCTGTCGGTCACTATTCCGTGGCGCGACGGTCGTGTCGCCGTGCTCGAAGTTGTCGATTCGCCGCGGCCGCTCGCCGAGCTGCGACCGATCCTCGAGACGGTCGCGGCCCTCCTCGCCACCGTCCTCCCGGCGCTCGACGTCGATGAACACGACGATGGCGGCGTCGTCAGCAAACTGCACCGCCTCACCGTGGATTCGCTCCCGGTCGGGCTCTACGTCATCGATCGCGAGTACCGCGTGGTCCTCTGGAACCGGAAGCGCGAAACCGGCACGCAGGGGCTGCGCCGCGGCGACGTCCTCGGCAAGCGGGTTCTCGACATTCTCCGCCGCCAGCCGCCCGAGACGCTCCGGGCCGAGTTCGATTTCATCTTTGCCACCGGCGATGTGCGGGTGAGCGAACAGGAAGTGCATGTCGGCAACGAAGTGCGGACCTATCGCACCTCGCGCCTGCCGATGCGTCTCGACGGCACCGCCGTTTCGCACGTCATCACCATCGGGGAGGACGTCACCGAGACGCGCGCCATCCAGCGCGCGATGCACCAGACCGAGAAGCTTGCCGCCGTGGGTCAGCTCGCCGCCGGCGTGATGCACGAGATCAACAATCCGCTCGCGACGATCGGCGGTTGCGTTGCGGCGATTGCCTCGCGAGTCGGCAACGCCGAGCCGGTGGTCAAGGAATATCTGGAGATGATCGAGAGCGAAGTCACCCGCTGCACCAACATCATCGACGGACTCCTCGATTTCTCGCGCGCCGGCCGCGCCGGCGGATCGCTTGAGCCAGCCGATATCAACGGGCTGATCGACCGGACCCTCGCGCTGCTCAAGCATCATCAGCGCTTCCGTCGGTTGCACGTGACGCGCGACTATCAGGATCCGCTGCCGCGCATCTCCGGCAATGCCGAACGCCTGATCCAGGCGGCGATGGCGATCCTCCTCAACGCCGCCGACGCGACCGGAGGGAAAGGGAATGTGGTGGTGCGGACGCGGTCCGAAGGTTCGATGGTCGTGGCCGAATTCGAGGACGACGGTCCCGGCATCCCGGCCGACGTCGTGCCGAAGATTTTCGATCCCTTCTTTACCACCAAGGGGCCGGCGCGCGGCACCGGTCTCGGCCTCGCGATCTGCTACGGCATCGTCGCCGACCACCAGGGGCAGCTCGATGTCCGCAGCGAACCCGGCGTCAGCACGGTGTTCCGGATGGCGATCCCCGCGATGACAGAGGAGACAGCATGAAGCTCCTGGTGGTCGAAGACGACAAGACCGTCGGCCAGTACGTCAAGCGCGGACTCGAAGAGCAGCAGTATATCGCCGACTGGGTGACCGATGGCGCCGAGGCGCTGCGCGTCGCGTCGGCAGTGCCGTACGACTTGATCATTCTCGATCTGCGCCTGCCGGCGATGAATGGCCTCGAAGTGCTCCGCACCCTGCGCGACCGGGGGCTCACCCTGCCGGTCCTGGTGCTCACCGCGCAGGACAGCGTCGAATTCAAGGTCGACGCGCTGCGCGCCGGCGCCGACGACTACGTCACCAAGCCATTCTCGTTCGAGGAGCTGCTCGCCCGGGTCGAGGCGCTGTCACGTCGTCCCAAGCAGCTGACTGCGCGCGCCCTCCGCGTTGCCGACCTCGAGCTCGATCTCGAATCTCGGGAGGTCCGGCGCGGCACCACGCCGATCGAGCTCACGCCCAAGGAATACGCCGTCCTCGAGTACCTGATGCGCCACACCGGGCGGGTGATGTCGCGCACGCTGATCACCGAGTACGCCTGGGATTACCATTTCGACCCGGGGACCAACATCGTCGACGTCGTGATCAACCGGCTGCGCAAGAAGATCGATGCCGGATTCCCTCGCAAGCTCGTGCACACTGTGCGCGGCGTGGGCTACGTGGTGAAAGGGTAGATGCAATCGATCCGCGTCCGGCTGGCGACCTACTATTCGCTGGCGCTGACTGCGACGATGGCCGCGTTCGGTGCGGCGGTGTACTGGGAGCGGACGACGACGGCACCGCGCGAAGCGGAGCTCCAGCTCGATCGCGCCCTCCAGAGCGAAAGCAACTCGGCGATCCAGGTCCTGCGCCAGCAGGCCCGCCTCCTGTCGCCCGCCGAACGGTTCACGCAGACCGGTCTCGACACCCTGATCAGCGGCGCACAGCCTTACCTCAACGCGATGGCCGATTACGTCTTCGTGGTGAATCCGCGAGGCGGCGTGGTCTATTCGTCGCCCACCGTGCAATCACTGTCGGAAATCTCCGCGGTGCAGATCTCGTCGCTGCTCCTCCGACGCCCGCTGCAGACAGGAATCGGCGATCTCAACAGCGGAGCGAATCAGGCGCCGCTGCGCTTCGTCCTCACCGCGATCGATTCCGTCGACGAGCTTGGCGGCGTGCTGGTCGCCGCGCGGCGCGACGTCGGATCGAGCGATCTCCAGCAGATGCTGCTCTCGATGCTGATGATGGCGCCGCTCATCCTGGTGACCTCGGGCGCGCTCGGCTACTGGCTCGCCGGCCGGTCGTTGCGCCCCGTCGAGGTGATGATCGAAGAACTCGGCGACATCCAGGACGGGACCTCGCTCAATCGCCGCCTCGCCGTACCCCACGGCGAAGACGAACTGTCGCGCCTGGCGCAGAAGCTCAACGACATGCTCGGCCGCGTGGAGCGATCGTTCGTGGCGCTCCGCCGCTTCACCGCCGACGCGTCACACGAACTCAAGACGCCGCTGATGGTCCTCCGCGCCGGCGTCGAGCGATCGCTGACGCATCCGCGAACCCCCGGCGAGATCGTCCCCGCTCTGGATGAAACGCTGCGCCAGGTCAATCAGATGAGCGAGCTGGTCACCAACCTCCTCACACTGGCCCGGGCCGACGAAGGGCGGGCGTCACTCGCCCTCGTCGACACCGACCTCCGGACCCTGCTGGCGGAAGCGGCCGAAACGGCGGAGATTCTGGGCACCGAACGCGAGGTCAGCGTCAAGGTCGAACAGCCGCCATATGCAGTGATCCTCCCGCTCGACGCGGGGAGGATTCGGCAGCTGCTGATGAATCTCGTCACCAACGCGGTGCGATACACACCGCCGGGGGGAAGCGCCACCCTCCGGATCGTCGATGGCGCTGGGACAGTGACGGTCGCGGTTCAGGACACCGGGATCGGGATTGCGCCGGGCGATCTTCCCAACGTCTTTGAGCGCTTCTGGCGCGCCGATCCGGCGCGGTCACGCACCGGCGAGCATCCCGGGACCGGCCTCGGCCTGGCGATTTCAAAGTGGATCGTCGAGGCGCACGGCGGTACGATCTCCGCCCAGAGCCGGCCCGGCAGGGGAACGACCTTTACGGTGGTTTTTCCCAAACCGGTGACGGCGCCAGACGGCTAAACGTTGAGGCAGGGTGTTGCGTAATCCGGTTGTTATGGAATTGTCATCCCGCGGTGACGCCAGCGCCAAGTCAATGCGACAGATTCACGCAGCGGTCGAATCCAGTTCTCCTGGTGGAGGTCACTCCCGTGTTTGACAACCTCATCGAATCGAAGCCCAGGCGTGAGCGATCGGTCGCCCAGTCGATCACCTCGGTCATAATTCACGTGGTGCTGATCATAGTCGCGGTCAAGCTCACCAGTGGCGCAGCCGAGACGGTGAAGAAGATCCTGGCGGATACTCACATGGCGTTCCTGCAGCCGCCGCCGCCACCGCCGCCGCCACCGCCGCCGCCGCCCGATCAGAAGGTGGTCGTCTCGGCCAATCCGCCGCCGCAGGGGTTCCAGACGATCGTACCACCCAAGGTGGTCCCGACGGAGATCCCGCCGGTTGACCTCAACCAGAAGTTCGATCCCAAGAACTTCTCCGGGAAGGGTGTCGAGGGCGGCCTGGCGAACGGCGTTGTCGGTGGCAGCGGCCCGGTGACGACGCAGGATACCTACACTGACGTCCAGGTCGACGACCCGGTGCAGCCGCTGACCTGTCCCGAAGTGAAGTATCCGCCGGCGCTCAAGACCGTCGGCGTCCAGGGATCGGTGACGCTGCGCTATGTCGTGGGGACTGACGGCCGGGCCGAGGCTGGTTCGGCGCAAGTGGTGAGCAGCACCAACAAGGCGTTCGAGGAGCCCGCGATCGACGCCGTGACGCACTGCACCTACAAGGCTGCCAAGATCAAGGGCACGGCGGTGCGACAGCTGGTCGAGCGGAATGTGAAGTTCACCATCGGGGGATGAGACGGCGCTCACGCGGTATTCCATGACGTGCCGCGCCGTCGCGGCCGCCAACCATCAGATCGAAAGGCATCAAGATGAACGTCAGTTTGCTGAACATGTGGACGCAGGCCGGCACTTTCGCGAAGGGAATCGTGATCGTGCTGCTTGGCATGTCGATCTTCTCGCTCACCATCGTGGTGCAGAAGCTCATCAAGGTGAAGAAGAGCGAAGGGGCCACCCGCAAGTTCGCGCCGCAGTTCTCGCGCGCCATCCAGGAAGAGAATCTCGATCAGGCGATCACCCTCGCCGAGAAAAACAAGGTGTCGCACGTCGCGCGCGTGCTTGGCGGCGCCCTCTCCGAGGTGAAGCCGCTCCTGCGTGATCGCGCCACCGTCACGGCGGCGGACATCAACTCGGCCGAGCGCGCTGTCGAGCGCCAGATGCTGATCGTTCTCGCCGAATTCAAGCGCGGGTCAGGCGTCCTTGGCACCGTGGGCGCCACCGCGCCGTTCGTCGGACTCCTCGGCACCACGATGGGTATCGTCGACGCCTTCCAGTCGATGTCGGCCGCGGGTGGTGCGTCGGGCGGCCTCGCCGGTATCGGATCAGGCATCGCCGAAGCGCTGATCACGACCGCCATCGGCCTGATGGTCGCGATCCCGGCGGTGTGGGCGTACAACTACTTCACCACCAAGGTCGAGAACCTCACTGTCGAGATGACGTACACCTCGAAGGAACTCATCGACTACCTGATCAAGAGCGTGGGGAGCGAGTTCGGCCGCTCGATCTTCACCAAGGAATTCCAGGCGACGAAGGCGGTGAGCGGCAGTGGCCATATCCACAGCTAGCGGCAAGGGCAACGTCAACGCCAACATCAACGTCACGCCGATGATCGACGTGATGCTGGTGCTGCTGATCATCTTCATGATCGTGACGCCGCTCCTCGAGGCCGGCTTCACCGCGACGATGCCCCTGGCGGCCAACACCGAGCAGAAGCCGGAGGGTGAGGACGAGATTACCCTCGGCGTTGACCAGGGAGGCAACTTCTTCCTGGACAAGAAGCCGGTGACCAAGGAACAGCTGGAGCAGCAGCTCACCGCGGATTACGCCACCCGGACCAAGGACAAGCTGCTCTACTTCAAGGCCGATGAAAACCTGAAGTACAGCAAGATCCAGGAAGCGATCGAGATCGGACGGCGGGCCGGTGCCCGCCAGCTGATTGCCATCACCGCCCACACCGGCGGCCTGATGGGCGGCAACGACAAGAAGAAGGGCAAGTAACCATGGCGATGTCTACCGGAGGAGCGGGCGCACTCAATTCCGAGCCGAACGTCACGCCGATGATCGACGTGCTCCTGGTGCTGCTCATCATCTTCATGGTGGTGATCGCCATGGGGCGCACGGCGGTGGAAATCACCATTCCGCCGCCGGATACGGCGACGCGCAACACCCAGCAGAGCGACCAGATCGTTCTGGAGTTGCGTGATGACGGAACCTTCTGGATCAACGGCACCCAGTATTCCAAGAATACGCTGGGACCCAGCATCCAGCAGATCTTTCAGGATCGACCGGCCAAGCTGATGTTCATCAAGCCGGGCCAGAATCGCATCTACGCCGATGTGATCAATGCAGTCGACGTGGCGCGAGGATCCGGCGTTGAAGTCATTGGTGTGACGCCGATCGAGGCGAACTGACCAAGGGGCCGCGCATGCCGGCCGACCACAAGAACGCGGACGCGGACACTCCCCAGCGGGGTGTCCGCGTCCATGCTTCACTCCCCGGGAGGGACCGACGCAGTCGCCTTGCGACGGCCATCTCGTTCGCGGTGCATGCCCTGCTCATCTATCTCGCGGTCCGCCTTACCGCCGCGGTGGTGCTCCCGACCCACAGCACCGTCGGCGACGCGATCGAGCTCGTCCTGAGCGGGGGAGGCGGTGGTGGAGGACAGAACGGTGTCGCGTTCAACCACTCCACTCCCCCGCCGGCGCCGGTGCCGCCGCCCGTCATCCCGCCACCGCCGCCCCCGGTTCCCAAGGTGATCCCGCCACCCGCTCCGGTGCCACAGCAGATCGCTCCGCCGGCTCCTGTACCGGCGCCGGCCGATCAGAACGGCGCCGCAGCCGGAACGGGATCGGGGACGGGCGGGGGCAATGGCACCGGCGTCGGAACTGGAACGGGAAGCGGCGAAGGGCCGGGATCGGGGAGCGGCAAGGGTGGGGGCGATGGGGGCGGCAATCGTGGTATTCCTCCCGAGCCGAGGCAGATGACCCTCCCCCCGTTCGACAACACGCCCAAGCAGCTTCGTCGCCGGCCAATCGACGTGACGTTCACCGTTTCGGCCGAGGGCCAGGTCTCCGACCTGGTGATCGCGCCACCCATCGAGAACAAGGATTTCAGCAGACGGTTCGATGACATCATGCGGAAATACCGGTTCAAACCGGCCCGGGATGCGACCGGCAAGGCAGTGGCCGACACTGTAACCATCACGTTTACGCTACCTTAGAGGTCGATGACCCTCTTCCAACGCAAGCCGATCGCGGCCGAGAGCGACCGCGGTCTGATCCGTACTCTCGGTGCGGGCGATCTGATCATGCTCGCCATCGGTGCGGTGATCGGTGCCGGAATCTTCGGTGCGATCGGCTCGGCTGCGGCTGGGCAGGTCGACGCCGCGGGCCACGTGGTTCGCGTTGGCGCCGGCCCGGCGCTGGTCCTCTCCTTCCTGCTCCTCGGCGCAGCCTGCGCGCTTGCCGGCCTCTGCTACGCAGAGCTCGCGTCGATGATCCCGCAGGCGGGAAGTGCCTACGCCTACTCGTACGCGACGCTGGGCGAGATCGTGGCCTGGATCATCGGGTGGGACCTGATCCTCGAATACGCCGTCGGCAACGTGGCGGTGGCGATTTCGTGGGGCGACTACTTCAAGTCGCTCACGGGGGACTGGATTCATTTTCCGGCATGGCTCACGACCGGATACCGCACGGCACTGCTGTCGTCGGATCCCGCGGTGCACGGCCTGCTGCAGTCGGCGCCCCACATCGGCGGGCTCGCCATTCTGATCAACGTCCCGGCGTTCGCGATCGTGATGCTGATTACCTGGCTGCTCCTCATGGGAGTGCGCGAGAGCGCCCGGGCCAACAACATCATGGTCGCGGTCAAGCTGGTGGTGCTGGCGCTCTTCATCGTGATGGGGATGCAGCACATCAACCCGGCCAACTACCATCCCTTCGCGCCCAACGGTTTCCGCGGCATTCACCAGGGTGCGGCGATCGTCTTCTTCGCATACATCGGTTTCGACGCCATTTCCACCGCGGCTGAGGAAACGAAGAATCCCCAGCGGAACCTGCCGATCGGCATCATGGGCGGCCTGGCGATCTGCACGGTGATCTACATCATCATCGGGGCGGTACTCACCGGGATGGTGCCGTCGCGCGACCTCGGCACCAGCGCCGATCCACTGTCGTACGCCCTCAAGGCGACCGGCCTGACCAGCATTTCGAAGATCGTGGCGCTGGGAGCCATCTTCTCGATGTCGGCGGTCCTCCTCGTCTTCCAGTACGGGCAGCCACGAATCTTTTTCGCGATGGCGCGCGACGGACTCCTCCCCCGCTGGGCGGCCAAGATCCATCCGAAGCACCGCGTCCCGCACGTCACCACGCTGGTGACCGGACTCTTCGTCGCCGCATGGGCGCTGATCGGTGACGCGGGCGAGACGTACGATCTCACCAACATCGGCACCCTCTTCGCCTTCGTGCTCGTCTGCCTCGGGGTGATCGCGCTGCGGCATCTCGAACCGGAGCGACCGCGGCCGTTCCGCGTCCCCTTCGTGCACGTGGTGGGACTGTCCGGCGCGGTGCTGTGCGTGATCACCATGTTCGGTCTCCCCCATCTGGCGTGGGTCCGCTTCGGATGGTGGCTCGCGATCGGACTGCTGCTGTACATTGCGTACGGCTATCGCCATTCCGTGATGCGCACCGGCAAGGCGGTCGTGACTGACACGCTCGATTGATCGGAGCGGAACTGCATGCGGCTCC
This sequence comes from Gemmatimonadales bacterium, assembly GCA_036501385.1. GTDB lineage: Bacteria > Gemmatimonadota > Gemmatimonadetes > Gemmatimonadales > GWC2-71-9 > Palsa-1233. Next base: position 36,269 of record DASYAK010000038.1, on the reverse strand, counting down.
TTCTCGTCGAAGATGATCCCGAACTTGCCCCGGCCATTGCCGCGGGCCTGCGCGAGCATGATTTCGCGGTGCGCTCGGCTGCAGATTACGGCCAGGGTACCCGGCTGGCGCGTGAGGGTGAATTCGATGTCATCATCCTTGACGTGATGCTGCCGGGTGGATCGGGATTCGAGCTCTGCCGCGAACTGCGTGCCGACGGTATCGCCACGCCGATTCTGATGCTGACCGCCCGGGATGCTCTCGACGATCGCGTGACCGGTCTCGATGTGGGCGCCGACGACTATCTCACCAAGCCGTACGCATTTCCGGAGTTGCTGGCGCGAGTGCGCGCCCTCGCCCGGCGGCGGCGCGATCTCGAACCCGCCACCATCGAAATCGCCGATCTCGTCGTCGATTTGCAACGGCGCCGCGTGACCCGCGCCGGCAAGGCCGTGGAACTCACCGCGAAGGAATTCGCGCTGCTGGCATGCTTTGTTGAGCATCGCGACCGGGTGATTGACCGCGCGGTCATCACCGCCTACGTCTGGGACGAAAACCACGATCCGTTCACCAACGTCCTCGAAGTGCTGGTGCGACGGCTCCGGCGCAAGATCGACGACGGCTTCGAACCGAAGCTGATCCACACCTTTCGCGGTGCGGGCTACCGCCTCGGCGTCTAGGTCCGCAGGTGCGATCCGCATCGCTTGGCCCGCTCCGGCTCCGGCTTACGCTGTGGTATCTGTCCACGCTCTGCGCGATTCTCCTCCTGCTCGGTTTGGGACTCTTCCTCACTATCCGCCATCAGATCACTGACCAGCGAGAGGTCTCGCTTCGCGCGGCCGTAGCACAGGTCGAACGCGCCGCTCGGACGCGCGAGCGGGAGTCCGGACTTCAAGGGCCAGTTGCCGATGCCGTGCTGGAGCTGCGCATTCCGGGGAGAACACTCTACCTCTTCGACACGACCGGGCTCCCGGTCGTCCCGCAGAACGCGCCGGAATGGGTGCGCACTGCTGCCCTGAGCGCCGGCGCGCACGGCACCGCCGACGTGATTCATCACATCCGGCACCAGGGGATGATGGATCTGTACGCCGAACGATTCGCCCTCGGCAGCGGTCGCCCGATGGTGGCAGCGGCGATCGGCGACATGGTCGAGCTCGAAGAACGCTATGCGTCGTTGATCGCGGCCTTCGGCGGGTCCGCGGTCGTGGCGCTGCTCCTCGTGCTCTGCGGCGGGTGGCTCCTGGTGCGCAAGTCGACCGAACCGATCGAGCGCACCATGGAGCAGATGCGGCAATTCATGGCCGATGCCGCCCACGAATTGCGCACGCCGATCGCCGTGTTGCGGACCCGCGCCGATGTGGCGTTGCAGCGCGACCGTGAGCCCGGTGCATACGTCGATGCGCTGCGCGGGATCGAATCGGAAAGCCGGCGCCTCAGCCGGATTGTCGATGATCTCCTGATCCTTGCCCGGGCCGATTCCGGCGAGCGGCCGATTGTGCGCGCCCGGGTCTTCCTCGACGATATCGTGGCCGACGCCGCCGGCGCGGCCGACGCGATGGCGGCCGCGCGCGGCGTGACGCTCGATCTGGCCGAATTCGATGAGGCGCCGGTGAGTGGGGACGCCGAGTTGCTACGCCAGCTCGTGATGATCTTTCTCGACAACGCCATCAAGTTCACGCCGCCAGGCGGTCACGTCGAAGTGCGCGTCGGGGTGCAGCATGAGCGCGCGGTGATGACGGTGACCGATGACGGGCCGGGGATCCCCCCGGCGCAGCTCCCGCACATCTTCGAGCGATTCTACCGTGGCGATCCTGCTCGTCCCCGTGATTCCTCGGCAGCCGCTGGCGGTGCGGGGCTCGGCCTCGCCATTGCCAAGTGGATCGCCGATGCGCACGGCGGCACTGTCGACGTCACGTCGACCGAGGGCCGCGGAACGTCGATCAGTGTGCAACTGCCCGTGATGGCACGCGCACCGTCGGTGTCATCGTGCTAACAGGTGGGCGTCACTAGGCTGATCGGCCCGTTCCCGGAAGTCCCGGGCACCACTGACATTCCGTCGGAGATATGCGACTGGCAATCCGGTGTAGCATCGTGCTGGCCTTCGCCACGGCGCCCGCTGCCGCGGCGCAACAAGGACCGCCGCTGACGCGTGCCGCGGCGATCAGCCATGCGGTGACGCAGAACCCGCGCGTCGCCGCGGCGATCGCCGACACCGCGGCCGCGGTCGCCCGCCTCACCACGGCGCGGGCGCTTCCCGATCCCACGCTGGCGGCGAGCTACACCAAGGATATTCCCCGCTACCACGTCACGGCGGAAATGCCGGTGGATCAGATCTGGAATCGCGGCTCGCGCGTGAACGCGGCCGAGGCCGACCTGCAGTCGAGCCGCTATAAGCTGCGCTACGAGGTCGCGTCGGTGACCCTCGACGTCGACTCGGCCTACACCCACGCCCTGGCCGCCGTCGAGCATTCGCGTCTGTCGGCTCGCAACGCCGCCGACGCAGATTCACTGCGGCGAATGGCCGAGTCGCGCCGCGCCGCCGGCGACGCCAGCGACCTCGACGTCGAACTTGCGGCCCTCGCGGCGGGCCAGCAGGCCAACACGGCCGCCACTGATTCTCTCGAGGTGACCGCGTCGCTTCTGGAATTGCAAGGATTGCTTGGCACGCCGGCCGAGCAGGTGAATATCGCGCTGGCCGATTCGCTCCAGCCGCCGGATATGGCGCGCGTCGCTTCGGTCGCCGGAAGCGCGCCGCCGCTCCTGGTTGCGAGCGGAGCCGCCACGGTCGAGGCCGCCGCCGCAAACCTGCGCCTGCAGCACCGGCTCGTCCTGGGAAGCCCGGCGTTCATCGTAGGATTTGACACCGGCGATCCCACTGGCGACGAACCCGGACTGCTGCCGACGTTCGGGATTTCGCTGCCGCTCCCGATTTTCAACCGCAATCGTGGACCGATCGCAGAGGCAGCCGCCGAGCGCGACCGCGCCACCGCCGAACTCGCGACGGCGCGGCTGGAAAGCACGCTGGGGATTCGGCGCGCGCAGGCGACACTCCTTGCCGCCAACGCCAGAATCGCGCGCGACCGCGAGACACTGCAGAACGCGGCCCGGGTGGTGTCAATGTCACTCACCGCCTATCGCGAGGGCGCCACGCCGGTGGCCAGCGTCCTCGAGGCTGAGCGCACCGCCCGCGAAGTGCAACGTCAGTACGTCGATGATGTCGCCGCCGCCGCGATCGCGGCGGCAACCCTCAAGCTGCTGACACTCACCCCCGCAACGGCCACGCCATGACGGACTCCTGCCGGTCGCGCCCTCACATTCACCGTTGCCTGGTGATCGCCGCGATCACGATCCTTGGTGCCTGCGGGCATCGTTCCTCGGATGATTCCGGCGACAGCACGGCCGCCGTTGTCGGCGCGACAATCGCCCCGGTGGCGCAGGAATCGTTCGCCGAAACGGTCGCCGCGCTTGGCCAGGTGACAGCACGAGCGGGACACGTGGCCACGCTGAGCGCTCCGGCGGCGACGCGGGTGCGATCGGTGCTGGTGTCGATGGGCCAGCACGTGAAGACTGGCGACGAGCTGATCACCTTCGACCAGACCGTCTTCCGTGCGGCGACTCAGAGCGCCGACGCCGCCACCGCCGCAGCGCGGCGAACATACGACCGCACCAGGCGACTGGTTGACGAAGGGATCAGCGCCCGGAAGGATCTCGATCAGGCCGGCGCCGACCTCGCAAAGGCCCAATCCGACAGCGTTGCCGCCCATCGGATTTCCGAGCTCGCTGTCCTCCACGCACCGATCACCGGGGTCGTCACTCGCCTCGATGCCGCGATCGATCAGGCGGTCGATGTGGCCGAGCCGCTGATCGACATCGCCGATCCCTCCGCCGTCGACGTGATGCTCACAGTGACCCAGTCCGATGCCGCCAGAATGCACGGCGGCGATCCCGCCACCCTCACCGCTGGCGCGACCGGAAGTGGTGCGCCGGTTGCGACCGGGACCGTCGCCGACGTGTCGGGTGCGGTCGATTCGACGACCCACGGCGTCACGGTACGCGTGACCGTCGCCAAGTCGACCCGGGAGTTGCGCATTGGTGAATCGATCTCGGCGCTGGTCACCGTCGCGGTGCATCCGCATGCGCTGACGGTGCCGGCGGCGGCGCTGGTGCCCGAGGGCGATGGCTTCCAGGTATTTGTCGTCGATTCGGCGTCGGTGGCCCATGCGCAGCCAGTGAGGGTCGGTGGAAGGAACAGCACGACAGTGGAGATCGTGGAGGGATTGTCGGCGGGACAGCGAGTCGTGGCGAATGGAGCATTCGGCGTTGACGACGGCGCCAAGATTGCTCCGGCCAGGCCGTGAGCGGCGAACGATCGCTGTTTGCCGCGCTGACGGCCCAGCGCAGGTTCGTCTACCTCATTGTGGCCCTCCTCAGCATCGGCGGGATCTGGGCCGGGCTCAGGCTCCCCTCCGCGATCTATCCTGAACTCCAGTTCTCACGCGTCACGATCGTGACCCAGGGCGGCGCCCTAGGCGCGCGCCAGACGATGTTCAGCGTCACCCGGCCGATCGAGGAAGCAGTGAGCGTCGTGCCGGGCGTCACCCGGGTGCAGTCCCGTTCGATTCGCGGCGGGAGCGAAACCAATGTGACCTTCGGTCCCCGGGTCGACATGACCGTCGCGCTGCAGCAGGTGCAGGCGCGGGTCAATCAGGTACGCGGCGATCTCCCGAGCGGCCTCGACATTCAGATCGAGCGGTTGATGCCGTCGCTCTTTCCGATTCTTTCGTACAATCTCGAGGGTGGCGATCCCGCCACGCTCTACGACGTCGCCCAGTACCAGATCCGGCCGCTGCTCTCCCGCGTCCCCGGGGTGGCGCGAGTCGAAGTGATGAGCTCCCTGCAGCGTGAGGTCGAGGTCATCGCCGACCCTGTGCTGCTCGCCGCCCACCAACTGACGTATGACAGTCTCGCCGCGATTATCCGGCAGGCAACGACGCCGTACGCGGTCGGGCGAATGCCGTCCAACTATCGCCAATATCTCATCGTCACCGCCACCGAAGCACAGTCCGCCGACGACATCGCCGCGATCGTGGTGGCGCCGGGCATCCGCGTGCGCGATATCGCGACGGTCGTCCCGTCGACTGAAGACAGGACCCGGGTCATCGCCGGCGACGGGAAACCGGCTGCGTCGATCACGGTCAGCCGTCAGATCGGCGGCAATTCGCTCACCATCGCCGACAGCATCGCCTCGATCTCGCGATCGCTGCAGCTCCCGCCTGGCGTGCACCTGAAGCCGCTCTATGACCAGGCGCTCCTGGTGCGCGAGGCGGTGCGATCGGTGCGTGACGCCATGCTGGTCGGCGCGGCCCTCGCCGTGATCATCCTGCTTCTCTTCCTGCAGCACGGCCGGATTACCGCGATCAGCGCGTCGTCTATTCCGCTCACCCTGACGATCACTGTTCTGGTGATGAGCCTCGTCGGGCAGAGTTTTAATCTGATGACTCTTGGCGCAATGGCGATCGCCATCGGGCTGGTCATCGATGACGCGGTTGTCGTCACCGAGAACATTGTGCGGCATCTGCAGCTCGAATCGAACGCCTCTCGGACCGACGCGATTCACCACGCGGTGCAGGAACTGATCTGGCCCGTGACGACGTCGACGATCACCACCGTCGTCGTCTTTCTTCCGCTCGGTCTCCTCACCGGCGTCGAAGGACAATTCTTTCACGCGCTGTCGATCACACTGACGATTGCGGTTCTGGTGTCGCTCTTCCTCGCGCTGACCCTGATTCCACTTCTGGCGTCGCAGTTTCTTGTGGACTCGGACACATCGGAACACAAGCCCGGTGTCGTATCCCGTCTCTTCGGTTGGCTGAGTCGCGGCGTCGACGCTCTGGCTGCATGGTATGGCCGGCGGCTGTCCACGGCACTGCGCCATCCCATGGTGGCAATTGTCGGCGCGATCGTCCTCGTCGCCGGAGGAGTTGCGGCGTATCGATTTGTCGGGACAGGGTTTCTCCCCGAGATGGACGAAGGGGCCTTCGTCCTCGACTACTTCACGCCGGGCGGAACGGCGCTCGACGAAACCGACCGGATCGTCCACATCGCCGAGAACATCCTGGCGTCAACGCCCGAGGTCGAGGGGACGTCCCGCCGTACCGGTGCGGAGCTTGGCCTATTTGCCACGCAGGTCAATAGCGGCGACATCGTCGTCCGCCTCAAGCCGCAGAGTCAGCGCGATCGTTCCGCTGACGAGGTGATTGACGATGTGCGGCCGAAGATCAACGCCGCTGCTCCCAGGCTCCATATCGAGTTTGTCCAGATTCTCTCCGACGTAGTCAACGATCTGGCCGGCAATCCGCAGCCCGTGGAGATCAAGGTGTTCGGGCCCGACCTCGACGCGCTCGAATCGTACGCCAGGAAGCTCGCGCCCAAGCTCGCGAAGGTCGACGGCGTCGAGGACCTCTACAACGGAGTGAGCGAGCCGAGCGCCGAGATGACGATGGCGATCGACGCGGGGAAGGCGACTCAGGCCGGCCTCACCGTCAGCGACGTCAGCGGCCAGGTGAGCAGCGCTCTTCTCGGCGCCGACGCGGGAGACGTCCGCCTGGAGGATCGATCGATTGGCGTCCGAGTCCGTGCGCCGGATTCCGTGCGCTTCGACCCGTTGCGCCTCTCCGCATTGCCGATCGTCGCTGGAAAGAATCGCGCACCGCTCGGCGCGTTCGCGACCTTCACCGCTGGCGAGACCCGCGGGGAATTGCTCCGCGAGAATCAGCAGCAGCTGATCAACATCACGGCCGACATCAGCGGACGCTCGCTGGGCGGGATCATGCGCGACGTGAAAGCGGTCCTCAAGGACAATCCGGCGCCATCAGGATTCCGCGTCGAGGTCGCCGGTCAATACGCCAGCCAGCAGCAGGCGTTCCGCGCATTGCTGGCCGTGCTCGCGCTGGCAGCGCTGAGCGTCGTGGCAATCATGGTCCTCCAGTTCCGTTCGTTCATCGAGCCGCTGGTAATCCTGCTCGCCGCACCGCTTTCCTTCGTTGGCGCGCTGATCCTCCTCCTCATCACGGGGACGCCGCTCAACGTCGCGAGCTTCATGGGATTGATTCTGCTGGTTGGATTGATCGTGAAGAACGGCATCATCCTGCTCGACTTCACGCACCGGCGCCTGCGCGAGGGTGCGTCGCTGCCGGACGCGCTCGAAGAGGCTGGGAAGATCCGCCTCCGGCCCATCCTGATGACAACGCTCTGCACCCTCTTCGGGCTGCTGCCGCTCGCCCTGGCCCTTGGCGCCGGGTCGCAGTTGCAGCAGCCGCTGGCACTGGCCGTGATCGGCGGGCTCGCCCTCTCCACGCCGATCACTCTGTTCATCGTTCCCACACTCCTGGTCGCGATTCGCGGCAGAGATTACCGCGAGGCGCCCCAGCAGCCAGCGACTAGTGGCTGATCGCGAAAAACCAGGCGCCGACCATCGGACCCTGCGGCCCACGCCCGCGAAAGCCGCCCGGTTGCGCTGCGGCCGCGGGTGGCGGGGTGCTGCCCGCCGGCGGAGGACCGTACTCAGGCTGGAAGAGATACGCCATGTGCTTCACCGGATCGACCGCGATCGTCTTTGCGCCGGGTGTCGTATTGACCGTGCCGACGACGGTGTACTTGTCGGGCGAATCCTCGTGAACGACTGTCACCGTGCCATTGGTCGCGCCACGACCGCCTCGAGCCGGGATATAGATCAGCTTCTGTGACTGGTCCCATCCCAGCGCGTCGACACCGTCGCCATTGGTAATCGTCGCGACAACCTTTCCGGTCTTGGCGTCGGTCACCACCGATGTTCCGCCACATCCGGAGAAAATCCGGTTGGTGGTCCGGTCCATCGCGATGCCGCTCGGTCCGTCGCACGGGGCGATCGGCCAGACCGCAACGGACTTCATCGCCTTCACGTCGACGACCTGGATCTCGGACTTGCCTTCGAGATTGACGTAGATCGTCCCTTTCCCGTTGCTCGCGGCGCCCTCGGGGGCGTTGTCGGCGAGCGTGACCGTCCCGACGATATCGCCGTTCTTGGCACCGATCACGACGACTGTTCCGGGGCGGCTGTGATTGGTGAGGATGATCCGGTCCTGATAATCATCGTACATGATCCCGTCCTGACCGCCCTGCGGGATATGGATCTTCTTGATCGTCGCGAGCGTCTTCAGGTCGAACATCGTCACGGTCGAATCACCTCCGTTGGAGATGAATCCGTGGCCGGACTTCTCGGAGAGCGCGATCCCATGCATCCGCGGCGTGTCGGGAATGTCGCCCAGCATCTTGCCCGTCTGCCCGTCGACCACCATCACATGATTGCCGCGCGAGACGAACACGCGTCCCGTTCCGGCTTCCGCCGTGAGATAGTCGGTGCCGCCCTCGCCGCCAATGTTGGTCCGGTCGATCTTGAAGGTCTGCGCGTGGCCCGCTGCCGGGACCAGAACGCACGCCGCCACGAACCACACCGACCCCATCGCTCTCCTGCCGATCATGACAACCTCCGCGTCGGATGAATCAGGGCTTTTTTGCTGGAGGCTGCGTCCCTGACTTCGCCGCCTCGGCCTTCTCCTGCTTCTTGGTCTCGTGCTCCTTGGCCACCACCGCTCCGGTGAGCGCGTCGATGTTGATTTCTTCCACGCCCGATTTGCCGGTGGTCTTCATGTCGAAGGAATAGATCAGTTTCCCCTTCTCGTGCTCGAGCTCGTGCGACTTGACATGCGCGCCCGGGACTTCCTTGAGTGCCGTCTTCTGGGCATCGGCGAAGGAAACCTTCGCTTCCTTCTGCATCTGCGCCGGCGTCCCGGATGTCGCGCTCTGTGCCTGGAGCGACAACGGAACCACGAGGCCGAGAGCTATAGTAACGGCTACTACTCTGAGCGGGGACATGGCGTTGCTCCGATCGAATCGCCGCGGCGGCATGCCGCGGGCAATCGGTGGGACGAGTATACCGGGCAGACCTGACACCCGAATGACATGGCCATCACGTTTCATGCGCGCGCGTCGGCCTTCCCTCGGCTGCACGGAAGGCTTACGTCCCTTGGGCTGTTCGCGCCAGCACGACCGCGCCTCGACAAGGATCGATCGCGCGCCGGAGTACCGTCGTGCCGTGCAGAGTTTCGAGCGCAGTGGCAACCGCTTCGCGCAATGGCCGATCGGGCGCCAGGAGGCCTCCCGACAAGGCAACCGGCAGCGACCCGGCGCCGGCCGACACCGCCAACCGGACCAGTGCGTCCACCGCGTCCTGCCGCAGGCTGACTGCGACCGGGTCACCACGATCGGCGCAGGCGAGTACCGCTGGTCCAAGTGCCGCAACCTCCGGCGGGGCAGCCGAGACCGACCACTGGGCCAGCGCGGCGATCCCGGCCACGTGTGCACCGGCGCAGAGTGCCTCTGTCAGATGCGTGACCCGGCCGAGCCCGTCGTGCATCGCGCCGACCGCCTGGAGCGCGCGGGCCGCGAGCCAGTACGCCGAGCCCTGGTCACCCATCCGCCATCCGAGCCCGCCGACGCGTCGCAGCGTGCCGCGCGCATCGCGCGCAACCGCGATACTCCCCGTTCCGGCGATCAGCAGCACTCCGGGGCCACCTTCGAACGCCGCGGCGCGCGCCAGCTCTGCGTCGGTCGTCACCACCACGCGCCATGCCAGCCGTTGCTGCTCGAGCGCTGACTGCAGCTCGACCCGTTCGCCTTCGCGCCCCGCACCCGCGGCGCCCACCACGAGCGCGTCGGCCCGGACGGTTCGGGTCTGCAGCAGGAGCGGGCGCGCGATCTCGGCCACCGCTGCGGCGAGCCGATCTCCTTCGCCGGCGCGCATCGCCGCACCCGGCCCTTCAGCGTGTCCGCGCGACGCGTCGCCATCGAACACGCGCACGCGCATCGACGTGCCACCCAGGTCCGCGCCGAGGATGATCATTGGACTTCGCGGTTCATGTCGCGATGGGCCGTCGCGGGAGGATCGTGCTCGACACCGCCGCGGCCGCGAGCGTCAGCACCATTCCCATCGGCACGTACCATGGGAACGACAGCCGGCCAAGCCCCGCGAGCGAGGTCATCCCCGCGGCGGCGAGGCGCGATGCGAAAATCGTCACCAGCATCACCGCCATCGCAATCGAAGTTCCGAGGATCACATCGCGCCCCTCGAATCGTGGTCCGGCGCCGCTCAGAATGTAGGCGCCAAGGAGCGCGCCGTAGGTGACTGAGGCGATGGAGAGGGCGAGGACTACCACCGGAGTGTTGGTTCCGGCCGTCCAGCTATTGAAGCCGATTGCCGCGGCCATCAGCGCGGTGCCCCACACGATCGACACGATGCGGCCCACGCGCAGGAGGCGTTGCGGGTCACGCTCGCCGGTCCATGAAGCGTATTGATCATGGGTCAGCGACGATGCCAGCGCACTGATCGCCGATGAATGCGAACCCATCGCCGCAGCGAGGATCCCGGCAATCACCAGCCCCGAAAGTCCCACGGGCAGATGCTTCAGCACGAATTCCGCGAAGAGATGATCGGGGGCTGTTCCCGCCGGAGCGTTCCCCGACGCCCAGAGTGCCACGCCGACGAGGAGAAAGAGCAGGAACTGTCCGATCACCAGTACCCCCGACCCGACGATCGCGACCCGTGCGTCGCGCAGTGATTTCGTGGCCAGGAGTCGCTGCACGATGAGGTGATCGGTGCCATGAGATGCCGCCGAGAGCAACGCGCCGCCGAGTACTCCGCCAAGAAACGTATAGGGAGCAGTAAGCGAAAGGTGGAAGTCGAAGACGCGAAGCTTGCCGGCAGCGTGGGCGATTGACCAGGCGTGCGACACGCCGCCGGCAAGGTGCGTCGCGATCAGGAGCGACGCGATGCCTCCGGCGACATACACGCAAAGCTGGATCACGTCCGCCCAGATCACGGCCTTGATCCCGCCGATCCAAGTGTAAAAGAGGGTGATCGCGCCGAGCACCAGGATGGACGCCGGCACACTCCATCCCGTCAGTAGCGCCAGTGGAATTGCGCCGGCAAACACCCGGACCCCGTCGCCAAGAAAGCGCGTGACCAGGAAAACCAGTGACAGCATCCGGCGTGTGGGCGCGCCGAATCGGGTTTCCAGGCGCGCATAGGCGGTCTCCTGCTCCCCGCGGAAGTAGCCCGGAAGGAGCCAGATCGCGATCCCGATCCTCCCGAAAAGGTAGCCAATCGGGAGTTGGAGAAAGGTGAGGTCGCTGGTGGCGCCCACGCCCGGGACCGAGATCACCGTCAGTGCCGACGTCTCGGTGGCGACAATCGACAGCATCACGCTCCACGCCGGCAGGTTGCGCGCGCCGAGGAAGTAATCGGCCGCCGACCGCTGACCGCGCGCCATCCACAGCCCGATCCCGAGCGTCAGCACGAAGTAGACGACGATCACCGCCAGGTCGATCGGGTTCAGCGGCGCTCCGGATGTTGCAGGCAAAGGACGTGGTGGGGCAGAGGGGAATCGGCGGGAAGGGGATGCATCGCCGGATAAACGTGGGGCCGGGTGGGAGAATTCGGAAGTCAGCGCGCTGGACGAAGCTCGGTGGCTGGATTCGGCCTCCCGCCCCCGATATACTCGTCACTTCCCACGCCGGAGCCACGATGGAGCGCCCGTACCTCCTTGCCACCAGCAAGACCGAGCAGATCCACGCCGGGATCACCTATCACCTCGACGGCGAGCTCGTCCCCGCGCTCACCGTCGAACTCGATGCCGGTCAGTCGATCTTCTTCGAGCATCACATCCTCCTCTGGAAGCACCCGCAGCTCCAGATCACGGTGCGACCGATGAAGGGCGCCCTCAAGCGGATGATCGCCGGGATGCAGATCTTCATCACCGAAGCGACCGGCCCCGGCCAGATCGCCTTCTCGCGCGACGGCGTCGGTCATATCGCCGCGATTCATATGGGAAGCGGCAGTGAGGTGCACGTTCGCGAACACCAGTTTCTCGCCGCGACCGGCAACGTCGACTACACCTTCGAGCGGGTGAAGGGCGTCGCGAACATGCTCATGGGTGGGACCGGCTTCTTCATCGACAAGTTCCATCTGGTGCGCGGCGATGGAATCCTCTGGTTGCATGGCTATGGCAACATCTTCGAAAAGAACCTCGAGCCGGCCGAGGCGATCGACGTCGAGCCGGGCGGATGGCTCTACAAGGACCCGGGCGTCCGGATGGAAACGGTGATGCAGCGGCTCTCGACCGGGCTCCTTGCCGGGGCCAACATCGTGATGAACCGGTTCACCGGCCCGGGGCGCGTGGCGCTGCAGTCGATGTATGTCCACTACGGCGACGGCGGCGACGGCGGCACGGCCAACGCGGGCCTGGCCGGACTCGCCGGCGGAATCATCGGAGCGCTCAGTCGCGACTAGCTCCGGTGCATTGGCGGATTGAATCGGCGGCCAGGAAAATCGAAGGGGAGCTCCGTTGTGGAGCTCCCCTCTTTTTCCCTTTTCCCTTCTATGGCTCAGGCGGTAAAGCTGCTCCCGCACCCGCACCCGCCGGTCGAGTTGGGATTGTTGAAGGTGAAGCCGCTCCCCTGCATGGCGGTGACGTAGTCGATGGTGACGCCGGCGAGGTACTGGGCCGAGAACGCGTCAATGAAGACTCGCACACCGTTGAGTTCGGCGGTCATGTCGTCGTCGGCGCTCTTGTCCTCGATGTTGAGCGAGTACTTGAACCCCGAGCAACCACCCGGGAGAACCGACACCCGGAGTCCGCCTGTTTCGACCGGGACTTTCTCGGCCGCGATGAACTTCTGCACCTCGGCCACGGCGGCGTCCGTGAGCGTCAGGACGAAGCCTTCGGGAAGCGCCTGGGTTGCCTGTGCCGTTTCACTCATCATCAACTCCCACAAGGAGATACCGATTCAAGATAGGCCGACCTGCCAATGATGGTCAATGCGTGAACGGTCGGGCCGGCCGTCTGGTTCCTGCCCCAACCTGCCGGTGCGGCGCGGTGGATCAGGCTATCTGGGCTCGAGCTCCGGAAAAAGACTCCGCATCACCGCGTCAGCCACCACGCCGCGAACGTTGCCGAACCTGGGAGTATTTCGCGTCGGATTCACCCGGTTGGTCAGCAGGACGATCACGATGTCGTGCTCGGGATCGATCCAGATCGACGTGCCGGTGAACCCGGTGTGGCCGAAACTTCGCGTCGACATGTAGTGTCCCGCCGATGAAATCCCCGACGGCGTATCCCAGCCAATTGCCCGCGACGACCCTTCGGGCTGATTCTGGCGCACAGTCCAGGTTGCGAACTCGGCAGGCGGTTGTATTGATGCATCAACATGTTTGCCCTCCGCGCCGGCCAGCGCCCATTCACCGAACCGGAGCGCGTCGTCGGCATCGCTGAAGAGCCCGGCATGTCCCGATACACCGTCGAGCCACCAGGCGTTCTCGTCGTGCACTGTGCCGCGCAGCGCCGTGGTCCCGCGAAATGGAAGCTTCTCGATTTCGGTCGGCGCGATCTCGTCCCGCCACGCCGGAGGCGGCAGGAAGCGCATTCGCGTCAGTCCCAGAGGCCCGGTGACTCGCTCGGCGAAGAGGCGATCGAGCCGCTCGTGATAAGCCTTCTCGATGATCGCGGCGAGGGTGATCGCACTGAGATCGGAATAGACGTATCGCGCGCCGGGTATGGTGTCGAGATTCGATGCGAGGGCGCGTTCGATAGCCCCTCGTCGCCCCTTTGGTCCCATCCAGAGTGGCGGAACCGGGTCGGGCGGCAGCCCGGCATCGTGGAGCAGCAGATTGCGGACGGTGACGGCGCGCTTGTCACCCTTCCCGCGCGCGAACTCCGGGAGGTAGCGCACCACCGGCGAGTCGAGAGCAATGCGATGTTCCTCAACTGCCATCATCGCCAGCGTCGTCGTCGCGACAACCTTGGTGAGCGACGCCATGTCGTACAGCGTGCGGTCATCGGGCGGGCGCGGGTCGTCGACGCCCAGCTGGCCGATCGAGTGCACGAAGTGCCTGCCCTGATATGAGATCGCGAGAACCGCGCCGGGAGCCGCCCCTGCCGCGATCGCCGAATCGAGCGTCCGCGCGGCCGGTTCGAGCGTCACGGCGAGTGATGCGCTGACGGGGATCGGATCGGTGCGCGGCAGCGGAACCGCGTGCGCGCAGCCAGTGCCGGCAATCACGAGGGCGAACGGCACCACGCCGATCTTCATGGCCCACCACGCTGCAGTCCGGTGCCGATCGGCCACGCGGGCGGAATCAGGATCGGCGACTTCCCCGTGATTGGCGCCTGGCCGGTCAGGGCGCGCGCCACCGCCAGTTCGGTGGTCGGGTTCGCGGTCCACGCCAGGATGTAAGCCGACACGCTCGGCACCTGCGAAATCAGGTATGGCGAGCCGAAGGAAATCAGCAGCGTCGGATGACGAGCCGCGATCGAGTCGATCACTTGCGCCGCGGCATCGGGAAGCGCGATGGTTCCTTTTCCAGACGTGACCTTGACCGCCGCCGCGATGATCACCGGTGTGGACTGATCGACAATCCGGAGCACCGAGTCCCGCGTCGCCGAATCGGCGAGGAGCGGCAGCGTGACGCTTCGGACGGTGAATCCCTTGCGGCGCAATTCGGTCGCCAGCGTTGTACCGAGGGTCACACCATTGTCGGCCATGCTCAACAGGCAGATCGTTTCGGCCGCGGCCCGGGTCCTGTCCACCATGCCGAGTGAATCCTTGAGCAGCGTGATCGAGCGCTGGGTGACCGCTTCGCCGATCGCACGGAATTCGGCCTGGTCAACCACCGACGAGACATGATCGAGATCGACCTCGCGCTGCTCGAAGAGGCCGAGACGCGCCTTCATTTCGAGCACGCGCCGCACCGACTCGTTGACGCGAGTCATCGGAATCCGCCCGCTGTTGACCGCGCGCACCATCGCATCGATTGCGCGACCTGCGTCCGACGGCATCAGCAGCAGGTCGGACCCTGCCAGGAAGGCGAGAACCGGTGCCTCGTCGGCGCCGACTTCCTTAACGATCGCACCCATGTTGAGGGCATCGGTCGTGACCAGGCCATTGAAGTGCAGCGAATCACGGAGTATCCCGGTGAGGATTGGCGGAGCGAGGGTTCCCGGGCGATGCTGGCCCGGATCGAGCGCCGGGAGCGCGATGTGCGCCGACATCACCGCGTCGACTCCGGCCGCGATCGCAGCGCGGAACGGCACCAGCTCCAGCGTGTCGAAGCGGCTCCATCCGGCCGTGATCGTCGGCAGCGAAAGATGGGAGTCCGTTTCCGTGTCGCCATGTCCGGGGAAATGCTTCGCCGTGGCGAACATTCCATTGTCGCGGATTCCCCGGATGGTCGCCGCGACGAAACGCGCCACCATCTTCGGGTCGCCGCCGAAGGAACGGGTATTGATGATCGGGTTGTCGGGATTGCTGTTGACGTCAGCCACTGGCGCGAACGCAAGGTGAATCCCCACCGCGCGCCCTTCGAGCGCCGTGATCCGCCCCATCTGATAGGCATCGTCCTCGCGGCCACCGGCACCGACACCCATCTGGGTGGGGAAGGGCGTGCCGCCGACGAATCGGAGCGTCGTTCCACCTTCGAGATCGCTGGCCACGAGGAGGGGGAGTGGCGCGGCGCGCTGCAAGGCGTTCAACTTCGCTGCGATCTCGGTGGGCGTTCCGACCGACATGATGATTCCGCCCACGTGGAGCGAGTCGACCCACGTCAGCGCCTGCTTCATCTCGGTGCCGTCGATCGGCTCGTAGCCGCCGGTGATCCACGGCATCACCAGTTGCGCGATCTTGTCCCGGAGCGAAAGCGAATCGAGGAGATGGCGGACTCGCGCTTCGTCGGCCGGCAGCGGGAGAGGACGCAGGGCCGGAGCCGGTGCCTGGGGCTCGGGAGCCGTCTTCGGCGCGGGATGTCCGCACGACGCGATCAGCAATGCCAGGCCAACGGAAATGAGAGATCGATGCATCGCACTCGCTTCAGACAGTTCGGGTGGTTGATTCTGGCGGCATTGATCGCCGCGTGCGGAACGACCGCGGCCGCGGCACCGGCGCCGCAACATCAGATCGTGCGCCCGGGGATCGACGTTCTCCTCACCGATTCCTTGCACCTCGTCCGCGGCAAGCGCGTCGGCCTGGTCACCAATGTTGCCGCCGTTGATGCCCGCGGGGTGAGCGACATTGCCCGCATCCGGGGCGCCGGAATCACCCTCGTGGCGCTCTTCGCTCCCGAGCATGGTCTCACCGAATCGGCCGCGCCTGGCGAACGAGTCGCGACCCGGGCCGACAGCGGCGCCGGCACGCCAATTTACTCACTCTACGGCCGGATCACGGCGCCAACTGATTCGATGCTGCGCGGGATCGACGTCCTCCTGGTCGACCTCCCCGACGTGGGCGCCCGGTACTACACCTACCTTGCCACCACCGTCGGCGTCCTCCAGGCTGCGGCGACCCACCGGATTCCGGTGATGATTCTCGATCGCCCGAACCCGCTGGGCGGCGTGATCGAGGGAAACATTCTCGACACCGCGTTCGCGTCGATGGTCGGTCGCCTCGCGGTGCCGATCCGCCACGGTCTCACTCTGGGCGAGGAGGCACGTCTTGCGGCTGCAGATCTCCGGATCCCGGCGGCGCTTAGCGTCATTCCCGTTGCCGGCTGGCAGCGCTCGATACTCTTCGACGAGACCGGACTCCCGTTCCGGGCACCCAGCCCGAACTTGCAAACTCTCGATGCAGTCCGGGCATATCCGGGGACCTGCCTCCTCGAGGGGACCGCGCTCTCAGTGGGGCGGGGAACCGAGGCCGCGTTCCTGCAGATCGGAGCGCCGTGGCTGGACACGACCGTCGTCCTGCGCGCCCTTCGCGACGCACGTCTCCCCGGAGTCGCATTTCATGGCGTGACCTTCCGGCCGCACGCGCCGGGCGACGCCAAGTTCGCCGAGACGGCTGTGGACGGGATCCGGCTGGTCATCACCGATCCACACGCCTTTCGCCCGGTGTCGGTGGCGGTGAACCTGCTCGCGATTCTGCAGCGGTTGTATCCCGACAAGCTCGCGATCGGCGGATCGTTCGACCGGCTCGCCGGCGGGCCCGGGCTTCGGGAGGCAATTCTCCGTGGCGAATCCGCCACGATGATCATCGCGTCATGGCGCGACGGCCTCGTGGCGTATCGCCAACGCGCCGCTGGCATTCTGCTGTATCCGGGCGCCCTGGAATAGGCAACGTTGCTCCGGCCGCCGGACGCGACGCGATGTCTCGATCTGATGCTGGATTCGAGCGTCGGAGGCAGCGCCCCGACCACGGTGGCCTGCTATAGCATTAGAAACTATAGCTGCTTGACGGACTCCCGGCCAGATGGGCCGCCCGGGTCAGGACCCGGCGTCGGCGCCGATCGCGCCGGCAACGGGGTGGAACCGCACCGGCGTCTCCGAATGCTGACAGGCACCGGCATGCGCCAGTGTCCGTCGCCGCTGGACCCGCCAGCCAGCGCGCTTTCACGTTGCCCCACCCCCCACCGCCGGTTAGTTTTTCGGCTCCTTCCCGCTGCCTTGGCGGGCGCCTGTAGCCCGGCGCGGCAACCACCATCTGGGGGCGCGTGACAGAACTGGTCAGCGGGGCGATCAGCGTATATCACCGTGGGACGGCGCCGCTGGTGCGGGCCCTGCTGCGCTCCGGAATCACCCCCAACACCATCACCACGGTCGGTGCGCTGTTGATCGCCCTCTCGGCGGTTGCCTATGGCTACGGCCATATGCATTGGGGCGGAGGACTCCTCCTCGCCTCGGGAATCCTCGATACCCTTGACGGATCGGTGGCCCGCCTCGGCCAGCGGACAACCAAGTGGGGAGCATTCTACGATTCCACGCTCGACCGGATGGGCGACGGCGCGCTCTTTGTGGGACTGGCGTCGTGGATGATCTACGCGCATGACATCAAGCTTCGCGAGCTGTCGATCATCGCGTGCCTGCTCGGCATCCTCTCGTCGCTTCTCGTGTCGTACATGCGCGCGCGCGCCGAGAGTCTCGGGATGGACGGAAAAGTCGGGATTGCGCAGCGGGCCGAGCGGATTCTCGGTCTCGGACTCACCACGATCGTCTTCGGATCGAACTGGCATGCCATCCCGATCACTGTGGTGCTGACCATCCTGACATTGTTGTCACTGATCACCGTAGGTCAACGATTCGTGCACGTTCGCCGCCAGGCGATTGCTGCCGATGTCACGTAACGGGGAGTAAACGTGGGGAATTCAGAACGTCGAACGGTGGCTGCCGCAGACGGCAAACTCGGGATCATGTGCGTCGGTCTCGGCGCGGTGGCATCCACGTTCATCGCGGGCGTCGAGCTGGCCCGGCGTGGTCTCGCCAAGCCCTACGGTTCGTTGACGCAGATGGCGACGATCCGCCTCGGCAAGCGCACCGACAATCGCGCGCCGCTGATTCAGGACTTCGTCCCTCTCGCCCGGCTCGACGATCTTGTCTTCACCGCGTGGGATCCGGTCCCCGACGACGCGTACCGGTCATGCCTTCACTGCGGTGTGTTCGACAAGCACGAGCACGTCGAGCCGATTCGCGCCTTTCTCGAGGGCATCAAGCCGATGCCTGCGGCGTTTGACCAGGCATACGTCAAGCGCCTGGAGGGGACCAACGTCAAGCGGGGGAAAAACAAGCGCGACCTCGCCGACCAGTTGCGCCAGGATATCCGCGAGTTCAAGAAGAAGAGCGGCGTGTCGCGCTGCGTAATGGTCTGGTGCGCCTCGACCGAGATCTTCATCGTCCCCGGTCCGGCCCATGAAAGCCTTGCCACCTTCGAGAAGGCCATGGAGGCCAATGATCCGTCGATCGCACCGTCGATGCTGTACGCCTGGGCGGCATTGATGGAAGGCGTGCCGTTCGCCAACGGCGCACCGAATCTCACCTGCGATATCGGCGCCATCACCCAGCTGGCGCGCGAGAAGGGTCTCGCCATCGGCGGCAAGGATTTCAAGACCGGCCAGACGATGATCAAGACGGTGCTGGCACCGATGTTCAAGGCCCGGATGCTCGGCGTCGCCGGATGGTATTCTACCAACATCCTCGGCAACCGCGACGGCGAAGTCCTCGACGATCCCGAGTCGTTCAAGACCAAGGAAGAGTCGAAGCTTGGCGTACTCGAATTCATTCTGCAGCCCAAGATGCATCCCGAGCTCTATGGCAACCTCTTCCACACGGTGCGGATCAACTACTATCCGCCGCGCGGCGACAACAAGGAGGGGTGGGACAACATCGACATCTTCGGGTGGTGCGGCTACCCGATGCAGATCAAGGTCGATTTCCTCTGTCGCGATTCGATTCTCGCCGCACCGCTCGTCCTCGACCTGGCGCTCTTCTTCGACCTCGCACAACGCGCCGGGATGAGCGGCGTGCAGGAGTGGCTGTCGTTCTACTTCAAGAGTCCCCAGGCGATGCCCGGATTGTATCCCGAGCACGACCTCTTCATCCAGCAGACCAAGCTCAAGAACACCCTCCGCTGGATGATGGGCGAAGACGTCATCACCCACCTGGGCCAGGATTATCCGCAGGACGCGGAATAAGGAGCGCCAGTGAAATATTTCTATCGGGCGCATGCCGCGCCCGACCTGGTGATGGCGAAGGCGGCGTCGTGGTTCGGCGCGCGCCTCACGCCAACCGGTGAAGCGCCGCGACGCCGTTCGTTCGCCGGGTCGCTCGGCGGCGTCGTCGTCACGGCCCGACCCGAAGGCGGCCATTGCACCCTCGTTACGGTGGCGACGGATCAACCTGGCGAAAGCGAACTCGACAAGTACGCCAAGCACTTTCTCGGCACCATCCACGTGATCGACGAGCCCGCCCACGCCCTGCGCGGCGACTACTGACCTTTCAGGGGATTCATGGCCTTCCGGCTCCTTCCGCGCGATGAACGCTTTTTCGACCTGTTCACCTCGCTGGCGAAGACTGCGGTTGAAGGCTCCCACCACCTCGCCGAGCTCTTTCGCCGCCAGGACGATGATCGGTGGCAACTGGTCGAAGTGATCAAGCGGCTGGAGCACGACGCCGACGATGTGACGCACTCAATCGTCACGCGCCTGGATCGCACATTCATCACGCCGTTCGATCCCGAGGATATTCACGAACTCGCCTCGCGCCTCGACGACATCATGGATCGGATCGACAGCACCGCGCGGCGAGCGCGAATCTTCCGGATCGCAGAAGTCCCCGGCGGCGCGATGCTCATGTGCGACGCAATCCATCGGACGACACAGCAGGTCCTTGTCGCGGTCGAAGCGCTCAAGGACGGGCCGCCGGCCACCGTTCTCACTGCATGCCGAGAAATCAAGCGCTTCGAGGAAGAGGGCGACGCCCTTTACTATCTCTGGCTCGGCCGTCTCTTCGAGGATCGCCACGAGGCCATCACGGTGATCACCTGGAAGGAGCTCTACGACACACTCGAGAAGACGCTTGACAGTGCCGAAGACGCCGCCAACGTGCTCGAGTCGGTCACCATCAAGCACGGATAGCCGATGGACCACAACCTGACCTTCGTGCTGGTAGTCATCGTAGTCGCACTCCTCTTCGATTTCAGCAACGGATTCCACGACAGCGCCAACTCGATCGCGACGGTTGTGGCGACACGCGTGCTGTCGCCCAGGTGGGCGGTCCTCTGGGCCGCCGGGTTCAACTTCATCGCGGCGTTTGTGGTAGGAACCGCGGTGGCGCAGACCTTTGCCCGCGGGCTCGTCGACCCGCACATTGTCACGCCGACGCTGGTCTTCGCGGCCCTGCTGGGTGCGATCGGGTGGAATCTCATCACCTGGCGGCTCGGTCTGCCGAGTTCGTCATCGCACGCGCTGATGGGAGGCTACGCCGGGGCGGCGCTCGCCAAGGCGGGATTCAGCGCGATCATCGTCGCCGGGTGGATCAGGCCGATTCTCGGCATCGTGATCTCACCGCTGCTGGGCATGGTCCTCGGCCTGACGCTCTCGGTCGTGCTGTCGTGGTCGCTCTGGAAGCGCAATGGTCGCACGATGGACAAGCTCTTCCGCCGGTTGCAGCTCGTGTCTGCTGGTCTTTACTCGCTGAGTCACGGCTCGAACGATGCGCAGAAAACGATGGGGATCATTGTCGGACTGCTGGTTGCGTCGCAGCCGCTCTTCGTGGGAGAGACCGGCGTGCTCCACCGCCTCCTTGTCACCCGGGCCGATGGCGTACCGGTGTGGATCGTGGTGATCTGCTATGGTGCAATCGCGGCCGGCACGGCAATGGGTGGATGGCGGATCGTGCGGACAATGGGAACACGGATCACCAAGCTCCGGCCGTTCGACGGGTTCTGCGCCGAGACCGGCGGTGCCGTGACGGTGCTCTTTGCGTCGCACCTCGGCGTGCCGGTGAGCACCACCCACACGATCACCGGTGCCATCGTCGGCGTCGGCGCATCAAAGCGGATTGCGGCGGTGCGCTGGAGCGTGGCGAGCCAGATCGTGTGGGCGTGGGTGTTGACGATCCCGGCGGCCGCAATCGTTGCGGCGCTGGTCTTCGAAGTGATGCCAAAGTAGCCGCGGGCAGCCGGACAGCCCCGGCATCGGCGGCGTTCGCCGCTCGCTAGGCAGCTGCCTCGGCAACCGGTATCTCGGGTGTCCCCAGCGATTCAGCCGCCTGCATGAACGCCTGGTAGACATCCGGCCGCCAGTGTGCCTGGCTCTTCGCCATGATGCCGAGTGCACTGTCGCGATCGAGTGCGGGCCGATAGCTCCGCGCCGACGTCAAGGCATCCCACACATCCGCCACGCCGACGATCTGAGCCGTCACCGGGATGTTGTCTCCCTCCAGCCGGTCGGGATACCCGGTCCCGTCGTACTTCTCGTGATGCCACCGGATGATCGGCTTGATGTCCCAGGGGAACTCGACTTCCTCGAGCATCTCGATGCCCCATACCGGGTGCATCGCGATGATCTTGAATTCGGCGCGGCTCAGTTGCCCCGGCTTGTTGAGGATTTCGTGCGGGACCTTGACCTTGCCCACGTCGTGCAGATACGCCCCCAGGCGGATCGTCGTCTGCTCGACTTCATCCAGTCCGAGAGCGCGAGCGACCGCGGTCGCGTACGTCGCCACCCGCTCGCAGTGACCAAAGGTGTAGGTGTCCGCAGATTCGATCGACTGACCCCAGTTGCGCAGGACCTGGAGGTAGGTGCTCTCCAGTTCCTCGCGCTTGCCGTTGACGTCGACCGCGTCGGTTCGCGCGTTGAGGCGCGAGAAAAGCTGGTGCGCCACATGGAGCTGCGTCAGCGCTTCAATGTTCCGGTTCTGCGCCTGGCAGAGCACTGCCATCTCACGCGTCGCCTCGGCCTCGCTCAGCACCGAACCGGTGCGCCGGGCAAGGTCAAGCGCTGCCTGCAGCCTCGCTTCAGCCAGGACCGGGCGGCCGGTTTCTCGATACATCACGCCGAGCATTCGATAGGCGTCGGCCTTGTCGAGTTCGGCTTCGACCTTGTCGAACAGCTTGAGGGCCGTTTCTGCACTCGTCTTGACGTCCTCGAACAACCCGCGTGCCAAGTGTACCTCGGCGTGGTTCAGCAGGCACAATCCCTGAAGGTGCAGATCCTCGGTCCTCTGCGCGAGCGAGAAGCTCTGGCGGAAATGGGCATCGGCCGCCTCCCATTGCTTCCGATCTGCGTTGAGCATCCCGAGGTTGTGATGGGCAAGTGCGCGGCCATTGTCGTCGCCGGCACGCTGGTACGCATCGAGTGAATGCTCGTAGTGCGTCAGCGCGCTGGCGTAGTCACCTTCGATGTTGTTCAGAATGCCGAGGTTCTGCTCGATCCGAGCGACCAATGCCGAATCGGCGCTGCCGGCGGCAAGCGCGTCCGCGTACAGGGTGCGCGCGTCCGCCATGTCGCCGTTCTCGAACGCCATTCCTGCGCGCGCGTTGAGCGCCTGCGCCACCAGCAGCTGATTGCCAAGCTGCGTCGCGAGCTTGTGACTGGCCTGGCAGAGCGACCGCGCGAGCGCGGGCTGGTTGCGCCGGTGATGGAGCACGCTCAGGTAGCGATAGGCTTCCGCGACGACCGCAAGTTCAGCGCTTTCCTGTCCCGCGCGGATGACCGAGTCATATCCGCGGATCGCCTCGGTCACCCGTCCGGCACGGTCGTTTCCCTTGGCTTCGCGGAGAAGATCCGCCGCCGATCCACCAGGGCGCGCCGTCATTCCAATCAGCCGCATTCCGTTACCAGGCGACCGCGTACCGCGAGAAGTGGTGAATCTGGGCCGAGATCGTGTGCGCTGTCCGCGAGGTCGTGGTCAGGCGCTCGAGGATGTTTCCGGCGTCATCGGTGTAGACGATCTGGTCATTGGACGGATTACCGATGCAGTCAGTGTTGAACGTGAGCGTCGGTGGCGCATTGGAGGAGAACGTGAGCCCCTCGGGAAAGAACTGCACTGCTACGGTCTTCCCGAGCGCCGGCAGCATCACGATGTGGGTCAGTTGTGACAGCGCGTGCTTCGGAATCACGAGCGACGTGGCGCCGAGCGTGATTGTGCCGCCGTTCGGACCGATGTCGACGCCGACGCTTCCCTCCAGTGCGCAGCCCAGCGATGCAAGCGGGCCGGGAAGGCGAAGGGTCGGCAACGGAATCGACAGCACCAGATTGTCGCTGGGCTTGGGCGCGGCGCTGGCGGCTTGGGACGCCGGCGCCGATGGTGCCGTAGGTAGCGGGCCCCCACATCCGGTCACCAAGAGGGCCGCGACCGCGAGAGCATAACGAACCGGTGTGCGCAACATCGAACTCCTCCTTCCACGTGTGGGTAACCATCTCCGACCAGACATTCGAGGCACCGCGCTCCGAGTCTTCCGGTCGTCGACCCACGACGCAGAAACGCGGCACCTCCACTCCTTGAACCGAGGGGAGACACCGCTGTCTCGCGACCCTGGTCCACCTTCGGCACCTAGCCATCTCACCGCACTTTGCTTCGGCGAGACCTTCGGTTTTGCGACCCCGGATCGCTCCGGGTGTGCTGTATCGAGTGAATCAGTTTTGACCACCACGCCGATTTCCCGGCGGATCGAATGAGAAGCAAGGCATGTGCCTGAGACTCGCGCCAACCAAGATTTTGATCGGCTTGGCCTGATTTTGAACCAAGAAGGAACAAGTACGGTGCAAGATGGGACAATAAAGTGATGTCGAGATGCTTCGCCTGCCGTCCCACGACAACAGTTTGCCAAAGAAATGAAGTAATCGAGCAACACAATGTTGCGCGGCGGCATCGTTCGTGCTTTCCAGCTTCCCATCATGTCCACTTCAGGTTTGGCGCCCTTTCGCTCTGCAAGACTGTCAATGTTCTGCGCGGCCGTCGCTGCGGCGTGCGCGCCACGGGCGGATGGCGGTTGCAGCGGAGAGTATTGCGGAACCTTGGTGATTGCGGCTCCGGGCGAGCCGTCGACCCTGCTTCCTCCCATGACCGATGAGGCGCTCGACCGCGACATCTTCGACCAGCTTTTTCTCAAGCTCGCGGACATCGGACCCGACGGAAACACGGTCGGTGACCAGGGGTTTCGTCCGGCGCTTGCCGCACGGTGGGATTGGGCGAGCCCAGTTGCGCTCGTCTTCCATCTCGATCCACGGGCCCGCTGGCACGATGGCCGTGCGGTCACCGCCGGCGACGTCGCCTTTACCTTCGCGAGCTACACCGACAGCACCATCGATTCGCCGGACCGCGCAAATCTGTCGCACATCGTTTCGGTCGAGGCGCGCGACTCGGCAACCGCAGTCTTCACCTTCGACCGCCGTTATCCCGAGATGTTTTTCGATGCCGTCTACCACATGCGGATTCTGCCGGCGCATCTGCTTGCTGCCCTGCCGCACTCTCAGTGGCGAACCGCGGCCTTTGGCCGGACACCAGTGGGCGACGGTCCGTATGACCTGGTGCGCTGGACTGCCGGGCAGGATGTCGAACTGGCCGCGGACTCGACCTTCTTTCTCGGGCGTCCGCACCTGCGGCGGCTGGTGTGGCGCTTCACGCCCGATCTCTCGGTCGCGGTGACCCAGGTCGTGGCGGGCGATGCTGACGCGATCCAGGTGTTGGTCGCGCCTGACAACATCGAGCGCGCGACCGCGGCGAGCCACCTGACGCTGTACCGATATCCGGGATCGGTCTACACGCTTGTCACGTTCAACCTGCGGGCCAACGGCGACCGCACGACCGCCCACCCGATTCTCGCCGATGTTGCGGTGCGCCGCGCACTGGTGCTGGCCACCGACCGGGCCAGGATGGCGCAGAGCATCCTTCGCGGACACGGGCGCGTGCCACCTGGCCCGTTGTCGGAGATGTGGATGGGCCTCTGGTTCAGCGACATTGTCGTACCTCCATTTGACACTGCCCAGGCCGACCGGCTCCTCGACGGTCGAGGCTGGAAGACGGGACGCGATGGGATCCGCGTCCGCGGCGGTACCAGGATGACGATCCATCTCGCCGTGCCGAGCTCCAGCGGGATGCGGAAGGCCTACGCAACGCTGCTGCAGGAGGAACTGCGCGCCGTCGGCGTTGAGGTCATGATTGACCAGATGGAAGCGGCCACGATGCAGGATCGCGAACGGACCGGGCGGTTCGACGCCGCGATCGAATCGTGGAACACCGATCCGAGCGCCACGTCGAATCTCGCGGAAGCGTGGCTTGAAAAAGGACCCTCGAACTTTGGCGGATACGCCAATCCCCGATTCGACAGTGCGGTGGGCCGCGCGTTGGCGTCGGCGTCGCCCGGGGACTCGCGGCGCGCCTGGCACGATGCCCTCGCCACCCTCGCGAGCGATTCACCGGGGATCATTCTTTCGGCGCTCGACAACGTTGCGGCGGTTGACTCCCGGGTGAGCGACGTGACCTTCCGGCCCGACTACTGGGGTGCCGACCTGCGCAACTGGCGAATCCGCGGCGATCGCCTGACGGCGCGGGATCGGGCGGAGCGCTGAGCGTGCGGTGGCTGGCGCGACGGTCGCTTTCCGCGGTCGCCACCCTCCTTGTCGTGCTGACGCTGGTCTTCGGGGCCATTCATCTCGCGCCGGGGACACCGTTCATGCCGCGCGGCGACCGGCCGCCTCTCGATGCGGCGGCGGTGGCGCGGCTCCAGGCGCGCTTCGGGCTCGACCAGCCGATCGCTGTCCAGTACGGTCGCTATATCGGCGCACTCGTCCGCGGCGAACTCGGCGAATCGTTCAGCGCCAGGCGGCCAGTGGCGGCAATGATTGCCGACGCGATTCCCAACACGCTTCTCCTCGCCGCTGCCGCCCTTGCCATCGAGTTCCTCCTCGGGCTCGGCATCAGCATCTATCAGGGAATCCACGCGGGAAGTCACCGCGATCGCGCGCTGACGAATTTGACGCTCTTCATCTACTCGCTCCCGACCTTCTGGCTTGGCCTCGTCCTCCTCCTCGTGTTCGGCGAACGCCTGCACTGGCTCCCCGTTGGCGGAATCACCGATCCCGCAATTCACGATTCGCTGAGCATTGCCGGTCGTGCCGTCGATCGGATTCGTCATCTGATTCTACCGGCAGTGACGCTCGGACTGATCGGTGCCGCAGGGACGGCGCGATTCGAGCGCCCGGCGGTGATTGCCGCGCTGCACGACGACTACATCCGCTCGGCACGCGCGCGGGGCGTCGGTTCGCGGCGGATTCTCTGGGCACACGCGGTCCGGAACGCGCTGCTCCCATACATTACCCTGGCGGGATTGGCGTTTCCGTTTCTCCTCACCGGCGCCGTCGTCGTCGAATCGGTGTTCGCATGGCCCGGGATGGGAAAGCTCGCAGCCGACGCGATCGCCACCCGCGACTATCCAGTGGTGATGGCGGCGACGCTGCTCGCCGCCGTCATGGTCATCGTCGGCAACCTTGCCGCTGACTGCTGCTACGCCGTTGCCGATCCGCGGATTCGCGAGGCAAGCCGGTGAACCTCGCGCATTGGGCAGCGCTGGCGGTCACCGCGTTCGTCGCGATCCTGCTGGTCGCACTGCTCCGCCGTAATAACTCTCCACCGGTGCAGCGCTTCTTCACCAAGCCGATCGCCGCGATTGCTCTTGCCTGGCTGGTGTTTGCTGCCCTGACGGCGATCGCGGCACCCTGGCTCGCGCCGTATCGTCCCTCACAGCAACTCGACATCGTGGCGCTGACCAACCGGCCGCCGTCGTGGATTCATCCGCTGGGCACCGACGCATTCTCTCGCGACCTGTTGAGCCGGATCTTCTACGGGGGGAGAGTGTCACTGGGGGTGGGAATCCTGGCGATGGCGGTGGCGATCGTCGCCGGCGGCACAATCGGGACCGTCGCAGGCTACTTCCGCCGCGGACTCGATGGCCCGCTGATGCGGATGGTCGACGTCGGACTCGCGGTGCCGAGGATATTTCTTGTCCTGGCGGTCACGGCGCTCGGGAGTGGCCTCACGCTCGGCCCGTTGATCCTCCTCCTGGGGCTGACCGGATGGTTCGCCACCTCACGCCTCGTCCGCGCGGAAGTGCTGGTGCTGCGCGACGCGCCCTTTGTACAGGCGGCGCGCGCGGCCGGTGCAGCACCGTGGCGGGTGATTGTTCGCGATGTGGTACCCAACGCTGCAGCGCCGATGATCGTTTCTGCCGCATTGGGGATCGGCAACGTGATGCTGCTCGAAGCGGCGCTGTCGTTCCTCGGCGTGGGAGTGCAGCCGCCCGCGGCCAGCTGGGGAAACATGATCGCCGACGGGCGTGATCAACTCGCCACGGCACCGTGGACGACGATTGCTCCGGGCCTCGCCATCGCGCTCGTGGTAATGGCGCTCAATGCCGTGGGCGACGCGCTTCATGATGCGCTCGATCCGCGGCGGTAGCCAGCACACTCGACGCGTTGAATTCGGCGGAGGACCCTCGTCGCTTGACCTGACTCCCTGCCGCACCGAACTTTCCGCCCCTGCTCGTTCCCACTGCGAGGCGCGCCTTCAGCATGGCTGTATCGACCACTTCCCGCGACGCCGCGCCGCCCGCCGGGCTCTCCCGCGTTCAGCTCATCGAACTCTATCGCTGGATGCGGCTTACCCGCACCCTCGAGGAACGGCTCGTTGCCCTCTATCGCCAGACCAAAGTCGTCGGCGGCCTCTTCCGCTCCCTCGGGCAGGAGGCGTGCGCCGTTGGCTCCGCCTTTGCGCTCGAGCGGCGTGATGTCCTCTCGCCGCTGATCCGCAACCTGGGGTCGATGCTGGTCAAGGGTGCCGAACCGCTGGAGATCCTTCGCCAGTACATGGCCAAGGGGAACTCACCGACGCGCGGCCGCGAGCTCAACATCCATTTCGGTGACGTCGTCGATCGCAACTTCGTCGGACAGATCTCTCACCTTGGCGACATGGTGCCGGTGATGGCCGGCGTCACCCTGACCTTCAAGATCCGAGGCGAACCGCGCGTCGGGCTGGTGTACGTCGGCGACGGCGCGACCAGCACCGGCGCGTTTCACGAGGGAATCAATTTTGCAGCCGTCCAGCGCTGCCCGCTCGTGGTGGTGGTGGAGAACAACGGGTATGCGTATTCCACGCCAACCAGCCGGCAGACTGCCGCCGATCGCCTGGTCGACAAGGCCGCCGGTTATGGCATTCCGGGAGTGCGAGCCGACGGCAACGATGTTCTCGAAGTGTATCGTGTGACCCGCGCGGCAGTCGAGAATGCTCGCGCCGGCCGCGGCGTCACGCTGCTCGAATTGATGACCTATCGTCGCAAAGGGCACGCCGAGCACGACTCGCAGAGCTATGTCCCGCCGGGCGAGATCGAAACGTGGGCTGCCACCAACGATCCCGTCGATCGCTACATCGCGCAGCTCACCGGTGAGTTCGGCGTCGCGCCCGCCGAGCTTGCGGCGATCGACGACGAGATTCGCACCACTGTCGATAGCGCGACCGATGAGGCCGAATCGGCGCCGCCGTGTGACGGACCCGACGCGTTGCGCGGTGTCTATGCCGATCCCGCCGAGATGCCGATTCTCTGGTATCGCGGCGATGTGGCCAGTGCGGTGCCCGATCACGAGCGGCCGGCCGGCTGGGGAACGCACGATGGCTGAGATCACCTTCGTGGAGGCGATCCGCGAGGCATTGACCGAGGAGATGGAGCGCGACGCGAACGTCTTCTGTCTCGGCGAAGACATCGGTCGTTACGGCGGAGCATTCAAGGCGACCGACGGCCTGCTCGATCGCTTCGGCGAAGCGCGCGTGATCGACGCGCCGATCTCCGAGGCGGCCATCGTTGGGGCGGCGGCTGGCGCTGCCCACTACGGCATGCGCCCCGTCTGCGAGATGCAGTTCATCGACTTTATCTCCTGCGCCTACGACATGCTGACCAACTACGTCGCGACGGCGCGCTACCGGGCGATGCTGCCGTGCCCGATCGTGGTGCGCGGGCCGTCAGGCGGGTACGTTCGCGGCGGGCCGTTCCATTCGCAGAACCCCGAAGCCGCGTTCCTGCACACCCCGGGACTCAAGATCGCGTATCCGTCGACGGCCGAGGACGCCAAGGGAATGCTCAAGGCCGCGATTCGCGACGATGACCCGGTCCTTTTCTTCGAGCACAAGTATCTCTACCGGCGGATCAAGGGAACCATGCCCGCGGGCGACCATGTCGTCCCGCTCGGAAAAGCCCGTGTCGCGCGTGAAGGTCGCGATCTGTCGATCATCACGTACGCCGCGACGGTGTGGAAGTCGCTGGAAGCGGCCGAGGAGCTCGAGCGCACCGACGGCCTCTCGGTCGAGGTGATCGATCTTCGCTCCTTGCTGCCGCTCGACGACGAGGCGATCGTTGCCACAGTGAAGAAGACCAGTCGGGTGCTGGTGGTGCACGAGGATACGGTGACAGGCGGCATTGCGGGCGAGATCACCGCGCGGATCAACCAGCAGTGCTTTGAATGGCTCGATGCGCCGGTGCGACGGGTCGGGGCGCACGATGTTCCGCTCCCGTACGCGCCCCCGCTCGAGGATTTCGTGCTCCCTCAGACGTCGGATATCGTGCGCGCGAGCCGGTGGCTCGCCGCCTACTGAACGCTGTCGAACCAGGAGTAAAAGTGGCTCGTATCGATGTGATCATGCCGCAGATGGGCGAGTCGATCGCCGAAGGCACCATGTCCAAGTGGCTCAAGAAGGTCGGCGATGCGGTCAAGCGCGACGAGCCGATCTTCGAGATCTCAACCGACAAGGTCGACGCGGAGATTCCTGCGCCCAATGGTGGTGTGCTGAGCGAAGTGCTGGTGACCGAGGGACAGACCGTCGCGGTCGGCACGGTAGTCGGGCGGATCGAAACCGAGGCCGGTGCCGCGACTGCTGCGTCGGCAGCACCGCTGGCGGCCTCGGCGCAACCACCAGCCGCGGCGAAAGCTGCACCGGAACCGGCGCCCGCCAGGACGGTCACGCCCACGCCGCCGAAGGCCGGGCCTCCAGCGCCCGCTCCTCACGCGTCCGAACCGCCGGCCGGCACCGAATCCGCCGAAGAACGCCTCAAGCGCAAGTCGACGCCGCTGGTCCGCAAGATGGTCGAAGAGCATCACCTCGATCTCGGCGCAATTCCGGGCAGCGGATCGGCCGGGCGAGTGACCAAGCAGGACGTGCTGAGTTACCTGGAAACCGGCGCCGCGGCGCCGAACCAGTCCGAGCAGTCGCGCGGTCAGGAAATACCGCAGCCACTGGCGGAATCTCCTCGCGCCATTGTCCAACCGGTCACGGCATCCGCGCCGTCGAGCGCCGCGCCGGGCGCCGGAAGTGCGCCGGTTGCCGCCTGGGAAGGCGACCGAGTCGAGCCATGGAGCCGGATCCGGAAGCTCACCGCTGATCACATGGTCATGTCGCGTCGCGTGTCGGCGCACGTCAATTCACTGATCGAGATCGATTTCTCTCACGTGGCGCAGGTCCGCAAGCGCTATCGCGACTCGTACGCTGAACGCGGGGTCAACCTCACCTTCCTCGCCTTCATCGCGAAGGCGATCGCAGAAAATCTCCGCAAGCACCCGATCGTCAACGCGGCGGTGTCTGGCGACAACACGATCTATCGCCGTGACATCAATCTGGGCATCGCCGTCGCGCTCGATTGGGGGCTCATCGTCCCCGTGATCCGCCATGCCGACGAACTCTCGCTCCTCGGGATCGCACGAGCGGTGCAGGACCTCGCCGAACGCGCGCGCGGAAAGCGGCTCAATCCCGATGACGTGCAGAAGGGGACGTTCACGATTACCAATCCCGGCGGCTTCGGGACCTATGTCGGTACGCCGGTGATCAATCAACCGCAAGTGGCGATCCTCGCCATCGGTGCCATCGAGAAGCGGCCGTCGGTCGTGACGCTTCCCGATGGAAGCGACACCATCGGCGTACGCACCAAGGGAATGTTTTGCCTCGCCTACGATCACCGAGTCGTCGACGGCGCAGATGCCGACCGGTTCCTCGCCGACGTTCGCAAGACGCTGCACACCTTCCCCGAGCATCAGGGCTGACGCAACCCGCACTGCCGCCGGGATTCAGGGTCGGTGGTGCCATCGAGGAGAGCGACGTGGCGAGACAGATAACCGACGCGGCGGGCACAGCCTGGGAAGTCACGCCGAGCGGACGACGAACGCAGTATGGGTCGGATGAAGTGTCGCTGGAGTTCCAGCGCATTGGCGGCGACGGCGAGCTCCGCTTCGTCCGCTACTCGCCACGCGGCGCCAAGGCGATCGAGATGGCGCTCGAAGAGGCGAGCGATCAGGCGCTGCGAACGCTCCTGGCGCAGTCGCAGCCCGCCTGGACGTCTCCCGATGGGAGCTACGGCCGGCCGGCGTGATCGACCTCCATTGTCATTCGACAGCTTCGGACGGGCTGCTGCCGCCGGCCGAAGTTGTTGCGGCAGCAGCGGAAGCCGGACTGATGGCGGTGGCGCTCACCGATCACGACACGATGGCCGGCCTCCCCGCCGCGCGCGAGGCCGCTGCACGCCTGGGTGTCGAAGTGATCGGCGGCTGTGAATTCTCCGTGGGCGTCGCGTGGGGCGAGATGCACCTCCTGGCCTATTTCATCGAATCGGGCGACCCGGCGATCGAAGCCTGTCTCGCCGACGCGCGCAACGATCGCGTTCGCCGTGCAAACGCCATGGTGTCACGCATCGCTGGTCTTGGTCTCCCGCTCACCGTTGACGACGTCCACGCCGAAGCGAGCGGCGGTGCGGTGGGTCGTCCGCACGTGGCGCGCGCACTCCACCGGCACGGGCACGTGCCGACGGTGCAGGCCGCGTTCGACCGCTACATCGGCCGGGGTCGTCCGGCTTTCGTCGAGAAGGAACTGCCGGCGTTCCGGACCGTTGCCGAGCTCGTCCACGCATGCGGTGGCGTCGTCTCGGCTGCGCACCTCAAGAGCTATGGCACCGTGACACATCTTGAACGCCTCAGGAGCGAAGGACTCGACGCGGTCGAGACGCGGCATCCGAGCCATCATGGCGACACGCTGGCGACGATCACGGAGGCAGCGCTCGCGCTCGACCTTGCTCGCACCGGCGGTTCCGACTGGCACGGCGAAACCGACCCCGCCGGAACTCACGCGACGCTCGGCTCGCAGCATGTTCCCGACGAATGGCTCGTTGCCCTGCGTGCTCGCGCGGCTCGGCGCGCCGGTGCGCGCTGATGGAACTTCGCGGACGCATCGCACTGGTGACTGGCGGCGCCCGACGCCTTGGGCGTGCCTTCGTCGAAGCGCTTGCCGGGCGTGGAATGCGGGTCGCAGTTCACTATGGCTCATCACGCGCGGAAGCCGACGCCGTCGTGGCCGAACTGCGGTCACGCGGCGCGGACGCGGCGGCGTTCGGCGCCGACCTCCGCGATGCCAGCGCAGCTGCCGCGCTTCCGGAGCAAGTTGCCGCCCATTTCGGCCAGCTGGACCTCCTGCTCAACTCGGCCGCGGTGATGGAGCGAATCGGCGTTGCCGATACCACCATCGAGCAATGGGACGACATCATCAACCTCAACCTTCGCGCGCCGTTTTTCCTGGCGCAGCGCGCAGCCCCGCACCTCGCCAGGACTCGCGGCACGATCATCAACATGGCCGATCTTGGCGGACTCGAGCCGTGGCCCGGTTACGCCGCGCATTCCGTCAGCAAGGCCGGGATCGTCATGTTGACGAAGGTCCTTGCGGCGGCGCTCGCACCCGATATTCGCGTCAACGCCATTGCGCCTGGAACCGTCCTCGTGCCCGATGACTTCGACGCCGACAAACGCGACTTCCTGTCCGCGACGACTCCGATGCGGCGCCTCGGCAGCCCCGAGGACGCGGTGAACGCGATGCTCTTCCTCGCCGAGCACGCGGATTTCATCACCGGCGACGTACTTGTCGTCGACGGCGGGCGGATGCTGCGGCGATGATCGCGCTGGGCGACGTGGCGATCATGGGGGGCGGGTGCTACGGCGCGTTCTACCTCGGACAACTCGAAATGGCCCGGGCCAAGGGCGCGGCGACGATCCGCGAAATTGTCGTCGTCGATCACGATGCGAAATGCCAGGCGGCACCCGCGATTGGAACTGGCGCAGCACTCGAGGTGTCCGACTGGGGCGAGTTTCTCGATCGCTGGCTCGATGCCGGGGCTCGCGATCACGATGGCCTGACCGACGCCATTGTCCCCACGCCATTGATGCCCCATCTCCTGGCGCAGTGGCTCGAGCGCAAGGCTCGAGCGCGCTGGCCCGGGCGCGACATCGGGCTGGTCGCGGCCGACCAGCCACTCGGCACGCCGTTCGACAGGCTCGGCGCCGATGGCGTGCGCTATGTCTCGTTCGCCGACTGGATCTGTCCGATGCACTGTGTCGAGCCGCTCCTCTGCCCGATGATCAAGGCACCGAGGACCTGGGAGATGGGAGATGCAGTCACGGCGTGGACGGTGGCGCACGGCCGGACCCGTCCCACCGCCGGACCCGCCCTCTTCTCCTGCCGGCACGCAGTCTACGGGGTAGGGATGTACCCGGCCCGCACGGCGACCGACGCGTTCGCAGCCTTCGTGCCGGTGGCTGACCGCGACGAAGGCGGCGATCTCGTCATCGGCTCCGTGTCGGCGTGTCACGGCGCGATCGCCGTGCTCCGGGTCGGGCCGGCGCCGCGCCCCGCGCCACGTTGAGCGGGTCGGGAACTGCCGATTGTTCTATATTCGCACGGCACCATGACGCTGCGAACCATTGAACCCCGGTAACGATCCCCGATGACCGACCCTTTCGCTCCACCACCCGACGAAATTGGCACCGAATTCGATGTCATCATCATCGGTGCCGGGCCGGCAGGACTCTGCGCCGCGATGTACTGCGGCCGCGGGATGCTCCGCGCCGTGGTGCTCGAGCGGGGAATCCCCGGCGGCGAACTGCTCAACACCGAGAAGGTCGAGGACTATCCGGGATTCGTCTCGATTCTCGGACCCGATCTCGCCGAAAAGATGACCGAGCACGCCAGGGAATTCGGCGCCGACATCCGGATGGAAGAAGTCACCTCGATCGTTCGTCGCGACGACGGGATCTTCGAGGTCGCAACGATGAACGGCGCGATGTTCACCGCGCCAGCAGTCATTCTCACCGCCGGCGGGACGCCGAACAAGCTCGGGATTCCTGGCGAAGTTGACTACGCGGGGAAAGGTGTCTCGTACTGCGCCGTGTGTGACGGCGCGTTTTTCAAGGGCGAGACGATCGCGGTGATCGGCGGCGGCGACGCGGCGGTCGAGGAGGCCGACTATCTCACGCGCTACGCTGCCAAAGTGCACATCGTTCATCGCCGCGACGAGTTCCGTGCGGCGCGCGTCCTGCAGGAGCGCGCCTTCTTCAATCCGAAGATCGAGGTACTCTGGAACCGGAAAGTGCTGGAGATGCTGGGTGACGCCAGGGGACTGCAACTCCTCAAGCTCGAGGATTCGCATACCGGCGAGCTCTCGGAATTGCCGGTCACGGGTGCCTTCGTCTTCATCGGATTCACACCCAACAGCGGATTGGTGAAGCAGCACATCGACCACGATTCTGCCGGATACGTCGTCACCAATGACCGGATGGAGACGTCGCTCCCCGGGCTCTACGCCGCGGGCGATCTCCGGGTGCAGCTCACCCGTCAGGTCACCACCGCCGTGGGCGACGCGACGACGGCGGCGATCGCGGTGGAGAAGTTCCTGGCGGCCAGAAAAGAAGTTCACCGAGTGGCATAGTTCGAAGCGGTCCGGGGAACCGGGCGCCGGGGTATACATTTCCCGCATGGCCACCCGCACTGAAAAAGACCCGCTCGGCGAAAAGCAGGTCCCCGCCGACGCCCTCTACGGAATCCAGACCCTCCGTGCCGCCGAGAACTTTCCGATCTCGGGGCTCCATCCCCTGCCGGCGTTCGTCGATGCGGTGGTGATGATCAAGCGATCGGCAGCGGAGACGCACCGCGAGACTGGCCGGCTCGACGCGCAGTACGCCGATGCCATCATCCGCGCCGCCGACGAAATCCTCGCTGGTCGGCACCGCGATCAATTCATCGTCGATCCGTACCAGGCCGGTGCAGGGACGTCACATAACATGAACGCCAACGAAATCCTCGCCAATCGGGCCAACGAGATCCTTGGCCAGCCGCGCGGGAGTTATGCTCCGATTCATCCGAACGATCACGTCAACATGGCGCAGTCCACCAACGACGTGATTCCCACGGCGATGCGGCTGGCGACGCTGCAGACGCTGCCGTCACTCCTCTCCGCGATGGAAGAACTCGAGCGGTCGTTCCTCGCCAAGGGCAAGGAATTCGACGGCGTGATGAAGTCGGGACGGACTCACCTGCAGGATGCAACGCCGATCCGCCTGGGACAGGAATTCACCGCCTACGGCCATACCGTGGCGCGACATCGACAGAAACTCGCCGAGGCCGCGCGCTGGCTCCGGGCGATGAACATCGGCGGGACGGCGGTCGGGACGGGGATCAACGCCGAGAAGGCTTACCCGGCGCTGATGGTGAAGCATCTTCGCGCGCTCACCGGCCTCGACCTCGAGGAGTCGACGGATCGCATCCAGCTGATGCAGTCGATGGGCGACATCGCCACCTTCAGCGGCGCGGTGCGTGCCTTCGTCCTGGATCTCGGCAAGATTGCCGACGACATCCGCCTGCTCGCGTCGGGCCCGCGCACCGGTCTGGCCGAAATCATCCTTCCCGCGGTGCAACCCGGATCCAGCATCATGCCGGGCAAGGTCAATCCGTCGATCGCGGAGATGGTCAACCAGGTCTGCTATCAGGTGATTGGACTCGACACCACCGTCGCGATGGCATCGAAGGCCGGCCAGCTCGAACTCAACGTGATGATGCCGGTGATTGCACACAACATCGTCTTTG
>DASYAK010000037.1:0-41931 GCA_036501385.1 Gemmatimonadales bacterium | reverse complement strand
GCCGCGATGTTGATGCTGTACAGCAGGAACGACATCAGCTTGCCGGGGGTGAGATCGCCGGCAAGGACCATCCGTCCGCCCTGCCAGAGCACTACCGTGACGCCGCCAAAGACGGTGAATGTCAGCATCCCGAAGAAGAGCGCCCGGGTTCGCGCCCGGCCAAGTGCCGTGTCGACCATCCGCATGATCCGGCTGCCGAACCGTTCACGCTCATATGATTCCTGCGCAAAGCCCTGCACCACGCGGATCTGCGAGAATGCCTCCTCGGCGACCGCGGTGGCATCGGCGACCTGGCTCTGCACCGTCGTCGTCATCCGCTTGAGGCGGCGGCCGAAGAAGAAGCCCGACGCCACGACCACCGGGACAACGCCCAGCGTGGTGATCATCAGCTTCCATTGCATCACGAAGAGCATCACCACGCTGCCGATGAGCACCAGCCCCTGCCGCGCGAACTCGGCGAGCTGGTTGCTCATGATCGCCTGCACCAGCCCGACGTCGATTGTCAGCCGCGACGTGAGCTCGCCGGTGCGACGGTCGGCGAAGAACCCGGGCGGCATCTCCAGCAGCTTGCCGAAGAGTTCGCGCCTGAGTCCCGCGATGGCGCGTTCGCCGGTGGCCGAGAGGAAATAGACCTGGATGTAGTTGAGGACCGCCTGCAGCGCGAAGAGGCCGAGCAATGTCTCGGCGATGCGATTGAGCAGCGCGTGGTCGTGATGCACGAAAGCGGCGTCGAGGAGACGCTGCGCCACCAGCGGGAAGATCAGGGTGATCGCCGACGCCATCAGCAGCGTGACCGTCGCGATGTAGAGCCCCCGGCGATACGGCCGCACCCGCGGCCAGAGCCGGCGGAGCGACTGCGGCACGAGGGTTCGCTTGCTCACCGCGCCGAATCCGCCATCGGCATCATCATCAGCGGGGTCGCAGCCACCGGCGCCTTGTCGAGGATGTAGACCTGGGGCGGCGCGGCGCGATGTCCGAACGGAACCCAGCGATCGGCCACCATCGCCACGAAGAGCAGCGCCAGATAGGAGAGCGAATACTTGTAGAGCGTCCACGTCGTGGGCGTGACACCGTCTTCTCGCACGATCCGCCAGCAGAGCTGCACGAACCGGGCACCGAGGAGCACCGCGGCGATGCCGTACACCAGCCCGGTCACGCCGACGATCGACGGCATGATCGTGAGCGGCACCAGCATCAGGGTGTAGAGGAGCATCTGCCGCTTGGTTTCGTGTACCCCGTGGACGTTCGGCATCATCGGCACGCCGGCGGCGCCGTAGTCGCGCTGCTTGTTGAGCGCCAGCGCCCAGAAGTGCGGCGGAGTCCAGTAGAAGATGATCGCGAAGAGATACGCGGCGCCGAGCGAGAGCGAGTGGGTCATCGCGGCCCAGCCGACCATCGGCGGAAAGGCGCCCGCCGCGCCGCCGATCACGATGTTCTGCGGCGAAAGCCGCTTGAGCCAGATGGTATAGACCAGCACATAGAACGCGAGTCCGCCCAGTGCGAGCCAGGCGCTCAGCGGATTGACGAAGTGCCAGAAGAGGACGAAGGCGACCGCACCAAGCGTGAGGCCAAAGAGGAGCGCTGCCGTGGGCGGAATCCGTCCCGACGGCACCGGCCGCGATCGGGTCCGGACCATCTTGTCGTCGATATCCCGGTCGAACCACATGTTGATCGCGTTGGCACCGCCGGCCATCAGATAGCCGCCGACGGTGACCCAGGCGACCAGTTGCCACGAGGGCAGCCCGGCCGGGGTGATGAACATCGGGGCGATCGTGGTGAGCAGGAGGAGCGAGATGATCCGTGGCTTGGTCAGCGTAACGAGATCGGCGGCGAGCGACGGATTCCGGACCGTGACCGCTTCCGCGCGCGCACCCGCAGGGTTTGGCATCAGTATGGCGGACCTTCCAGCCAACCCCTAGGCGGAGCGGCATCTCAGTGGCAGTTTAGGACACCGCAAAATACCTGGTGTGGTCGGGCCGTGCAGGGTAAACGCGAAGGGAGTGCGGATGTCCGAGCCTGCCGTGTCCGAAGACCGTCTTCCGCGCAATCTGGGGCTCTGGAGTGCGGCGGCAGTCCTGGTCGGCACGACGATCGGCAGCGGGATCTTCCGGGTGCCGAGCGTGGTGGCCAAGGACGTGGGGGCGGCGGGACCGATGCTCCTCGTCTGGGTCCTGGGCGGAATCGTCACCCTCACCGGCGCCTTGTCGATCGCCGAGATGGCGGCGGCCTTCCCCCGCTCGGGAGGGATCTTTGCCTACATCCTGGAATCCGAGGGGCGATTCTGGGCCTTCCTTTATGGCTGGGCCGAACTCACCGTGATCCGGGCCTCGGCGATCGGCGGGATATCGTCGGTCTTCGCCACCTACCTGGCGCATTTCTTCCCGCTCGACGCCCAGGAGCAGCGCTACGTCGCGGCGATCGCGGTGGTTGTCATCGCCGGTCTCAACTACGTCGGCATCTCCTACGCCGCCGTCCTGATGAACTTCACCACGGTGCTGAAGTACGGCGCGCTCCTCGGCCTCGCACTCTTCGCCTTTGCCGCCGGGACTCCGGCCGCGGCGGCGTCGCCGGTGGCCTCGATGGCATCGGTGGTGACCACCTCGGCGCTGCTCACCGCGCTGGTGCCGGTGATGTACACCTACGATGGATGGTCGAACCTGTCGTTCATCGGTGGCGAGGTGCGGAATCCCGGCCGGAACATGCCGCTGGCGCTGATTCTCGGCACCGCCGGAATTGTCGTCATCTATCTATTGATGAATGCGGCGTATCTGCACCTGCTGCCGGTGTCGGCGATCGCCGCGACCGATCGCGTTGCCGACGCAGCGGCGTCGCGGATCCCGCTCTTTGGTGCCGCGGGCGGCGCCATCGTCTCGGGGATCGTGATGGTATCGTGCTTCGGATCGGTCAACGGATCGCTGATGACGGGGCCGCGGGTCTTTTTCGCGATGAGCGACCGCGGGCTGCTTTTCCCGGTGGTGGCGAGGGTTTCCCCGCGATTCAAGACCCCATCGGTCGCGATCTGGCTGGCGGCGGCGCTGGCGGTGACCTATGTGCTGCAGAACTCGTTCGCCCAGCTCGCCGATCGGTTCGTGCTGGGAACCTGGCCCTTCTACGCGCTGGCGGTGGGCGGCGTCTTCATCCTGCGCCGGCGGCGTCCCGACCTGCCGCGCCCCTACCGGACCTTCGGATACCCCATCACGCCGGCCCTCTTTCTCCTGGCGTCGGTGGGGATGATGGTCAACGCGATCGTGACCAATCCGCGCGACAATGGGTTCACCTTCGGCATCATCCTCGCCGGGGTCCCGGTGTACTGGCTCTGGCAGTGGTGGGCGTCCAGATAGGTTCGGCCAGGAGGGTTTGTCACCCTCGTGCCACGATCAGGTGGCCAGTCTGCTGTGCATCTTGCAACTCCCGGCCCTGAGAACGACATTATCCCCCGGCGGCGATGCCGCCCTGAGGGCATTCACCATCTTGACAAAACAGGAGCAGCGATGCAGCGGATAATGCGTCTGATGCTGGCCAGCGCGACCGCATTTCTGGTGCTGTTGACGATGCCGGGGACGGCGATGGCCCAGGGGGCCACGACCGGCTCAATCGGCGGCTTCGTTCAGGACTCGGCCGGAAACCCGATCCCGGATGCCACGGTGCGGGCCTCGAGCGGCAGCACCGGCCTGACCCGCTCGGCGGTGACCGGATCGAGCGGACGCTACGTCATCACCGGACTCGAAGTCGATATCTACAGGGTCACTGCCACGGCAATCGGATACGTGCCGAAGGCGGAGAACTCGGTCCGGGTCACGCTGAGCACCACCACCCAGCAGACCTTCCAGATGGTGCGCCTGGCGGTCCAGCTGCAGGAACTGGTTGCCAACGCGGCTCGAAACTCCGGCGATTTCGGCCCCTCCCGGACGGGCGCGCAGACGATCGTCTCCGACACGATGATCAAGCGGCTGCCGACCCTCAATCGCCAGCTCGAGGACTTTGTCCGGCTCACGCCGGAAATCACCACCACGCCGCAGGCCAGCGGCGGTACGACCGGCCAGCCGATCTCGATCGCCGGCCAGAACAACCGGTACAACTCGATTCAGGTCGATGGTACCGACCAGCAGGATCGTTTCGGTCTCGGCAATACCGGCGAACTCGGCGGCCAGGCGAGCGGCCGCGGCATCTCGCTCGAGGCGGTCAAGGAATTCGACGTCGTCCTGGCACCATATAACGTGACCCAGGGCGGCTTCACCGGCGGTCTGGTCAACGCCGTCACCAAGAACGGCACCAATACGCTCGCCGCGACGGCGTTCTACACCTTCCGCAACCAGGACCTCGCCACCAACGCGCCGTTCATCGCCAACTCGCAGTTCAGCATCAAGGAGTTCGGCGGATCAATCGGCGGTCCGATCATCAAGGACAAGCTGCATTTCTTCGTGGCCGGTGAACTCAATCAGGCCACCAGGCCGGCCGCGGGGCCGTATCTCGGCCAGTCGGCGAGCATCACCCCCGGACCACCGATCGACCAGGCGACGTTCGACCGCTTTACCTCCCTGCTGCAGAGTTACGGGATTCCGGGCGGCTCGGCCGGGCTCATCAACGACCAGAACCCGATCACCAACCTGGTGAGCCGCCTCGACTGGACGCTGAGCGACAAGTCGCGCATGGTGCTGCGCAACATCTACGACAACGCCAAGGGCGACGACTTCTCGCGCTCGGCGTCGACGTTCGCGCTCCAGTCGAACCAGTTCCGCCGCGCCGAGGTCGACAACTCGACCTCATTCCAGTGGTTCCACAACGCCACCAACGGCGGCAACAACGAGTTCCAGCTCGGCTACATCTACCAGAACTTCAACCGGGCGCTGACGTACGTCGGGCCGCAGATCCGGGTCTTCTCGGTGCCGGTGGCGTCGGGATCGGGGACCTACTCGCTCCTCGCCGGCGCCGACTCCAACAGCCACATCAATGGCCTGCAGCAGGACGTCTACGAAGTGCACGACGACTACACCTTCCCCTTCAAGGGGAATCGGGCGCACCTGGTCACCGTCGGCACGCGCAGCGACTACTACAAGGTGGTCAACTTCTTCGAGCAGAATCTCTACGGCGCGTGGTCGTTCAACGGGCTCGATTCGCTTGCGGCAGGGAACGCGCACAGCTATGCAGTCGGCCTGCCGCGCGGCGGCGTCGATCCGGCGGCACGTTTCTCCACCGCGGACCTGGCGTTCTACATGCAGGATCAGTGGACGGTGAGCCCGCGCTTCAACGTGGTGTACGGCGTTCGCGCCGAGGCACCGGTCTTCTTCGACAAACCGGTGCACAGCGATTCGATTGCGAACGATTTCGGGCGCAACACCGAGGACGTGCCGTCGAACTGGCTCTTCTCGCCGCGCGTCGGCTTCAACTTCAACAGCGCCGATGGCGCCACGCAGATCCGCGGCGGTATCGGCACCTTCGCCGGGATTCCGCCGTACGTCTGGCTCTCCAATCTCTACACCAACAACGGCTTCGGGCTGGGGCAGCTGACCTGTGCCAGCGCAGCACTTCCGGCACCGGGATTGACAGAGGCGGAAGTCGGGCCGGGGAACAACCCGCAACAGTGCGCCAACGGCGCGGGGCTCAACACCGGCCAGATCGGTGCGGTCAACACGATCGACCCGTCGTACAAGCAGGCCGAGAATCTTCGGGCGACGCTGGGGATGGACCACAAGCTGCCGATGGGCTTCGTCGGGACGATCGATCTGACCTGGACCAAGGTTCTCGAAGCGCCGTTCATGACCAACCTCGACCTCGATCTGGCGCAGACGTCGATCGCCGTGAAGACCGACCCCAATACCGGGCGGGTGATGTACGGCACCGTCGCCGCCAACGGTGCCGCGACGAAGGCGCTCAAGCCGGGCGTGCCGAACATCTACAGCGGTGGTGACTACGACCTGGAGAACACCACGCACGGCCACGCCTACAGCGCGGCGTTCTCGCTCAAGAAGAGCTTCTCCCGTTCGATCGCGATCAACGCGTCGTACACCTATTCGCGGTCGTACTCGGTGCAGGACTTCACGTCGAGCGTGGCGGCGTCGAACTTCAACTTCGGGTGGGAAACCGCCGGAAATCTTCTGGACAAGACCACCACAGCGCCCGCCGCGTGGGACCAGCCGCAGCACATCGTCGCGGCGATCACCTACACCGCGCCGTGGAAGAAACTCCCGACCGATATCTCGTTCATCTATCAGGGATTCTCGGGGATTCCGTTCACCTACACCTACGGCCGCACCGGGAGTGCCGGCGGCGACCTCAACGCCGACGGCGTGAGCGGCAACGATCCGATCTTCATCCCGAACACCACGAACATCGACACCATGATGTTCGTCAATTTCACCGGCTCGGTCGGCGGCGGGGCGTCGCGCAACATCTCGCGCGAAGAGCAGGCCGATTCGTTCAAGTCGTTCGTC
The DNA here is from genome assembly GCA_036501385.1 of Gemmatimonadales bacterium. Lineage (GTDB taxonomy): Bacteria > Gemmatimonadota > Gemmatimonadetes > Gemmatimonadales > GWC2-71-9 > Palsa-1233. The sequence goes on along the minus strand of DASYAK010000037.1, from coordinate 35,500 downwards.
AACCAGATGTCGTGCCTGCAAGGCCAGCAGGGGCAGCTGATGTCGCGGCGCAGCTGCCGCAATCCGTTCTTCAGCACGCTTGATCTTTCGGTGCGGCAGTCGCTGCCGCAGCTCAGTGGCCACAAGCTGACGCTCGAAGCCGAGGTCTTCAACTTCCTCAACTTCCTCGATTCGAGCTGGGGACAGTACCGCTCCAACGGCACCTTCCAGGACGTCTTCCTCTTCACCCAGACGGGGACGGCGGCCGACGGCACGCCGATCGTGCGGTTTGATCCGAATCTCGCCAACCTCAACACGCGATTCCCCAAGGTGATCGCGGCGAACAACTACTGGCAGGCGCAGCTCACGCTGAGATATGCGTTCTGAAGAAAGCAGGAGAGACGAGAGACGGGAGATGAGAGATGAGAGAAGGCGAATAGGATAGATGAGAAGGGGCCCCGCGGCGACGCGGAGCCCCTTTTCTCTCTTCCCCTCCGACGTCTCTCTTCTCTCGTCTCTCTTTTCTAAGACTTGACCCTCGCCAGCAGCACAATCGCGATCAGCAGAAACACCACGTTCATCGACCACGCGGCGACGTGGTAATCGATGATCCCCTTGCCGCCGACCGCTTTCATGATCTGCAGGCCGGTGAGGTAGGCGAGGGTTGTTCCGAGCGCGATCGCGAGTCCGATCGCCGCACCGGCGCGGGCGTTGGTGATCGCCAACGGCGCGCCGAAGAGTGCCACGACGAGGCACGCCACGGGCACGGCGTACTTGAGCGGTAACTCGACGCCGAGGGCGCCGGGTTGCGCGCCCGAGAGTCGCAGCCGATCGAGATAATCCCGCAATTCTGCCGTGGTCATCTCCTCGGCCTTCTTGTCTTCGGTCATCAGCGCCCCCGGCGACTCGGCGAATGAGCGCAGGCGCATGGTCCGGAACTGGAAGGTCGCCAGCACGGCGAGCGAATCCGACACGAGGTACGCGTTGCCGTGCTTGAGCGCCCACCATCCGGCCGGCATCCAGACGGCGCTGTCGGCGGCGACCGTCCAGCGCTGGCCGGGAGCGGCCCGGGCGCCTTCGCCGACGAAGCCATAGGCGCGTGCCGGCTGGGCATGCAGTTCCTTGATGGCCCAGGTCCATCCACTCGTCGACGCGTACGCGAACGAGGTCCTGAACTGGTCGCGGGCCGACGCCTTCTCGTGATGCAATTCCTTCTGGCGCGTGGTGCTGTAGGAGGCGAGTTCCTGCAACTCGAAATCGGCAGGCACGGCGATGGTGGCGAGAATCAGCATCGGCGCGATGAGGCGGTAGAACGAAATGCCGCCGCCCTGCACCGCGGTGAGTTCGCTGTGGCGTCCCATCGCGTTGAGGGTGAATACCGTGGCGAAGAGGACGGCGGCGGGAATCAGGATCGCCATCTTCGACGGGAAGAGGAAGAGCTGGCCGTAGAGGATCTGGCCGACGGGAATGTGCGCATCGGACAGGCGCGCGAAACGTTCCGAGAGGTCGATGATCACCGCGACCGCCGGGACGCCGATCGCCGAAAGAAGAAAGGTGGTGCACCACTGCTTGAGGACGTAGCGATCGAGAACGCCCAGGAATCGCAGGCGCATCGATCAGCGCCTCAACCCGCGGATGAGGTCGGCGATCGCCTCGAACGGCCCGGCGGTGCGCGCCGTGCCCATTTCACGGTTGGCGGAGGCAAGGGCGGTGAGCCCGGCCACGGTGAAGAGAATGAGCGGCGAGTAGAGCGCCACCGCGGGATTGAGATGACCGGCGCGCGCGATATTCTCGCCACCCTGGAGGAGGATGTAGAAACCGAGGAAGATCACCAGCGATCCACCGATGACCAGCCCGATCCCGCTGCCGGGATACTTGAGCGCCAGCGCCATCCCGATAAGCACGAAGCAGAACGACGCCAGCGGAATGGCGAATCGCTGGTGGTATTCCACCTGGTATCTGCGAATCGTTTCCTCGGCACCGTTGAGATTGTCGCGCGTGGCGCTCACCTGCTGCGCCGTCGTGGTCAGGCCGTTGAACCCCGCCGTGATCGGTGGCACCAGAAAGTGTTGCGGCGCGAGCACATTCCCGCTTGTATTGATGGGCGTCGGCGCGGGTTGCGTGATTGCAGGTTGCTGCGCCGCGGGTTGCTTAGTCGCCGGTTGCTGGGCTGCGGGTTGTCTGGTTGTTGGTTGCTGGATCACCGGTTGCTGCGGTGTTTGCGCGGCGGCTTGCTCGGGCAGCATCAATCGCTTGAACCACGCTTCAACTCGTCGATAGACTCCGCAGTGTGGCGGAAACTTCGGGGGCACCTGCACCGCGGCGGGCGGAATCTGGGGGAGACCGGAGAGAATCCGGAGATCGCCGCTGGTGTACTGCTCGCTCTGATGCCGCTGGTACTCGACGCTCCACTGCTGGGGAGCGGTGGCGTCGAGCAATTCGCAGGTACTCAACTCCCGTTCGCCGCGATTGAGCTGATTCGCGGTCAGTTCCAGCTGCGACTGGACATTCCGGATCGTGACCTTGTTGTTGACGAACTGGGTCTGCTGCAGCTGCCCGGAATTATCCGACGCAAACTCGTAGATCTCGCCGTGATGCAGCAGCAGGATCAGGTCGGTGCCGTTGGCCGACTCGGCCATCGTGCCGCTATCGGCGATGATCAGGCGCCTGGTGTTTTCGTAGGGTGGAAGGTCGAAGATCGTGACATTGTGCATCCCGCCCGTCACCGGATCGATCCGATCGGCGCGCAGAACATATCCCGATGGCGCCGGCAGCACGTTGAGCACCTGCTGCTGGAGCGCCAGCGTCGGCGATTTGTTCATCGCCGCCTGGCGCAGATTCACGAAGGCCGTGTTGCTCCGCGGCATGATCTGGTCGAAGACCAGGAAGTTGATCGTGGCGATCACTGCGGCGGCGAGAAGCGCGGGCCGCGCCATCCGCCAGACCGAAACGCCGTTGGCGTACATGGCCACCATCTCCAGCGCCGCTGCCAGCTGGCTGTAGCCGTACAGCGTGCTGACCAGAACCGCCATCGGCAGGGTGAGTGCCACCAGCGCCGGCAGGAAGAGGAGCACCGCCTCGAACATGATCCAGGCGGGGAGCGACCGGCCACCAAACTGGTCGATCAACGGCGGCAATGACTGGAGCAGGAGCATCCCGGTAAGTGCCGCGACACCCCAGAGAAAGGGCCCCGTCAGTGATCGCAGGATGTGGCGGGAAATCAGGCGCATTCTGGCTCAAGTCGCGGTAGCTTTGGACGTTACCTTGCAAGCTAATCGGCCTCACCTTCGTTTCGCGGCGCGTCTCGCGCTCGTCCTTGCCATGGCGCTCGTCGGGCGATCGATTCCCGCGCGAGCCCAGGGGACCGACCACGTGGTGCCGTCTGACAGTGCCGGTTTTCTCAACCAGTCGCAGTTTGCGCAATATCTCAAGTCGATTCCGGGTCTGGCGCCCTCGCTGTTGCGTGGCCCATGGGGTGCGACGCCCGGACGGCGCCTCGAGCCGCAGGTGGTGTCGGCGTTCGACTCGGCCCTCGGCTCCCAGGGAACGGCGATCGAGCTCGAGGCCGAGCATCAGCGCATGCTGCGGCGGTTGCTGACCCACTCCCTTGCGGTCGATTCGGGGTCGGCGTCGCGTCATGGGCTCTTCGGTCTTTCGCCCAACACCGCCGACGTGATCTTCGACGGTACCTGGGAAGCGCAGTTGAGCAGTACCCGGCAGCGGAACCTGGCCTGCACACCGGCGGAGGCCGCGCAGCTCTCGGCGGGGTGTTTCGGCGGATTCGGCGCGCCCAAGATCGACAACTCGGTGCAGCTTCAGTCGAGCGGCGTCTTCGCGCAGCGCTTCCATATCAACATCAACTTCGACTCGAAGAACGACTACGCCGCCGGCAACATCATCAGCGGATACTATCAGGGACTGGAAGACGAGAAGCTGCAGCGGGTCAACATCGGCACCGTCCAGTTCATCCCGCCGCCGTCGCGCTTTCTCTCGGCGAGCATTCCGTCGAACAACTTCGGCATCAGCGCGCTGGCGGTCTTCGGCCCGGTGTCGGTGCAGGCGATCGCCGCGACCCAGAAGGGAAGCGTGGTTGCCAACAAGACCTACATTGTCGGCAGCTCGACCGTCGAACCGCAGGACGTGCTGGTGCGCGATCTCGACTACGAGGAGGCGCGGATCTTCTGGGTTGTCGATCCGCGCACGCTTCCCGGCTATCCCTCGGTCGACGTCCTCAATGCCGGCAGAATCACCGTCCCCGCCAGCCAGCAGCCGAGTGAAGTGCGCGTCTACCGGTATGTGGCGGCCAACCAGACCGCCGGGGCAAGCTCGAACTACGATGGCGTGACGGCCACCGGCGTCAACGGATCGGAGCGGGTGGGACCGCTTCGCTGGCGGCTGCTCAAGCCGAACGTCGATTACTGGATCGATCCCTCGGGGCTCTGGTTCGTGCTGAGCTCGCGGATCGATCCCAACGACAATCTTGCCGTGAGCTACCGGACCAAGGACCAGACGCTGGTCGGCTCGCTGCCGGTGACCGACAATCCCGCGGCGCGCGATTCGATCCGGCTGATCTACCTGCCCAACCGGACGCCCGCGTCACCGGTCTTTCCATACGAGATGCGGCAGGCGTACCGCGTCGCGGGAACGTCGCTGGTGCGCAGCTCGCTGGCGGCGTCGATCCTGGTGGCGAACTCCGAGCGCCCGGCCAACTCGCCGGGGACCTACCTGTCGCTCCTCGGTCTCGCCGTACCGGCCGATCCGGCGACACTCGACGTCGACAACCGCCTCTTCCCGCGAGTCCGTGACGCCGGGGCGAGCCAGGTCATCAAGGACGCCCTGCTGATCTTCCCGAGTGCGCAACCATTCAGCGCCACCGGATTGTCGACGGCGGAGCGGAACGATTCGCTGTACGCAACACCGGAATACCTGCTGCTGAGCCAGGGGCCGCCGTCGAAGTTCCAGTTGCATCTGCAATACAACGCGGCCGGCGGAGCCGGGAACACGATCTCGCTCGACGCCGTGCAGATCACCGAGGGAAGTGAGCGTCTCACGGTCAACGGGCAGCCGCTGGTGCGCGACGTCGACTACACGATCGACTACGCCACCGGCCGGGTCTCGTTCCTCAATCCGACCGCCCTCTACGGCAGCGGGACTGCAACGGTGAACGCGTCGTTCGAGGAACGGGGTCTCTTTGCCGTGGCGCCGACGTCGATCGCCGGACTCACGGCGACGTGGAATCTCGGTCTCCGCAAGACGATATCCTTTGCCGGCCTCTACCAGGCGGAAGCCACCGGTTACACCAGGCCGCAGATCGGGTATGAACCGCGGGCGTCGCTCCTGCTGGGGCTGACAACCGATCTCGGCTGGGATACGCCGGCGATCTCCCGGCTCTTCAATCACCTCGTCTCCAAACCGTCGACGGCCCCGTCGTCGATCGAGGTTTCGGGCGAGCTCGCCGTGTCGCGGCCCGATCCCAACCGATCGGGTGATGCCTATCTCGAGGAGTTCGAGGACAACAACAACCTGCGCATCCAGGCGAGCCAGAACACCTGGGTACTGGGATCGCTGCCGCAGTCCAATGCCGGGGTCGAGTCGATCATTCCGCAGGGTTTCGATTCGGCCAGCGCGGTGCAGCTGATCCTGCAGAACCTGGTCCCCAACTCACACGACTCGATCACCCAACTTACGCCCAACGACATCGACCCGACCGTCGCACTCACCCAGTCGACGGTGCCGACGATCGAGCCGGTCCTCTGGACGACGCTCCACGGCGATACGGCGGGAGGGCTGGTCGACTTTCAGTCGCGTTCGCACTGGAGTCAGCCATCGCGTCCCGGCCAGCCGCGCTTTCGATCGATGATGACCGCGCTCTCGGCGACCGGCACCGACCTGAGTCGCAACGACTATTTCGAATTCGCGCTCTATCAGAAAAGCGATCGGCCGATCGACGCGGCCCAGATGAAGATCGTGATCGACCTGGGTCGCGTGAGCGAGGACGAGCTCTCGATCGCGCCGACGACCTTTCACGTCCTCGCCGCGGGCGACGCCCTCCCGCACGGCTTCAGCGTGGGCGACACGATTTATACCGGACGCCAGTACGTCGGCGCGGGCCGCCTCGACACCGAGAAGAGTTCGTTCGGCACCTGGAGTGCCACGACCGACGACAACGGCATTCTGGCCGATCGCCCCGATTCGCTGATCGGCCCCGGCGGCACCGCGCTCCACTTCCCGTCGCTCTGCGAAGATTCGCTCAGTGCCTCGATTCTCTTCTTTCCATGGGGCGATCTCGGCGCCCGCTGCTCGCGACACAACGGTGTTCCGGACACCGAAGACCTCGACGGCGACAACGTCCTCGACGCCCAGGGCTCGGCCGACAACGTCTTCCGTTACGTCGTCGACCTCCATGCCGATTCGGTGCGCAGCCACGTAGTCGTCGATCCGTCAACGGGGGCGAGCGCCACCTGGACGATCTACCGGGTCCCGCTTCACAATGCCACCGACACGATCGGGTCGCCCGACATCCACCTCATCAAGCAGATGCGGATGACTTTCGTGGCGCCGGGAACGACGGCCGCGACGGAAGCTCCGATCCGTTTCGCGCTGGCGCTGATGCAATTCACCGGTGCGGCGTGGTCCGCGCGTGCCGACCGGCCGATCGCATCATTGTCGGGGCCGACCGCGCAATTCAACGGGTCGGTCCTGGTCGGGAGCGTGTCGACCCAGGACTCCGCGACCTCCGGCCTGGGCTACACCTCACCGCCGGGAATCGGCGATGCCGCGGCGACAGTGGCGGTCACCCAGACGCAGTTCTCGCAGCAGATCAACGAGACCTCGCTCCGGATCCAGGCCACTGACCTCCACTTTGGCCAGCGCGCCGAGGGCTACACTCGTCTGGCGAGCGGCACCCGCAACCTCCTCGCCTATCGCGAGCTCCGGGTCTGGATGCACGGTCACGGGCCGGGGTGGGACAACGGGCAGCTGCAGGCATACGTCAAGGTCGGGAGCGACGCGTACAATTTCTATCTGTACAAGGCTCCCGCGCACACGACGACGTGGGACCCGGAGATGCTGATCGACATGCAGCAATGGCAGGACCTTCGTGATCAGATCGAAAACACGCGGTTGCGCGGCGCGCCGCCCAATCCCGCCGAGGCTCTCGCCTGCGGAGGCGACTCCACCGCGTATGTCGCCTGCAACGGCAACTACATGGTGCAGGTGCGCGATCCGCAGGTGAACCCGCCCAATCTCGCTGCGGTGCAGGAACTTGCCGCCGGGCTCTACTACCCGGGGTCGAGCGGCATGCCGATCGCGCAGACCGAACTCTGGGTCGACGACATCCGGGTCTCGCAACCGGTGTCGACCACGGGCGTCGCCGGCGCGTTCACCGGTCATATCACGGCATCGGACGTTGCCACGTTCGATGTCAGCGGCGTCTATCAGAACGGGCAATTCCATCTGATGGGACAGGATCCGACCTATCAGAACACGTCGTCGCTCGCGACCAACGCGACCGTGCACCTCGAGAAATTTCTCTCGCCGCGTCTCTGGCTCAGGATTCCCTTCACGCTGTCGAGCAGCTGGGGATGGGTCGCGCCGCAATTGATCAGTGGCACCGACGTCAACGCGAGCGGGATCGACGGGTTGCGCCTGCCCCGCAACGATGCGACCGTCTGGTCGCTCAGCATCAACAACGTCGCCCATCTCGGCGAGGCGACGCTGACCCGCCTGGTCTTCAACCCGCTGTCGTTCAACTTCAACGGTTCGGGTGGGACGAACATCACGTCGCTGTCGGATGTCACGTCGTCGGCGTGGAGCGCGACGCTCGGATACTTCCTCAACAATCCGCGCCACACCTACGGTCTGCATCTCAAGGGGATCACCCGGGGCCTGCCGCACTGGCTCCGCGAGAGCGCGGCGGGGCAGGGGATCAGCAATGCGTCGTTCGCCCCGTGGCCCACTGCGGTGCAATTCCAGTCTTCGCTGTCGCACTCGATGGGAGATATCGCGTCGTTCTCGGTGCCGATCACGACACTGGCCGACACGATTCTCAAGCCGGTGACGTCGGAACAATTCCTCTGGCGGAATCTCGCCGGCCTGAACTGGGATCCGCTTGGCGTCCTGCACTTCACCAGCAGCTGGTCGAGTACCCGCGACCTGCGCGAGTACGACGATTCGACCACGCTGGGCCGGGTAGTCAACGCGTCGCATCAGGCGCTCCTCGGCACCGACGTGGGCGTCGAGCGCGATCGCGACATGACGAACACCTTCGGATTTGCGCCGAGGATTTCAAGCTGGCTCGCGCCCCAGGTCACCGTGGGAACGAACTTCATCCTGTCGCGAAGCCTGACGACCCGCAATCCGGTCCAGATCATCGGCGACACCGCCGGCAACTACATCCTGCCGCAGACACTCGACAATTCGCGCGCCACCGAATTTCGCGTCACGATCGACCCGAGAATTCTCGCCCAGCGGCTCTTCGGCGATTCGAGCGCCATCACCCACGCGACGGTCCGCTTCAGGCCGATCGAATTCTCGCGCCGGTCGACGATCAGTTCGACTTTCGATCTGGCGACTTTTTCGCCCGACCTGTCGTATCAGCTCGGCCTCGGCTCGTTCAACTCGTTCCTCAATCACCAGGGGCAGCAGGCGATCGGTGCGGCCAAGGGAACCACCACCAACGTCACCGCGTCGATCGATCTTCCCGCGGGCTTTTCGGCGCAGATTGCGTACAGTTCGAGCTCCAACGATCAGTTCCAGCAGCAGAGCGGCGGCGGCTTCCTCAACACCACTGGCACCACGCAGACCTGGCCACAGGGGCACTTCAACTGGTCACGTGTCTTTGCCTCGGGACCGATCGTGCAATTGGCGGCTGGTTCACAGGTCGAGCGCGATCATTCCACGTCGCTCTCTCCATTCCAGGACGGGACGGTGAGCGCTTCCACCTCCTCGACGAGCCGGGTGACGCCGAACTTCGTGATCGCCTTCCGGAACAATGTCCAGTTCACCGCCAACGGCGAGACCGATCGCAGCAGCACGGTCTCCGACGGGAACGTGACCCAGACGAACGCCTTGATGCTCAACGGGACTTTGTCATGGAGCACGCGCCTGCCACGGTTCATATCCACGACGCGACGGAGCATCACGTTCAACGTCACGGTGAGCCAGAACAACAACAGTTCGTGCATCCAGCGCACCAGCGACTCCTCCTGCGTGCCGTACTATGACCTGCAGCGGACCGAGCTGCAGTCGGGGTTCTCCGCCCAGCTCCAGCACGCCATCCGGACCGGATTCCAGTTCTCCTACGTCCTCAACAACGTGCTCTCCCTGGGGCAGCCCACGCAGACCATCACGCTCAATGTATTTTTCAGCGTACCTCTCAGCAGTCTGGGGATGTAGATGCTTCGTCGAATCCGCGTCGCCGCGCTCGCAGCGCTCACGGCCCTGGTTGCCTGCGGCGCGGGCGGCGGGCCGCCCGCCAAGGAATTCAACGGCAAGACCGCGCTCGATTACGTGGTGACCCAGGTCGCGTTCGGTCCGCGGATTCCGGGGAAGCCGGGGCACGCCGCCATGCTCGCCTGGCTCGATTCGATGGCGCGCGCCCGCGCCGACTCGGTGACGGTGCAGCGGTGGTGGCATCGTACCGCCAGCGGCGACTCGATTCCGCTCGCGAACGTCCTGGCCCAGTTCAATCCGGCTGCCATGCAGCGGGTCCTTTACGTGGCGCACTGGGATACGCGCCCGCGCGCCGACAACGACAAGGTCGACAAGAACGGCGTCATGCCGGGCGCGGACGATGGCGGATCGGGTGTTGCGATTCTTCTGGGTGTGGCCGACGCGCTCAAGAAGGCGCCGCCAACGGTGGGTGTCGATCTGCTCTTTGTGGACGGCGAGGATTACGGTGATTTCGGCCCGCCGATGGTCGATGTTCTCCTGGGCGCGGCCTATTACGCCAAGCATCAGATCGCGCCGGCGCCGCTCTTCGCCGTGCTGTGGGACATGGTGGGGCACAAGGATCTGCGGATCCCCCAGGAACAGAACTCCGAGATCGCCGCACCGGACGTCGTGGACCGCGTGTGGAAGGTGGCCGACCAGATGGGATACGGGCACATTTTCACGCAGGAAAAATACGGCGGGATCACCGACGATCATATTCCGCTGATCGACGCGGGGATCCGGGCAATCGACATCATCGACATCAACTATCCCTACTGGCATACCACCCAGGATACGCCCGACAAGGAATCGTTCGAGAGTCTCGAGGCGGTGGGCAACGTTGCAGTCGGTGTGATCCGGCGCGCCGGGACGTGACAGCGGTCGCGTCGGGAGGTACCGCCTTGCGCTGAGCGGCTCCCCGGGCGGTGTCGCACCTTCGGCATTGTCGGGGGATGAAAAGCCTCTTTTCCGGCCTCTCGCGTCGCGAACGCCGGGCGATCTCGGTCCTTCTCGGGCTCGCCCTTGTGGGCCACCTCCTCCGCGCGTTCGCCGCAGCTCCCGGGACCCCTCGGGTCGCCGCCCAGCTCTTTGCGCCAACGTCAGACGGAAACCCGATCGCCCATCGCGATTCGATCCGCCTTCTCGCGCGTCCCGTTGGCCAGAGCGAGCGGGTTGACATCGACCACGCGACCGTCGACGAACTCATCCGTCTTCCGGGAATCGGGCCCGCCCTCGCCAAACGGATTGTGGCGGATCGCGAGAGCCGTGGTGCGTTCGGCGGCGCGGCGGGCCTCGCCCGGGTGCATGGAATGGGGAAGGCCCTCATCGCGAAGCTTCTGCCGCACCTCAGTTTCGGGGGTGTTCCGGCCGAAGCTCAGGTGACCAGCGTCCCTGATCCGGTTGACATCAACCGGGCCGGTGTTCCAGATCTGGTGGGTTTGCCAGGGATCGGGGCAGTTCGCGCTCGGGCCATAATCGCATTTCGCGACAGCGTTGGGCCATTTCGCCAGTTGGACGACCTGAAACGGGTCCCGGGGATCACCGCAGCCATTGTCAGGCGGCTCGATGGCCGGGTGGTGGTCCCGTGACCCATTACCCGGCGAGCGCGCTCGCCAGCCAAGGCATCCCCTTTGCACCCACGGGCTGGGATGACCGCGCCGAATCCTTCACCCGCTACGCAGTCCGATCCGGGCCACACCTCGGATCGGCTTGGGGACCTCCTCATTGCCCAGGGGCTGGTGACCCGTGACCAGCTGGCCGCCGCTCTCCAGGAACATCGCGGGTCGCATCAGCGGCTCGGGCTGATCCTGGTTCGCCAGGGCGCGATCGACGAACTCGAACTGACCAAGGTTCTCGCCCGCCAGTACCGGATGCCCGCGGTCGATCTGTCGCGCTTCGAAGTCGACCCACGCATTCTCCGGTTGATTCCTGCCGATCTCGCCCTCAAGCGAATGGTTCTTCCGCTCAAGCGCGAGGGGCGGACCCTGACGGTGGCGGTCGCCGACCCGGCCGACCAGGGGCTCCTCGAAGACCTCAAGTTCATTACCCGCTACGACCTCTTCCCGGTCCTGGCCGGGGAACAGACGCTCCGGGCGCTCCTCGAGCGCCACTACGAGAGCAGCGACGAGCAGCTGCAGACGATCCTCAAGGAGATGGAGGGGATCGGCGACGACGTCGAGGTGGTGAGCGAGGAAGACGAAGACGCCGCGGCGGTTCAGCAGGCGCTGGTCGACGACGCCCCCGTCGTCAAGCTGATCAACGGGATCCTCACCGACGCGGTCAAGCGCGGTGCATCCGACATTCACGTCGAACCGTTCGAACACGAGATCCGGATCCGCTATCGCATCGACGGCGCGCTGCAGGAAGTGATGAAGCCGCCGCTCAAGATGAAGGCGGCACTGACGTCGCGCATCAAGATCCTGGCGACGCTCAACATCGCCGAACGGCGCGTGCCGCAGGACGGCCGGCTCAAGCTCAAGATGGGGACGCGGGTCATCGACTTCCGGGTGTCGACGCTGCCGGTCCTCTTTGGCGAGAAGATCGTCCTCCGCATCCTCGACAAGGGGAACCTGACCCTCGACCTCACCAAGTTCGGCTTCGAGCTCAAGGCGGAAGAGGATCTGATGCGCGCCATCCTCAACCCATACGGGATGGTGCTGGTCACCGGTCCCACGGGGTCGGGGAAAACGACGACACTCTACTCGGCGCTGCAGCGGATCAACACGATCGAGACGAATATCATGACGGCCGAGGACCCGGTGGAGTACAACCTTCCGGGGATCAACCAGGCGCCGATGCGCCCGGAGATCGGCCTCACCTTTGCCGCGGCCCTGCGCGCCTTCCTGCGGCAGGACCCCAACATCATCATGATCGGCGAAATCCGCGATCTCGAGACCGGCGGCATCGCGATCAAGGCGGCGTTGACGGGGCATCTCGTGCTGTCGACGCTGCACACCAACGACGCACCCAGCACCGTGATCCGCATGATCGACATGGGGATCGAGGCATTCAACGTGGCCAGCGCGGTGAACCTCGTCGTGGCTCAGCGCCTGGTGCGCCGCATCTGTGCCGGATGCAGGGCGCCGACGACATACACCGACGCCGAACTGAAGTCGCTCAGCGCCGATATCGAGTCGCTGCGGAGCATCGCCTTCCACAAGGGGGCCGGCTGCGATCAGTGCGGCGGGACCGGCTATCGCGGTCGCGCAGGACTCTACGAGGTGATGGCCATGTCGCCCGCGCTCCGCCGGATGGTCCTTACCGGGGCGTCGACAGTGGAACTTCGCGAACAGGCGGTGAGTGAAGGGATGCTCACGCTGCGCATGGATGGCATGAAGAAGCTGGCCCGGGGAACCACGACGCTCGAAGAAGTCGTCAAGGAGACCGCCGAATGACGCTCAATCTCCGTAGCCTCCTTGAGGAAATGATCGCCAAGGACGCCTCCGACCTCCACCTCACCACCGGCGTGCGTCCCAAGATGCGCGTCGACGGCGAACTCGCCGACGCCGACGTGGAGGACGTGCTCGCGCCGAAGGACACGTTGTCGCTCGCGTATTCGGTGCTGACCGAGGCGCAGAAGAAGCGCTTCGAGCAGGAGGACGAGCTCGACTTCTCCTTCGGCATCCAGAACCTGGCGCGCTTCCGCGGCAACGTCTTCAAGCAGCGCGGTTGCGTCTCCATGGCCATCCGGATGATTCCGTTCATGGTCAAGTCGTTCGACGAGCTCAAGCTGCCGCCGATCACGGCCAAGCTTGCCGAACGGCCGCGCGGGCTGGTGCTGGTGACGGGTCCGACCGGGTCGGGCAAGTCGACCACGCTGGCCGCGATGATCGACAAGATCAACAACGAGCGGACCGGGCACATCATCACGGTGGAGGATCCGATCGAGTTCATCCACCGCCACAAGAACTGCATCGTCAATCAGCGCGAAGTCGGCACCGACACCCCGTCGTTCGCCTCCGCGCTCAAGTACGCGTTGCGCGAGGATCCCGACGTGATTCTCGTCGGCGAAATGCGCGATCTCGAAACCATCTCCGCAGCGCTCACGATCGCGGAGACGGGCCACCTCGCGCTGGCCACGCTGCACACCAATTCGGCGCCCGAGGCGATCAACCGCATCATCGACGTCTATCCGAGCAACCAGCAGTCGCAGGTTCGGGCCCAGCTCGCGTTCGTCCTCGAGGGCGTGATCACCCAGACGCTCCTGCCGCGGGCCAAGGGGCGCGGTCGCGTGATGGTGGCCGAAATCATGGTCGCCACGCCCGCGATTCGCGCGGTCATCCGCGACGACAAGGTGCACCAGATCTATTCGCTGATGCAGGCCGGCAAGAAGCACGGCATGCAGACGATGAACGATTCACTGTACCAGGCGTACATGGGTCGCGAAGTCGCCAAGGAAGACTGTATCCGGGTGTCGCCCAATGCGTCGGAGTTTCTCCGGGCAATCGGCGAGACGCCGATGGAAGAGGGCGCCATCACAGAGGCCAAGCGATGAGCCACGCCCAGCCACGATCACCGATTCATGAACTTCGGAGTCCCCATGCCAGTCTTTGAGTACACGGCGAAGAACGCCACCACCGGTCAGATCATGAAGGGGAGCTTCGACGCTCCATCGCGCGACGAGGTCATCGGCCACCTGCGGAAGAACCGGCTCCTGCTGGTGTCGCTCCGCGAGGCGCCGCGAGAGATCAAGCTGACGCTCCCCGGACGGAGCATCAGCACGCGCGACGTCGTGATCTTCACGCGCCAGTTCGCCACGATGATCAACTCGGGACTCCCGCTGGTGCAGTCGCTCACCATTCTGGCGGCGCAGACGCAGAACCCGCGGCTCAAGGATGTCACCCGCAGCGTGGTCTTCGACGTCGAGGCCGGCAATACCCTCGCCGACGCGCTCGCCAAGCATCCCAAGGCCTTCGCCCAGCTGTATGTCAACATGGTCGCGGCCGGCGAAGCCGGCGGTATTCTCGACACGATTCTCCTGCGCCTGGCGGCGTTCCTGGAGAAGAATGACAAGCTGATCCGCAAGGTGAAGAGCGCGATGATCTATCCGGCGGTGATCTTCACCGTCGCGATCGGCGCCATCGCGATCCTGCTCATCTTCGTCATCCCGGTGTTCCGGACGATGTTCGATTCGGTGCACATGGAGCTGCCGCTGCCGACCCGGATCGTGATCGGCCTGTCGGACTTCCTGCGGTCATACTGGTGGACCGTGGCCGGCGCACTCGGCATCGGTGGCTTCCTGTTCAAGCGCTTCTACGATTCGTCGCTCGGCCGCCGGCGCGTCGATGGTCTTCTCCTCGCGATGCCGGTGCTCGGCGACGTGCTGCGCAAGTCCGCCGTTTCGCGCTTCACCCGGACCCTCGGCACCCTGGTGTCGTCTGGCGTCTCGATTCTCGATGGTCTCGAAATCACCGCGAAGACGGCCGGCAATACGGTGATCCACGACGCCATCATGGCATCCCGGTCCTCGATCGCCGGCGGCGACACCATCGCGGCACCGCTCGACAAGTCGGGAGTCTTCCCGCCGATGGTGATCTCAATGATCGCCGTCGGTGAACAGACCGGCGGCCTCGACGAGATGCTGAGCAAGATTGCGGACTTCTACGACGACGAAGTCGATGTTGCGGTCAGCGGCCTCCTCTCGCTCCTCGAACCGATCATGATCCTCTTCCTCGGCGTGATCGTCGGTGGAATGATCGTGGCGATGTACCTGCCGATCTTCGGGGTGATGCAGACGGTACAGTGAGAACGGAAAAGGGAAAACGGAAAAGGGAAAAGGGGAAGTAGAAGGGAAAACGGAGAAGGGGCCCTGCGACGACGCGGAGCTCCATTTCCCTTCTCCATTTTCTCCCACCTTTTCCCTTTTCCCTTTTCCCTTTTCCGTCGTTTACGTATGCTTCCGCCTTCTCCTTTCCCCGGATTTCTCGTGTCTCTTTCGCGTTGCGTCGTCGTTGCGCTGGTGCTCGGTCTCGGCGCCACACCCCTTGCGGCTCAGGACAACTACGAGATCCAGGTCTACGGGGCCGACCTGGTGCCGGTAGGTGCGACGATGGTGGAGTTGCACAGCAATTACACCAGTCACACCGGCGTCGACATCGGACCGGGAATGGTCTCGACGATGCACGCCTTGCACGAAACCCTCGAGATCACCCACGGTTTCACGTCGTTCTTCGAGCTGGGTTATTACAACTTCACGTCGGTCCAGCCGGACGGTAGCTACAACTGGGTCGGCACTCACCTGCGCCCGCGCTTCTCGGTCCCCGAGAGCTGGCACTGGCCCGTAGGTGTCTCGCTATCGCAGGAGTTCGGCTATCAGCGGAAGGAGTTCTCGCCCGACACGTGGACGTACGAACTCCGCCCGATCATCGACCAGAAGCTGGGACGCTTCTACTGGGCAATCAATCCGTCCCTTGAGCTGTCGCTCAAGGGCGAGGCCCAGCACAAGGGATTCGAGTTTTCCCCGAACGTCCAGGTGGCGGTCGACGTCAGCCGCCGGGTGAATCTTGCCCTGGAGTATTACGGCAGCTTCGGCCCGCTCTCCGGGTTCGATCCGGTGTCCCAGACCGATCAGGAACTCTTCCCCGCCGTGAACTACGATTTCGGTCCCAACTGGGAATTCAACCTCGGCGTCGGCATGGCGCTGACCGGTCACACCGACCTCGTCGGCCTCAAGATGATCATCGGGCGTCGCTTCGGCATCAGCACCAGCAAGTAGCCGCCGGCCCCGTATTAGCTTTTCAGCCAGCCCTCTCCGGAAAGCTTCCATGTCCCGCCTGGCATTTGTCGCGTCGCTGCTGGTTGCCGCTCCGCTCGCAGCTCAGGTGTCGCAGCTTCCTCCCAATCCGCCGTTGCGTCCGTCAGAGCCGGTGGCCGACACGTCGATCTTCGCGCCGCTGCTGCTTCCCACGGCCAACCTGTTCCGCACCGGAAGCGGTGCGCCAGGGTCGCACTACTGGCAGAATCACGCCGATTACGACATCGCCGCGTCGCTCGACACCGCCGCCAAGACGCTGCACGGCCAGCTCACCTTGCGCTACACCAACAATTCGCCGGACACGCTGCAGTACATCTGGATCCAGACCGAACAGAACGCGTTCAAGGCGAATTCACTGAATTCGTACATCTTCCCGCCCGATTCGCGATTCGGCGCCAAGAACTTCGAGGGCGGTGACGTGATGGAACATTTCGACGAGGTCCTCCCCGGTGCGACCCGGGCCGCCTCGCGTCACGTTCCGCTGCACCTCCGCGACAACGAAACCGTCACCAAGGTCGATCTCGCCGAGCCGCTCGCGCCGGGGCACACGGCGACGTTCGACGTGGCATGGCACTTCCTGATTCCGGAGCACGGCGCCGACCGGATGGGGCGCGACGGTGCCCTCTACGAGCTGGCGCAGTGGTATCCGCGGATGTGCGTCTACGATGATGTCCGCGGCTGGAATACCGAACCATATCTGGGCCAGGGGGAGTTCTACCTCGAATACGGCGACTTCAACGTCGCCGTGACGGTTCCCGCGGGATATATCGTCGCGTCAACCGGCACGCTCGAGAACAGCGCCGAGGTGCTCACGCCGACGGAGATCGCCCGGCTCGCGACGGCCGCCAAGTCCGCGACGCCAGTCCACATCGTCACGGCCGAAGAACTCAAGAGCGGTACTGCGCGGCCTCGGCGCACCGGGACGATGACCTGGCGATTCAACGCCAAGAACGTCCGCGACGCCGTCTGGGCCGGCTCGCCCGACTACGAGTGGGATGCATCGAGCTACAAGGGGGCGATGGCGTTCGCCTACTTCCGCCCCGAGGCCGCCTTCAACTGGGATGATGCCGCGGATCAGGCCCGCATGTCGATCATGGAATACTCGGAACGGTGGTTCCCGTATCCGTGGCCGCAGATCTCAGCTGTGGAGGGGCCGATCAGCGGGATGGAATATCCGATGCTCGCCATGGAGACGGTGAGCAAGGACAAGCCCGACCTCTACAACGTGGTGACCCACGAAATCGGTCATATGTGGTTCCCGATGCTGGTCGGTTCCAACGAGCGGGAATACATGTGGCAGGACGAGGGATTCAACACCTTCATCAATACCTTCTCGGAAGCGCGGCGCTATCCGGAGCACGGCGATCAGATGGCGCGTGCCGCCGACCAGCGGGCCGAGGTGGAATACGTGATGCGCGTCGGCGCCGATCAGCCGGTGATGATCAATCCCGACCGGATCGATCCCAACCTGCTCGGTATTTCGGCGTACGACAAGCCGAGTGTCGGGTTGCAGCTGCTGCGCCAGGAAATTCTCGACTCCGCTGCGTTCGACGACGGATTCCGCACCTACATCCGTCGCTGGGCATTCAAGCATCCCACCCCCGCCGACTTCTTCCGCACGATGGAGGATGTGAGCGGCCGCCGGCTCGACTGGTTCTGGCGTGAATGGTTCTTCGAGAACGCCCGCTTCGATCAGGCCATCGACACCGTCGCGACGCGGCAGTCGGGGGACACCAACCTCGTGGGCGTGATGTACGGCAATCGGATGCGGGGCGTCCTGCCCATCCACGTCCGGTTCACTTTCACCGACAGTACCAGGCAGGACTTCACCTACCCGGCCGAAGTGTGGAGCACCAACACGTCGCACTATGTCCGGGAATATTCCTTCGTCGGCAAGAAGGTCGCGAAGATCGAACTCGATCCCGATCACCTGCTGGTCGACGTGGAGCGAAACAACAACAGCTGGACGCCCAAGTAGCGGCCACAAAGTCGCGCCGCCGAAACGTCACGAGGGACCTCGACCCCGCTTCATCGCGGTGATCGAGGTCCCTCGCTGTTTGTCGGTGGTGCAGGTTATGTCAGCGATCGAGCATCGGCGCGGCCGAGGTGTCGCGGGGAGCGCGGCGCCGGACTGCCGTGGAGTCTGCCCCCGGCCGACGCATAGCGCGCCCGCGCATCGCCATCCCGGAATCACCGGGTTGACCACGCCGCATCATCGGTGTCTGGCCACGCCCGCCAGGCGCCATTCCACGGCGCATCATCATCGGGGCCTGGCCGCGTCCGCCAAACGCCATTCCAGGTCGCATCATCGGGCCGTTTCCGAAGTCTGGCGGGCCACCCATCCGACCGCGCGGGCCCATGGCGTTGCCGCCAAACATCCCGCGCCGCATCATTGGACCGCGCATCGTCATCGGTCCGCGTCGGGCGCGGAATCGCGCCAGCCTGCCGCGAAACATTCCGGGTGCCTGGCGATGCCGGCCGCGCCAGCCGGCCGCAGTGAGTTCCTCGCGCATTCGATCACGGGTGCGTTGCAGCGCGCCGCGTTCGGTGTCGAGCTCCTTCTGATATCGCTGGCGAATCCCGGCGAATCGCTTCGCCGAGTCGGCCGACGTTCCAGGCGCCGCCGCGCGGGGGCGTGCCCTCGGGGCCGGACTGGCCGGTTTCTGACCCGCAAGCGGTGCCGCCAGGAGCGTCGCCGCTGCCATCACCATCCACGCGTTTCGCATCTGCTACCTCGCTGTTGACGTGTCGTGTTTCTGCATTTCGTACGCGCTCGCGTCGGCGACCGTTGGTCTATCCGTCGATTCCGTTCCACGCCGACCATCCGCCGGTCAGGTCGGTCACATTGCGAAATCCCATCTGCTCCAGCATCGACGCGCCGATCCCCGACCGGGAGCCGCCGGCACAGTGCACGGCGACAGGCGTGCTGCGATCGACGGACGCCATCGCGCGGGGGAGCGTGCCGAGTGGATGGTGCTTCGCGCCGTCGAGGTGCCCGGCGTCCCATTCATCGGGGTCGCGCACGTCGACGACGACCACTCCGCGCTGCTGCAACGTCTTCACCTCGGCCATCGGGACTCGCTGCGCGCTGATCGCCGATCCGCGCTGCCGGGCCGTCGCAATGAGATCGGGGCCGAATACACCCTTGACGCGGTCGAGCCCGATCGATGCCAGTGCTGCCCGGGCGTCGGCACCGGCCGCGGGATCGGATGCCAGGAGATACACGTCACGATCGTATGGGACCAGCCAGCCGGCCCATTTGGTGAACGCGCGCGAGAGCGGGATGTTAAGCCACCCCTCCAGGTGCTCTTCCGCGAAGGCGTTTCCCGGCCTGACATCGAGGAGGAACCCATTGGCGCCGATCGGGCCGAAGGCGTCGGGGCCGAGGATCGGGAGCTCGGCCAGCGACAGTATCGGTGGGCCCGCGCGGTTGAGGCGCTTCATTTCGGCGAAGTAGATTGGTGGCTCCGATTGGCCTTCGAGTACCGACTCGACGAACGCCGCTTCGTCGGTGGCCGCGAATGCCCAGCTGGTCCGTCGCTCGTAGCCGAGCGTCGACGACGGCAGCGAGCCCAGCGCCTTGCCGCACGCCGAACCGGCGCCGTGACCCGGCCAGACCTGCAGGTAATCCGGGAACGATTCCATCCGCCGCAGCGACTTGAACAAGGCGCGGGCGGCCGCACGCTTCGAATCGGCGACACCGGCTGCGCGTTCGAGGAGGTCGGGCCGGCCGACGTCGCCAACGAAGAGAAAGTCGCCGGAGAGTATCGCGACCGGCTCGTTACTGCGGGAGAGGTCGGTGACGATGAAGGCAAGATGCTCCGGCGTGTGTCCCGGTGTGTGCAGCAGATCGAGGCGGACGCCGCCGAAGACGATCGTATCCCCATCATGGAGAAGGACGGCGCCGTCGGCCGTGGCGAACTGGTATTGCCAGTCCGGGCCGCCCTCGGCCGAAAGATGCGGAACGGCGCCGGTTTCCGCGGCGAGCTGGCGTGTCCCCGAGGCGAAGTCAGCGTGAATGTGCGTTTCGGCCACTCGGGTGATTCGCAGATGCTCCTGGCGGGCCGCGGCGAGATACGGGGAAACGTCGCGCGCCGGATCGATCAGGATTCCCTCACCCACGCGCTCGCATCCGATCAGGTAGCTCGCCTGCGCGAGCCGTTCGTCATAGAAGCGACGGACGATCATCTCGTCTTACCTCCCAGCGTGCGTTCAAGGAGTGCGCCGAGCCGGACGCCGGCGCGAAGGAGCCGATCGCGAATGATCGGGCGGGCGAGATCGGCATAGTGCTGGTCGATGACCAGCGATTGCGGCAGATCGCGGTACACCATGTCGCGGGCGATGTCGTGCGATTCCATGGCCCACTGGACGACGCTGCCGCCGCTGATCGCCGCGATATCGTTTCGATGCGCGATCTCGTTCTCGATGCTCTGCTCGATCTCCTCGTCGCTCTGGCCCCAGGCGAGAAGGAGCCCGCTATCCCAGATGGAATGGAGATTGGTCGGCTTCCCCTGGAAGGTCACCTTGACGTCGTTGCCGCCGCGATCGCCGCGCTCCCCGGCGTGCAGCGGTTGATGCAGATCGCCGACGAGGTGAACCACCCATCTGAGGGCGATTCCCCGCGCCGAGTCGGGACGGCTCCGATCGCCGAGAATGGCGGTCTGCGTGGCGAGGGCGGCGATGATGCAGGCGCCGTCCTTGCAGTCGCGGGCAGGCACATAGCTCGTATCGGTGATCTCGATGTCGATGTAGTGCCAGGGCGCGGTCCCGGGGAGGTCGCGTCGATGCTCGTCGGCCCAGCTGGCCACATCAGGAATGTTCTGGCCGTCGAGGAGGCGCCGGGTTTCGTCGGCGACTGCCGGGGAGAGGCGTGACAGGGCGATCTGCGCCACGATCCGGTGCCCATCCGGGCCCCAGAATGGCCTGTGGATTCCGGCCGCGGGTGGCGGGACGAGCATGACGGCGGCCGCACCAAGCGACGTGAGCTGGCGAGCAAACAACATATCTGGTCCAATGCTGGGGGTGAGATCCGAGCGCCGCGGCCCGGGACCGTCCACATTGTAGCCGTGGCAGCCGTCAAATGCATAACGGTGGCTGCGGGTTCCGAGCGGTACCTGGGAACGCCGTGGCGGCACAACAGGGAGCGGTGGATGCGCGGTCGATGGTGGGTGATGGTGGCCTTGCTTGCGTCAGTGCACCGGCTTCCGGCTCAGGACACGCTCGGGTCGCGGATCACCAACGCCGGAGTGCTGCGTGCCAATGGTGCCACCGATTCGGTCTTCATCTCGCGTACCCGGCTGGTCGACACGGTGGATATCGGCGACTTCGCCAGCGCGATGCTGGCGCGGATCGGCGCGCCACCGTTTGACGACTCGCTCGCATTCCGGGTTCGCTGCGACGGGCGGCTGATCCGGATCAGCGGCCGGTTGATGGATTTCCCGCCTGATTCTCGCGCCGAGCTCGGACCGATCTTCTCCTTTATCGACTCGACCTCGGTCTTCGTGGCGCAGATCTCGATGCCGCAGCAGGACAGCGGAATCATGCGATTCCGTCTCGATCGCGTCAGCGTGCGAGGGTTCACCATCCCCGATCTTCTCCTCCTCGCGGCGGTGAGCCAGTACAGCCAGCGCTATCCCGGAATGATGCAGGCCGATGGTCGCGCCTTCGACGTCGGAATCCCGCGCGAAGCGAAGGTCTCCCTGATCACCAATGGAATCGTGCTGACGATGCCGCCCAAGCCTTAGCTTTGGAGCCGATGCACGACCCCTGGGCCGCCCTGCGGCATCGCGATTACCGACGTTTTCTCGCGGGACATTTTGCCACCACGCTCGGTGTCCAGGTCCAGGACATCATCGTGGCGTGGCAGATGTACCTCGACACTCACGACCCGCTTTCGCTGGGCCTCGTTGGTCTGGCCGAAGCGCTCCCCAACATTGCCACATCGCTGCTGGGCGGTCACGTGGCCGACCGGATGGATCGCCGGCGCCTGGCCCTGATCTCGACGTGGATCCTGCTGGGATGCTCGCTGACTCTCGCGGTACTTGCAGGAATTGGCCCCAATGCGACGCACTGGCGGGTGGTCGGCGTGTATGGCGTCGTCGCCATCAGTGGCGTCGCCCGTGCCTTTCTCCAGCCGGCTCGCACCGCACTCGGCGCAGCGATGATGCCGCGTGACCTTCGCTCCAACGCGGTGACGTGGCGGAGTACCATCTGGCAACTCGGCGCCGTGGTTGGACCGGCGCTGGGTGGCATCCTGAACGCGGCCGTTGGCACCAGGGGGAGCTATCTCGCCGGCGGCGCGCTGATTGTGATGGGGCTGATCGCACTCGGTGCGGTCAGGTTCCGCGGCGTTCCGGCCGAGGCGGGAAACGACGTGCCGATTCTCGAATCACTCGCGTCGGGGATCCGGTATCTGCGCAGCCAGCAGATCCTGCTCGGCGCGATGACGCTCGACCTCTTCTCAGTGCTCTTCGGTGGTGCGGTGGCACTGCTGCCGGTGTTCGTGGTCGACATCCTCCACACCGGCGTCTGGGGACTCGGCGTCCTCCGCGCAGCGCCGGCGGTCGGTGCGCTGGCGATGTCGCTCTGGCTGGCGTGGCGAAAGCCGATGCAACGGGCCGGGCGGTCCCTCTTCATCGCCGTCGCCGCATTCGGTCTCTTTACCATCGGCTTCGGGCTCGCGCGCACCGTCTGGCTCTCGTTCGCCTGCCTGGCGCTGGGTGGCGCCGCCGACATGATCAGCGTGGTGATCCGCTCAACGCTCTTGCAGCTCCTCGTGCCCGATCATCTCATGGGACGGGTGACCAGCGTCAACCAGATCTTCATCGGGTCGAGCAACGAGATCGGATCATTTGAATCGGGAGTCACCGCGAAGCTGATGGGCGCCGTTCCCGCCGTCCTGCTCGGTGGTGCGCTGACGCTCGGCGTGGTTGGCGCAACCGCGGTCATGGCGCCGCAGCTGGGCGCGGTGGGAGAGCTCAATGCCGTTGGCGAGGCTCCCGTCTAGTCGTGCCTCACCCGCCGCCAATCGAGGGCCACGGCGATGACATGGGTCGTGATCGTAATGGCACTCACCGCGCACCAGCGGCAGAACGACTTGAGCACGAAGAACTCGTAGTACTTGAGTCGCAGCGTGAAGAGGAAGGCGAAGACGATCAGCACGGCGAGGACCAGTGTGACCCCGCGGCTGGTGAAGTACTTCGGATTGAGACCCACCAGTGCCGTGATGAGGATCAGTGTGTACCCGATCGTCCCGATCAGCGCGACGTCGATCCCGAGGAACTGGCCCCAGCGCGATGTCATGACGAACTCGCAGGAATGCTGCGCGTTGCACACCAGCGCACCCATGTAGCCGAGCTTCCAGAGGTGGAGATAGAGGGCGACGAGCCCCGAGAGCGCGGCGGTCGCCGCAATCCAGTGCCGTGGAGTGAAACCGGGATCCGCTGATGTCGATGTGGTCACGGCGGGATTCTATCCCGTTCGCGCGCGATTGGGAATTGGCGACCGGTGTACCTTTGGCACCCACCCATGGCCGCCGCCGCTTCCGACACCGCGCAACCGGCGCTCAGCCGGCGCACCTTCGCGATCATTTCGCATCCCGACGCGGGCAAGACCACGCTCACCGAAAAGCTCCTCCTGTACGGCGGCGCAATTCATCTGGCGGGTTCGGTCAAGGCTCGGCGCGCGGCCCGGCACGCCACGTCGGACTGGATGGAACTCGAGCGCCAGCGTGGCATCTCGGTGACGTCGAGCGTACTGCAGTTCCAGTATCGCGGCTACCAGGTCAATCTCCTCGACACCCCCGGGCACGCCGATTTCTCGGAAGACACCTACCGCACGCTGATCGCGGCCGACAGCGCCGTGATGCTGCTCGACAACCGGCGCGGTGTCGAGGAACGGACCCGGCAGCTCTTCGACGTCTGCCGGCTGCGGCGGATGCCGATTTTCTCGTTCGTCAACAAATGCGATCGGCCCGGCGGCAATGCACTCCAGCTGGTGAGCGACGTCGAGGCCGACCTGGGCCTGGGGATCTACCCGGTCACCTGGCCGATTCACAGCAGCACCGGCTTCGTCGGCGTTGCCGACCGGCGCCGCCGCGAAGCGCTCCTCTTCGATCGCGCGGCCGACCACGGCGCCACCCTCGTCGCCACCCGACGCCTCGCCCTCGACGATCCTGCCCTGGAGACTCTCCTCCTCGAGTCCGGAGTCACGACGCTGCGCGACGAACTCGAACTCCTCGATCACGCGGGGCACCCGTGGGATGAGGGCGCCGTACTCGACGGCACCTTGTCTCCGATGTTCTTCGGCTCGGCGCTTTCCAATTTCGGGGTCGAACCCTTTCTGCACGACTTCCTCGATCACGCGCCGGGGCCGCTCGCGCGCGCGGCGACTCCCGAAGAGGTACACCCCGACGATCCCGAATTCACCGGCTTCGTCTTCAAGATCCAGGCGAACATGGATCCCCGGCATCGCGACCGGATCGCCTTCGTGCGCGTCTGCTCGGGGCGATTCACCGCCGGGATGACGGTGTCGCTGGCGCGCACCGGGAAGGCGCTGCGACTGTCGCAACCGCAGCAATTCCTCGCGCGGGAACGCACCGAAGTGGAGGAGGCGTGGCCCGGCGACGTGATCGGCGTGCACGATCGCGGGACGCTGCGAGTGTCGGACTCGTTGTCGCTGCGCGGCGATGTCACCTTCAGCGGGATCCCGCGTTTCGCGCCGCAGTTCTTCGCGCGCGTCGTGGTCGCCGATCCGCTCCGCCGCAAGCATCTCGACACCGGACTCCGGCAACTCGGCGAGGAAGGTGCCGTGCAGGTGTTCTACCAGGAATCGATCGCCGGACCGGTTCCGATCATCGGCGCCGTTGGTCTTCTGCAATTCGACGTGCTCCTCTTCCGGCTCGACAACGAATACGGCGTACCCTGCAAGCTGGAGCCGCTGGCATTCAAGCTGGCGCGCTGGGTGCGCGGCAGCGACGACGCGATCGAGCGAGTGGTCGAGGGGCGCTCGCGACTCCGGCTGTACGACGCCAAGGGAAGTTCGATCCTGCTGTTCGAGGACGAATGGTCGCTGCGCCACACGCTTGAAAAAAGCGAGGGGCTCGAGTTCCTGGATGTGGCGCCGTAGAAAAAAGAGAGACGAGCGAAGAGAGAAGAGAGAAGGAAAAACCGAAAAGGGAAAAGACTGTGGCGGCGCGCCTCAGGAGCTGCAGCTCAACGCCAGATCTGCCGCCCAGGCGGGGGGACGGCCAGCGTAGCGCTCCGCGTCGGGGTGTTCATCGAATGGCGACGCCACGATCCGGCGCATCGCGTCGATCGGCGCGAAGTCGCCACCCTCTGCTGCGGCGATCACTTCCTGCGCCATCCAGTTCCTCAGCACGTACTTCGGATTGGCCTGGAGCATCCGCCGCTGGCGCGCGACATCATCCGAATCTTCGCGGATCAGCCGCTGGGTGTACCGCGCCAGCCACGCATCGATTGCGGGGCTCTCCTCTGCCGCCTCGCGCACGGCACTGGCGCCCGCCGGCTCGCGTCCATCGCCGCTCCTCGGCGCGAAGCGGGAAAGCGCTCGGAACGACCGGGTGTAATCGCCGCGGGCCGCGTGCAGCACGGCCAGGAATCCCGCGGCAAGTTCCTGGTCGTCGGGTTCGCTGGTCAGCAACCCCAGCTTGGCTCGCATCAGTCGGTCGATCTCGCCTTCGAAGATCCCCCGATACGACTCCAGCGCCGAGAGCGCGTCGTCCTCGCTGATCAACGAATGGAGCGCCTCGCCCAGGCGGGCACAATTCCAGAGGCCCACCATCGGTTGCTGATCAAAGGCGTAGCGGCCTGCCGGATCGGAATGATTCGGGATGAAGCCTCGGTCGTACCGGTCCATCCACCCGTACGGCCCGTAGTCGAGGGTGATCCCGATGATCGACATGTTGTCGGTGTTGAGCACGCCGTGGGTGAAGCCGGTGGCAGTCCACATCGCGACGAGCCTGGCAGTGCGTGCCACGATCTCCCGATACCACGCGGCGTAGCGTTCGGCGCCGGGGAGTGTCAGCAGCTGCGGTAGATGTCGCTCGATGACATGGTCGGCGAGCTGGGCCACGGCATCGGGCATCGATCGCGACGCGAAGACCTCGAAATTGCCGAAGCGCACGTGCGTGGGAGCGAGACGGACGAGGAGCGCGGCCCGCTCGACCGATTCGCGATACACCGGGACGTCGCTCGCCACGATGGCGAGGGCGCGGGTGCTCGGGACGCCGAGCCCGGTCATCGCCTCGCCGGCGAGATACTCGCGGATTGTCGAGCGAAGCACCGCGCGGCCATCGCCCATCCGCGAAAAGCGCGTCAGCCCCGATCCCTTCACCTGGATATCCCAGCGCTCGTGGTGGCCATTGGTCACTTCGCCGAGGAGGATCGCCCGACCGTCGCCCAGTTGCGGCACCCAGACCCCGAACTGGTGCCCGGCGTAGATTGCGGCGACCGGTGTGGTACCGGGGATCGGGCGGTCGCCGTTGATCGCAGCCACGAAATCGGGATCGGTCGCGGCATCGGCGGAGAGATCGAGCAGTGCCGCCGCGTCGGGGTTGAAGGCCGCAAGCTGGGGATTGGCCAGCGGGGTGGGAGTCACCCGCTGGTAGAAGCGGTCGGGAAGTCCGGCGAAGGAATTCTCCCATTTCAGGTCGTCAAGGCGGCGGGTCACCGGGGAAAGGTATCGGACCGGTGAAACCTGAAGGGGTCAGTTGACGTTTAGGATTGCAACAATGCCGGCCTGACCGGCGGGAGCACGTCAATGACACGGAAATACTGGATGGGGATCGTCGCCGGAATGCTGGCGATCTTCGTCGTCGGGATGCTGGTCGCCAAGGGGGTCAATCGCGGCGCCAGTTTTGTCCGCAACAATCTCCCGGCGTCGCTGCCGCTCATGGTCGATGCCGGCTTCCGCGTCAACGGCAATCAGCTGGGCGACATTCAGCGACTGCAGTTCCTGCGTTCGCGCCCGGGAGTAGTTGATTCCGCGATCCTGACCGTAGCAATGAAGGACAGTTCCAGCTTCTCGGCAGTCCGCGACTGCGCCCTGCGGGTGACCAACGCCCAGCCGTTCGGGAGTCACACCCGCTTCCTCTGTGTCTCGAGCGCCGACTCCGCCCACCTCGATCTCGTGCCGTTCGGTCA
The DNA here is from genome assembly GCA_036501385.1 of Gemmatimonadales bacterium. Taxonomy (GTDB): domain Bacteria; phylum Gemmatimonadota; class Gemmatimonadetes; order Gemmatimonadales; family GWC2-71-9; genus Palsa-1233. The sequence goes on along the minus strand of DASYAK010000037.1, from coordinate 8,173 downwards.
CGTGGTGCTGCTCCCTTCAGGCAAGAAGGTGGCGCTCTACGTGCCGAGCGAGGCGATCGAGGATTTGCACGAACATGCGTATCGCGGGACCGGGAGTCAGGATTCGGGCGACGTCGACATCGTGGCGGCGAACGACATGGTGTCGATCAAGGTCAACGGCCAGGAGATCGTGCGAGCCGACGGGCATGACAAGCACGGGTCACTGATCATCCGCGACGGCCATGGGCGGCCGATCGTGCAGATCAATGGCGACAGCGGCTCGGTCAGGATCAACGACGCCGACGGCCACTCCCGCGTCGACATTCACGGCGGGAGCGATTCTCACCGCAGTGATTCGGGACACTAGACCGCAATCCGCAGGACCAACCTGACGGCGGGGGCGGCGAGGATTACGTTTCCGCCCCCCGCAACCAAAGACTTCTCGTGGCGTTGATTTCTGCCAGTGATCTCGGCGTGTCGTTCGGCGCCGACGTCCTCTTCAGTGGCATCACCTTTCAGATCGAACGGGGCGAGCGCTGGGGCGTCGTGGGTCGCAACGGGACCGGCAAGACGACGTTGATGCAGCTCCTGACCGGTGCGCGCGAACCGGATCGCGGGGTGGTGGCGCGGGCAACCGGGATGCGGGTCGCGGTGATGGATCAGTATCGGGACCTCGGCGGCGCTCGCACGGTGTGGGATGCCGCGGCGCGCGGTTTCGCCGACCTGCTGCAGCTGGAGCACGATCTCGGCGCGCAGGCGCACGCCATTGGCGATATGGGTGACCGGGTGACCCCGGAGATGCTGGAGCGGTACTCCATCGACCTCGAACGTTTCGAGCACGGTGGCGGGTACGCGGCATCGGCGAGGGTCGACGCCGTCCTGGCCGGATTGGGATTCGATCCAGTCGACGCCCGGATCCGCGATGCCGAAACGCTTTCAGGCGGGGAGCGTGGCCGGCTGGCCCTCGCCGGGCAGCTGGCGGCGCCTGCCGATCTGCTCATTCTCGACGAACCGACCAATCATCTCGACCTCGCGACGGCGCGATGGCTCGAGGCGTATCTGCGCGACCTCGATGAAGCGGTCCTGCTGATCTCGCACGACCGTGCCTTCCTCGATGCCGTGGTCGATCACGTGCTGCACTTCGAGGGCGACACCACCAACGCGTACGCCGGCAACTACCAGCGCTTTGTGGCGCAACGGATCGAACGCCGGATGGCGCTGGCGCGCGCGGTGAAGAAGCAGGACGCCCGGATCGCCGCCGAAGAGGACTTCATCCGGCGCAACATCGCCGGCCAGAAGACCAGCCAGGCGAAGGGTCGGCGCCGTCGACTGGAACGGATGCCGCGCCTCTCGCCGCCGCCCGGAGAAGACGGCGCGATGGCGGTGGCGTTTACCTCGGGACATCGCGGTGGCGATCAGGTGCTGGCCACCGATCACCTCATGGTGCGCATTGGTGAGCGACAGCTCCTCGCGTCATGGTCGGGGGTGCTCCGGCGCGGCGACGTGGTCGGGTTGATCGGCGCCAACGGCGCGGGAAAGTCGACGCTGCTGCGCACATTGATCGGCGAACGCCTGGCTGATGGCGGCACGGTGCGGCTCACTCCGTCGATCACGGTGGCCTACTATCGGCAGGACCTCGGCGATGTCGACCCGTCGGCGACGCTCTACGAACTGATTGCGGCGCGGCGTCCGGCGTGGAATCGAGGCCAGATCCAGGGGCATCTCGGACGGTTCGATTTCTCCGGGGCGTCAGTGCAGCGCCGTGCGTCATCGCTGTCCGGCGGCGAGCGGGCGCGGGTGGCGCTGGCGCTGATGATGTTGCAGGAGGCGAACCTCCTCGTCTTCGACGAACCGACCAATCATCTCGATGTCGAATCGATCGAGGCGCTCGAAGATGCCCTCGAGGACTATGAAGGAACGGTCATCCTGGTGACGCACGACCGGGCGCTCCTCACGGCGCTCGCGACCCGGATCTGGTCACTCGATCACGCCATGCTGCGGGACTATCCCGGTGGCTTCGCCGAATGGGAAGTCGAGCGAACCGCCGTGCGGCCAGCGCCCGAGGCGGCGAGGTCGCGGACACCTCCGGCCCGGCAAACTGCCGCGCCTTCGCGGTCGGACGCGTCGCGGCGACGGTCGGCCGAACGGGCGCTTTCCGAAGCGGAGGCCAGCGTGGCGCGGTGCGAAGCCGAGTTGCAGCGACTGGAGGATGAACTCGCCGACCCGGCGCTCTACCAGAACGCCGGCTCGACTGTCGCCCGGGAGCTCACCGCCGCGCGCGATGTCGCGCGGCAGGCGCTCGATCGGGCATACGCCGCCTGGGCCGCCGCGGGGACAGCACTCGACGAGGCCTAGCCGTTAGCTTTCGCGCTCCCGAGGAGCATCGCCGATGACCACCGTCCCTGACCGCATCGATCTTGCGCCGGAGCACACGTCACGGCCCGTGGCCGGGGTGCGGCGACACGGCGCGCTGGTGCGGATCACCCACTGGCTCAACGCGATCTTTCTCGCCGGGATGATCGCCAGCGGATTGCAGATCTACGCGGCGTACTCGCACTTCGGCTACCACGGCGACACCTTCGGCGCACCGAATCCCTTCGACGGCACCCGCTACAATCTGCCGCACGCCGTCAAGCTCGGCGGCTGGCTCGCCGGCGGACTCCGCTGGCACTTCACGCTGGCATGGCCCTTCGCCCTCACCGGCCTTGCCTACGTCCTCTTTCTGATTCTTTCGGGCGAGTGGCGGGCGATTCTCTTCCGCCCGCGCGACATTCCGGCCGCCTGGGAGATGACCAAGTACTATCTGCGCCTTCGTCCAGATCATCCCCCGCAGGGAAAGCACAACGCGCTCCAGAAGAGCGCCTACACCGTGGTGATCGTCCTCGCGATGCTGTCGATTCTTACCGGATTCGCGGTTGCCAAGCCGGTGGAGCTGTCGTGGCTGACGGCGATCTTCGGAGGGTACGAATGGGCGCGATACTGGCACTTCGTCGCGGTGTGGACCTTCGTCGGGTTCATCGTGGTGCACGTGATCGCGGTGTTCGTGTCCGATCCTGCGTCGCTCCGGGCGATCATCACCGGACGGTATCGCGGAAAGTTCACCGCCAGTGAGTGAGCGCGAGCGTGGCATCGCGCGGCGGGCCTTTCTGCGCACCGTGGCACCGGCAATCCCCGCGGCGCTGGCGGCAGCCTGTGGCTGGGACGGCGGCCGCCGCCTGCAGCCGGTGTTCAATCGCGTCATCTCCTTCAACAATCGCCTCGGCGAAGGCCTTCAGTCGGTGGTGCATGGACGCGCCGATCCGGCCCAGCTCGCCCGCGGGCAGATGCCGGCGTACTTCGTTGCCGATCACATGCCCAGGCTCACCGATCCGGCGGCGTGGCGGCTCGACGTCGGCGGCCTGGTGCGCACCCCGACGCAGTTCACCCTGGAGATGCTCGGCGCGCTGCCGCACATCGATTACACGGTGACGCATCACTGCGTCGAAGGATGGTCGGTCGTGAAAGCGTGGCGAGGTGTACCGTTCGCGACGATCGCCGCACTGGTCGATCCGCAACCCGGCGCGCGCTACGTGCAGTTCGATTCGTTCGACGACAACTATATGAATGGCTGGGATATCGAGAGCGCGATGCATCCGCAGACGATTCTCGCCGACGGCTTCGAGGGCCATATGCTGGGCCCCGAGCACGGCGCGCCGCTCAGGCTCTACTCGCCGATCAAGCTTGGGTACAAGCTCACCAAGTACCTCACACGCGTCACTTTCACCGATCGCAAGCCGGGCGGGTACTGGGAGGATCAGGGATATCCCTGGTTCGGCGGGCTCTGATCAGCTGCGGCCGCGCAGCCGTTCCCACGCGCGGCGATCCTTCTTTCCAGGCTTTCCAGTGCCACGTTCGGACGCGGGCGCCAGCCGGAGCTGCTCCCGCAATCGCTCGCGCTCGGCCAGCGAGTCGGCGGTCTCCTGGTACAGCGTCGCCGCCTGGGCGGCCGATCCGCGCCGCTCGCCGAGACCGGTGACGACGACGCGATAGTGATACGGCGGGATCCGCAGCTCGACGGTGTCGCCGGGATGCACTGGCCGAGCCGGCTTGACGCGGTCGCCGTTGACATCGACCTTGCCGCCATTGACCGCTTCGGTCGCGGCGGATCGTGTCTTGAAGAACCGTGCCGCCCATAGCCACTTGTCGAGACGCACACTCGCGTCATTCATGCATCAACTCTAGTCAGCCGTAGTGCTGGCCTCCACCACAGGCCATATTTCGCGCCTTGACCTCCACCTCTTCGTCTCGCGACGTCGCCCACGAATCGAACGGCGACCTGCCGGTCGCGGCCTCGCAGCCGGCGCGAGGGCTCGGCCGTCTCGCCATTCCCGGTCCGCGAGCTCTCCTCGGCGGGATTCTCTTCGCCCGGCTGATCCTGGTGGCGCTCACCCTGGGGCGCGCACTGGGGCCGGGACAGGGCAGCGTGGATGCCGCGATCGGATCGATCCTCGCGGTGGTCGCCATCGCGCTATTCGCATCGGGATGGCTGGCGTGGAAGATCGTCCGCCGTCCGATCGTGATCCCCGGCCCAAGCGCGCTGCTCTTGCAGGCGGCGATCGACGTGGTAGTGGTGACGTCGCTGATTTCGTTCACGCGGGTCGCCGCCACGTCGGTGGCGGCACTCTATGTGGCGCTGGTCACCGCGTACGCGCTGCTGCTGCCGGTGGGGCGCGGCCTCCTCGCGGTGGGGTTCGCGGTGGCGTGTTACGTGGGCGTCAGCATTCGCGCGCCGCTCGAGCCGCCCGACATCCGCTTCTGGACCCAGGTCGGCGTGATCGCCTTCGTGGGAGCGCTGATCGCGGTGCTCGGCAACCGGCTCACCGACGCGTCGCGCGAGCAGCGGGCGCTCACCGCGGCGCTGCTGCAGGCGCGACTCGAGGCCGACGAGATTCTCGGAAGCATCCAGTCGGGCGTGATCAGTGTCGACGGCGACGGGCGGCTGGGGTATCTCAATCCGCGCGGGCGCACGATTCTCGGCAGCGACGGAGTTGGCTTCGTTCCTGGCCAACCGGTGCTCGAGGTGCTGCGGGCGCGGTCGCGGGAGTTGCACGATGCCATCGCCCGCGGGCTCGATGACGGCCGCAGGATCGCGCGCGGCGAAGCGCAGGTTCGTCGATCGGACGGATCGCTCTTTCCCGTGGGGTTGAGCACCACGACATTCGTTCGACCGGGGAGCAATCGCCGGGTGGTTACCGCGATCTTCACCGACATCTCCGATCTCAAGCGGCTGCAGGAGTACCGCCTGCGCGCCGAACGGCTGGAGGCAGTCGCGGCGCTGAGCGCGTCGCTGGCGCACGAGATCCGCAACCCGCTCGCGGCGATCCGGAGTGCCGTCGAACAGCTGGCCCGGTCGGTCGGCCCAGACGAAGACGACCAGACGCTGGCGCGCCTGGTGATGCGCGAGAGCGAGCGCCTCAACCGGCTGCTGAGCGAGTTCCTCGATTTCTCGCGAGTGCGTGCCAGCAACTTCGAGCGCCTCGACCTGATGGTGCTGGTGCGCGACGCGGCCCGCGTGATCGGCGCGCATCCCGAAGCGCGCGGCGTGGAGATCGTGGTCGAGGGAGAGCCGGTCGAGCTCGACGCCGACACCGACCTGATGAATCGGATCATCAGCAACCTGGTACTCAACGCAGCGCAGGCTCTCGACGGCCGGGGACAGATCATCGTCTCGGCGGGGCTGGCGCGACCGGGCGAAGGGCTCAGTGGTTCCGTCAACCGGCCGGTCAAGCTGGTGGTGCGCGACAACGGTCCGGGAATCCCCGAGTCGGTCCGGGAACGCCTCTTCGAACCATTCGTGAGCGGGCGGCCCGGCGGCAGCGGACTCGGACTCGCCATCGTACAACGCGCCGTTGCGGCGCATCGCGGCATTGTGGACTTCGTCACCGCGCCCGGCGCGGGGACCACCTTTTCGATTTTTCTTCCAGCGACATGGAACCGGGAGGACAGGGCATGAGCCAGCTGCCGTCAGTGTTGGTCATCGACGACGAGTCCGGCATTCTCGATACACTTCGGATCCTCCTCAAGAAGGAGGGGTTCGAGGTGACCACCGCGCAGGGCGGGAAGGCCGGCCTCGACGCAATTCGCGCCGGCGTTCCCGATCTCGTCCTCACCGACGTGCGGATGCCGCAGGTCACCGGCCTCGACATTCTCCAGGCGGTGAAGGAAGCCGATCCGATCACGCCGGTGCTGTTGATGACGGCGCAGGCGTCGTTGCAGAGCGCGATCCAGGCGGTCAACGCCGGCGCCTTCTACTACCTGCAGAAGCCGTTCGCCAACGACGAACTGCTGGCGATTCTCCGCCGGGCGTGCGAGTTCCGGCAGATCCGCGTCGAGAACAAGCAGCTCAAGCAGGAGATCCGCCGCACCGGCGGCGGCCCGCGACCGGTGGTGACGCGGCCAGTGGGAAAGTCGCGCAAGTTCCTCGACGTGCTCCGCCTCGCCGATGTGGTGGCGCCGACCGACTCGACGGTGCTGATCGGCGGCGAGAGCGGGACCGGCAAGGAAGTCCTGGCGCGCTATATCCACGACGCATCGCTGCGCATCGATGGGCCGTTCCTTTCGATCAACTGCGGCGCTCTGCCTGAGACCCTGCTCGAAAGCGAACTCTTCGGTCACGTGAAGGGTTCGTTCACCGGTGCGGTGCGCGACAAGCAGGGGCTCTTTGCGGCGGCGCGAGGCGGGACGTTCTTCCTCGACGAGGTCGGCGAGATGCCGCCGTCGCTGCAGGTCAAGCTGCTGCGCGTGCTGCAGCAGCGCGAAGTGATTCCCGTGGGCGCCACCGAAGCGCTGCCGGTCGACGTGCGCATCATCGCGGCGACCAACCGCGACCTCGACGAAGAGGTCCGGCGCGGAAACTTCCGGTCCGACCTATTCTATCGTCTCAACGTCCTGGCGATGGATCTCCCGCCGTTGCGTGACCGGCGCGACGATCTCCTGCTGCTGATCGACCGGTTCCTGCAGGACCTCGCCAACGATCGTGGTGGCGACATCAAGGCACTCAGCGCCGAGGCGCTCGACGCCGTGATGGTGTACGAATGGCCGGGCAACGTGCGCGAGCTGCAGAACGCGCTGGAACATGCCACGGTGCTGTGCAAGGGATCGCTGATCGAGCCGCAGCACCTTCCCGAGCGGATCACCCGGCAGAAGAAGGAGCCGTTGATCGCCGAGCGCGCGCAACCGAATCCGCCGCTCGATCTGATCGAACGCGCCTACATCATGTTCGTGTTGCAGGCCGAGGGCGGCAACAAGACCCGCGCCGCCGAAGCGCTCGGCATCGATCCCAGTACGCTCTACCGCAAGCTGTCGCGCTACGAAGAGATCGAGGCGAAGTAGTGGCCCAGGTGGCCGCACTGCTCCTGCTGGTGTTCGGGTGGTTGCCGATCGCCAACTGGATTCCGGGCGGGCACGACGCGCCGTGGTATGCCAGCCGGCTGGGCGAGTGGCTGAGCGGCGGGACGATTGTGCTCGGCGTGGGGATCATCGGGGCGATGGCGGTGCGGCGGTGGCCGGCGCTCTGGCGCGATGGTGCGTGGGCGCGCATTGCGCGCACGTGGAAGGTCTCGAATCGCCGCGGTGACGCGGCGATTGCATTTGCGAGCACGGCAATGTGCGCGCTCGTCGCCCGCAAGATCTTCTCGGCCAAGCCCCTGTTCATCGACGAGATCATCCAGCTCTTTCAGGCGCATATCCTCGCGTCGGGACGGGCCTGGCTTCCTGCACCGCACTTTACCCAGTTCAGCAGCGCACAACTGCTCCTCGACTGGGACGGGAAGGTGTACGGGCAGTTCCCGGTGGGCGGGCCGGCGATGCTGGCGCTGGGAGTGCTGGTGCACGCGGCGTGGCTGGTGGGGCCGGTGGCGACGGGGATCGGCGTGTACCTCTTTGCCCGGTTGCTGCGGCGAGTGGAAGCGGAAGACGGGACGGCGCTGGCCGCGGTGCTGCTCTATGCCTTCGCGCCGTTCACGGTCTTTCTCGGCGGGTCGATGATGAACCACGTGACGACGACGACGTGGTTGCTGGGAGCGGCGCTGGCGCTGGCGTGTGCGGTCGGTGCGGAGCGCAGCGAGGGATTGTCAACTCCCGCACCTGCTCCTTCGCCGTCGGCTCAGGATGACAGCGCAGGATCGGCGCACGCGCGCTACGCCTTCCTCATGGG
>DASYAK010000036.1:0-51181 GCA_036501385.1 Gemmatimonadales bacterium | reverse complement strand
TCGCCGGGGCTTTCGTGCGGCTCGGCGCGCTCGGGTTTGCGGTGCAGCCCGGAGCGTATTACACGGTGAAGGGAGCCAAGACCAGCGACTTCTCTGACGTTATCGGATCGAAGACGGCGATCGATTATCTCGAAATTCCGCTGGTCCTGCGGATCGGGCTGCCGATGCACCTCTACGTCGGCGCGGGCCCGGCGATCGGATTCAAGCTGGGCTGCACGTTCACCGACCAGACCGCCGACGCCACCGTCTCCGAAGACTGTAAGGATGCCGTCAACGCGCCCGACCTCAAGTCCACCGAGATCACCGGCATTGCCGAGGCAGGATTTGAATTCCGGCACTGGTCGCTCGGCGCGCGCGCCGACCTCGGGCTCAGCAATGTGCAGGAAGCGGTCAGCGGCGGGAGCGGCAGCGACATCAGCGTGAAGACCCGGACGATTTCGGCGGTGCTGGCAATCAGATTCTGAGCGCGACATGAATCGTTGATTTTGGCATACACATTGCTGGCTGAAACACGCTAGTAAAGGATCTCATCTCCACTCCAGGAGCATTCATGCGGAAGTTTTTTCCAGCTGTACTCGGAGCCATGATCATTGCCGTTCCGCTTCATGCGCAGGCCAACGTTGGCCTGCTGGGAGGGTTTGTCAGCTCAAGCGTGACCGCCAGCAACGGGGCCCTCAGCGTCACGCCCTCGTCCCGCAGCGGATTTGCAGTGGGGATTACGGCGACCGGGAAAGTTGCTCCTCACATCGCCATCGGACCCGATGTGATGTACATCGAAAAGGGATTCAAGGTCAGCTCGGGGGGTGAAAGCGCAACCTTCAAGCTGAACTATGTTGAAGTGCCGCTTCTCGTTCACGTTGCGTTGGGCCGCGGTCCGACCAAGGTGTTCCTCCTGGGCGGCCCGGCGCTATCGCTCAAGGCATCATGCAACGAAGAGGGATCTGAAGCAGGCGTAGGATCGGCCAGCGAGAGCTGTGAGGACGCCGGGGACAACGTCAAGAGCACCGATTTCTCCCTGATGTTCGGTGGGGGCGTCGGCTTCGGCCAGATCGCAGTCAGCCGTCAGGTATGACCTGGGCCTGACCAACGTTGCGAGCGACGCAACCGACGGCGCAAGCCTGAAGAATCACGCCCTGCTTGTCCTGGCCGAGTTTCACTTCCGCAAGTAATCCTGTCCGGTCTGGCGGTGCGCCATCTGGCGTGCCGCCCGCCGTCCGGCCTCTTCGGCGATCCGCTGCATGTCACGCACGACGCGATCCCAGTTGAGATGACGTTCGACGCGTTGCCGGCCGGCGAGGCCCATGCGGCGGGCCTGTGACGGATCGCGAAGGAGCTGGCCAAGTGCCGCCGTTGCGCCGGCGAGATCGGCCGGATCGAAGAGCAGGCCGGTCTCGCCGTCGCCGACGGCATCGCGAATCCCGCCGGTGCGGGTTGCGATCACGGGAAGCCCGCACGCCGCCGCTTCAACAAACGAAATCCCGAAACCTTCGACATCGCTGGGCGTTTCCCGGGTGAGCCCCACGTAGGCAGTCCCCATCGAATACGCCGCGGCGAGTTCATCGTCGCCGACGTCGGTGAGGAAGTGCACTCGATCGCCGATCCCGAGGCCCGTCGCAAGGTCGCGCAATACGTCGTGATGGCCGCCCCGACCGACGACTGCATATTGAAGATCGGGAATTATCGCGGCGAGTTCGGCCACGATCCGGATGGCCGAGTCGATCCCCTTGTACTCGACCATCCGCGCGACGGTCACCAGCCAGCGGCCATCGGGGAGGCTGCGTTTCGCGCGGAACGCCGCGGCGGCATCGGCATCGAAGCGCCAGCGCACCGGATCGGTGCCGAGGGGGACGACGCGAATCCGCGACGCAGCATGCGGGAGACCGACGTCGTGCAGCAGGTCGCGGCAGCGCTCCGCGGTCCAGCGTGAATTCGCGACGGAGACGGCGGCGTGGTGGAGAATCGACCGCATCACGCCGTGCTTGAAGCGCGATCGTTCCATCCGCTGCCGCAGCGTGAGGAGGTCGCCGCCGTGCACCACGATGCCGTATGGGAGCCCGGTCCGACGGTAGGCCCAACGTGCAGGGTAGCCGGCGGGACGGACGCTGTCGCACCACGCGAAGCGCACCGCGGGATTGGCGGCGAGCGCGACGGCGCGCCGCGACCAGGCGAGCAGACCGGGGACGGTGCGCAGGCGCTCGGCCGGAACGGCGATCCGGTCGATTCGCTGCGGGAATGCGGAATCGGTGGCGTCGGACCCTTCGAGCGTGCCGGTCGATACCGTCAGCGTACCCGGAGCGTAGCGCTCGGCCATCGCGGCCATCCAGCGCGCGATCCCGCCGCCCATCGGCGGAAAATCGTAGGCGATGAGGAGGTCGCGCTCCAATGGCGATATTTCGTTCACCGGACACCGCCGCCGATCAGCCAGTCATGAGTCTGACGCAGTCCCCCGTCGAGCGGTGTTCCGGGAATCCAGCGCAGCTCCCGGCGCGCCTTCTTGATCGTCAGGACACGGCGCCGGATGTTGTCGATATCGCGGCGGTCGATATGCGTGGGACGCGTCCGGCTCCCCGTGGACATTGCGCCAGCCTCCCTGAAGAAGTGGGGAACGTAAGCCTGGCCCGGGCGGTTCCGCTGCGGCTCAACAGATCACGACGCTGGCGCTCAGCGGTTGCTGCTTCGCGGCGAGGAATAGGTCACGTAGTTGCGGAACTCGAACGGTCGCCAGCCGGTGAGCCCCTCGACCGCGGCCGACGCGAGATATCGCAGGTGCTCGCCGCGAAAGCGCCACGGCTCGATCAGTGTCCCGGCGATGGTACGTTCGGCAATCCACGGACGCATCGCGGCGGGATGCGTGGCCGTGAAGCGGCGGATCCCCGGAATCCACGGAAGCAACGGCCGGTTGGCATCGAGCCGCTGTCGCGCGGCATCGAGCCCGGCGTCTTCGGTCCGTTTGGCGCGAAGGGCCCACTCGGGACGGGCCCAGCCGTAGTGATGCATCACGGCGCCCGATCTGATCGCGCGAATCTTCCGGTCGCGCGGCCCCACGCGGAACCCCTGCGCATCACGATAGGGATGGATTGCCGCGGCCGCTGCGACGCGCACCGCCCGAACCTCGCGGCGATACCATTTGCGATTCGACGCCAGCATGTCGAATCCGCCGTAGAAGTGGCGGTAGTCGACAATCACGCCCTCGATCCGTGGATCGCAGTCGGCGCGCTCGATCGCCGCGCGGACCAGTTCCGCCGACCCGTCGGCAAACACCTCGTCGGCCTGGATGTAGATCGCCCACGGCGCACGGCACGCTGCCAGCGCCCGCGCCGTTTCGTCGGCGAGCATCGCGACGCCGCGTCCGGGATCCCAGATAGTTTCCATGATGCGAATCCGGGGATCGCCGATGGCACGCACCCGGGCAAGGGTATCATCCTCGGACGCACCGACGTTGACCACAAACTCGCTCACCACCGGAAGCACCGACCGGATGCTTGCTTCCAGCGGAAAATCGAGGCGCGACGCGTTGCGAATGATGGTGAATCCGGAAATCTCCACAGCAACAAACTCGGCCGGGCGGATATCGATGGCAAGACCGCTGCACGTGGTGCTCTATCATCCCGACCGGCTTCCGGTGGAACGCTACGGCGGAACCGAGCGCGTCGTGGTGTGGCTGGCGCGAGGACTCGCGGCGCTCGGTCACGAAGTGACGTTGATCGCGGGGCCCCGGACGCGCGTCGCCGAAGCGAAGGTCATCACCATTCCGCATGCGATTACCCGCAAGGCCGGCGGCCCCGATCTGTCACCGTGGATCCCGCCCGGCACGGACGTGGTTCACGCCCACGTGCCGATGTACCACTTGCCGCCGGGAGTGCCGCACCTCTGGACGCTGCACGGTAACGCCACGCCGGAGCCGCCGCTGCTCGACACCGCAATCGCGCTCTCGGCCGACCACGCCCGTCGCCACGGGATCGCGCGCTGGGTGCACAATGGGCTCGATCCCGCCGACTACCGATTCGCCACCACGAAGGGGGACTCCGATCTCTTCCTCGGCCGGCTCCACTCGGTCAAGGGATGGCAATGGGCGATCGCCGGCGCGCGAGAGAGCGAGCGGCGGCTCGTCGTCGCCGGCGGATGGCGCCCATCAGTCCGGCGCGACTTGCAGTTCGTCGGCCGGGTGGGGGGCGAGCGGAAGATCGCGCTCCTTGCCGACGCCGCCTGCCTCTGGATGCCGGTCCAATGGGACGAGCCCTTCGGCCTCGCCACGATTGAAGCGATGGTGAGCGGAACCCCCGTCCTGGGGACTCATCGCGGCGCGCTGCCCGAGATCGTGACACCCGACAGCGGGGCGCTGGGCGACTCCATCGAGGAACTGGTGCAGCTCAGGCCTGGGCTGGATTCTCTCGACCCGGAACAGATCCGCGATCGCGTGCTACGCCACTTCACGCATCTCGTGATGGCCGAGGCGTACGTGACGATTTACCGCGATGCGATCGCGAACTATCGGGGCCGCGGCTGATCGAGGAGGAGCTGGCGCAGTCGGTGCATGTAGGTGTGATCCTGCAGCAGCCGCGCCCGCGCGGCCTGACCGAGACGCTCGGCTTCGGCTGGCGTTTCGAGGAGTTGCCGGACGAGGATCTTCAACTGGTCGCCGTCATGGTAGACCGCGACTTCACGGTCGTCTTCGAAGTAGCGCGGCAGATCACCGCGATCATCGACCACCTGAGCGGCGCCCATCGCCGCGAGCTCGAAGAGGCGCTGATTGCATGACGCTTCCCGCGGGTCGTTTTCCACCAGCGCGTGATGGATGTTGACGGCGACGGTCGCACCGGCATACGCCTTGAGGTATTCCTCGGTCGAGGGCGCTTCGCCCCGGCAATAATCGCGCAGCGTCGTCTTCCGCCATCCCGGTCCCCAGATCGCGAGCCCGAACTCGACCAGCGACGACAGCAGGCGTTCGCGACGCGGTGTGGCGGTTCCGGCAAAGATGACATTGGCGCGATACTGGTCGCGGGTGCGAATCGGCCGGTAGACCGAGGGATCGGCGGCGAAGGCGAGGACGTCGACGGTGCGGCCCAGGCGGTCGGCCACCTCGGCTGCCACGTCGGTTCCGATGGCGTAGATGTGATCGAACGCCCGGGCGAGGACGACCGCGTCGGAGATCTGTCGCAGGTCGTGCGGCAGCCAGTTGATCCAGCGCGCGCGCGCGCGCGGTCGCAGCCGGTCGACCAGGGCTTCGTCAATCAGTTCGCTGCCGTCGACGAGGACGAGGTCGGGCTGCACTTCGTCAAGACAGCGCTCGAGGCGCCGGCCGAGGTCGCCGGCGCGGAATCGGCCGAAGAGCGACGGCCGTGCGGTCAGGTCGAAGACCGACACCTTGGCGCCGAGACGTTCGAGCGCCCGCCGGCGCTGCGACGCATGGGCATGGTGGACGTCGTCGAACTCTGCAATGAAGAGTACCGAACGCTCGCCGCTCACGTCGTCACCTCATCAACGGAAAACTGCAGATCGTGGAGGCGACGGTAGAGGCCGCCCAGGGCGTACAGTTGCGCGTGACTGCCGGCCTCGACGACGCGGCCGTCGTCGAGCACGACGATCCGGTCGGCCTCGCGCACGGTGGCGAGGCGATGGGCGATCACCAGCACGGTACGATCGCGGACCAGCCGATCGATCGCCTCCTGCACCAGCCGTTCCGATTCGGTGTCGAGCGCGCTGGTCGCTTCGTCGAGGATCAAAATCGGGGCGTCGCGCAGCAGCGCCCGCGCGATGGCGATGCGCTGCCGCTGGCCGCCCGAGAGCCGGGTCCCGCGCTCGCCGAGGATGGTGTGGTACCCGTCGGGCAACGCGGCGATGAAGTCGTGCGCGTTGGCCGCCGTCGCAGCCTCGCGGACTTCGTCGTCGGACGCATTGCTCCGACCGTAGGCGATGTTGGCCCGCACCGTGTCATGCAGGATCACCGTATCCTGGCTCACCACCGCAATCAACCCCCGCAGCGACACCCGGGACAACTCGGTCATCGGCGCGCCATCGAGGAGGAGGCGCCCGCGATCTGGGTCGTAAAACCGCGGCACCAGTTCGAGGAGGGTGGTCTTCCCCGCCCCGCTGGGTCCCACCACGGCGACCATCTCTCCCTTGGGCACTCGAAGCGAGACGTCGCGGAGCACCGGCGTGCCGGTATCGTAGCCGAACGTGACATGCTCGAACGCGAGGTCGCGATCGAACCTGGCGGGGCGTGCGCCCGGCGAATCGACGTCGGTCGGCGGGATGTCGAGGAGCGAGAAGATCCGGTCCGCGCTGGCCTCCGCCTGCGCCAGCTGCGCCGGCGCCTGGGTGATCGCCTTGAGCGGCGACATCACCCGCAGGGCAAGAATCAGGAAGGTGATCGTCGGCGGCGTGTCCAGGACCACGCCCGACAGCGATGAATTGGATGCGGCCCAGAGGATCAGCACCACGATGGCGCCGCCGAAGAGTTCGCTCAGCGGCGAGGTGAGGAGCGCGAACCGCTGGGTGCGGACGATTCCCTTGCGGTACCGCTCCGCCTGTGCCTGGAAGTGCGTGTCCTCCTGGGGTTCGGCGCCCGATGCCCTGATCAGCTTGACCGCGGCCATCCGCTCGGTGACCATCGCGGTGAGCTCGCCCCGCTCGTGAGTAAACGCGTGCGCATGCCGCTTGAGCCGCGCCACCGCAGCCTGCACCCCGAGGATCAGGATCGGTGCCAGGGCCAGCACCATGATGGTGAGTCGGACCGAGATCAGGAGCAGTGCCCCGATCGTCGCGAGCACCATCACGATGTTCTGGAACAGCGTCGCCAGCACCGCGGAAGCGATCAGCTTCACCTGGTCGGCGTCGCTGACCATGGCGGCCGCCAGCTGTCCGCCGCGAGTGCGCTGCATCACGTTGAGGTCGAGGCGCAGCAGGTGACGATACAGGCGCACCCGGAGATCCTTGACCATCCCTTCCTGCACCAGGACGGAGAAGTACGCCGAGAGATAGGTGGCGAGATTCTTGAAGAACACGGCGGCGAGAAAGAGCAGCACCAGTTCGATCGCGGCGCCTTCCGGCGAGCGGTTGGCGAGCAGCGGCGCCAGCGCGGACGCGAGCCATTTTTCCAGCTGCGTCGACCCGCCGCTCAGCGCCCCGGCTGTCCCGAAGAGCTGCTTGAGGAGCGGCACCAGCAGGACGATCATCGCGGTGTCGAGAATCGACGCGACGAACGCCAGCGCCAGCGCGCCGCCAAAGACAGCGCTGTACGGGCGCATCAGCGCGAAGAGCCGCCGTCTCGTGTCGCGCTCGCTCAGCCGCGTCTCGGCGTCAGGAGGGCAATCGGCAGGACGACTTCTTCGGGTGCCACACCGCCGTGCAGAAAGGCGCCGCGATAGCGCGCCTGATATTCGCGCAACTTGGTCGGGTAGACGAAGAAGCGATCGTCGGTGGCGAGGAGAAGCCGGGTCGTCGGGCTTCGGGGGGCGAGACCCCACGCGCGCAAGTTGTCGACTACGACCGCCGCGCCCGGCTCATCGACCCGGAGGTCCTCGCCGAACTTGAAGCGGAGGTTCGCTGTGGCGTCACGGCGGGCGTAGATCGTCGCGGGGGTGTGACAGTGAATCGACCCGTGATCGGTGGTGAGGATGACCGGAACCTTGCGTCGCTCCGCTTCCTTGAGTGCGTCGAGGAGCGCCGACCGCTCGAACCAGGTGCGGGTCAATGCCCTCAACGCCGGCGTATCGCGCGCGACTTCGAAGAGGGCGTCGTTCTCGGTCCGCCCGTGAGTCAGCTGGTCGATGAAGTTGAAGACGAGCGCGGTGACACCGGGATGCGAGAGGTGCGCCGGAAGACGGCGCAGCATCGCTTCACCATCGGCGGCGGAAAACATCTTCTCATAATGGACCGCGACGTCGCGGCCGGTGAGCTCACGCAGCTGTTCGCTGAGCAGCGCCGACTCGTGCGCGTTGAGCGAGGACTCCTCGCTGTCGTTCCACCATCCCGGATGGCGTGCCACCAGTTCGGCGGGATAGAGTCCCGAAAAGATCGCGTTGCGGCTGTACGGCGTGGCGGTGGGAAGAATCGAGAAGTAGTGATCGACCTCTACATCGAAGATCCGTTCCACCAGCGGCCGGATGACAGCCCACTGGTCGAGGCGGAGGCAATCGACGACCACCAGCATGACGCGCCCGTGCGCCTCGAAGGTGGGGCGCAGAAACTCCGAGACGACATCGACCGAGAGTGGCGGGCGGTCGGCGCCGCGCTCGGCGAGCCAGCGCGGATATGATGCCGCGATGAACGCCGCGAAGTCGAGCCGCATCGACGACTGCAGAGTCCGGAGCGCCTCCTGCAATCCGGGTTCGTCGGCCTGACCGAGTTTGACTTCCCACTCGGCGAGCTCGGCGACGAGCTCGACCCACTCGCGCCAGGCGAGGTGCTGGCCGCGGCGCCCCTCGAGTTCGCGAAACCGTCCGACGAAATCGCGCGAGAGTCGCTGCTGCCTGATCCGGTCGCCTTCGAGGAGACGGGTGACGACGGAAAGTACCTGGCGTGGCGATACCGGCTTGGTGAGATAGTCCGCGGTTTCGGCCCCAATGGCGTCGCGCAGCGTGTCCTGTCCCTCGGACTTGGTGACCATCACTACCGGCATCGAGGAATCGATCTCGCGAAGCTGGGGAACCAGGTCGAGACCGCGAGTCCCGGGCATCTGTTCATCGAGAAGGACGACCCCGTACGGCTGGCGGCGAAGCAGGGCGAGGGCGTCCTCCCCGTTGGCCGCTCGCTCGACCGAGAACCCCTGCTGCTGCAGGAAGAGCACCTGGGAGTCGAGGGTCTCGATTTCGTCGTCGACCCAGAGGATGCTGCGCGGGCGGGCCATGCCGAAAAGCTAAGGCACCGACGTACGTTTGGGCGATGCCGCCGCCGAACATCCTTGTCGTCCGCTTTTCGTCGATCGGCGACCTCCTCCTGACCACGCCGCTGCTCCGCGCCATTCGCGCCCGCCATCCAGAGGCGGGGATCACGTTCGTGGTTCGCGAGGACATGGCCGACACGCTGCGTCACAATCCCCGCATTTCCAGGCTGATCACCTGGAGGCGCGGATCGTCGCTCCGGGAGCTGGCTCGCAGCCTGAGCGCCGAACAGTGGACTCATCGCCTCGACCTGCACGGATCGCTGCGCTCGCGCGCCCTGCGGTTGCTGGTCGGTGGCCGGTGGAACGGCTATCCCAAGCACCGTTGGCGCCGCCGGCTCCTCATCGCAACGCATCGCAAGCTCGGCGGCCGGCTCGATCCTGTCGCCGAGCGGTACTTCGCCGCGGCACGGGCGCTCGACGTTCGACCCGATGGCGGATCACCGGAATTCTTCATCAGCGACGACGCGGCGCGCCAGGCGGATTCGTTTCTCGCCGCGCACCAGCTGGGCTGCGATCGTGCACTGATCGCGCTGGCTCCCGGTGCAGCGCATTTCACCAAGCGATGGCCGACGCGGCACTGGATCGCACTGGCCCAACGCCTCGGGGAGCGCCAGGACCTCGTCGTGGTCGGAGGTGCCGGTGATCGGGAAGTGGCCGACGCGATTGTCGACGGCATGAATGGGCGGGCGGTGAGCGCCGCCGGAGCGTTCTCGCTCGAAGGTACTGGCGCACTGATCGCTCGCGCGGCCGGGGTGGTCGCCGGTGATACCGGGCTGCTTCACCTGGCAACCGCTGTGGGAACGCCGGTGACCGGGCTGTACGGCCCCACCGTCGAGGAGTTCGGGTTCTATCCTTACCGGGCAAGCGCCCGCATTGTGCAGCTCGACCTGTCGTGCCGGCCGTGTTCGGCCCAGGGGGGACCGAGATGTCCGCTCGGCCACCATCATTGCCTGGAGCAGCTCACGGCCGATCGGGTGATCGCAGCGATGAACGCCGGGGACGATGTCGAAGGGGTCACGCCGCGCCGGGCCGATCCGCGACCCGGGAACGGATGACAGATGGACGACTGGTCGGCGCCACTTCTCACCCTGGTCGCCCTGCAACGGCAGCTGGAACGCGGTCCCCAGCGTGAAGGCGCACTGGCGCTCTGGCTCACGGTCCGGGTGGCACTCGATCTTGGGTTGAGCGAAGCCACGCCTGACAAGGGAGACCGGAGACGAGTAATGCTGCTGGGGCAGCGGATTGCAACGCTGGCTATTTCGCGTCCGCTAGCGCGCGGGCTCACTGCGGCGGTCAGTCATCTCGAGGAGGCCACGCCCGCTGCCGCGCGGGTTGCCCTGGCTCAGCTGGTGGCTCCGGCGCGGGACGCCCTGGGCCCGGATGCGGCCGAAGCGGTTGCGTTAGCGGCCCGGCTGGTGCATGAAAGGCGTCAGTGACCCCGGACGCTGTCGGCGACCCTGGTCGTGTCCTTGGCGCCCGCGATGATCACTTGCGATCCCTCGGAACCATTCGGTTCGACGGTGACCCAGATTGACGGCCCATTCTGCTCGGCGTAGAAGATTGTCGTGTGCTGAGTGGTGCGCTCGTTGATCAGGCGAAAGGGATCGCGGGCCAGGATGTAGCGATAATAATCGGCAACCGAATCGGGGCTGACCGGCGATACCACGACGATCTGCATCGCATCGGACCCACCCTGGGTGGCCAGCGGCTGGGCGCCGGGCGGAAGCGGAACCAGTGGGAGGACACTCGCCATCGCCGGCGTCTTCGGAGCGGACTTGTGGCAAGCTCCCAGCATCGCGACTGCGAGGAGAACAGCAAAGTTGCGTCTGTTGCGCATGACAGAATCTAACTACGATTCTTGGTCCCAAGGAGAGTTCCGTGGCCGGTCACAGCAAGTGGAAACAGATCAAAAGGAAGAAGGCGGTCACCGACTCGCGACGGGCATCGGCGTGGACCAAGCTGATCCGCGAAATCACCGTGGCCGCGAAGGCCGGCGGTGGCGATCCCAATGGCAACGCGCGGCTTCGCAAGGCGATCGACGATGCCAAGGCCGCGAACATGCCGAACGAGAATATCGAGCGGGCGATCAAGAAGGGAACCGGCGAACTTGAAGGCGCCTCCTACGAAGAGGTCACTTACGAAGGGTACGGTCCCGGTGGGACGGCGATCCTGATCGAAGGTTCGACCGATAATCCCAATCGCACCGTGGCAGAAATCCGCCACGCCTTTTCGCGAAATCACGGCAATCTCGGCGCCACCAATTCCGTGGCGTGGATGTTCGAGCGAACCGGCCAGATCGTTCTCCCCGCTGCCGGTGTGTCCGAAGACAAGGCGATGGAGGATGCACTCAACGCCGGAGCCAGTGATTTCGCGGTCGACGGCGACCTGTACATCGTGACCACCGAGCCCAACACCTTTCACGCCGTGATCGATGCGCTCAAGTCCCGCAGCTACCGGCCGGAATCGTCCGACATCGTGATGGCGCCGAAGAACGTGATCAAGCTTTCGCCGGCCGACGCCAACACCCTGCTCGGGCTGATCGAAGCGCTCGAAGAACTCGACGACGTGTCGAAAGTCTTCACCAATCTCGACGTCGACGCGGTGGAACTCGAAGAGGCCGGCACCTGACGTCCAACGGGTCGCTCACCGTCCTCGGTATCGACCCCGGCACTGCGATCCTCGGATTCGGCGTGGTAGCAGTTGGGCACGGAACCCCCGCGAGCAGCGTGCGACTGGTGGAATGCGGAGTCGTGCGCACCCGGGCTGATCAGCCGCTGGCGACGAGGCTGGCGGTGATCTTCGACGGCGTCGCCAGTCTGGTCGAACGTCACCGCCCCGATGCCGTCGCCGTCGAGGGCCTCTTCCATGGCCGGAACGCACGCAGCGCCCTGGTCCTCGGCCATGCGCGGGGCGTGGTGCTGCTGGCCGTTGCACGGGCCGGATTGCCGATTGCGGAGATCTCGCCGGCCGAGGTCAAGCGTGCCGTCACCGGCACTGGTGCGGCGACCAAGCCTCAGGTCGGTGCCATGGTGATGCGCCTCCTCCGCCTGGCGTCGGCGCCGGCGCCGGCTGATGCCGCCGACGGCGTTGCGATCGCGCTGACGCACCTCCTCCGCCTCAATCCACGGGCTCGCATGGCGGGACCGCAACGATGATCGCCTCGATTCGCGGCATCCTTGCGGTGCGCGATCCATCGGGCGTGGTGGTGGATACCGCCTCGGGAATCGGATACCGGATCGAAGTCCCGCTTGGCGTCTTCGAGCGCCTGCCGCCCGTCGGGAGCACCGTCCAGCTCTACACCGAACTTGTGGTTCGGGAAGACGCCTGGGCACTCTACGGATTCGACGCGGTGGTGGAGCGCGCCGTTTTCGGTCGCCTGATGGGCGCTTCCGGGGTTGGGCCACGGCTGGCGCTGGCCATCCTGTCGGCCCTGGGCCCCGACCGCACCGTGCGGGCAGTGCGCGATCGCGACCTCGCCGCACTGGCAAGCGTTTCGGGCATCGGGCGGAAGAAGGCCGAACGGATCACCCTCGAACTGGCGGACCGGCTCGACGATCTTCCTGTCGGCGCCGGACCGGCCGCGCCGCCGATCCCGTCGGCCGATGCGGTGCGCGCGCTGGTGACACTGGGATTCGCCGCCGCCCCGGCGGAAATCGCGGTCCGCCGGATCATCGACCAGGGCGGGCCGCAGGATACGGCGGTGCTGGTCCGCCGGGCACTCTCCGAACTTGCAAGGACCTGAACTACATGCCGCACGTTGCCGGACTCGCCGTTACCGCCGAATGGAACTGTACCCGCTGCGGTGTCACCAACCGCAAGCTTGTCATGGCCAGCGACCGGACCAGTACCGACCGCTGCCTGCACTGCGGTCTCAAGCATCGCATTCATCAGGACGACCGCCCGGTGCGGTGGCGCGCCGAGGCGATGTGACTGCCCGGCAGGTGGAGATCACCACGCCGGCGGCGCTGCCCGAAGAATCGAGCAGCGAGGCGGTGCTGCGCCCGTCGCGTCTCGATGAATTCATCGGTCAGGAGCAGGTCCGCACATCGCTCCAGATCGCCATCGACGCCGCGCGGCATCGCGGCGAGGCGCTCGATCACGTCCTCTTCTTCGGCCCACCGGGACTTGGCAAGACCACCCTCGCCATGCTGATGGCGCGGGAGATGGGGGTGCAGTGCCGCACCACATCGGGCCCGGTGCTCGAGCGCCCCGGCGACCTGGTGGGACTCCTGACATCGCTTGGACCGGGCGACATCCTCTTCATCGACGAAATCCATCGCCTGCGTCCGCAGCTGGAGGAATTCCTCTACCCGGCGATGGAGGACTTCCACGTCGACGTGCGATTGAGCGACGGACCGCATGGGCAGACGCTGCCGATGAATGTCGAGCGCTTCACGCTGGTGGGGGCGACGACGCGCTTCGGTCTCCTCACCCCGCCGATGCGCGCCCGCTTCGGGTTGGTCGAACGGCTCTCCTTCTATCCCGCCGACGATCTCATGGCGATCGTGCTGCGCTCGGCCGGCGTGCTCAACGTGCCGATCGATCCCGCCGGTGCGGCGGCGATTGCGCAGCGTTCGCGCGGCACGCCACGCGTCGCCAATCGTCTCCTGCGCCGCGTGCGCGACTACGCCGAAGTCCGCGCCGACGGCCGGATCTCGGCTGAGGTGGCGGCGGCCGCGCTGGCCCGGCTCAACGTCGACGAGTTCGGCCTCGACGACATGGACATGAGGATTCTCGGCACCATCATCGAGAAATTTGCCGGCGGCCCGGTCGGGCTCGGCACCATCGCCGCATCGGTGGGTGAAGATGCCGCCACGCTCGAGGAAGTGTACGAACCGTTCCTGATGCAGCAGGGCTTTCTCGAACGCACCGCACGGGGACGGGTCGCCACACGACACGCGTATCGCCGCCTCGGCGTCACGCCGCCATCCTCCGCCGACAGCCAGCCTTCGCTGCTCGATGAGTGAACGTCGCTGGACCGCGGCCGATTTCGATTATCCGCTTCCCGAACAACTGATCGCCCAGATTCCCCTGCCGGCGCGCGACGGATCCCGCCTGCTCGTCGTGGCAGCTGACGGCACGATCCGCGACAGCATCTTCACCGACGTCACGGCGCTGATTCCGCCCGGGGATGTCGTCGTCGTCAATTCCACTCGGGTGCGTCACGCCCGGTTGCACGCAACTCGCCGATCGGGCCGGCCGGCGGAAGTGCTGCTCATTCATCCCGCCGGCGACGATAGCTGGATCGCAATGGGGAATCCCGGTCGCGCGATGATGCCGGGAAAAAAGCTGACGCTGGGCGAAGGTGTCGCGATCGAGACGATCGAAGTGCTGAGCGACGGTACCCGCCGCGTCCGCTTCATCGGCGCCACCGCCGACGCGGCGATCATTCGCTTCGGAAAGATTCCGCTCCCGCCCTACATCGTGCGCGAGCCGACCGCCGAGGACTCTCATCGCTACCAGACGGTCTACGCCGACCGCGATGGCAGCGTCGCGGCACCGACTGCCGGCCTGCACTTCACGCCGGAACTCCTCGCCGCATTGCGCCAGCGCGGTGTCACGATCGCGGCACTCGACCTCGAAGTTGGCCCGGGAACCTTCCGGCCGATGGACGCGGGCGAGGTGACCGCGCATCCGATGCACGCCGAGCAGTTCACCATTCCGGAGGCAACGGCCGACGCGATCACGGCGGGCCGTGCCCGGGGAGCGCGCGTCTGGGCGATCGGCACGACGGTGGTGCGAGCGCTCGAGAGTGCCGCACGCGACGACGGCACCGTGACTGCCGGCGGAGCAGAAACGCGCCTGATGATTGCGCCCGGCTTTCGCTTTCGCGTTGCCGATCGACTGATCACCAACTTCCATCTTCCACGATCGACGCTGCTGATGCTGGTCGCCGCGTTCGTCGGATACGACACGGTCATGGCGGCGTACCAGCATGCGATTGCTGCGGAATACCGATTCTACAGTTACGGGGACGCGATGTGCCTGACGGGTCATCCGGCGTGAAGATCCTGTCGCTCAATCCATACATTCCGCATCCACTCAATAGTGGAGGCAACCTCCGGTCGCACCACATCGTGGCGGCACTCGTCGACAGTCACGAGGTCACTTTCGCGTCGCAGTGGCGATGCGGCGAACAAATCGAGGACTGGGATCTTTCGAAGCGCCTGGTGCAGCCGCCGGTTCTGGTGCCGTGCCCGGGCCCGGTGACGACATCTCCCGCAGGCGCGCGGCTGATGCGGGCCGCTCCCCGGCCCTGGTTCGGGGCGACCTGGTCGCTCCAGCGCAGCAATTTCGAGGCGTTCTGGGACGCGGTGGCGCGCCTGCCGCTCGATCAGTTCGACGCGGTGCAGGTCCGCACCTTCCATCTGATCGAGTACGCCCTCGCCATCCGCGCCTTGCATCCCCGAATTCGCCTCGTCCTTGACCTGGACGACGTGCAGTCGATTCTCACCCGCCGCGCGATCCGCGCCGCGCGGACCCGCATGATTTCAAGATGGCGCGCCCTGGCGACGATCGAGTCGTACCGGATCCGCCTCTACGAGCGTCGGTTCCTCCGTGAATTCGACGCGGTGTGGGTCTGCTCCGATCACGATCGTTCCCTCGTGGCGCAATGGGTTGCACCGCAGCGCATACATTGCATTCCGAATGGCGTCGATGCCGTCACGTACGCCGGTGTGCAACCGGCGGCCGAGAGCCGGCGACTCATCTTCGCGGCCGATTTTCGCAATGACCCGAACGAGGCCGGCATCCGCTGGTTCTGCGAGACGGTGTTTCCCGAAATTCGCCGGCACGTCGCCGACGCCGAGGTGTGGCTCGTCGGACGCGACCCGTCGGAACAGCTCCGCGCATTGAACTCTCCGGAGGCCGGTGTTCACGTGACGGGTGCCGTGCCGAGCATGATCCCCTACCTGGAGGCGGCGGCGGTGTCGATCGTTCCGCTCCATGTGGGGGCCGGGACCCGGCTCAAGATCCTCGAGGCGATGGCGGCGGGGCTTCCGGTGGTGTCGACCGCAATCGGCGCCGAGGGGATCGACGCCGGGACCGGAGCGAGTATCACGATAGCCAATACGCCGATGGCGATGGCGCGGGCGTGCATCGACATGCTGAACGATCCCGAACGCCGCGCCCGGGCTGGAGCGGCCGGCCGCCAACAGGCACGAGATTCGTACGACTGGTCGATCACGCACCGGCGAATCCGGCAGTGCTATGACGCGCTCGGCAGTTCGTCCAACCATATCGAGGCCACACGCTCGTGACCAATCTGACCGTGACAATTGCGGTGCCGACCCGAAACCGTGCACCGGCGCTCCGTCAGTGCCTGACCAAACTCACCGAACTCGAGTACTCGCCCTTCGACATCCTGGTCGTCGACAACGGCAGTACTGACGACACGGCGACCGTTGTCCGCTCGTTCGCGGCGGATTCGCCGGTTCCGGTTCGGTACCTGTTCGAATCACGCCGCGGCCTCTGTCATGCCCGCAATCGTGCGCTGGCAGAAGCTGGCGCGGACGTTGTGGGCTTCGTCGATGACGATTGTTATCCGCAAGCCGACTGGCTGTCACGGATCATGGTGGAGTTTGCCGACGAGCGGGTCGGGTACGTCGGCGGCCGGCTTCTCCTGCACGATCCAACCGACGCACCGTACACGGTGAATACTTCGACCACGCGGATCGTCCGGCCCGCCGGTGAGTGGCACAGTGGCGACGACCTTCCTGGCACCGGGATGGCGGTTCGCCGGCGCGCCTTTCGTGCAACCGGCGGATACGACCCGCTCCTCGGCCCCGGCGGTCCGCTTCTTTCCGGTGACGACATCGACATGCACTGGCGCCTCTGGGCCGCCGGATGGACTGGCGTGTATACGCCCGATGCGGTCACCTATCACGCGCACGGACGCAAGCCGGAATCCGATTCGCTGGTCAATATCAAGTACGACTATGCGATCGCCCGCGGCGGCTGGTATGCCAAGCGATTCCTCTTCGGCCCGCGGCGATTCCGGACGCTGTATGCCTGGGTCATCTGGGAACGACCGCGACACTCCGTTGGCACGCTGGCCACCCAGGTGCGCGGCCTATTCCGGTATCTGCGCCTGGCGCTGCCGCGCCTCGCCCGTGGCGGCATCTCGGCGCTGCATCCGCCAATCTTTCCTTCTCCAACATCGGGAAGTTCATCATGACCGCCGCAGGAATACCAGCGCCCGCCGCGCCGGGATATGTCGCCGAAACACTCGCCCTGCTGGGCACTCAGGATCCGATTGCAATTCTGAGCGAAACCCCGGCCTGGCTCGCCGCCCGGATCGAAGGCCGTTCCCTCGCTCAATTGCGGAAGCCGGAAGGGCCGGGCAAGTGGTCGCTGGTGCAAGTCCTGTCGCATCTCGCCGACACCGAACTCGCCTATGGCTGGCGAGCGCGGATGATTCTCACGGCCAGCCAGCCGCCGATTCAGGGATTCGATCAGGGCGCGTGGCTCGACCGGTTCGACTACGCCAGCGATGATCCGGCGCTTGCGCTGCAGACGTTCACGACGCTGCGGCACTGGAACCTCAGGGTCTGGCGGGGAGCGACAAGTCCGGCCGATCTCGCGCGAGTCGGAATGCACAGTGAACGCGGCCCGGAATCGCTCGACATATTGCGCCGCCTCGCAGCTGGACACGACCTGCGCCATCGGCGGCAGATTGAACGCCTTCTCAAAGTGATCAGCTGAGTGTTCGGGTTCACGCTCGACGCCGCCGACGGTGCCGCGCGGGCGGGAACCCTCACCTTGCCGCACGGGACGGTGCGCACGCCATGTTTCATGCCGGTCGGCACGCGCGGCGCCGTGCGCGGCCTGCATCCCGCCGAGGTCGAAGGGGCCGGAGCGCAGATCCTGCTCGGCAATACCTATCATCTCCACCTCCGCCCCGGCGAGCACACCGTCGAAACGCTTGGCGGGCTCCATCGATTCATCTCGTGGCAACGACCGATCCTGACCGATTCGGGCGGCTTCCAGGTGTTCTCGCTCACCGCGCTGCGCAAGCTCGACGAAGACGGCGTCGACTTCGTCTCGCACGTCGACGGTTCGGTGCGCCGGCTCACGCCCGAGCGCGCGATGGAGATCCAGTGGGCGCTGGGCGCTGACGTGGCGATGGCATTCGATCATCTCGCGCCTGGCGCGTCATCGGTCGAGGCCGCCCGCGACGCGATGGAGCGAACGCTGCGGTGGCTCGGCCGATGCCGCACTCGTCACGATGAGCTGATGGCCGAGTCCGCCGACCGGCAGACGCTGTGGCCGATCATCCAGGGAGGAACGCACCTGCCGCTCCGGCGCGAATCTCTCGAGGGAATCATGGGGCTCGGCGAGTGGACCGGGATCGCCATCGGTGGCCTTTCGGTGGGCGAGCCCAAGCCGGCGATGCACGCGGTCCTGGAGCATCTGGAACCCGATCTGCCGCGCGATCGGCCGCGTTATCTTATGGGCGTCGGTTTTCCGGATGATCTGCTCGACGGGATCGCTCGCGGGGTCGACCTGTTCGACTGCGTCGCGGCGACGCGCAATGGGCGTCATGGCAGTGCCTGGACCACCGACGGACGAGTCAATGTGCGGGGTGCCGCGTACCGGCTCGACGAATCGCCGCTCGATCCCGAGTGCGATTGCGAATGTTGCGTCCGATTTTCCCGGGCGTATCTCCGGCACCTGTTTGTCGCCGAAGAACACCTCGGGCCGCGGCTGGTGTCGATACACAATATCCGTTTCCTGATCCGCCTCGCCGAACGCGCTCGCGAGCAGATCATCGATCGAACGTTCGATCGCTGGGCGGCCGACTGGCGCCGCCGTTACCTCGGGAAAGGTTCCGCCTGATGTCGCAGGGATTCACCGTCATGCTGGTCCAGATCGCCGCGATCATCGGCGTGATGTACTTCCTCTTCATCCGTCCGCAGGCCAAGGCGCGGCGAAAAGCGGCGGACATGCTGGCCGCGCTCAAGAAGGGCGACGAGGTCATGACCGCCGGCGGCATCATCGGCAAGGTGCGCGGCATCAACGAATCGCTCATCACGATCGAGAGCGGAACGACGACGCTGGTCATCGACCGGAGCCGCATCATCCGCGTTGGCGACCAGACGGCGAACCCGGGGCCCGGTATCTGATGGCGATCCGCGACATCCACATCCTCGGTTCACCGGTGCTGCGGCACCGGGCCGAAGAGATCGTGACGGTGGACGACGCGGTGCGCCAGCTGGTGGACGACCTCTTCGACACCATGGCCGCGGCGAACGGCGTGGGCCTGGCCGCCAACCAGATCGGCATCACCCAGCGCGTCGCGGTGATCAATGCCGAGGGCCAGACCTTCGCGATGATCAATCCACGGATCGCACTGGCCGAGGGGCGCGACACCAAGGAAGAGGGGTGCCTGTCGATCCCCGATGCGTTCGCCGAGGTGACCCGTCCCGAGCGGATCGTGCTGGAGGCACTCAACGAATCGGGAGAACCATTTCGCCTCGAAGCTGCAGCGCTCGTCGCGCGAGCGGTCCAGCATGAACTCGACCACCTCGACGGCGTACTCTTCATCGATCATCTCTCACCGCTGAAACGACAGCTCCTGGTCTCGCGCTGGAAGAAGGAACATCGCAACGACCCGCTCACGCACACGCCCGTTCCCGAGGAGCCGAAAGCGAGCGAGTGATGCGCGTGGTGTTCTTCGGCACGCCGCAGTTCGCCGTCCCTGGCCTGGCGGCACTCCTCGATGCCGGAATCGACGTGGTTGCCGTCGTCACCCAGCCCGACCGTCCCGGCGGCCGCTCTCATTCCACGCTCGTCGCGCCACCGGTCAAGACGTTCGCCATCACAGCCGGTCTTCCGGTCTGGCAGCCGGAACGCCCGCGCGGCGATCTCTTCCTGCAGCAACTGCGTACCAGCGGCGCCGACCTGGGTATCGTGGTGGCGTATGGCCACATTCTGCCGGCCGAGCTGCTCGCCGTTCCCCCGCTCGGTCTCGTCAACGTGCACGCGTCGCTCCTTCCTCGCTGGCGCGGCGCGGCGCCCATTCAATGGGCGATTCTGTCCGGTGACCGACAGACCGGCGTCGGGGTGATGCGCATCGAAGCGGGGCTGGATACGGGCGCCATCTGGCTGGAACGCACCACGGCGATTCACGAGGACGACACCGCGGCGACGCTGAGCGATCGGCTCTCCTCGCTGGGCGCGGAGGCGCTTCTCGACGCACTTCCCGACATCGCGGCAGGCATTGCTCCCCGTCCGCAGGACCCGGTCAACGCGACCTATGCCTCGAAAGTGGACCGCGCACTGGCGCGGATTCGCTGGAACGAAGGAGTCCATGAAGTGTCGTGCCGGATTCGCGCGATGGATCCCCATCCCGGTGCGTGGTCGGTCCATCACGGCAGCGACATCAAATTGTTCGGGCCGCGGATTGATTCGCGAAGCGCTCAATCCAGCGACCCACCCGGTACCATGGCATCGGATCACGGCGACCTGGTCGTGAGCACCGGCGGCGGAACGCTCCGGATCGACAGCGTCCAGCCGGCAGGACGTCGGCGAATGCCGTCGAGGGAATGGCTGCGAGGGCTCGACCTCACGGTGGGTGCGCGATTCGAGTGAGACCGCTCCCGCGTCTCCTCGCGTTGACCGACGACCGCGTTGCCGGAATGGAAGATCTCGGAGTGCGCAGCGCGGCGATTGCCGCGGCGGGACCAGCGGTGGCGCTCGTAGCCCGGATACCCGGCGGAACAATCGACCAGCTCGCGACGCTGGCGGCGAGGTTGATGGCCAACGCCCTGCCGCCGATGGCAGCCGTGCTGGTGACCGGGCGCGTTGACGTCGCCCTTGGCGTCAGAGCACGCGGCGTGATCCTTCGCGGCCAGGATATCGAGATCGCCGCCGCTCGCATGATTGCGCGTGGCACGCGAGGGCGCACCGGACATCGTGGCAACGCGGCGGACTTGCCGATCTGGATCCTTCGATCGGTACATTCCGAGGACGAGGCCGCGCGCGCCATCGACGAAGGCGCCGACGGCGTGATCGCGGGACCGATCTGGGAGACGGCAACGCACCCCGGGCACCAGCCCGCGGGAACCGCGTTCCTCGAACGGATAGTTTCCCTTGGTGCGCCGACGTACGCCATCGGCGGCGTGACGCCGGAGCGCGCCGCGGCGGTGCGAGCGGCTGGCGGATGGGGGATTGCCGCAATCAGCGCCGTGTGGGATGCCCCAAGGCCGTACCTGGCTGCGATCGAACTCCTGGAACCGTGGACCGCGACATGACCCTTGCACTGACGATCAACGGCGAACCGCGGACCATTACCGATGCGGGCACGGTGGAGGAGCTTCTGTCCCAGCTCCATCTCGACCCGCGGGCCGTGGTGGTCGAAGTCAACCGGAAGATCATCCGCCGCGCGGCAATCGCGGTAACACCCGTCGCCGACGGCGACGCCGTCGAGATCGTGCACTTCGTTGGAGGCGGTTGACATGCTTGAAATCGCCGGGCACAAATTCGCATCGCGGTTGCTGGTGGGCACCGGCAAGTATCGCGACAATGACGAAATGATGCGCGCCATCGACGCCTCCGGCGCGAGCGTCGTCACGGTGGCCGTGCGGCGCGTCAATCTCGATCGCGCCGACGAGGCGGGAATCCTCCATCAGCTCACGGCTGATCGCTACTTCCTCCTCGCCAATACGGCCGGCTGCTACTCCGCCGACGAGGCGATCCGCTACGCGCGTCTCGCGCGCGAGGCCGGGTTCAACGACTTCGTCAAGCTCGAAGTGATCGGCGACAAGGAGACGCTCCTTCCCGATGTTGCCGGCCTTCTCGAGGCGACCAGCGTCCTCGCCGCCGATGGCTTCAAGGTGATGGCGTACACCAACGATGATCTCGTCACCGCGCTCCGTCTCGAGGCTGCTGGCGCCGTGGCCGTCATGCCGCTGGCGTCGCCAATCGGATCGGGACTCGGCCTGCTCAACCCCTATTTCATTCGCACCATCAAGACCCGGCTGCGTGTCCCGGTCATCGTCGACGCCGGTGTGGGTACGGCCTCCGACGCTTGCCTGGTGATGGAGCAAGGCGTCGACGGTATCCTGATGAACACTGCCCTTGCCGAAGCGCAGGACCCGGTCGGGATGGCCAAGGCGATGCGGTTCGCGGTCGAGGCCGGTCGCGCAGCGTATCTCGCCGGGCGGATGCCGCGTCGAGAGGTCGCCGTACCGTCGAGCCCCGATCGCGGGATGCTCGACTGAACGACACCGGACTACCGCCACGTCGCGCAGCGCTGGGGATCCTCTCCGCCGTGCGGCGGGGTGTTCCGCTCGACGCGGCACTCGACCGCGCGCTGGCTCCGCTGCCCGAGGCCGATCGACGC
This sequence comes from Gemmatimonadales bacterium, assembly GCA_036501385.1. Classification (GTDB taxonomy): domain Bacteria; phylum Gemmatimonadota; class Gemmatimonadetes; order Gemmatimonadales; family GWC2-71-9; genus Palsa-1233. The sequence continues at coordinate 28,952 of DASYAK010000036.1, read as the reverse complement.
TTGACGCACGAGCTCGCCGCCGGCGTCCTCCGTCATGGCTCGGCGCTCGACGGGGTGCTGGCGCACTTCGTTCCCCGCGGGATCGGCTCGCTCAGCGCCCCGCTTCTCGATGTGCTCCGACTCGGCGCGTATCAGCTGCGAATTCTCGATCGGGTGCCGGCGCACGCCGCAGTAGCGACAAGTGTGGCACTTGCCCGCGAACGAGTCGGCGACCGCGTCAGCGGTTTCACCAACGCCGTGCTCCGCCGAGTCGCCGAGCTGCCGGCCGGCGCCGCAACGCATGACGCTCTGAGTGAAGTGGAGCATCTGGCGCGAGCCTGGTCGCATCCGGCATGGCTGGTGGCGCGCTGGCTCGGCCGGTTCGGCAGCGCGGGGACGGCGGCACTGCTGCAGTGGAACAACTCGCGTCCCTCGCTGGTGCTGCAGCCGACTCGCGGCGATGTCCTCGACCTCGAGGGGCTCCTCGACGAACACGGTATCGGCAACGCGCCTGCGCCCTACGGTGCTGGCGTCGTCGTCAAGGCGAGCCATCCCGAGCGGCTCCCGGGATATGACGCCGGCGAGTTCTACGTGCAGGATCCGGCGCAGGCGCTTGTGGTCCAGTTCGCGAGCTTCCCGTCGACGGCGACGATCTACGATGCCTGCGCTGCGCCCGGCGGCAAGGCGGTCGGAATGACTCGCCGCTCCGCGACCGTGATCGCGGCCGACGTGTCGCGCCGGCGGATCGAGCGATTGCGCGAGAATCTCGCCCGCGCCGGACGAGGGGCGAATTCGATCATCGTCGCCGATGCAGCGCGCCCGCCAATCCGTTCCATCAGTGCCTACCTCCTCGATGCTCCATGTCTTGGCACCGGGACGTTCGCACGGCACCCCGATGCCCGCGGTCGAGTGACCGAGACCGCGCTCCAGTCGCTGGTCCTGGCCCAGGCGACGCTCCTCGATGCCGCGGCCGACCGGATCGCTCCGGGTGGCGTGCTATGTTACGCCACATGTTCGCTCGAGCCGGAAGAAAATGAGATGCAGATCGCTGCATTCCTGGCGCGACGGCGTGATTTCGAGCGGCAACCGCCGGCAGTCTTTCCCCGCGACGTGGTGACGCCGGCGGGTGACTTGCTGACGCTTCCGCAGCGCGACGGCATCGACGGTGCGTATGCCGCGCGCCTGGTCCGCACCGCGTGACCGGCGGGCGCCGGCCGGCGCCGCGAGGAGGCACCTGGTTCCGCCTCGTCGGACTCGTCGCGGCTGCAGCGCTCGCCGGCTATCTCCTCACCTGCGCGATCTTCCCGGCCCCGATTCTTCCCAAATCGGTGGATGTGCCGACCTTGCGCGGTGTTCCGGCCGATTCTGGCCTCGCACAACTTTCTCGCCTCGGTTTGCGCGGCCGGCTCAGTGATACGGCACCAGACGGGTTCGTCAGCGCAGGCTCGGTCGCGTGGCAATCGCCGGTTGCCGATACGAAGTTGCCCGTGGGCGCGGTGGTCAAGCTGGGTGTGAGCAGCGGTGCGCCGGCGACATCGGTTCCCGATGTCACCGATCTGGAACTCCACCTTGCCCGGGACGTACTCGTCGCGTCGGGACTCCGGGTCGGCACCGTCGATACCGTGCAACTCGACACGCCAGCAGGAACAGTCGCAAGTACCGTCCCCGCGGCCGGCGCCAACGCGAAGAGTGGCGACACCGTCCTGGTGCACGTGAGCAGCGGTCCGCCGTCGGTGCTGGTGCCCGATGTGGTCGGTCTCACCGTGATCGAGGCGCGCGACCGGATCGCCGCCGCGGGATTGCGCGTTGGAGCATTGTCGCAGCAATTCGAGGGGAGGGCGGGAACGATTCTGGCCCAGCGTCCCGCCCCCGGAGAACTGGTCACCAGGGCGAGCGGCGTCGATCTCACCATCAGCGGAACGATCCCATGACCGTACGCATTGCCCCGAGCCTGCTCAATGCCGATCTCGGCCGCCTTCGGGAACAGATCGCCGATGCCGAAGCAGGCGGCGCCGAGTGGATCCACATCGATGTCATGGATGGCCACTTCGTCCCCAATCTCTCGTTTGGCGGACCGGTGATCCGCGCGGTCCGGCAGATTACCGACCTCCCGATCGACGTCCATCTCATGGTCGAGCGCCCCGAGCAGTATGTCGCGGAGTACGCCGACTCCGGCGCTTCGGGGTTCACCTTCCATCCCGAAGCCACGATCCACGTCCAGCGGCAGCTCGCCTTCGTCCGCGAGCGGGGAATGCGCGCCGGCCTGGCGCTCAATCCGGGCACCCCATCCGGCGTTCTCCTCGAAGTAGCCCGCGACCTCGACCTCGTCCTGGTCATGACCGTCAACCCGGGATTCGGCGGACAATCCTATCTTCCGGGGGCGAGCGCCAAGATCGCCAGGGTGCGGGCGTTGATGAACGAATGGGAAATCACCGGATCGCTCGAGGTCGACGGCGGAATCACCGTCCAGACCATTGCCGAAGCGCACGCGGCCGGCGCGGATACCTTTGTCGTCGGCACGGCAGTATTTGGCCAACCTGATCCTTCAGAGGCGATCCGCGCCCTCAAGCGCGCCTGCCTCACCAGGGTGTGATGATGCAACGGCAGTGGGGAATCGTGCTGGTGGTGTTGGCATTGCTCGGCGCGGGAGCGTTCGTGCTGGTCGAGCAGGCGCCGCCCAGGGTCGAGGTGGGCGCGCGGGCGCCCGATTTCCGCGCCACTGACCTGGCCGACAACCAGACCGTGTCGCTGCGCCAGATGTATCGCGGTCACGTGACGCTGGTCAACATCTGGCGCACCGATTGCGAGCCGTGCAAGCAGGAAATTCCCGCGATGGATTCGCTCTTCCGCGACCTGCGCGATCGCGGGTTCCGGATCGCTGCCGTGAGCGTCGACCCCGGTCCCGATCAGGGCGTGCGTCAGTTCGCCGGGTCGTTCCACATTTCGTTCGATGTACTGCACGACCGCGACAACCGGGTCGGCGAGCTCTATCAGACCACCGGCGTGCCGGAGAGCTTCCTGGTCGACAAGAGCGGCCACATCGTCCGCATCGCCCAGCAGGCGGCTCCGTGGAACTCGCCCGAAAATCACCGCATCGTCGAGGAGCTGCTGGCCGCTCCAGCAAGCTGAGATGACGCACCTCCCGGAGCGGATGCGGGCCTGGATCGCCGTCGGCGCCGTGGCTGTGGTGCTTGGCGTCGGTGCCTGGGCACTGGTGCGATATCTCCCCGCGCCGGAAGGCGCCGTCGTCGGCGACCGCGCCCCCGATTACCGCGCCCTCGATCTCGTGCGCCATGACTCCGTGGGACTCCGTTCGGCGTACGCGGGGCATGTGACCCTCATCAACATCTGGGCGACGTGGTGCATCCCGTGCCAACGCGAAATGCCCTCGCTCGAACGTCTCTATCGCCGGTATCGCAGTCGCGGCCTCAGGATCGCGGCCGTGAGCATCGATCGCGCCGATTCGACCACGGTGCTCGGCTACACGCGGGCGATGGGACTGTCGTTCGACATTCTCTACGATCGGTCGGGCGGGATCGAGGAAGCATACCAGACGATTGGAACGCCGGAGACATTCGTCCTCGACCGCGGTGGCCGCATCCGCGACATCTCGCTCGGCGACGAAACCTGGGACTCTCCGGCGAATCGCGCCCGCATCGAGGGCGTCCTCGGCCGGGCCGACTGAATGCGCGTCCTGGCCATCGAGACATCATGCGATGAAACATCGGCGGCAGTGGTGTCGCGCGACGGCGATCTGGTCAGCCTCGAAGGACTCACCGTCCTGTCGCAGGACATCCATCGCATCTTCGGCGGCGTGGTACCCGAACTCGCGTCCCGGGCGCACCTCACCGTGATCGACTCAGTGGTCGATGATGCTCTCTCGCAGGCAGGCATCGCGATCGGTGCGATCGAGGGCATCGCGGTGACGCGCGGACCGGGACTCCTTGGCGCGCTGCTCGTCGGGGTCACCTGGGCGCGGACGCTTGCGTGGCGAGAACAGCTCCCGATCATCGGCGTTCATCATCTCGAAGGCCACCTGTTCGCCGCGACGCTGGAAGACCCGAGCGTTCGCCCGCCATTCACCGCGCTCCTTGTGAGCGGCGGGCACACCCTCCTCCTCGACGTGCCGGCGTGGGGCGAGTATCAGCTCCTGGGCGAGACCCGCGACGACGCTGCCGGCGAGGCATTCGACAAGGTCGGCTCGCTGCTGGGGCTCGACTATCCCGCCGGGGCGGCGCTCGAGCACCTCGCCGCGACGGGGAGCCCCCGCAAGTTCATCTTTCCGCGGCCGCTCCTTGCGGGAAGCCACGAGCCGGTGTCGTATGAGTTCTCGTTCAGCGGTCTCAAGACGGCGGTGCTGCGGGCCGTGCAACGCTCTGACGACCTCGCCCGCGATCGCGCCGACATCGCCCGCGGATTCCAGGACGCGGCCGTCGACGTCCTCGCCGCCAAGACGGCGGCAGCCCGGGCCGCGTTCGATCGGCGTCTCGTGGTATTGGGCGGCGGCGTGGCGTGCAACCGCGCACTCGCCGCGGCGATGCGCGTTGCCCTCGGACGCGATGCAGCTGTTGCCGTGGCATCGCCGCGTCTCAACACCGACAACGCGGCGATGATTGCCGCGGCGGGCAGCTGGCGATTGGCGCGCGGAGAACGGAGCAGCCTCGATCTCGACGCACGTGACGCACTCGCATTGCCAGGCCTCATTCCCATCCGTGGAGTCACCGCGTGATCATCGCGTATCCGCTCGTCATTCATATCGGTCCGCTCCCCATCACGGGATTCGGCATCATGATGGCGCTCGCCTTCGGGGTGGGCGGGTGGATCATCGATCGTGAAGCCCGCCGCAACGGCTTCGCGCCCGACTACGCCGGCGACATCATCGTCGGCGCCGTCATTGGCGGCATCATCGGAGCGAAGCTCTGGTTCGTCGCGCTTCCCGGCCACGGACTCAGCGCCCTCTGGGACCGCGGCGGACTGGTCTGGTACGGCGGCTTCGTGGGCGGTGCCACCGGCGTGGTCCTCAATGGCTGGCGACGGCGCGTCCCGATCCGCTGGACTGCGCACCTGGTGGCGCCGGCACTCGCAGCGGCGTACGCCGTGGGGCGCATCGGTTGCTTCGTTGTCGGCGATGACTACGGCATACCCACGACACTGCCATGGGCCGTGGCCTTCCCGCAGGGGATGCCGCCCACCACCGCGGCAAATCTCCGGGACTTCCACGTTGCGATACCGGCGAACGTTGCGCCGACGACGGTTCTCGCGGTGCATCCCACGCAACTGTACGAGGTCCTGCTGATGACCTGTGTCTTCGCCATCCTCTGGCGCTGGCGCACATTGGCGCGAGGCACCGGCTGGTTGTTCGGCGCGTATCTCGTGCTGGCCGGAATTGAGCGCTTTGCCATCGAGTTCCTGCGTGCCAAGGATGATCGTCAGCCCGACGGGTTTACCATCGCACAGTTCGCATCCGTCGGGGCGGTCATCGCGGGGATCATCGTCGTACGCGCCCTCTCGCGGCTGCCACGCACAGCGCCGGGCGCGTGGCTCCTCCGTGGCGCTCCGGAGTCCGCAGCGCGGGCGCCGAAACCCACTTGACAGTTTTCGAACGCACCCATACCATTGATCCGAGCGGCGTTCGCGACACGCGCCAGCGGAAAAAAGTCCCAGGACGAAGAAGGGTGGAGCGAACACATCCGTTCGTCTCCGTATACTCAGGGGGCGTTCTGGGACCCTCCAAACGAAGCGGCCCGCCAGATGGCGGGCCGCTTCAATTTTGATGGTCGGAATGCATCAGCCTTTCACGGCACCGCGTTCCCATCAGCCGCGGATCGGCTCAGGCACGGGTTTTCGCCGGCCCCATCGTGCGCTCGAATTCCTGGCCAGGAAATACGAACCCAGAACCAGCACTGCCGCCAGACCCTGCGCGGCAAGACTCTGCACCGTGGGATAAATCGCAAACCAGGTGTTGAGCCATCCCGGGAGCGGTGCCGGCCAGGTCGACGCCGGCATCCAACCGGCCTGCTGCATCTCCTGCACGCTCTCCCCCACCATGACGATCAGCACCGCACCGAGCATCGTACCGGTGAGTATCAGCATGCGTTTGTACGGGAGGCGAAAGTGCAGCACGAAGACGATGATCGCGACGAGCGCCGTGAGGGCGACGCCGATCGCCGCACCTTCGAGCACAACCGTCGATCCCGCCCGCAGACGCAGATTCTGCAGAAAGAGCACGACTTCGAATCCCTCGCGATACACCGACGTGAAGCCCACCAGGAGCAATCCGCGGAAGATCGCGTCACGAGCCTTGTCGGGCGCCTCGGTGAGCGCCCGCTTGCGGCGGTTGTGCATCGCGATCCAGCCGGTCCAGTACAACTTGTGAAAGAACCAGTTCATGATCACGAGGAGTACCACGACGGCGAGCAGACCCGTAGCGGCCTGGATGTCGAGCGCCGGCGCGCTGATCCCTGACAGGATTGCCACCACCACGAACCACGTGACCATTGTCGCGAGGAGCGACAGCGCCGAACCGATCGCGATCGGACGCCAATATCCCTCCTCGGTCCTGACCAGGCTCGCCGTCAACGCCGCCAGCACGAGAATCGCCTCGAGCCCCTCCCGGAACACCAGGATCCCGGTATCGAGGAGGACCGCGCCGCGGCTGAGATGAACCTGTGTCGGGTCGGGGGTCCCGTGCGACGTGATGCCCTGCCAGATCAGGATCGCGAGCACCGCGAATGCCCCGACGACGGCGATGACCGGAAGCGACGACCGGCGCACCGCGGCAAGGCGCACTCGCTGAGCGCGCGCGTTGCTGAGAACCCGCGCCTCACGCCGTTTCGGGTCGGAGACCCTCATTCGGCGGTTGTCCTGGACGGACAATGGGGGGTGAACCGGATCAGGCGCGGGCTCTGGCACGGTCGATCGCCGGATTGATGATAACCATTCTCAAATGATTTTCGGATTCATGGAAGAAACTAGGCCCGGCCCGAATGATTTACCAGTCAGTTCCTCCACGCACGGGGCGGGCCGGAACCGGAGTCCAGCCGCTCACCCTTCAAGAACGACAACCGCCGCCGCGACGTCGCGACTATGGGTGAGCGAGAGGTGGATGGTGACGCGATGGGGCGCCAGCAGTTCCGCGGCGCGGCCGAAGAGCACCACCTCGGGGCGGCCGTCGGGGAGGCGCCGGACTCCGATCTCGCGCCAGCCTACTGCGCGGGCGCCTGGCAGCGACTGGAGCGCCTTGTAGACTGCTTCCTTGGCTGCCAGGCGCGCGGCGAATGCCGGCACCGGATCTCCCAGTGACCGGACATACTGCAGCTCTTCGCCGGTCAGCGTGCGGTGCAGGATGCGATCACCGTGTCGCTGGTAGAGTCGACGAGCCCTCGGCATCTCGACCACGTCGAGGCCGACAGCAATCACGGCCACGGCAGTGCCCACCACAAGTTGTTCACGTGATGGAACCATCCTGGACTGGCGAGTTCGCCGCCGAGCCATGCCGACACGATGCTGGCGGCCACGACGAGCGCGCCGCCAGCGACAGCGGCAGGCAAGATCGGTCGCTTCCACGCGGCGATCCCGGCCGCCACTGCTCGCCACCGGGCTCCCTCCGCCGATGCCAGACGGACAGCGCCTTCCCAGGCGACTTCAAGCGCTGCTGCGCGTGCACGCCTGGTGGCGGGCTCGTCGGCGAGCCCCTCGAGACGCTCGAGTGGCATTCCCTCCGCCAGCAGTCGATGCAGCAGAGTGTCGGCGCTTTCGGCGTCGGGAAGGAGCGTCTTGAGGCGCCGAGACGGGTAACGTGAATGCTTCGCCGCGGCACGCAATCCGGCGTCGGCGTCGGCGATAACCCGGAGCCGAAGCGATCGAGCCGCCGCGCCGAACGCTTCCGGCCAGATCGACGATGCGGTCGCGGAGTCGTTCTTCGCAGCTACGATGGCGTCGAGCAACGCGAGGCGCACATCCTCGAATGGGGCGCGATGTGCCGGCGCGGCGAGACGCCCCAGCTCGGCGGCAATCGGCGCACTGGTCACGCAACGATCGCGGCAACGACCGCGGCGGTGTCGGCCAGCGTCGCAAACGCGGCGAATGCGCCGGCGGCGATCAGGTCGTTCACGGAGTACGATCCCGTGGCAACCGCCACCGAACGGGCGCCGATGCCGAGTCCGCAGGTGACATCCGCCGGCGTATCACCCACGATCACGACTTCGTTGCCCGCGGGGATGTGACCGAACCATCCGCGGGCGCGTTCCGCGGCGATCGCCGGCAGGTCGGGCCGATGCGCGCTGTCGGATCCGAACGCGCCGATCCTGAACCGGTCGAAATCAATTCCCGCGGCTCCCAGCTTGAGCCGCGCCCCGGGAACGATGTTCCCCGTGAGCAGCCCGATCACCACATCGTCGCGCGCCGCCAGGGCATCGAGGAGTTCGGGAATCCCCGGACAGGGACGAACGAGATTGCCGCGCTCGGCAACTTCACGCTCGAGATGAAGCACGTAGCGATCGAGCGCCGCGGTGATCGCAGTCTGCGTGGCGCGCGCCGGCGCGCCAGCGGCGTGATGGAGTTCGACCAGGATCTGCGGATCGGTCTTTCCGTCGAAGCGAACCGCGTCGAAGAAGGCGAGGTCGTCGTACTCGGCCTCGAACGCAGAGCGGAGCGCGCGCCGTCCGGCATGCGCACTGGTGAGCAACGTGCCGTCGATATCGAAGAGGACGAGGCGGCGGATCACGCGATGCGGCGAACTGCGACGAGTCGTGTCGTCAGGCCATGCGCACGCGATCCGGGGGCCAGCGACTCGCAGGCGACCCCGCCGGTATCGATGCTGCTGTGCACCAGCTCGTCGTTGGCGCCGAGGATTCCGACGTGCCCGATCCGCTCGCTGTCGCGACTCCGGAAGAAAAGCAGATCGCCAGGTGCCCGCGCCGACGGTTCGACGACGTCACCATGTGCGGCCTGCTGATGGGCATCGCGTGGCAGCGTCATACCGCGTGCAAGAAAGGTGTTCTGCGTGAGACCCGAGCAATCGATCCCTGCCCCGGTGATGCCACCCCAGAGGTAAGGCGTCCCGGCGAATTCGCGCCATGCCCAATCTGCCGGCGCTTCGCTCCGTCCGTCACGCACCAGATCGGCATATGCCCGCACGTCACCGGTCAGGACCTCGGCCGGATCACCGGTGGGCAAGTGCACCGCGCCGGTCTCACCGAGCTTGAGGCGGGCGCGATGCGGAGCCCGCACTGCGCGACCGGCGGCGGTGCCGAGGAGCGCGCCCTCCGACCATCCGGCGATGGCGAGCCACGCTTCCACTTCACCCAGCGGGAAGAGCGCGACATACCCCGTCGCAATCCATCCCTCGTAGCGGTCGAGGCAGGTGCGCACCCGGAGCATCTCGCCCCGCGCCTCGAGAATCTCCGCACCTTCGCCCAGGACGAGCTGCGACACCTGTTCGCTGCGCAACGACGGCGTCGCGAGCAACGGCGCAACCGAGACCGTGGTGAGCAGCGCGTTCACGAGGCCTTCGGTTCGGCGCTGCATTCGCGGCATCGCGTCACGCCGCGGATGGTGCACACCAGGCAGATGAAGGTGCCGCACGATTCACAGGGATATCCCTCGGACGCCCGCTCTTCTCGGCCGCACGCGCGGCAGATCATCGCATCGCGCTCGGTCGGAGGCGGGTGGCGGTGGGTTGTCGCCATCAACCCGGGATCGCGTACCGCTTGATCTTGGCGATCAGCGTGGCGCGCGAGATGCCCAGTTCCTGGGCGGTGCGGGTGCGGTTGCCGCTGTGGTGCTTGAGGGTGCGATCGATGTGCATCCGCTCCAGTTCCTCGAGAGTCAGTGGCGTGTGGCGCCGATCGAGCGGTGAAAACCTGGCGCGGAATTCGGGCGGAAGGTGCTCTGCTCCGACCAGCTGGCTGCCGCGCGCCAGGAGCAATGCTCGCTCGAGGACGTTGTGCAACTCGCGCACGTTCCCCGGCCACGAATGCTTGAGGAGACGGTCGAGCGCGTCCTCCGACAGCCGCGTCGGCGCCCCCGGAGTGGCCGGCGACAGCTCCTTGAGAAAGCGGCGGATCAGGGCGAGAAAATCATCCCGGCTCCGTTCGCGGAGCGGCGGGACGGTGATCGGCATCACGTTGAGCCGACTGTACAGATCCTCACGAAATCGCCCCGCGTCGATCGCCGCCGGCAGCGAGCGCGCCGTCGCGGCCACGAGCCGGACATCGACGGGAATTTCCCGCGTTCCGCCGGCGCGACGCACCGATCGCGTCTCCAGGACGCCGAGCAGCTTGGCCTGCAATTCCAGCGGAAGGTCCGCCGCCTCGTCGAGAAAGAGCGTGCCGCCGTCTGCGACCTCGAGAAGCCCCTGCCGCCGTTCGGCAGACCCTTCCCCAGTGGCGCTGCTGTCCCGCCCGAAAAGCTCCGCCTCCAGCCAGCCCGCGTCGCCAGTCCCGCAGGCCACCTCGATGAAAGGCGCCGAGGCGCGAGGAGAGATGTCGTGCAGCAGCCGGCCGACCCACCGTTTTCCGGTCCCGCCCTCACCGAGAATCAGCACCGCGTTGCGGTCACCATGGGCGAGGAGGGTGACGTGCCGTGCAACTTCGCGCATCAACGATGACGTCCCGAGGGCATCGAGGCCGTCTGCCGTGGCGCTCTGTCCGATCAAGGTTCGGTTCACTCGCCTGAGCCGCACCTTTTCGATGGCGCGATCGGCGGCCGCCTGGAGATGCGAGAGATTGACTGGCTTGGCGAGAAAGTATTCGGCACCCGATTGCATCGCATGCACCGCGGTGGGGATGTCGCCGTCTCCGGTGAGCACGATCACCGCTGTTTCGCGGCCTCGAAGGTGATCGAGAACATCGAGGCCGCTCATCCCGGGAAGGTTCAGGTCCACCAGCACCACATCGGCCAGCGCTCGCTCGAAGGTCGCCACACCGGCCTCGCCGCTCAACTCGCGGAAGACCTCCCAGCCCCGCTGCTCGAAGAAGGTGCCGAGCACGCGGAGCACGCTGACATCGTCGTCGATAAGGAGGATGGAATCGGTCATGGGAGTTCCGGCACGGTTTGCCTTCCAGGTATCGGGTGTTCCGGTGCCACCAGCCAGTATGCTCGGGTCGGCGCGGAGCCGCTACCCCCGCGGATGAATCAGCTGGATTGCTCCGGGCATCGCCGTGATCGTCAGCGGCGTGTCGCCGATCGATTCTCCGTCGACCTGAGCCGGCTGGCGACCGCCGGGCGTCCGGATCGTGATCTGGCTGCCGCGGACCTTCGCGGCGAAGACATCTTCGCCATAGGTTCCCTGCGCTTGCCGTACGACATCCCATACGGCGCGAATCCCGCCGCCCAGCGACGTCGCCTTGATCGCGATGACGTCGAGCATCCCGTCGTACGGGGTCACGTCCTGACCGAGCTTGATCAGAGGCGGAATGATCTCGCCGCAGTTGGCGATCAGCACCATTGCCGCCTCGAACTCGTATGCGGCACCGTCGGCTTCGACCACGAATGGCACGCAGGCGACTTCGGAGAGGAGGCGAAGCGTCGTGGCGACGTACGCCATCGTCCCCCAGGTCCGCTTGTGTTTCGGCTCAGTGTCGGCCATGACTCGCGCGTCGAGGCCGGCACCGCCCGCGACGGCAAAGTAGTGTGCGTCGCCATCGCGCTCGAGGCGCCCGAGGTCAAAACCCCTGGCTTCGCCGTCGATCAGCGCCGCAGCCGCCCGGATCGGATTGAACGAGAGGCGCAGATTGCCGGCGAGCTGATTCCCGGTTCCCCCCGGGAGGATGCCCAGCGGCACTGCTGTCCCGACCAGCGCGGACGCAGCCTGCATCACCGTGCCGTCGCCGCCGAGCGCCACGACAACGTCGACACCCTGATCGACGCCGTATGTCGCCAGCTCTCGCGCCCCGCCATGGCCCGACGTCGCCAGTGATTCGGCCTTCCATCCCCGACTGGTGAAGACCCGTTCGATATCCCGGACGATCCCGTCGTGGGTCCGGGACGCCGCGGGATTGAAGATCAGCAGCACTCGCGCCACTCAGTAGTCCCGCTGCCAGAGGAAATCGCCGCCGAGCTGGTAGCGGTCGAGCCGGGTAAATACGTCGGCGGCACGATTGGTAATACAGGTCTGTACCGGCTCCGCGGCAGCCTGGAAGCGGACTTGGCGGGTAATCCGGTATTCGATCGACGCCCCGAAGTTGCGCTGCCGGAAGTTCGCCGATGACCCGAAGCAGACGCCGGCGTCGAAGGTGACGAACCACCGCGGACCGAACTGCCATCCTGCCGCAAGCTGAGTCACCGATGACCCCGAGACTACCGCGCCAGGAGTAATGCCGGGCCGGAAGGTGAAGGTGCTCACCGGCACGCCGCTGTTGATCAGCGTGTGCTGCAACTGATTGGAGAGCGCCCCAAGTGCAAGACTCACCGAGGTGCTGAGACTCCCGAGCTGGTTCCCCTGCTGAGCGCCGGTCAACTGGAACTCCGATCGACCAAAGAGGACGTACGATACCAGGTCGCGGTCCGTGAGATTGCGGCCGGGAGCGTCGAGCGAAACCTTCGGCTCTCGAATCGTTCCGGTGATGGTCGCAACGACGTTGAAATCATCCCCATCGATCGTCCGCACCTGGTGATGCGCCTTGATGCTGATGTCGGGGTTGAGGTCCGGTGTTCCGTAGTACTGGATCGTTCCCTGGTCGACGCTGAAATCGCGATAGATCGGCCCGACCTGCAGGGTGTAGGTCCCCCTCGGCGCGTTGAGGAGGCCGGTCAGGCCATACACCTTGCGATCCTTGTCCACGGTCAGGTTGCCCTCGAGCTGAATGTTCGCCTCGTTGGAGCGGAGCCAGACATCGTTGCCGATCCGCACGGGGAGGGCGTTGATATTGAGCGAATCGAGGAACCGGATCGAAAACTGGTTGCCGAGTCCCTGACGCCGGAGCGCCGTGGTGTCAATCAATGCCGCGTTCTCCGGATCCTCGAGATCGACGATCGTCTTGGTGAGGATGTCGGTAAAATACACCACACTGCGTGACAGGATGACCTGGTCACCCGTCAGCGTCGGCTGCAGCAGCGGTCCGGTCAGGCGCATGTTGCCCGTGCCGCGCAGCGTCATATCGCCGGGAACATCCATGGCGAGGAAACTCTGCGCGTGAATCTTGAGGTCGAGGGTTGGCCGGGTCAGCTGTTCCAGTCGAACGCCGCCGGTCACGTCGAGTTCGCCATCTCCGTTCCGCACCTGCAAGGTGTCGATCACCAGCGAATCGGCGACGAAGCGCGCGCGCCCGTTGATCGGACCGTATCGGACCCGGAGCGACGGCACGCCGAGCGCGCCGTCGTGAATCGCGAACGTCCCGGTGAGCCTGGGTGCGTCCCAGGTACCGCTGCCATTGAGATGGAACGAGAGCTGCCCGGTCGGATCACGGATGGTCGGGATCAAAGCTGCTAGCACCACGAGATCGACCGAGTCCGCCGTGCCGCGGATGTCGAGATCCCCGCCGACCCGGCGAGTGGTCCGGCCAGCCAGCGCGAGATCGAGCGGCAGGGTCACGGTTCCATCGAGGATCCGCTGACCGGCCCGCCAGAGGGCCACGTCGGAATGCAGCCGCTGGCCGCCGTAGGTGAAAGTCGCGGTAGCCGCCGGAAACTGCGCATCGCCGAGGACGGCCCCCACGACCGACGCGTCACCGTTGAATGTCGGCGCGTCACGCGTTCCCGCAAGATGAAGGTCGAACGATGCCAGCCCGTCGAGGGCGGTGGTGTCGCGCTCGACGACGCCGAAGATGTCGAGCAGCGACAGACCATTGGCGCTCGCGTCGAGCTTCCCGGGCTGATCGCCGGGAACGACTCCGCTCACACGAACTTCGCCACTCCCGTCAGCACTTTCGAGCCGCACCGTGTCGCGCAGCGTTACCTGCCCCTGGGTCACCACGATTTCGGCGGGATGCGCCAGATCCCAGCGTTGATGCGGAAAGCCCATCGACAGCGAGTCGAGGCGAATCCGCGTTCCGGACGCTTCGTGCTGCCAGATCCCGCCTCCGCCGACCTTGAGGGCCACCATGTCGAGCCCACCGGCGATTCGCAGCGAGTCTCCCCGACCCGACACGCTGGCGCGGAGCTGATCGGCAACGTGGGCATCGTTGCCGACCGTATCGATGACGGCGCTGATCGCGATTCCGCGCGAGCCCATCGAGTCGGCGCGCAGCGTGGCGTTGAGCAGTGCGGCGTGCCACGCGTCGAGGACGACGTTTGAAGCGTGCACCGTGCCGGTCACGCTGGCGTTGTCGATCGCTCCGGCAAGCTGCAACGATGCCGTCGCCTGGCCGTCGAAGACGTGCGGATGCACGGTGTCGCTTGCGACACCGGTTGCCGCGCGAACCAGTGAATCGAACGGTGCGAGCGACGTGGCCGCTGCAGCCACCGTGAGCGTCCCAGAATCCGGAGCGGACCACCCGATGGTACCGCGGGCGTCGACCCTTCCCGCACTCCAGATCACCGTCCCGGTGTCGATGGTGAGGAGGCCACGGTCGGCATGGACGACACCGGTGAGTGCATCCACCGTCGCGCCCCCGAATCGCGACCGGTCGAGGGCCAGATCCACGGTGCCGCTGGGCGATGCCCCGGTGTCGATATTGCCTTGCGCCGTCACCCGTCCATTGAGCGCCGTCGAGAGATCGGTGCCGAGAAGCGCCCCGGCGTCGAGTCGTTCCATGTCAACCACCAGCGAATCGGCACCAAAGTGGGGTGCATCAACGGTGATCCGTCCCTGGGCGTGGACGCTCCCGATCTCACCGTCGAGCGTCGCGTCGATGTTGAGCTCGTCGAGGTTTCCATCGGCGGTGACGTGTCCGGTGAGCGTACCACGACTGGTGAGTTCGGGATATCCGCTCCGCAATGCGTCGAACGACAGCGGATCGAAGTCGGCGTCGAGGACGACACCGAGGACTGGCCCGCGGGTATCGAGCCGGACTCGGCCGGCCATCCGCGACAGCGCCCCGCTCGGCGCAGTGTGCTCCACGGTCCCGACGAACTGGGCGTTCTGCCAGGCTCCGTCGAGCGTCCCGTTCAGTCCGAGCGAACCCGTGATTGCAAGCGATGGGATCAGCCGATCGATCGTGCCCAGGGCGACCGCCGACCGGTTGAGCTGAAATTGTTCGAAGACGGCGCCCTGCGGCCCGCCGAAATGGACCAGCCCATCGATAACCAGATGCGATGCCGGCGCTCCCGCGACCATCCGGTCGGCAAAAACGAGATCGCCGTTGAGGTGCAATCCGTCGAGAAATCCCTCCGCAACGAGATGCCCCGTCAGCGACCCCGAGACCGGCAGGGTGTCGAGATAGGGACGAAGGAGATCGATCGGAGCCCGCGTGAGCTGGAGGTCGAGTCCATGCATCCCGAGGCCGCGGGAATTGTCGGTGATCACGGTCATGTGGCCCGCGATGCTCGCGCTGCTGTCGCCCAGGGCGAGATGATCGAGAACGAAGTCGTTGCGCGACCCGTTGATCGATCGCGCGATGACGTGGCCGTGACCTTCCCAGTCGGGGAAGTCGGGCTGAATCCAGCGGAGATCGCGCAGGGCGACGCGCGGAGCGTCGAGCGCAAAATCGTAGAGCACCGTGTCGTGTGGCCACCGGACCGCGCCGCCGCCGCTCAAGCGCGACGACGGCATCCCGGCGCTGTCGATGGTGAAGCGCAGCGTGTCGCCCGCGGCGAGTATCTGTCCCGCAAACTGCGTGATGGCGATCCGCGGGTCGTTGAGATTCGCCCGCAGTGCCGTGATCCGGACCAGCAGCGGATCGTGCCGCGGCGTGGAGATGCGCAGCAGCCGGATCCGGGTGTCGAGTTGCGTCGCCGCGTAGACCCGAACCGGCCCATCGGCTGTCGTGTCGATCCGCGGTTGATCGGGGACTCGCGCGTTGCGTGACGCGGGTTGCCGCGGGCGACCGGGCGTGGTCGGCACATCCACCTGCAGCGTCCCGTGCGTGACATCGAGTCCATCGATCGCCACTGTGGGCGGCGGCTGGCCATTCCCCGGCCCTTCGCCGAGGTGAAAGACCTCCTCGTAGTTCCACCGCCCGGCGCGCAATCGGACCAGGTGAAGGATGAGCGAGTCGGTTCGAACGTTCCGGAAGACGAGGCGGTGTGCCAGCAATTCGGGGAGTACATAACTGACCTCGAGGCGCGGTGTGCTCAACACCACCGCGCCCCGCTCGTCCCGCACCACCAGCGAGTCGAGTTCGAGATGATCCCACAGGTTGCCGCGCAACGCGCCGATTTCCACCGCCCCGGCGACGGCACCGGTGATCCATCGCGACGCGATCCGCGCCAGCAGGGCGTGCCCCGGCGCCGTGAGCACCAGCGCGCCGAATGTTCCGAGCGCGGCGGGAATCAGCAGCAGGACGGCCGTGATGATCGTCACGACGACCCGTCGCGCTCCCCGCATCAGAACGCCTGACCGATCGAGAAGTGCAGCGTCCACTTGCTGGTGCTCGCCTTGACGAAGCCGTTCTGGAGGAGGGTCAGCGAACCGTCGGTGCTGATCGAATAGATCGGCCCGGCTTCGAGCGGATACTTGTTGTAGCCAAAATCGAGGCGGATCGGCCCCAGCGGGGACGAATACCGCAACCCCGCACCCGGCGTCACGCGGAGGGGCGACGGCCCGGTTTCGTTCCACAGGGCGCCCGCGTCGACAAACACGGCAACTCGGAGTCGTCCGGCGAAGAACGGCGTCGGCAGGCGCAGCTCGAGGTTGCCGATCCCGACTCGCGTCCCGCCGACCGGCGCGACGCGAACCGCCGTCTGCGGGAAGGTTCCGCTGGGCGTGATCGAATCCGTCGGCACCACGTACACCAGCGGGCCCAGTTCGTTCTGGTCATAGCCGCGGACGTCGTACGCGCCGCCGGCGTAGAATCGCTGATCGGGAGGGACGAAGTTTCCGGCGGCACTGTCGATGCTCACGCGAGGGGAAACGATAATTCCACCGCGGACATGTCCCGCAAGAACGATGTTGCGAGTGAGCGGGAGAAACCCCGACGCGTCCCCGACCAGCCTCGTGAACTGTTGCGTCGACGACGACCCGAGCCACCGCGCCGATGTCGTCACCGACGCCGACAGAATCGATCCCCGCAGTGGATCGACCGGATTGTTGAGGCGCTGCCGCACGGCACTCAGTGACAGCGTCCCCTGGACCTGGCGTTGCTGGAGTTGCGAGATGTCGCGGGCATCGCAGGTATTGAAGAAGGCACAGAACGACGCGGGATCGGCCGTGGTGGTTCCGTCGGCGATCCGGTAGGTGAGGGTGATCGGCACGTCGATCGCCGTCACGCGCGTGAGCGAGATCGACGTGCCCACCTCCTGCCGGCGATAGACCTCGAATTCGCTGTGCCGCGTGGCGAAGACCGAGAAGGTGAGCGCGTTGCTCGCCGACAGAAAGGCATTCCGTCGGAGCGAGGCATTGAGGCCGTAATTCGCGACCCGCGATCCGATCGAATCGTTGAGGAGCGATCCGCACAGGTTATGCTCCAGCCCGAACCCGAGTGGCGACCCGACGCCGATCTTCGAGAGCTGTCCCGTGACATCGAGCACCAGCCCCGTGCCGGGAAAGTTGCGTGAGGTCCATCCGGTTCCCACCCGGAAGCAGTCATCGGTCCCATATCCTGCTGACGCCTTGACCCGATGCCCGAAATTGGGAAGGACGCTCACCGCCAGCGGGACCACGCTATCCGGCAAGGTGAAGCGCGTCGAATCGATCCCCACTGCGGCCGACCGGAAAAGATCCGAAACGTATAGCGCCCGCTGCGACTGGAGCAGGTCGCGCCATCGATATTCGCTGCCGGGACGAGCCGGAACCAGCGACGAAACGAACGCCGTGTCGACTCCGGCCGGCGCGGTGACGGTGATCGGGCCGAATCGCGCGTATGGTCCGGTGTGGACCTGCAGGATCGCGTTGGTCTTGTCGGCCCCTCCCGATTCATCGACCACCACAATGGCGTCGGGATAGCCGTGGTTGCGCAGTCGCATCGTGATCGTGTCGGCGGTCTCGTGCAATTTGAGGTCGCTCGCCACGTCGCCGGTGATGATCGGGAGATCCTGACGATAGCGCCACGCGTTGTCGACCGAGTCGAGGCCGAGGATATTCAGACTGGCGAGACGATTCGGCGTTCCCTCGGTGATCTTGAACGTCACGTTGACTGCACCGGGCGAACGCTTCACGACCGTATCGACCTTCACATCAGGATATCCGCTGCGCTTGAAGATGATCTGCAACCGGTAGACATCGGTGGCGAACTCCGCCTGGTTGAAGGTTCGCTTCTGCCCCAGACCGAGCCAGCGCAGCCACCACACCCGCGCGAAATACGTCGATTCGGTGGTCGCGATCGACGCTGCCAGCAGGTCCGGGTCAACGTTGTGGTTGCCGCTGAAGTTCACCGACCGGACCACCGGCTCAACCAGCTGACCGCTGGCCGGAATCGCTGCCGCGCCGACCAGAATGGCGGCGCCCAGAGCAGCTGCCAGCCGATTCGAGGCCGAGCCCAGGCCGAGCGGGAAGGTCGCGATTGACCGCATCCTCTAAATCTGGTTTCTTGAAGGGGTTACGCCAACCTGTCGCCCCCCGCCGGAGCTCGATGCGCTGCCCCGTCATTGTGCTGGCTTGCCTCGTCCTCGGCTGCAACAGCGGCATTCCACCCGGCCTCAAGTACTACTGGAACAGCGATCCGCGGTCCCTCGACCCGGCATTGTCCACAGACGTCCCGACTGGCGAAGCCGTCACACTCGTCTTCGATAACCTCACCGAATTCGACCCCGACGGCGCCCTCATCCCTGGGCTCGCCACTGCCTGGTCGCCTTCAACCGACGGCCGCATCTGGACCTTTCACCTCCGTTCGGGCGTGACTTTTCAGGACGGCCGGCCGCTCGGCGCGGCCGCAATCGAAGCGTCGCTGATTCGCGCCTTGCAGATGGCCAATCACGGCGGACGTGTCTGGCCGCTCCTGCCGATCGTGGGTGCCAGTGCCGTCATCGATTCCGGTGCCACGACCTTGCGCGGCCTCACCATCGTCGACGACACGACCATCGCGTTTACCCTCACGCAGTCGCTCAACATCTTCCCCAAGCTCCTCGCGATGCCGGTTGCGGCGATCGTGCCGACTCCGGTTCCCGACGATTTCGGCGAGGCGCCGATCGGCAGCGGGCCGTGGAAGTTCGTGTCGTGGTCGCACGACGACCTCCTGGTATTCGCGCGGAACGATCATTGGTGGGGGACGCCCGCGCGCTCCGATACATTGCGCGTGCGGATCATTCCGGAAGTGTTCACGCAGGGCGCCGAATACGAGTCGGGCCGACTTTCAGTGGTGGAGGTCCCCGGTGGAGAGACCGAGCGATGGGAACGCGTCCACGGCGCAGAGCTCCAGCACCGCACCGCCTTCCGTGACTGGTACGTCGCGATCAACACGCGGCGCGGCGCGCTCTCCGATGTCCGGGTCCGGCAGGCGTTGAATCACGCCGTGAATATTCCCGCAATCCTTGCGCAGGTGATGCACAATCGCGGCGTTCTTGCCGCGGGAAGCATTCCGCCCGGGCTGGCCGGCTACGATTCGTCGCGAGCACGCTACGCATACGACCCGGTTGCGGCGCGGCGCCTGCTGGTCGAGGCCGGCCACGCTTCGGATCTGCATCTGCAGCTCTGGCGGACTCCCCGCGCGGAGTTCGCTCGCATCGCCCAGGCGATCCAGGCCGACCTCGCCCGGGTGGGCGTGGCGGTCGACATCGTCGAACGCGACGCCTCGACGGCGCGCGCCGCCGCCCGAAACGGCGACGCCGATCTCTTCCTGTCGGACTGGTACGCCGATTATCCCGATGGCGAGGATTTCACCTACCCGCTCTTCTATTCGGGAAACGCGGGCACCGGCGGCAACTACGCCTTCCTGCACGACCCCGCGCTCGACACGCTTCTCGTCGAGGCCCGCACCACCACCGACACCGCGGCGAAGGCGACGCTACTGCGCACCATCGATGCGCGCGTCTTCAATCTGGCGCCATGGATCTTCTGCTGGTTCCCCGATGATCTCTGGGCGATGCGCCCCGAAGTGCACGGCTGGAAATATCCGCTGGTGATCACCGGCCAGCGGTGGACCACCGTCACGATCAGCCGATGATCCGCTATGTCGCGTTGCGTCTCGGATTGCTGGTGCCGACCCTCCTCGGCGTCCTCGCCGTGACCTTTGTCCTCCTCGACCTCTCGCCCGGTGATCCGGTGGCCGCGATCGTGGGCGAACGCGCCGATAGCGCCGAAGTTGCCCGGGTTCGCAAGCAACTGCATCTCGACGATCCGGTGTACGTCCGGTTCGGGCATTACGTCGCCGACGTCGCCACCGGGAATCTCGGCCGCAGCTACATCACCGGTCGTCCGATTGGACGCGAGCTCCTGCACCGGTTTCCGGCAACGCTTCGCCTCGCCGCCGCGGCGATGAGCGCGGCGATCGTTCTCGGTCTGATCATCGGCGTGATCGGCGCAGTGCATCCCGGCTCGTGGATCGATCGCATCACGACGCTGGCCGCGTACACCGGGATCTCGTTTCCCGTGTACTGGGTGGGGTTGTTGCTGATCCTCGTGTTCGCGGTGGCGCTCCGCTGGCTGCCGCCGTCGGGATACGGCGGAACGCTGTTCCTGGTCCTCCCCGCCGCGACACTCGGGATGCGATCGGTTGCGATGCTCGCGCGGATGACTCGTGCGACGATGCGCGAATCACTGGTCGCCGATCCAGTACGGACCGCCCGCGCCAAGGGGCTCTCCGAGGCGAGGGTGATCGTGCGGCACGCCCTCCGCAACGCACTCCTTCCCATCATCACGGTGATCGGCCTCGACTTCGGATCGTATCTGACCGGATCGATCCTCACCGAGACGATCTTTTCCTGGCCCGGCGTGGGCCGGTACGTCCTGACGGCGATCGACAAGCGCGATCTCCCCGCCGTCCAGGGGAGTATTCTCTTCCTGTCGTTGGTCTTCGTCATCGCCAACCTTGTCACGGACCTCTGCTATGCCGTTGCCGATCCTCGCGTCGCGTATGACTAGCCGATTCCTCCTCATCGCCACGATGGTCACGGCCGTACACCAGGCCACCGCGCAATCGCTGCGCGAGCGGCTCGACCAGCGCCTCGATGCACCCGGCCTCGACCATCTCCTGTGGGGAGTTGCCGTCACGGATCTCGACGGCCACCTCGTCTATGGCCGCAACGCTGATCGTCTCTTCATTCCCGCGAGCAACATGAAGTTGATCGTCAGCACGGTCGCGAATTCCCTGCTGGGACCGTCCTTCACGGTGAAGACATCGGTCTACGCGACCGGCCCGATCAGCTCGGCGGGAATCGTCGAGGGCGACCTCGTCCTCTACGGTCGCGGCGACCCGACGTTTTCGCATCGGTGCTACGACGCCGACACGACGAAGCCGGGCGTCTGCGATCGCGATCCCGCCGCGAAGCTGCGCCTGCTCGCGCAGCAACTGCACGATCGCGGTGTGCGTGCAGTTGCCGGTGACATCGTAGGCGACGGGTCGTACTTCACTCCCGAGGTGATTCATCCGGCGTGGGAGAACTACGACCTCGGCTGGTGGTATGCCGCTCCCGTGTCGGGGCTTGGGTTCAACGACAATTCCGTCGACTTCGCGGAAACGGCAGGCGACTCGGTGGGACATTCCCCCGGGATCGTGATGACCCCCGACATCGGCGCCTTCGCACTCGAGAACCATGCCGAAGTCGATCCCCGCGGCGCCCGCCGGACGTTCGACATCTTCCGGACCGGCGACGGGAAGGGTTACCTCGCGACAGGCGCGCTTCCGGCCGGTGCGGCGACGCGCAGCGAATCGGCCGCCGTGCTCGACCCGAATCGCTATGCCGCGATCGCTTTTCGCCGCGAACTGGATGCGGCGGGGATCGCCGTGCGCGGCGAGACACGGTCGACCGTCGATTCGTTCACCTATCGCGTCGCGCGCACCACGCCCGCGCTCGCGGAGGTCACGTCCCGGCCCCTCCGCGACTGGCTTTATCCAATCCTGTCGCCGTCGCAGAACTGGTTCGCCGAGATGACCCTCAAGCAGCTGGGGCGGCGATTCGGCTCGGCGGGATCGTGGGAAGAAGGACGGCGGATCGAGCGTCGCTTTCTGATCGACTCCGTCGGCCTCGATTCCACCGAGTTTGCCATTCAGGATGGTTCGGGACTCGCCGCGAACAACTACGTCACTCCGCTCGCCTTCACCAAGCTGCTCCGGTTTGCCCATGGACACCGCGATTTTGACGCGATCTATGCCGCCCTCCCGCAAAGCGGCAAGCCCGGTACGCTCAAGGACCGGTTCACCGGGACCGCCGCCGCGGGTGCCGTGCACGCCAAGACCGGTTCGATCAGCGGCGTCAACACCTTGAGCGGTTTCATCGAGCGGTCCGGCGCGTCTGTCCTCGTCTTCTCGGTGATGGCGAATCACCACACGCTGGGCGGCAGCCGGATGATCGCCGCGATCGACAGCGTGGTGAGCGAACTGGCGAAGCCCTAGATTCCTGCATGTCGATTCCTCCGGCTTCCCTTCGCGTCGCGATCGTCGGCGCCGGACCTGCCGGGTTCTATGCCGCAGAAGCGTTGCAGAAGAGTGCCTCCGGAATCGAAATTCATCTCTTCGAACGGCTCCCCACTCCGTTTGGCCTGGTCCGGGGCGGCGTCGCCCCGGATCACCCGAAGATCAAGTCCGTGACCCGCATCTTCGACCGCATCGCGGCGCAGCCCGGCTTCCGGTTTTTCGGCAACGTGCAGGTCGGGCGCGACATTACCGTGGCCGAACTTCGTACCCACTACGACGCGGTGATCTACGCCGTCGGCGCGGAAACCGACCGCCACCTCGGCATTCCCGGTGAGGACCTTCGGGGCAGTCACGCCGCTACCGAACTGGTGGCGTGGTACAATGGCCATCCGGAATTTGCCGACCGCGAATTCGACTTCTCCCAGCGGGCGGCGGCGGTGATCGGAATCGGAAACGTTGCGATGGATGCGGTCAGGATCCTGTCGCGATCTCCCGACCATCTCGCGACCACCGATCTCGCCGTTCACGCCCTCGACGCATTTCGTTCGGGGCGCCTGGAGTCGCTTCACCTCCTCTCCCGGCGTGGGCCAGTGCAGGCCGCGTGCACGACCCCCGAACTCCGTGAACTCGGCGAGCTCGAAGGTGTCGATGTCATCGTCGACCCGGCCGACGTCGAACTCGACCCGATCAGCGCCGATCACCTCGCGCGCGATCACGATCGCACCGCCGAGAACAACCTCGGACTGCTGCGCCAATGGGCCGCGCGCGGTTCGACGGGCGCGCCGCGCCGGATCGTCTTCCATTTCTGCGTATCACCGGTCGAGTTGATCGGGAGCGACCGCGTCGAGGAACTCCGCGCCGTGAAGAACCGCCTGGTCGCCGATCGCCACGGCTCCGTGAGGGCCGAGCCGACTGATGCCATGATTGGGCTGCCTGTCGGACTGGTCTTTCGCTCGGTCGGGTACCGTGGAATCGAAATTCCGGGACTCCCGTTCGACGCGGAACGCGGCATCGTCCCCAACATCAGTGGCCGCGTCGTCCAGGCCCCCGGCAGTGCGACGCCGGTGCGCGGCGTCTATGTGACGGGCTGGATCAAGCGCGGCCCGCACGGCATCATCGGGACCAACAAGTCGTGCGCCGCTGAAACGGTTGACCATCTCCTCGCGGACGCAGTCTCCGGACGCCTTGCGCCTGCCGTGCATCGCACCGAGGTCTTCGACGCACTGCTCGCGGCACGCGGAATCGAAGTGGTGTCATGGTCGGACTGGCAGGCGATCGACCGGGCCGAGATCGGACGCGGCGCGCCAGCGGGGCGGCCACGGGAAAAGTTCACCGACTTCGAATCGATGCTCCAGGTCGCTCGCGCCAATCGCTGACGAGCGCTCCGGAATCTCCGGAGGTGGCGCGGATACCGGATTACTTTTCGGTGGTGTCCTCCAGGATCTACACTCGCACTGGCGACGGTGGTGACACCGGGCTCTTCGGCGGCGGGCGCGTCGCCAAGGATCATCGCCGAGTGACGGCGTATGGCGAGGTCGACGAACTCAACTCCGCGATCGGGATGGCGCGAGCGTGCCCGCCAACCGACCTCGCCAATCCGCTCCTCGAGGCAATTCAGCGCGACCTCTTCGCCATCGGCGGTCACCTTGCGACGCCCGACCCCGACAAGGTCCGCAAGGCGCTCGAGCGCGCCACCCTGTCGGAGCAACGCGTCGCTGAATTCGAAGCAGCGATCGACGCGGCCGACCTCGAACTGCCACCGCTCAAGGCGTTCATTCTTCCGGGAGGAAGCGCCAAGGCCGCCGCACTTCATGTCGCTCGAGCCGTCTGCCGTCGCGCCGAACGAAGCGTCGTTGCGCTGGCGCGCGACAGCGACGTGCCACCGCTGTTTCTCGTCTACCTCAATCGCCTCTCGGATCTCCTCTTCACGCTGGCGCGCCTCGCCAACCATCGGGCCGGCGTCGGAGACTCCGTCTGGTAGCTCCGCTGTCGGTCCGGCACGCGGGCGGGAGCTACGCCGTGATCGTCCGTACTGGCTCGCGCGCCGACCTCCCCGCGCTCCTGGCCGAGCGGCACCCCGGGGCGACGCCGGTCGTGATCAGCGACAGCACCGTGGCGCACGCGCTCGGATCTCCCCTCTCCGGTGCAATCGCACTTGACTTCCCGGCCGGCGAGGAACACAAATCGCGCGAAAACTGGGGCTCGCTCACCGATCAGCTCCTCGCCGCGGGATGCGATCGTCACACCGTGCTCGTCGCGATGGGTGGTGGCGTGACGACCGATCTGGCGGGGTTCGTCGCCGCCACGTTTCTGCGCGGCGTGCCGTGGATCGCTGTTCCAACCACCACGCTTGGAATGCTCGATGCCGCGGTCGGCGGTAAGACCGGGGTCAATACCCGAGCTGGCAAGAATCTCGTGGGTGCGTTCCACCCGCCCAGCGCTGTGGTTTGCGATCCCGGCACGCTGGTCACCCTCGGTGACCGATCCTATCGCGAAGGACTGGCCGAAGCGGTCAAGCACGGGGTGACACTCGATGCGCATTACGGCGACTGGATCGCCGCCCACGCCACCGCGATCCTGGCGCGCGACCTTCCGACCTTGGAGACCCTCATTCATCGCAGCGCGGAACTCAAGGCGGGGGTCGTCGCCGATGATGAACGGGAGAGCGACAGGCGCGCGGTGCTCAACGCAGGGCACACCGTGGCGCACGCGCTCGAACGGGCCAGCGACTACGCCATTCCGCACGGAGAGGCCGTGGCGATCGGCCTGGTCATCGAGACCCGCATCGCCGAACGGATGGGAATCGCTCCCGCCGGTACTGCAGACCGGATCGGAGGATTGCTGGCGCAACTCGGTCTCCCGACCGATCCACCGCCGGGACTCGATCGCGACGTGATCGAGCGAGCCATGCGCGCTGACAAGAAGAACCGCGCCGGCACAGTGCGGGCCGCACTGGTTTCATCGTTCGGCGCGATGGCTCATCAGGACGATAGCTGGACCTTCCCGCTCGATCCGTCGCTGGTCCGCACCCTCCCCTCGTGCCATTCTGATCCGCCGAGTTAGTCACATTGCCGTTGACGTCGAATGTCGAGCCACTTGCTGATCCAATAAAGAGTTGTGGCGTCCGTGCACATTGATGTGGATAGCTCGATGTTGAATCTCTGCGGGAAATGTGCAACAATCAGCCTTGCAACTCCTTGCTTGACAGGTATTTACGCCACTTGACAAGCTGACTGCTCCTGCCATCTTGCGACAGTAGTTTTCCTGACCTTCTCCCAAAAAACTCAGCCGTAGAGTGGGCCCCTGATGCCCCGTCGAAGCCGCCGTGTACCCGAGCGGGCGCGTGCCGTGCCGGTGACCGCAGCCGAATCGTTCGAGCAGTACCTGCGCGACATCAAGGACCTGCCGATGATCGGCAGCGTGGAGGAAGAGCGTGCCCTTGCCCGATGCGCCCGCGCCGGCGATTCCGTCGCGGCTGAGCGGCTCGTCACAGCCAATCTCCGATTCGTCATCGCGTTCGTGAAGCGATATCAGGGACATGGTCTCGATCTGAGCGACCTGGTGGCAATCGGCAATGAAGGCTTGCTCCGTGCGGTGCGCAAATTCGATCCGGAGCGCGGGGTCAAGTTCATCTCGTACGCGGTGTGGTGGGTTCGCCAGGCGGTGCTCAAGGCACTTGCCGAGCAGACACGGTCGGTCCGCTTTCCGCTCAACCAGAACACGGCCGTGGTCCGTTTCGCCAAGTCACAGGGGCTGCTGGCTCAGGAGTTGGGACGCACTCCCACCGACGAGGAACTCTCGGTGGCGCTTGCGATGCCGCTGGATGATGTGCGGCATGCGCGCCGCCTCTTTGTGACCGAGGTGTCGCTCGATGCGCCGATCGAAACCGGCGACTCGCGCGCCGCCACCCTGGGAGAGCGGCTTCCCGTTGGCGAGGGAAGTGAGATCGAGAGCAACACCGATATCGTGCTGCGCCGGGATTTCATCGATCGCCTCTTCCGACGCTACCTCACCCCGCGAGAGCGGCGGATCCTGTCGCTCTACTACGGGCTCGACTCCACCGGCGACCCGCTCACGCTTGAAGAGATCGGCGAAACGCTCGGCGTGACGCGCGAACGGATCCGCCAGCTCCGGGAGCGGGCCTTCGCGAAATTGCGGGCCTGCCCCGAAGTCGAATTTCTCGGTCAGTTCCGCGCGGCCTGACCAGCGAACCGCCAGCCCGTTCCCGGTCGGCGACGGGGAGCAGAGCATCCTTCGACCGCTCTCGTTTGGATTGGCGCTCCCCTAACTTTCAACGATGGATCCGCTGCCGCCGGACTGTACCCTATCTGTCGCGGACTACGCGACGCTGACCGGTCAGCGTCACGCCATCGCGATCGATGACGCCATCTTCCGCATCGAAGGTCGCGGAGCGATCACTTGCCTGCAGGGACTGCTCACCAACGATGTCGCGAAGATGCCCGACCGCGCCGCCGTGTGGGGCGCCTTTCTCACTCCCAAGGGAATGATCATTACCGACGCGTGGGTACTCCGCGACGGCGACGCGGCGTGGGTCCTGGTCCCGGCGTCGGCGCGCGCAACCACGGCACAACTTTTCATGCGAACGATCCCTCCGCGCCTTGCGCGAGCCAGCGATCGAACCGGTATCGTTGCTGTGCGCTGGTTACGCGGATCGGCGACTCCGGCACTCCAATCGGGCACGGTCTTTCCGCCTCACGGCCCGGCGCCGTTCACCGCCATGGCGCTTGGCGACGCTGCTGATTCGATCGACGCCGAGCTCGCCGCCGATGGCTGTGCGATGGGACCCGCCGAGTGGGCCAGTGCCACGCGCCTGATCCTTGGCTGGCCAGCCCTCGGGCGGGAGATCGACGACCGCACCCTCCCGCAGGAGGTCCGCTTCGACGAGCTCGGCGGCGTGCGCTACGACAAGGGTTGCTATACCGGACAGGAGACGGTGGCCCGCCTCCATTTTCGGGGCCATGCCAATCGTGCGCTGCGGGGGCTCATCTTCGAGGCCGGCATCCAGCCCGCTGACCGGATCGTGAACCGCGAGGGAAAGGCTGCCGGGACGTTGCGGACCATCGGACGGATAGCTGGCCGGACCCTGGCCCTTGCCATTCTCCGCCGCGAGGTCGCAGTTGGCGAGGTCGTTCAGGGAGGCGGGGGGGCCGCCATGGTGATCGAGCCCCCGTTTGACCTGGCGGAATTGCCAGTGGCCTGAATACACGACGCCCCGAGCCTGGAGCCCGGGGCGTCAGGGTGCAGCGGGAAGCGCCCAGCGGTTAGGGCTTCTTGGTCGTCGTGTCCTTATGCGTCGTGTCCATCTTCATCGACGTGTCCTTGGCCATCGTCGAGTCCTTGTGCGTCGTGTCGGTGGACATCGCCGGAGGAGGGGCCATGGTATTGGTCGAATCGCCACCTGCCGGCTTCTTCTCGCCACATGCCGCAACGGCCAGCACGGCCGCCGCAATCAGAACCTTCCGCATCGCCTCTCCCTTTGGTTTGATGACGTTGGTCACCGAGGCCGGTACCGCGTATCGGCCGCTGTCGCCCGGATGCACCGGGGAACAAGTTAGGCATGGGACGCGGGCTGTCAAGCACCTAACCTCCTTCCCCGCCTCAACTTCCGGGCTACCGGTCCCGCCGTTGCTAACTTGCGGGGTGCGATCAATGCGTCTTGGTGACGTCCCTGTCGCGCCGATTGTCACCGTCGCGAAATGTTCTCCGGAGTCATCATGTCTGCACGTCCTCGTACCCTCGGCGAACTCGCGCAGAGTCCGTGGAGTGATCCGCCCCTGCGCAACCGGTCAGTTCGTGACGAGCTGCGCACGAACCTGGTCGCTCGTCTCGAGTCTGGCGACCCACTCTTTCCGGGCGTACTCGGCTACGAAGACACCATCGAGCCAGAGCTCGTCAACGCGATTCTCGCGCGGCACGATTTCATTCTCCTCGGCACGCGCGGACAGGCAAAGAGCCGCATCCTTCGCGGGCTCACTGCATTTCTCGATGATGCGATCCCGGTTGTCGCCGGGAGCGAGATCAACGATGACCCATTCGCGCCGATTTCGAAGTTCGCCCGCGAGCGTCTGACGGAATCTGGTGACGCGACACCAATCGCATGGGCGACGCGGGATCAGCGCTACGTGGAGAAACTTGCCACGCCCGATGTCACCATCGCCGATATGATCGGCGACCTTGATCCGATCAAAGCCGCGCGGGGCGGGCATTTGCTCGGGGACGAGCTGACCATGCACTTTGGCCTCCTCCCCCGCGCCAACCGCGGCATCTTTGCCATCAATGAGCTGCCGGACCTTTCCGGGAAAATCCAGGTGGGGCTCTTCAATATCATGCAGGAAGGCGACGTTCAGATCAAAGGCTACCCGGTCCGCCTGCCACTCGATGTCCTTCTGGTCTTCACGGCGAATC
>DASYAK010000035.1:0-10936 GCA_036501385.1 Gemmatimonadales bacterium | reverse complement strand
TGTGCGAGTGGTTCAGGAGATGAATCGCCGGCACTATTTCGATATCATCCTGACTGCCGCGTTGCTGACCATTCTTGCGGGCCTTGACCTGGTGCGCCGCGACTCGGCGGGATTTACGCCGAGCTGGTTCCGGTCACCATTCGGGACGGGAATTGCGACCGGGATGATCGCAGCGATCATCGCTTTTCTGATCGGGATCATCTTCGTCAAGCCGACGATGGTGCGCCTGTCAAGGCTCGGCGCCGAGATGATGCAGGCTCCGCCAGAGGGCCGTGGTGCCTTTGCGCCACGGATCGATGCAATCCGGGGGCGGCTGATCGCCTACGGCACGGTCGGGTCGATCTTCATCATCATCGCGGTGCTGGCGATGGCAGTTGCGAGATATCTCTAGCGCAGCTCGCGATTGAGCGGCGGCTCGGCGGGGGCGGTGAAGTCTTCTTCGGACGGCGGCCGGAAGATCATGTCGATCGCCAGGTAGAATGTCTTGGTCCAGGGGAAGATCGCCAGCGGGAGCACGATCGCCGCAATTACGCCGGCGATCGTGATCGCCTTCCAGTTTGGGCTGGGCCATTCCAGCCAGATCGCCAGCGCGATACCGACGGTGACAGCGGTCAGCGTGACGCAAGTATTGACGGTCATCGAGCCGAGCCAATACCCCCGCTCAGCCCGATCGAGGCGAAAGCCGCAGTGCGGGCAGTTAGGCGACTCGAGAAACCAGCTGAGGAGGACCGGACGCCGCCCGCAGGCGACACATTGCAGGAGAAGTGCGCGCCAGAGGACGAGAGCTGGGGTCAGGGGAGTGCGACGGCGTCGCGAACCAGGACGAGGATGGCGGCCTGCGGAACCACCAGGTAATGGTGTTCCTCGAAGGTGATCTCGACGGCGGCCTTGCGAAAGAAGATGGCGTGGTCGCCAATCCGCGCCTGCAGCGGTCGATGGCGTTGCGGGCGGTCGTCGATCTTCCACGGTTCGTTTTCGAACGCGGTCGGATCGGGGACCGGGTCTCCGGGGCCAGTCGCGACGATCAATCCGGTCTGGACCGCGAGGTTGTCGACGGCGGTCGCCGGGAGGTAGAGCCCGACCCGGGTGCGCTGTTCGTCACCGTCTTCAATGGCGATCAGTACCCGGTCGCCGACGACGATGAGTTCCTTGGGAAAATGCTCCACCTCAGTTCCTGCCGCCCAGCTGATGCACGGTGATGAGATGGGTGACCCGGAGCCGGCGGCGCATCGTCGGCAACTGCAGTTGCACCTCCTCGCCAACTTGCCGGTCCTTGAGGGCGCGCCCCAGTGGCGACGCGAGCGAGATGTGACCGGCATCGATATCCATCATCTCGGCCAGGACGAGGGTGTATTCCTCCTCTTCGCCGGTCTTGAGGTCCTCGACCTTGACGCGCGAGCCCAGGCCAACGCGATCGATCGGCGCTTCGGTGTTGGCGAGCTGGGTCAGCTGGTTGAGTCGCTGATGGAGTTGACCGAGCCGTGCCTGAACAAATTGCTGTCGTTCGAGCGCCGACTTGTATTCGGAGTTCTCCCTGAGGTCGCCCATCTCCACGGCCGTGGCAATGGCCTGGGGAAGGACAACGGCGAGTTCGTGAGTGAGTTCCTCGATCTCGCGGCCGAGTTGTTCGCGCATTTCCCGGATCATGCTGCTGTCCTGGCAAGGTCCGCGGCACGTCGGCCGGAACGGGCCTGGTGCTGGTGAGGACTCGAAAAACAAGGTACGGTCCATCCGGCTCGAGCCGGATGGACCGCGCGGTATTCTCATCAATACTACTCGGTTCCCGACGAAAGGGGGAAGGCGGGAGCCGCCGTCGCCCCAGGCGACGGGGCCGGGCCGCTAAATTGGCGGGATGCGGACCATTGTTCGGTGGGGCACCGTCGCGCTGCTCGGCGGGTGCCATCCCGGGAGCGCCTCGCCCCAAGGGGGTCAGGCCTCCCAGGCGAATGTGCCCGTTCAGGCAATCGCGCCCGATTCGGTGGCGCGTGCTCGCCTGGTCGATCTTTCCACTGCGGCCCCGGGCGTCCGGTTCGAGCTGCGATATGCCAGCACCCACAACTTCACCGGGGCGGTCCTGCCGGGGTATGGAGCGGCACATCCGCTGCTCCGCCGGGAAGCGGCGCTGGCCCTCGCACGAGTCGAGCGCGACCTCGAACGCCGCGGACTCGGGCTCAAGGTCTGGGACGGGTACCGACCGGTGCGGGCGACGCTCGGCATGGTGGCGTGGTGCGACGCGAATCATCGGGTCGATCTTCTCGATCAGGGGTACATCGCGCGCCGGTCGCGGCACAACCAGGGCGTTGCGATCGACCTGACGGTGACGCGTCTCGCCGATGGGAGCGAGCTCGACATGGGAACCGGGTTCGACGAGTTCTCCGATCGGGCGCACACCGCGAACGCCACCGGCCTGCAGGCGGCGAATCGGAAGATTCTCGGCGACGCGATGCGTCGCGCAGGCTTCGTCAACTACGTCGATGAATGGTGGCATTTCTCCTTCGACGTCCCGGATCCGATGCCGTTCGATCTGGCGCTCGAGCGGTGGTGAGATGGCGCTCACAGTCAGCAACTGCGGGCGTTTTTCTTGACCGAGCCGCGCAAACCGGGTATCCTGTACCCCCGAAATCGTTGTCATGAACACCTCCCCATCGACGGAACCCGAAGCCGGGATGTATTGCTGATGCGACAATTGCGCGTGCCGCGCCGGTGGTTTCAGCCATTCGGTCTGCTGTGTGTCCTTGCGGTGGTGCTGATCGTCGGTTGCGGGGGCCCGTATCCGCAGTCCACGCTCGATCCCCGTGGTGACTTCGCCCAGATGGTCGATGCGGTCTTCACCAAGACCGTGTATCTGGCAACCATCGTCTTCATCCTGGTCGAGGGCGCGCTGCTCTGGGCGGTGTTCAAGTTCCGCGGCAAGCCCGACGACGCCGAGCCGCACCAGATCCACGGCAGCACGGTGGTCGAAATCGTCTGGACCATCATCCCGGCGGTCGTCCTGGCAATCGTGGCGGTGCCGACGGTTCAGACGATCTTCAGTACCGCGAGGGTGCCGACGACGTCGCCCGATGGGCAGCCGCCACTCAAGGTCGAAGTCGTGGGACACCAGTGGTTCTGGGAGTTCCGGTACCCGGAGCTCGGGATCACGACGGCGAACGAGCTGCACGTCCCGATCAACCGGACCGTCGACCTGCGGATGAAGTCCAACGACGTGATCCACTCGTTCTGGGTGCCCCAGTTTGCCGGGAAGCGAGACGTCTTCCCCAATCGCGAGACGCGGCTCTGGTTTACGGCGAAGGTGACCGGGGCGTTTCCTGGAGCGTGCGCCGAGTTCTGCGGCACGGAACATGGGCGAATGGATTTCTACCTGATGGTCGATTCGCCCGACAGTTTCAAGGCGTTCGTCGCCCGGCGGCTCGACGATTCGACGATGAACTGGAACGGGATGCCGATGGGAGCCACGCCAGCGACCGCGGCCACGATGCTCGCCGCGTCGACCACGGCGCAGGATTCGCTGGTGGCGCGCGGGCGGTCACTGTTCACCGCACGAGCCTGCACCAGCTGCCACTCGATCTCATCGATGCACGTGCTCTCTGCGATCGGTCCGAATCTGAGCGGCATCGGGACGCGCAAGATGATCGGCGCCGGCTGGCTCCCGAACACCGACGAGAACCTGCGCAACTGGATCGAGCATACCCAGCAGGTGAAGCCTGATGTCCTGATGAAATTGCCGATTCCGGTGTCTGACGACGATGTGACGGCGCTGATCGCGTACCTGCGCACGATGCGCTGACGGGACGAGGATACTAAGACCTATGGCAACTACCGTTCTCGAACCAGCGCACGCCACGACGGCCCGGCGCAGCGTCCTGGTGGAGTGGCTCACCACGGTCGACCACAAGCGTGTCGGCATTCTCTACGGTGCGTCGGCGTTTCTCTTTTTCCTGATGGGCGGCCTCGAGGCCGAAATCATCCGCCTGCAGCTGATGAAGCCGGACAACCATCTGGTGACGCCGGAGTTCTACAACCAGCTGTTCACCATGCACGGCACCACCATGATCTTCCTGGCGGTCATGCCGATCAGTGCCATGTTCTTCAACTTTTTCGTGCCGCTCCTGATCGGCGCACGCGACGTGGCGTTCCCGCGCCTCAACGCGATGAGCCTCTGGGTGTTCATCCTCGGCGGGCTCTTCATCAACTTCTCGTTCCTGCTCAACGCAGCGCCGAACGGTGGCTGGTTCGGCTACGCGCCGCTCTCGTCGCGGCAGTATTCGCCCGGCATCAACATGGATTTCTGGATGCTGGGGCTGCAGATCCTCGGCATCGCCTCGCTGGCCGCCGGCGTCAATTTCTTCACCACGATCCTCAACATGCGCGCCAAGGGGATGACCCTGATGCGCATGCCGATGTTTGTCTGGTCGGTACTGGTGACGCAGGTACTGGTGCTGCTGGCGTTCCCGGTGATCACGGTCGCGCTCATCCTGCTCATGGCCGACCGCATCTTCGGGACGAGTTTCTTTCAGCTCAAGGCCGCCGGCGATCCGATGCTCTGGCAGCATCTCTTCTGGGTTTTCGGGCATCCCGAGGTCTACATCCTGATTCTGCCGGCGTTCGGGATCGTGTCGGAGATCCTGCCGGTCTTCTCGCGCAAGCCGCTCTTCGGCTACAGCGCGATGGTCTTCTCGATGGCGTTCATCGCCTTCCTCGGATTCGGCGTGTGGTCACACCACATGTTCGCGACCGGGATGGGGCCGTTGGCGGACTCGTTCTTTTCGCTGGCGACGATGCTGATCGCGATTCCGACCGGCGTGAAGATCTTCAACTGGATCGGCACGATCTGGGGCGGCTCGCTGCAGTTCAAGACGCCGCTCTATTTTGCCCTGGGCTTCATTGCGATGTTCATCATGGGCGGGCTATCGGGTGTGATGCACGCGGTCGCGCCGGCCGACCTGCAGCAGACCGATTCGTATTTCGTGGTGGCGCACTTCCACTATGTGCTCTTCGGCGGGTCGATCTTCGCGCTGACAGCCGGTGCGTATTACTGGTGGCCGAAGATGTTCGGACGGATGCTCGACGAGGGCCTCGGCAAGCTGCATTTCTGGCTGATGCTGATCGGGTTCAACGTGACATTCTTTCCGATGCATTTCTCCGGGCTGCTCGGGATGCCACGGCGGATCTACACGTATCCGGCCGGGCTCGGGCTGGGCGGGCTCAACCTGTTGTCGACGATTGGCGCGCTGATTCTCGCGGCCGGGTTCCTGGTCTTCATCTACAACATCATTCGGACCTGGCGAAGCGAGGAGCAGGCCCCGGCCGATCCCTGGGGCGGTGCGACTCTCGAGTGGTCGATACCTTCGCCGCCGCAGGAGTGGAACTTCGCCGTTGAACCCGAGGTGCATGAAAAAGATGCCCTCTGGGCGATGAAGCGCGCCGCCGGCGTGCGGACCCTTCCCGAGCCGCCGCGCGTGAGCGGCCAGGGCATTCACCTGCCGAGCCCGTCGTGGTGGCCGCTGTCTACGGCGATCGGCCTGCTGGTGTTCATGATCGGCATTCTGGTACGGGGTCCGGTGAGCCATGCCTTCCCATTTGGCTTGATCTCGGCGGCGGGTTTCGCCATCGCGGCGTTCTCGATCTTCAAGTGGTCGTACGAGCCGCCCGACCATCACACGTCTCACATCGCTCACTGAGGCATCGCGCTCGATGACCGCCGCCGCACTCCCGCACGACTCTGCACCGGCCCACGAGGAGCATCACTCCTCGCTGCCGGTAAATAACCGGAAACTGGCGATCTGGACCTTCATCGGTTCGGAATGCATGTTTTTCGCCTCACTGATCACGACGTTCGTGATCTACCGCGACTCGCACGCAACCGGGCCCGGGCCCAAGGATGTGCTTGGCGTGCCGCTGGTCACATCCGGCACTGCCGTGCTCCTCTTTTCGTCGTTCTTCGTGGTAATGGCGCTCAACGGTGCCCAGCAGGGGAACCGCAAGAAGCTGCTGACGTGGCTTTCCCTCACGGTCCTGTGCGGGATCTTCTTCGCCGGGATGCAGGTCTATGAATTCACCCACTTCGTTCGCGACGGAATGGGGTACACGACCAATCTTTTCGCCTCGAGCTTCTTTACGCTGACGGGGTTCCACGGTACCCACGTGGCGATTGGAACGCTCTGGCTCGGCACCCTGCTCAAGGACGCGTACAAGGGGAAGATTCCCCCTGAAAAGGCGCTCAACCTCGAGATCGCCGCACTCTA
This sequence comes from Gemmatimonadales bacterium, assembly GCA_036501385.1. GTDB lineage: Bacteria > Gemmatimonadota > Gemmatimonadetes > Gemmatimonadales > GWC2-71-9 > Palsa-1233. The sequence goes on along the minus strand of DASYAK010000035.1, from coordinate 4,691 downwards.
CTGGCACTTCGTTGACGTCGTGTGGATCATCATCTTCCCGGTCGTCTACCTGATGAGCCTGGGGCATGCATGAGCGATACCGTCGCCGTCGTCCACGATTCGCACGACATCCCGCACGCCACGGGATCGAAATACGTCCAGATCGCCTGCATTCTTTTCGTGCTGACGGCGCTGGAAGTCCTTCTCTACGAAGTGTGCTTCGGTCACTTGTCGGGGGGCGGTTTCAGCTCGGCACTTGCGCCGCACTTCGTGTCAGTGCTGCTCGTCCTGTCGGCGATGAAGTTCTGGTTTGTCGCGATGTTTTACATGCACCTCAAGTTCGACATCAAGATCCTGTCGTGGCTTTTCGGGTTTTCGCTGATGATCGCCTCCGTCGTGATTCTGGCGCTTTTCGTCCTCTTCACGTACAACCGGACGCTCTGGTGGTGGACCGGCGCCTGGCACTAGCGGGATGAACCGAAGTCAGCGAGTGATCGAGGTGGCTCCCGGTGGGGCCACCTCTTCTTCTTTCAGCCGGGCAGATTCGATCGCGCCGGCGACGGTGGTCGAGACCCATCCGCGTCCAAACGCCGCGACGTCGAAGGCGTCGGCATCAGATTCGAACCGCTCGAGGTCGAATGGCACCGGATCGAGCGCGGCGTAGCGGGCGCTCGTGTTGATGATCGGACAGGCGTTGGGGATCGGATCATCGCCGGTGGGAAGGATCGCGAGTCCGATCATCCGGCAGGTGGCGGGGCGGTCGTCGTAGATCAGGCAGGCACCATCGTCGCCCAATGCCGGGCATGGTTCCGCGGCGAGATGTTCGGCGACAATGTCGAAGGTCTCGTCACCCAGCGCCTCGACATCCCAAGGCGCGTCCCACCCGGCTGCATCGGCGCGGTAGCGAGCCACCTGCTCCTGTGCTCGGGCCCGTACCTGCGTCTTTGCCGATGGATGGAGCCGACCGACTGCATCCGCCGCCAATTCAGCGTCGGCAGGAGAAATGTCGAATGGTCCGTGACAGCACGCCGCGCACCCGCGACGGCAAAGGACGACGCCCGGACCGGCGGAAGTGGTGGCGTCGGCGAACCAGCGATCGAGCGTGAAGAGCAAACCGCGGTAGGTCACTCCGGCAATCTTGACGCCGCGATGCCCAGGAGAATCCATCCCGCGATAAACGCGAGCCCGCCAATCGGCGTGATCGCGCCGAGCCACCGCTGCCCCGTGGCAACCATCAGGTAGAGCGATCCTGAAAACACGATGACTCCGGCGACGAAGGCCCACGCGGCCGTCGTCGCACTGGGTGCTTGCCGCGAGATAAGCCACGCTGCAGCCAGAAGAGCGAAGGCGTGGTACATCTGGTATCGGACGCCGGTCTCGAAGATCTCGAGATCTCGCGGCTCGAGTCTGGCGCGCAGCGCGTGGGCTCCAAATGCGCCGAGGACGACTCCAAGTGCGCCGAGACCGGCGCCGAGCATGGCGGCAAGGCGGGACGTCATGCCGGTCTGACTCGTCTGCCGATCGGGCTCATGGATGTCCGGCGGACGCATCGGTCGCCATTCCCATCGCGTGGTAACCGTTGTCGACGTAAAGCGTGGCCCCGGTAATGCCCGCCGCGAGTGGCGACGCGAGAAACGCCGCGGTATTGCCGACGTCGGCCGCGTCGAGGTTGCGTTGCAGCGGTGAGTTGTTTCGACAGTATTCAACCATTTGCTCGATGATCCCGATTGCCGACGCGGCGCGCGACGCGTACGGTCCCGCCGAGATCGTGTTGACCCGGACGCCAAATCGGCGGCCAGCCTCGAAGGCAAGGACGCGCGTGTCGGATTCGAGGGCCGCCTTGGCGGACGACATGCCGCCACCATAACCAGGAATGGCGCGCTCACTCGCCATGTAGGTGAGCGAGAGGAACGACCCACCCGACTGCATCAAGGGCGCCAATTCGCGGACCAGCGCGACATTGCTGTACGCGGAGACGCCGACCGCGCCGAGGTAACCCTGGCGTGACGTGTCGATGAGGGGTCGCTTGACCTCCGATCCGTTCGCCAGCGAATGCACCACGATGTCGAGAGGATGCTCGCCGAAATCGGCGCGAATAGCGGCTGCGACGCCGGCGATCGAGAAGTCGCCACGCTCGCGATAGCGCTTGTTCTCGCGAATCTCCGGCGGCGCGTCGGCGAGGGTGTCGTACGCCGCATCGAGCGGATAGATCCGCTCGAAGGTCATGGCGCCACCGCGACGCAGTTGCAGTGACGCAGCGATCTTGCCCCGTTCGAGGAGATTCTCGAAAATCCCCATGGCTGGCGGCCACGTGCCGACGCAGATCCGTGCCCCGGCTTCTGCAAGTGCCTTGGCGATCGCGAATCCGAAGCCGCCGTCGTCTGCCACGCCCGCAACGAAGGCGCGCCGGTTCGAAAGATCGATGGGAAGCATCGCTCAAGTATAAGAGGGGCGGAGTTGGGGAAAAGAGTTGGCAGTAAACGCGGCGACTAGTCGGCGCGGAGCACCTCCAGGGGCGGCCGATTGAGCGCTTCGACCGAGTTTGCCAGACCGACCACCGTCGTGAGTGCCACGAGTGCCGCACCCAGCGCAGCCATCGACATGATCGGCAGGACAAAGTGCGTGTCGAAGACCCATTTCGCGAGCGCCCAACCGGCGCCGCCAGCCAGAGCCACGGCGACTAGCGACGCGCTCAGCCCAAGCGCCGCGTATTCAACGCAGAGGATTACCAGCACCTGCCGACGCGTTGCGCCAAGGGTGCGGAGCAATGTCCCCTCACGGATTCGCTGCCACCGGCTCGTGGCGATTGCGCCGATCAGGACGATCGTCCCGGTAACCAGGGAAAAGAGCGCCATGAACCGGATCGCCAGGATGACGCGATCGACCACGGATTCGACGGCGTGCTCCATCTGACCGATGTCGACGGCTGTCACGTTCGCAGCGTGTTCGGCGACTGTCCGCTGCACCGCGCCGCGCACGAGCGGATCGGGCGCGCGCACCATGGTAACCCATGACTGCGGCGCTTGTTCGAGCGCTCCTGGCGCGAACACCACGAAGAAATTCGGCTCGAAGCGGGCCCAGTTGACGTCTCGCAGCGAGGTGACGCGACTGTAGATCGGGACGCCCTGCACATCCCAGGTGATCGGGTCGCCGATTCCAACGCCGAGTTCACGGGCAAGGTCGGCCTCGACGGAGATTTCGACCGGCGCGGACGCACGTCGCCCATCTCCCGATGCGCGACTGAACCATCGTCCGGCGGTGAGCCGCTCGCTCGACATTCGATCGGCGCGGTATGTGGAGCGGAATTCGCGACGGAACGCCCAGGGCGACGGCCCCGGTCGATTGGCTCGCTGCTGGTCGGTGCCGGCTGCCCGGCGGGCGCTGTCGCGCGCAACCAGTGTCCCCACCGCCTCGCCTTTCAGGTCGAGGATCCGCATCGGGACGATCGGCACATACGGCGTGTAGCTCAGGCGGGCGGCGTGTAGAATCGAATCAATTGTGGTTCGCTGTTCATTCTGAATGTCGATCAGCACCAGGTCGGCGCGATCGGTGACGTCGTCAATTCGCATTGCACGCAGGAGGTTCTGTTGCGCGGTGAAGAGCGTCGTTAGTATGAACGCGCCAAAGCCGAGGGCGAGGACGACGGTGACCGTCTGATTGGCCGGGCGGTGAAGGTTGGCAAGCCCCTGCCGCGGCAGATATGCCGAAATCGCCGGTGTCCAACGGCGGGCCGCGGCAATAAGAATGGCTGAAGCAATCCAGAGGACAGCGAGCGCGGCGCCACATCCCGCCGCGAACGCCGCCGCGTGTCGCAACGAGCCGACCTGGATCGCGGCGAGGGCGACGACGCTGGCCGGGACGATCACCGCGGCCCCGATCCTGAGCAGATCCCAGCGCATCGGCACCGGATCGACGTTGCGCCGCAGGGTGACCAGTGGTGCCACTGACCTGATGCCCAGTAACGGAAGCAAGGCGAACATCGCTGCAGTCCAGAGCCCGCTTCCGATTCCGACCAGAATCGCCTGCGGCGACGGGATGACGCGCACGCCGACCGGAAGAAAATCTCTGACCACATAGGGCATCAGCTGCTGGAGTCCGACGCCGGCCAGCGCGCCGATCAACGAGCCGAGGAGCGCCATGCCGAGGGCCTGGAGAAGATAGGCTGCAAAGATCTGGCTCGATGTTGCGCCGAGACAGCGGAGCACTGCGATACTGTCCAGCTGCTGCCGTATGAAGACGTGGACCGCACTGGCGACCCCGAGGCCGCCGAGGAGAAGTGCAGCAAGCGCCACCAGTCCGAGATAGTTGCCGAGGCGGATCAAGCCGCGGGTCAGACTGTCACGATCTTCTGCGATGGTGTGCAGCGAGTACTGCGCCCGTCGCATCGCCCCGGCATTTGCGGTGGCGACCAGTTGCGGATTGATTGTCGACGGAAGACGAATGAATGTTTCGTAGTCGGCCCGCGAACCGAAGGCGATCAACCTGGTCGCCGGCAACGCACTGGTCGCAATGAAGACGCGGGCACCGAAGGCCATCTGCAGCCCGATGTCGCCGGGCACATTCGTGGCAGTCGCCACGATCGGGAATCGGGAGGCACCCAGCGCGAGGGTGTCACCGACCTTGACACCGAGGGTCGTGAGCAGCGACGGGTCGACGATGATCCCGCCGGCCTGCAGTTCGGACCAAGTGCCAGCCGGCGCCGTGGTGATCTC
>DASYAK010000034.1:0-8444 GCA_036501385.1 Gemmatimonadales bacterium | reverse complement strand
GTGCGCACCTCCCCTTCACCACATACGTCACCCCGAACCCCTTGAGATACTCGGCCAGCGGCTCGAGGCCGACGGTTTTCCGGCGGGCGTCGACGCAGGCCTCGTTCTCGATCGAATCGACGGTGGGCGGACCGCCGTGCGCGCTGCTTGCCATCTGGGTGCCATAGCGCTGCGGATGATGAGTACCGACAAGGACGCGGTCCTCGAGGAGTGCGCCGTCGCCGGCGCGGGCGTTGTTGCCTTTCACCGCGGCGAGGACTCCAGGCAGCTGCGCGGCCTGGTCGGCGAGCGGCATGTGCTGCAGCACCAGCCACGCAGCGTGGGCGCCGTCATCGGCAACCATTGTCCGCACCGGCCAGCCGTGCTGCACGATGATCTGCCGCAACCGCGCCTGGATCGGTGCATCGGCGGCAGTCAGCGCCTTGAGCGCGGAGTCGCCCTGCGATGATCGCGAACCGTAGCGCTGCATGATGGCAGCCAATCCCTGGCGGTTGCGCTGGTCACGATCGGCGAGCTGCAGCAGTTCGGTGCGGAGCGGGAGATCGAGCCGCGCGGTCCGTCGCGCGACGTCGGCCTGGAGACGAGCCCAGCGCGGGTCGCGGTGCAGCGCGACGAAAGCGCTGTCGGCGAAGAGGCGTGGCTCGAGGACGCCACCCGCCACGGCACGATCGAGGAGGGAAAACGCCAACTCCGCGTCGCCGCCCTGGGTGGCACTCTCCGCGGCGATCGCGAGCCCGGTCGGGTCGAAGCCGGAGAGACGATAGGCCTGCTGGTAGAGCCTGGCCGCATCGAGATGCCGGCCGGCCGAATCAGCGCTGTTGGCGGCGATCATGGTGGCCACGAAGCCCTGGCCGCGCGCCGAGACGGGAACGAGGAGCATGGCGCAGCACGACAACAGTCGCATCGATGGCATCAGGGGACTCCTCTCGGTCGGTCAAACGTACCATGAGCCGCCATCCCCGTATGTTTCGCCGATGCACGCCGACCTGCTCGTCACCGAGATCAACGAACTCGCCACGCCGACCGGCAGCGGGCTGTCCCGCGGCCACGCGATGGACGCGGTCGAAATCATCGAGGACGCGGCGCTCGCGATCGTCGGCGACCGGATCGCCTGGGTCGGCGAGCGCGCCGACTGGTCGGGAACGGCGACGCAGGTGATCGAGGCGAACGGGAACGCGGTGGTCCCCGCCCTGGTCGATCCGCACACCCACCTGGTCTGGGGCGGCGACCGACTCGAGGACTTCGAAGCGCGGAGCCGGGGAGCCTCGTACCAGGAGATCCTGGCTCGGGGCGGCGGCATCCGCACGACGATCGAGGCGACTAACCTCAACGACGAGCGCTGGCTCGCCGAAGTCGCCGAAGAGCGACTCGACCTGCTGATCACCAGCGGTGCGGCGACGATCGAGATCAAGAGCGGCTACGGCTTCTCGCATCAGGGCGAGATCAAATCGCTGGAAGCGATCCGGATCCTGGCCGAGCAGTCGCCGGCGACGATCATCCCGACGCTGCTGATTCACGTCCCGCCGCGGGCGGAAGCGGAGCGCGAGGCGTATCTGGAGATGGTCACCCGCGAGATGATTCCGGAGGTGGCGCGGCGCAAGCTCGCCACCGCGGTCGACGTCTTCATCGAGCGCGACGCGTTCACAGTGGACGACGCGCGGCGAATCTTCACCGCGGGGCGCGATGCCGGACTGCGCATCAAGGCGCACGCCGACCAGTTTACCGCGCTCGGCGGCGTCGAGCTGGCGATCGAGTTCGATGCGCTGTCGGCCGATCACCTCGAAGCGTCGGGAGCGGAGCAGGTCGCGGCACTCGCCGCGAGCGACACGGTCGCCGTGATCGTGCCGGGGGTGACGCTGCACCTCGGAATCCCCGCGGCACCGGGGCGGGCACTGATCGACGCCGGTGCGGCGGTCGCGGTCGGCACCGACCTCAATCCGGGATCGTCGCCGCTCTGCTCGACGCAACTCGCGATGGCGCTCGCGGTGCGGATCAATCACCTGTCGGTGTGCGAAGCGCTCACGGCGGCGACGGCCAACGCCGCCGCGGCGCTGGGACTGCGCGACACCGGACGGCTGCACGTCGGCCAGCGCGCCGACTTCATCATCACCGACTACCCCGATTGGCGCGACATCGTGTACACTCTGGGAGGAACGCCGGTCGACCGGATTTTCATTGGCGGAACGGAGCTGACCTTCTGAGTACGACATCGACCGACTCCGTGATGATCGGGGTCCCGCTCACCCTCGCCGACGTGATGCGCGTCGCGAATGATGGTGCACCGGTGGCGCTGTCGTACGACGCGCGCGACCGGATCATCCGCAGTCGCGACTATATCGAACGGCTCGTCGCCGAAGGGCGCACCGTCTACGGCGTCACCACGGGATTCGGCAAGCTCGCCAACGTCCACATTCCCCCGGCCGACGTGCAGCAGCTGCAGCGAAACCTGGTGCGGTCGCACGCGATGGGCGTGGGCGAACCGCTGTCGCAGGAAGTGGTGCGCGCGATGCTCCTCCTTCGCGCGCAATCGCTGTCGCTGGGATACAGCGGCGTGCGGATCGCGGTGATCGAGCTGCTGATCGGGATGATCAATCACGGCATCCATCCGGTGATTCCGTCGCAAGGATCGGTGGGCGCGAGTGGTGACCTGGCGCCGCTGGCGCACATGGCGCTGGCGCTGATCGGCGAAGGGAAGGTCGAATTCGGCGACGCGGTGCTCCCCGCCGCCGGCGCGCTCGAAGAGGTCGGCCTGGTACCGATCGCGCTGGAGGCGAAGGAGGGGCTGGCGCTGATCAACGGCACGCAGGCGATGACCGCGATCGGCGCGCTCACGGTGCAGGATGCGCTGGAGCTGGCGACGGCCGCCGACATCGCGGCGACGATGTCGCTGGAGGCACTCAAGGGATCGCGCACGCCGTTCGACGCGCGAGTCATGGCGATCCGCAGTCATCCCGGCGCCGCCGACACCGCGGCCAATGTCCTCGCCGTTTCCGCCGATTCGCCGATCCACGCCTCCCACGCCGACTGCGACAAGATCCAGGACGCCTATTCGCTCCGCTGCGTGCCGCAGGTGCACGGCGCCTCGCGCGACGCGCTGCGTCATGCGGCGGAGGTGCTGACTCGCGAGATCAACGCCGTCACCGACAATCCGCTGATCTTCGCCGATGAGGACGCGGTGATCTCGGCGGGCAACTTTCACGGGCAGCCGGTGGCGGTGGTGATGGACTACGCCAAGATCGCGATCGCCGAGCTGGCGAACATCTCGGAACGGCGGATCGAGCACATGATGGATCCGGCGGTGTCGGGGCTGCCGGCGTTCCTGGCCCGCCAGGGCGGACTGCATTCGGGATTGATGATCTCGCAGTATACCGCCGCGTCGCTGGTGAGCGAGAACAAGGTGCTGGCGCATCCGGCGAGCGTCGACTCGATCCCGACCAGCGCCAATCAGGAAGATCACGTCTCGATGGGGACGATCGCGGCGCGGCAGTGCGCGTCGATCCTGGAGAATGCGCGCTGGGTGATCGCGATCGAGGTGCTGAGCGCGACCGAGGCGCTGGAGTTCCACAAGCCGCTGGTGCCGGGGCCCGGTGTCGGTGCTGCGATTTCGCTGGTGCGGAGCGTGGTGCCGCCGCTCGAAGGGGACCGGATCATGACGGGCGATCTCGCGGCGGTGCGGGACCTGATCGTGTCGCGGTCATTGCGCGATGCGGTGGAGAACATGGTGGGAGCATTGAACTGACAGGCGGCCCATCTGCGCTGTCATCCCGAGCGCAGCGAGGGAACTGCCGCTCGACGATAACTGCTTCCTTAGTGCGTCGTGGCCTGACAACCTGCGATGACAACTTCCGTAATGCCTCGTGGGCCTGCCGCTCGGCTAGCACAACGTCCTTAACGCATCGTGGGCTGCCGCTCCGCGCGCTTAGCGCGCGCTCGGCGGATCGGCGATCCGAATACGTGAAAGGCGCGTTTAAGGCGCGCTCCGGGCAGCCCACGAGGCGAACCGGGATTTGCGCGTCGCAGTGCCGGATCCCTCGGAATGGGGTGTTAACTGCGCCGCGGTCGGCTCCATCGCCGCCTGCGCGGCACTGTCCGCGGCAATGGCACGAAGGGACGCAGCTCAGGAAGGCGGTCGTGGATCAAGGCCAGGAAGACGTCGATCCGGGTGCTCAGGAGCAAGTGATTGGGGGCGCCGTGCTCCTCGATGAGGATGCCGGCCAATCGATTGTCGCCAATCCGCGACGGGCTCCGGATTCCCGGCGCCCAGATCAGCATTCCGCCGCTGGTGCCATAGAGCGGCGGCGGATTGACGAGCTGTCCATCCTCGACGATGGTGCGCCGCCGAAAGGCGATTGCGATGTGCACGCCAGGATCGGCGAGAACGGGCGGGTACCTCGACTCAGCCACCGCATGCCCGTAGTACCGGACGGCGCGCGGAATGACCCGCTTGCCCGTGGCCCCCATCCTGACTTCGCTGCGGGGAAATCCCGCCACGACGAAACGATCGGCCGACCGGGCAGGGCATCCGGGAAAGAGATCGGTGGGGACGAGCCAGCCGCGCCAGGCGGCAGCGCTTTCTTCGTCGATGGCCAGTAGCGCCGCATCGACGGTGTCGTCGTCGGGGTTCCGGATTCCGCGGGTCGCGGCAAAGTGGGTATCGCCGGCAATCGGGCACCATCCGTCCTCCACCGGGAGGTGGATCGTGTCACCGGTGAATCCGCGGAGGACGTGGGTGGCGGTGAGGATCAGCCGGCGCGGACCGGCCCGCAGCCCCACCCCGGTGCCGATCAGGTCGGGACATCCCGACTTGAGCGAAAAGAGGGGGATGATCGCGGGTCGGAAGCGGGCGATCGCGGCGGTCAGGCGCTGGGCGTTGCGCTGCACCACGCCAAGGTCGGCAGGTGGAGTGATCGGCATTCTCCTTGATACCACGTCCGGGACGCCTGAGCATCATCGTTTCGCCGCACCGGGGCACGATTCACGGCAGGGGGTGGGGTCCCGAATCGGCGCGCACCGGGACCGGCTGCTATCAGACGAGACAGCGCCGGTCGGGTCGCACGTGGCGGCCCCGGACCCGTGCCGGCCGGGGCTCGTTTTCCCTTTCCCGTTTCCTTTTCCCCTGCACTCCTGTTGCGTCTCTCGTCTCTCCGTTGCCCGTTTCCCTTCTCTCCGGTTTCTCTCCTCGTCCCTCCTTTTCCGTTTTCCCTTTTCCCTTCTCCCTTCTCTGTTTCTCTCGTACCTTTGTTTCGATTTGACATTCCCGCAGGAGATCCCGTGAAAGCTTCGTCTGTCGTCCTCGCGCTGGCGCTTGCGTCAGCGCTTTCGCCCACAGCCAGCGGGCAGGCGCGTCCGGCGCCCCGGCCGGAAGCCAAAATCCCGGTCACTGAGTACCAGCTCGCCAACGGGCTCACGGTTCTCCTCTCGGAGGACCATACCACGCCGGTGGTGGCAGTCGACGTGGAGCATCACGTCGGGTCGAAGAACGAGGAGACCGGCCGGACCGGCTTCGCCCACCTCTTCGAGCATGTGATGTTCACCGGATCGGGCCACGTTCCGTACGGGACGCACGACAAGTTCACCGAGGGAGTCGGCGGTTCGAACAACGGCTCGACCAACAACGACAAGACCAACTTCTACGAGTCGGTACCGTCGAACTACCTCGAGACCGAGATCTGGCTCGAATCCGACCGGATGGGTTGGCTTCTCGACGCGCTCGACACCGCCAAGCTCAATGCGCAGCGCGATATCGTGAAGAACGAGCGGCGCCAGAGCTACGACAATCGTCCCTACGGCCGGGTCGACGAGATCATGCAGTCGCAGATCTACCCGCCGGGTCACCCGTACTACTGGCCGGTGATCGGGTCGATGACCGACCTGACCGCGGCGTCGAAGTCCGACGTCACGTCGTTCTACAACAAGTGGTACGGCCCCAACAACGCCGTGCTCGTCATCGCCGGTGACTTCAACCCGGCGCAGGCGAAGGCGTGGGTGCAGAAGTACTTCGGCCCGATTCCGCGCGGCCCCGCGATCACCCGACCGGTAGTTCCCGCCGCGCACCTCGATCACCCGAAGCGCTTCGTCTACGAAGACAACGTCTCGCTTCCCGAGCTCTTCGTCGACTGGCCCGGCGTGGGTGATCGCTCCGCCGACCGCGCGGCGCTCAGCGTGATGGGGTCGATCATCAGCGGCGACCGGACCCAGTGGCTGACGCAGGAATTCGTCTATCGCCGGAAGTGGGCGTCGGCGATTTCGCTTCGCCCCGACATGAACGAGAACGCCGGAACGGTCGACCTCACCGTGGTGCCGATTCCCGGCACCGATCTCACCAGGCTCGAGAGCGCGATCGATTCGGTGATCGACCGCTTCAAGAGCGAAGGCCCCACGCCGGAGCAGATGAAGAAGGCCACGGCGGGGATCGAATACGGTTCGTATTCGAGACTGCAGTCGATGCTCGGCAAGGCGGTGACGCTCGCGAGTGGATGGATCTACCACGATGATCCGTCGTGGTATGCGAAGGACATCACCGAGACGCTCGCCGTCACGGCGGCCGACGTCAAGCGCGTGGCCAACACCTATCTCGGCCCCAATCGCATCGTTCTCTCGGCGGTGCCGATGGGGAAGCGCGACCTCGCTTCGCACGCAGCCGAGTCGACGCCGATCACCTCGCCGTTCGCATCAAAGCAGGAGGTGGGACAGTGAAGCACAGCATCCGGCATGTCATGCTCGCGGCCTTTGTCGCCGCACCGGCACTCCTCTCAGCGCAAGGCGGCGCGTCGTCATTCGATCGAACCAGGCCGCCGGCAGTCGCTGCCGCACCGGTATTCAGGGTGCCGGCCTGGAGCGTCGACACGCTCCCGAATGGTGCGCGACTCGTCGTGGTGGAGAAGCACGGTCTGCCGCTGGTGTCGTTCTCGATTCATTTCGACGGCGGCGTCAATCAGCTCGGGACCAAGCAGGGGGTCGCGAATTTCGTCGGCGCGATGATGCGCGAAGGGACCGCGACGCGGACCGGCGACCAGCTCAACGATGACCTCGCGCTGCTCGGCACCAACGCAGGGTTCGGCATCGGCTCGGAATCGGGAAGCGCGTCGTTCTCGTGCCTGGCGCGGACGTTCGACCAGACGCTCGACATCATGATCGACATGATGCTGCATTCCACCTTCCCGGCACCGGCACTGGAGCGGCTGCGGGCTCAGTCGCTCGCGGCGTACACCCGCGGACAGGACGTGGTCGGCACGGTCGCGGGGCAGATCGTCCCGAAGCTTCTCTATGATGACCAGCCGTACGGGAAGGTGACCACCGACGCCGATCTTCGCGCAGTGACTCGCGACGACGTGGCGAATCTCGCGAAGGAGTTCTTTGTTCCGGCCAACGCCACCGTCTATGTCGTGGGAGACATGACCCGCGCCGAGGCGAAGGCGAAACTTGCCAAGGCATTCGAGGCGTGGCCGGCCGGCGGGAAGAAGCTCGCGATCTCGTATCCTGCGGCACCGGCGCCCGGGCCGACGACGATCTACATGGTCGACATGCCGAACAAGCCGCAATCGCAGATCGTGCTGACTCGTCCGATCCCGCCCGAGTACTCGCCCGAGATGGCGAAGATCGACGTCACCGACGCGATCCTGGGCGGTCTCTTCCAGTCGCGGCTCAACCTCAACATCCGCGAGATTCACGGCTACAGCTATGGCTTCAATTCGTTCGCGGGATGGGTGAAGGGCCCGGGGAACGAACGGGCGCAGGGTGCGGTGACGCGCGAGAAGACCGACAGTTCGCTGATCGAGGCGATGAAGGAGATTCGCGGGATGACGGGTTCGAAGCCCGCGACGACAGAGGAGCTCACCGCGGCGAGGAACTCGCTGACGCTGTCGCTACCGTCGGACATGCAGTCGGACGCGGGACTCCTGTTTGTCGTCTCGCGCATCGTCGACAACAACCTGCCGCGCGACTGGTGGTCACAGTACATCGCGCAGGTCAACGCGACGACGGCCGGCGACGTGGCCGCGATGTCGTCGAAGTACATGGACCCCGATCACCTGATCATCCTGGTGGTCGGTGACGGCGCGAAGATCGGTGCTGCGGTTCGGGCGACGTCGATTGCGCCGGTGGTGATGCTCGACAAGACGGGCAAGAAGATCGGGCAGTAGCGGAGCGCGCGCGCGGCGTGGGGCTGCCGGAACGCGTGACTGGCAGCTATTGCGATGCAGCGGGCGGCGTGGGGCTGCCGGAACGCGTGACCGGCAACTATTGCGATGCAGCGGGCGGCGTGGGGCTGCCGCTTCGCGCGCTTAAGAGCGCGCTCGGCGGATCGGCGATCCTAATACGTGAAAGGCGCGCTTAAGGCGCGCTCCGGGCAGCCGCCCAGCCCGGTTGCGCCTTGTTGCTTTCTCGTCTCTCATCTTTCGTCTCTCGTCTCTCATCCTGCCGCCGGTGCGGTCCCGCTGCCGACC
>DASYAK010000033.1:0-23324 GCA_036501385.1 Gemmatimonadales bacterium | reverse complement strand
ATTGGGAAGAGGTCAACTTCACCGTGGCAATCGCATCGCCCGATCCGGTAAAGCGATGATCCCCGATCGCCCGCGCATCCTCGTCATCGACGTGGGCGGGACGCACGTGAAGCTGCTCGCAACCGGGCACCGGACGCCGCTCAAGCTCGTATCGGGTCCAACGCTTACCGCCCGGGCCATGGTCGCCGCGGTTCGCACCGCCACCACGACCTGGGAGTTCGACGTGGTGTCGATCGGTTATCCGGGGCCGGTCATCAACGGACGCGCGGCCGCCGAGCCGCACAATCTTGGCCGCGGCTGGGCCGGCTTCGACTTCGAGCGGGCGTTCAAGCGGCCGACGCACCTGATCAATGACGCGGCGATGCAGGCGCTGGGCGGCTATCGCGGAGGACGGATGCTCTTCCTCGGACTCGGCACCGGACTCGGGTCGGCGCTGGTGGTCGAAGGCCACCTGCAACCGCTCGAACTTGCGCATCTCCCCTACCGGAAGGGGCGCACATTCGAGGACTATCTCGGTGACGGGTACCTGATCCGCCGCGGCAAGGAACACTGGCGGCGCTTCGTCTTCGACGTGGTCTCCAGGCTCAAGATCGCGATGCAGGCGGAGTACGTGCTGATCGGCGGCGGGAATGCCCGCCATCTCCGGCGGCACAAGACGAAGCTCCCCGAGGGGACGCTCCTTGGCGGAAACGCCGATGCGTTCCGTGGAGGGATGCGTCTGTGGAAGCCGGCACACGAACGTGCACCGCGCGGGGCCGGGCGCCGGTAGGGTCGGCGCGCCGTACCTCGTTCTGATCTGACCGGACCTCACCGTGTTGTACTGGTCGGAGTAGATTCTGGCGACGTTTCACGCTGGCCAACTCAGGAGGATGAGTCCGATGGTGAAGACCTGCAAACAACTGGCACTGCTGACCCTGGCGATGGCGGCCCCGATGTATGCCCAGGGCCGCGGCGATCCGACCGCAGCGATCCAGGGCACGGGGAAGCTTCCGGCGGGGTGGCTGATGCGCTTCGACACGCCGCGCGGCAATCGCCCGATGCCAGCGCCGACGTCGATTTCGTTCGTCACCATGGGTGGCGGGTACCACGTGAACAGTGGCCCGGCCGCGGTCTACTACAACACCACGGATGTGGGGAGTGGCGTCTACAGCGTTTCCGCGACCTTCAAGCAGTCGAAGAGCATGCAGCACGAGGCGTTCGGGATCTTCATCGGCGGATCGAGCCTGCAGGATTCCACCCAGAACTATCTCTACTTCGTGATCAAGCCGTTCGACGGTTCGATGCTGATCTCGCACCGCAACGGTTCGAAGAACACCGCGATCGTTCCGGAAGCGCCGTCTGCGCCGGAAGCGGCGATCAACCGGGATTCGCCCACCGATGGCAGCGCCACCAACACGCTGATGATCCACGTCGCCAAGGATACCGTCCACTTCCTCATCAACGGGAAGCTGGTCAAGGCGCTGGCGAAGACGCAGCTGGACGGCGCGTCGACTAACGGCCAGGCCGGGCTGCGAATCAACCACAACATCGACATGCACATTGACGATTTCGCGCTGAAGCACTAGCGCCGGTGTCGTTGCGGGCGAGGGCATCGTCTCCGGGGAAAGGCGCGTGCAGGGAGTGCGCCGGTCGATCCGCTCCGGAGGAACGATGAACACGATCAGGGAGAATGCCAAAGCCGTGCTCGAGCGTAATCGCAAGGGCGCGGAGCACGTGAAAAAGGTGGCCAGGACGGCGGCACGGGCGGCGGCCAAGGCGGGCGTCCGTGCCGCCGCTGCCGTTGTGGCAATGGAAGTCGCCGAGGGATTGCGGAGCACCAAAGTGGTCAAGGCGCGCCGGCGGGCAAAGAAGGTCAAGGTGGCGGCCACGGTTGCCGGCGTCGCGGCCGCGACGGCGGCCGGAGTGGCCCTGGCCCGTTCGCGACGCAAGCACTAGCAGCGCCACGGCGGCGCCCACACGACTTCGGTGGGGCGCCGCCGCGGGGACGGCATTGCCGCCCGCGAGGCGTTGCGCCAGTTACATCGGGCGGGTATCGATCTAGATGCATATAATTGCCGCCATTGCCGCGGTGGCGCTTCTCATTGCCACGCTGCGCGACGCCTTCGAGACGATCATCCTGCCGCGACGGGTGAGCCGGAAGTTCCGGCTCACATCGCTCTTCTACCGCACGACCTGGCGCCCCTGGCGTGCGGCCGCACAGCGGGTTCCGGTCAACCTCCGCGAAAACTCTCTCGGCTGGTACGGTCCGCTATCGCTCCTGGTGCTGCTGGCTCTCTGGGCCTTTGCGATCGTGGTCGCATTCGGCGTGCTGCATTGGAGCGTCGGCTCGGCAATCCGGACCGACGGTCACGCGCCCGGAGTCCTCGACGATCTCTATCTCAGCGGAACGACCTTCTTCACACTGGGGATGGGCGATGTGGTCCCGAAGATCGCGATCGCGAAGTTCATCACAGTTTTTGAGTCGGGTATCGGATTCGCGTTTCTCGCGATCATCATTGGATACCTGCCGGTGATTTATCAGGCGTTCTCGCGCCGCGAGATCGCCATCTCACTCCTCGACGCGCGCGCCGGTTCGCCGCCGTGTGCCACTGAACTGCTGCTCCGCCAGAAGAACGACGTCGATCACGCCGACCTCGCGCGCCTCCTCGCGGAGTGGGAACGGTGGTCGGCCGAGGTGCTCGAGAGCCACCTGTCGTATCCGGTGCTGGCGTACTTCCGGTCGCAGCACGGAAATCAGTCGTGGCTCGCGGCACTCACCACGATGCTCGATACCAGCGCGCTGGTGATGATCGGCTTCGACGGCTGGTGCATGCGTCAGGCGCAGCTCACCTTCGCAATGGCGCGTCACGCGGTGGTCGACCTGGCGCAGGTTTTCAGCGCGCCGCAGCCGATGGTCCTCGCCGAGCGGCTCGATGGCAATGAGTTCGCCGCGATGGTGGAACAGCTCGGAAAGGCCGGGATGGCGTTCCGGGACAGGAAAACCGGCAACCAGCTGACGGTACTGCGGCGGATGTACGAGCCCTACGTCCTGGCGCTCTCGCGGCACCTGGTACTCCCGTTGCCGCCGTGGATTCGCACCGAACCGCGGCCCGACAATTGGCAGGCGGCGCCGTGGAAAGTGCGCGCGGCCGCAGACCAGACCGACGACGGAGTCGAACCGGAGCATTTCTAGCGGGCGTCGGCGGGCGTCTGTCCAAGGGCGGCGCCCGCTCGCCGGGAGCGATCCAACGCCGACGGCGTTACGATTATTCCCCGCCCCGGGCTCGTGCCCCGGCCGCGATACCCGACCCAGAGGCCCCATGTTCCGCGCGCCACGCGTCTCCAGCGCGATCATCAGCGCCGCCGTTGTCGCTACGGCGGCTCCGAAGATTGCAGCCCAGGCCCGTCCCACCGTCGCCCAGTTTCTTTCATCGGCCGAGCCGCTGGAGATTCACGCGGCGCGCCGCGCCGACCGGATCGCCTGGATGAGTTACGACCGCGGAATGCGCAACGTGTACACCGCGGTGGGCCCGGCGTTCCGGCCGGTCCGGCTCACCTCGTTCCTCAAGGACGACGGCACCGAGCTTACCAGCGTCGCGATCTCCGACGATGGGTCGACGATCGTCTTCGTGCGCGGGTCCGATCCGAATCGCGCCGGCTGGGTCGCCAACCCGACGCACGATCCCGACGGCGCCGAGCGGGCGATCTGGGCGGTACGCTCGATCGGCGGATCGCCGGCGTTCCGGGTTGCCGTGGGGAACAACCCGCAGCTCTCCCCCGACGGGCGCTACGTCCTCTTCACCCGCGACAGTCAGATCTTCCGCGCCCATGTGTCGCCGGCACCGGCGACGACCCGGATGGACACCGCCGGGACGGCGTTCATTCGCGAGTGGGGTCGGCAGACCGACCCGGTCTGGTCGCCCGATGGAACGAAGATCGCCTTCGTGAGTCAGCGCCCGAATCATTCGCTCGTCGGCGTCTACGACGCGCGCACGCGCACCGTGGCGTTCCTCGCGCCGAGTGTCGATTTCGACGCGGCGCCTGCCTGGTCGCCCGACGGGAAGGAGATCGCGTTCGTGCGCCGCCCGGGGACACCGTTCGGACGGCAGACGCAGGCCGGCGGCGGCGGAGTAGGCTTTCCCGCCGGTGTCGCGGCCAATCCGCCAGGCGCGGCAGCGGGACGCGGCAATGGTGGCGGCCGGGGTGGTCGAGGCGGTGGCGCCGACAGTGCCGCCGCACATCAGCCGCCGGGGCTTTATGTGGCGAAATTCCGCGGCGGCTACACCGTAGCCGTGATGATCGCGGATCTGGCCGCCGGGAGTGCCCGCGAGGTGTGGCACAACGCGCCCGACGACCGGGTGTTCACCGCAATCAACACGCTCCACTGGGAAGCCGGTCATCTGGTCTTCCCGCTCTCGCCACAGAATGACGAATGGGATCGCTACTACTCGATTGCGATCCGCGATCCGCATCCGGCACCGGCAGTGCTGACGACGACGAACGGACTGATCGAGGACGCCACCTCGGTGACCTTCTCGCGAGATGGCACGACGCTCTTCTACTGCACCAACGCCGGCGACATCGAACGCCGTCATATCTGGGCCGTTCCGGTCGATGGGAGTGCACCGCCACGCCAGGTGTCGACCGGCGACGGGATCGAGACCTATCCCGCGGCTCTCGCCTCGGGGAAGTCGGTGGCCGTCATCTACGCCGATGCGAAGCGGCCGGCGTCGATCGCGGTGGTACCGATGTCGGGCGGCGCGCCCCGGATCATCACGTCGTTGCCGAGTGACTTTCCGATCGCTGACGAAGTCGTCCCGCAGGTGGTGACCTACAAGGCACCTGACGGGCTCGAGATCCACGGCGACCTTTTCCTGCCGGCCGATCTCAAGAGCGGCGAGCGACGCCCGACGATCGTCTTCGTTCACGGCGGACCGCAGCGGCAGATGATGCCCGGGTACCACTACTTCCAGTTCTATCACTGGGCGTACGCGGTGAATCAATGGCTCGCGTCGGAGGGATATGTGGTGCTCTCGATCAACTATCGTCTCGGGATCGGTTACGGGCGCACGTTCCGGCGCGCCCAGAACACCGAGGCGCGCGGCAACTCCGAGTACCAGGACGTTCTCGCGGGTGCCAGGTACCTGCTTACCCGTGACGAGGTCGACCCCAAGCGGATCGGCATCTGGGGCTTGTCGTACGGTGGATTGCTCACGTCGCAGGCGCTGGCGCGCAATTCCGACATCTTCATCGCCGGCGCCGACCTCGCCGGTGTCCATCTCTACGGCAATTCACTCGACACCGCCGCACTATCGTACCGGTCGTCGGCGATTTCGCAGATCGATCACTGGAAGTCGCCGGTCTTTCTGGAGCAGGCCGACGACGATCGCAATGTCGATTTCGCGCAGATGGTGGGACTGGTCCAATTGCTGCGCGCTCACGACATCTACTACGACCTCACGGTGGTTCCCGACGACGTGCACGAATTGCTGCTGCATTCGCGATGGCTCGACGTCTTTTCGCGGATGGGCGATTTCCTGCACCGCTTCGTGTGGGACGCCGAGCCGGCGCCGCACGTGGCCGAAGAGAAGTAGCAGCCTTCACCCCCAACTGGTATCCGAATGACCGCGGCAACATCCCGCTCGAATCGCCTCCTTCCGCTGCTGCTGATCCTCTTCATCGGCAGCGGCTGCGCGGCGTTGATCTACGAAGTCGTATGGTTCCAGATGCTGTCACTGATCGTCGGCTCCTCGGCGATCTCCATCGGCGTGCTGCTCGGCACGTTCATGGGCGGCATGTGCATCGGATCACTGCTGCTGCACCGCTACATGCCGCGCGATGAGCATCCCCTTCGCGTGTACGCGCTCCTCGAACTGGCGATTGCCATCTGCGGCATCGCGATTCTCTTCGGTCTCCCCTATGCCGGCGGACTGTATGTCGCGGTCGGCGGCGCCGGATTCAGCGGACTCCTCGTCAAGGGACTTTTCTCGGGACTCTGCCTCCTCCTTCCCACGATCTGCATGGGCGCGACGCTCCCGGCGGTAGCGCGCTGGATCGAGACGTCACCGAAGGGAGTGGCCTGGCTCGGCTTCTTCTACGGCGGCAACATCGCCGGCGCGGTGGGCGGCTGCCTTCTCGCCGGCTTCTATCTGCTCAGCAAGCATGACATCGTCTTTGCCACTTTCACCGCCGTCGGATTCAACGTGGTCGTCGCCGTCATCGGGATGATCCTGGCGCGCGTGACTCCCTATGAGGCCGCGCCCGCCGCGCCGATGCACGAGCCGGTGTCGACCTGGTTCGCCGACGGATGGCCGGTGTACGTCGCGATCGCCTTGTCGGGAATGACGGCACTCGGCGCCGAAGTGCTCTGGACCAGGCTCCTCTCGCTGCTCCTCGGTGCCACCGTCTACACCTTCTCGCTGATCATTGCCGCCATTCTCGCGGGACTCGGCATTGGATCGGCGATCGGATCATCGATGGGCAGGACTTCGCCGAACCCACGCCGCGCGCTGGGATGGTGCCAGGCGCTGCTGATGATCGCGATCGCGCTCGGCGCGTACTCCGCCGTGAACGTCCTCCCGTACTGGCCGGTCAATCCGATTTTGTCGAGCCGCCCGACCGCCCTCTTCGAGATCGATTTTGTTCGCTGCCTCTGGGTCATCACACCGGCGGCACTCCTATGGGGCGCATCATTCCCGCTGGCGCTCGCGGCCGTGGTGCGCGGCACGGAAGATCCAGCGCGCCTGGTCGGCCGCGTGTACGCGGCGAACACCGTAGGCGGAATCGTGGGATCAATTCTGACGGCACTTGTCCTCCTCCCGTGGAAGGGAACGCAGTGGGGGCAGCGGTCGCTGATCGCGATCGCGGGAATCGCGGCACTCCTCCTGCTCGTTCTCCCGGCCGGTGTAGTCGGCGAGCGGGCGAAGTTCACGGGACGCGGGCTCGGCGTTGCGGCGATGCTCGTCGCGCTGCTGATCGGCGGATCGATGCTGGTCGATCGGCCCCCCGGGGTGCTGATCGGCTACGGGCGACTCTCGGCCGTATGGCTCGGCCACACCGGGGAGTTCATCTACACCGGCGAAGGAATGAATTCGTCGATGGCGGTGTCGCGCCTCGACAACGGCGTCCTCAACTACCACAACGCCGGCAAGGTGCAGGCGTCAAGCGAACCGCAGGACATGCGACTGCAGCGAATGCTCGGACATCTCACGACGCTGATTCCAGCGCACGCGCGGAACGTGCTGGTGATCGGCTGCGGCGCCGGCGTCACCGCCGGAGCAGTGAGCATCTCGCCGGATGTCGAGAGCGAAACGATCGCCGAGATCGAGCCGCTGGTGCCAAAGGTTGTCTCGAAGTTCTTCGGAGCGCATAACTACAACGTGGTCGACAATCCGAAGGTGCATGTCCGGATCGACGACGCGCGCCATTTTCTGCTCACCACCGACCAGAAATTCGACGCGATCACCTCCGATCCGTTCGATCCGTGGGTCAAGGGCGCTGCGACGCTCTACAGCCGCGAGTTCTTCGAGATCGCGAAGAAACACCTCAATCCCGGCGGCGTGGTGACGATTTTCGTGCAGCTTTACGAGAGCGGCGAGCCGGCGGTCAAGAGCGAGATGGCGACCTTTTTCGAGGCGTTCCCCAACGCCGTGGTGTGGGGCAACACCAGCAATGGTGAGGGGTACGACATGGTGCTGATGGGGCAGGTCGAACCGTCGCGCATCAACCTCGACACGATCGACGCGCGACTTTCGAGTCCCAGGTACGCCCAGGTCGCGCAGTCGCTGCGGGAAATCGGGTTCAACTCGTGGGTCGATCTCTTCTCGACCTACGCGGGACGTGCATCGGACCTCGGTCCGTATCTCAAGGACGCCCAGGTCAACCGCGATCGCAATCTGCGGCTCGAGTATCTCGCCGGACTGGGCGTCAACGTCTATGCGCAGGATGAGATCTACCGCAACATCCTGCAGTACCGCCGCTATCCGGAAGGGCTCTTCACCGGATCGCCGGAGCGCCTGGCCGCGCTCGCCGCGGCTGGAACCTCAGGCCAATGATGGGGCCCCGAGACAGCCGATGAATACTGCCACGATCCGGAGCGCGACCGAAGCCGACGTGCCGCTGGTGTTGCAGCTGATCCGCGAACTTGCCGAGTACGAGCGACTGGCGCACGAGGTCACTGCCACCGAACGTGAGCTGCATGACTCGCTCTTCAGCGTCCACCCGCAGGCCGAGGTGGTGATCGCGGATGTCGACGGCCGACCGGCGGGTTATGCGCTCTACTTCCACAACTACTCCACGTTCCTCTGCAAGCGTGGCCTCTACCTCGAAGACCTGTTCGTTCGACCCGAGTTCCGCGGACGGGGAATCGGGACCGAACTGCTACGGTACCTCGCCCGCCTCGCGGTGGAACGGGGCTGCATGAGATTCGAATGGGCGGTGCTCGACTGGAACCAGCCGGCGATCGACTTCTATCGCGGTCTCGGCGCGATCCGCCTCGACGACTGGCGGGTGTTCCGTCTCACCGGACCGGCGTTGCACGAGCTGGCGCGCCAGACTTCGTGACGCCATCGCGCGGGTCCGTGATGATACGAATCCCTTGACCGCGATCGAGGGTCCCCGCTAATGTAGGATCACAATTGAAGTCGTGGTGATTTGCCGCCTATTGCCGCCACGTTAAACAAGAGCTAAAACGCGTAAGCCCGGGCGGCTGCATTCTCGCCCGGGCTTTGTCGTCGACGGACCATCCGGCATCGCCGGTAGTGCTGTCATCGACTTCGATTCGCGCCGTGCGGCACCACCTGTTGCTGGAGTGACCGCATGAGTCGTCGTCGCGCTGGACCCCTCGCCGTTTATCACGAACATCCCGACTGGTTCCGGCCGCTTTTCGCCGAACTCGACCGCCGGGGCATTCCCTGGTTGCGGCTCGACGCCGCATCGCATTCATATGACCCCGGTGAACTGGACGTGCCGTGGCCGGTGGTTTTCAATCGCGCCTCGCCGTCGGCATACCTGCGCCAGCACGGCCAATCGACCTTCCACACACTGCACTGGCTCAGGCACCTGCAGGGACTCGGAGTGCCGGTGGTGAACGGCGCTGATGTGTACGCGCTCGAACTCTCGAAAGCGACCCAGCTCCACCTGCTGCGGTCGCTCGGACTGCGTGCGCCGCGGAGCCGGGTCATCAACGCCGCCGGCGAAGCACGCGACGCCGCGCGCGGTCTCCGGTTCCCGGTGCTCGTCAAGGCGAATGTCGGCGGATCGGGCGCTGGGATCACCCGTTTCGACTCGACGGAGGATCTGCGGCGCGCCGTGGCAGATGGCAAGCTCGAGTTCGGCCCCGACGGGACGGCGCTGGTGCAGGAAGCGGCACCGCTCGCCGGCGGGCACATCACGCGGGTGGAAACGCTCGGCGGGAAGTACCTCTATGCGATCGATGTCTATCCAGCGACGGGATCGTTCGATCTCTGCCCGGCAGATGCCTGCCAGACGACCGGTGGCCGCGAGCTCGTCCGCGGTGCCTGCGCGCTCGACGCGCCGCGCAACGGGCTGCGCGTAGAAGCGGCGACGCCGCCGCTGGCGATCATCGATGCCGTGGAACGGATCGCGCGCGAAGCCGATCTCGACGTGGGCGGCATCGAATACCTGATCGATGACCGCGACGGCGAGGCGTATTTCTACGACATCAACGCGCTGTCGAACTTCGTGGCCGACGCACCGAACGTGATCGGCTTCGATCCGTTCGCACGGCTGGTGGATTACCTGGAGGAGCGGATCGCGGCGGTAACGGGTCCGTCGCTGACGAGCATCGAGCAATCGCCGAGCGGGCCCTCGCTGACACTCGGGACGGGGGTCCGGTGATGCGATACGGATACTGGCTCCCCGTGTTCGGCGGATGGCTCCGCAACATCGACGACGAGGGCGTTCCCGCGTCGTGGGAATATGTCAAGCGGCTGGCGCAGCGGAGCGAGGAGATCGGCTACGACCTCACGCTCATCGCCGAACTGCTGCTCAATGACATCAAGGGAATTCACGCACCGTCGCTTGATGCCTGGTCGACTGCGGCAGCGCTGGCCGCAGTGACGACCCGGCTCGAATTGATGGTTGCCGTTCGGCCGTCTTTCCATCCGCCGGCGATTCTCGCCAAGCAGGCCGCCAATATCGACCGGATCTCCAACGGCCGCCTGGCGCTCAACGTGGTATCGGCGTGGTGGAAGGACGAGGCACGGCGCTACGGCGCTGCGTTCGACGAGCACGACGATCGCTACGCCCGGACCGGCGAATGGCTCGACGTGGTGACGGGAGCTTGGAGCGAGCCGGTGCTGCAGTACCATGGCGCCCGCTACCAGGTCGAAGATCTCGTTCTCGAACCGAAGCCGGTGCCGCTCGAGCGGCGCACTCGCCCGACGATCTACGCCGGTGGCGAATCGGAAGCGGCCCGCACGCTGATCGCAGCGCGATGCGACGCCTACGTGATGCATGGCGATCCGCCGGACCGGATCGGCGCGCGGATCGCCGACCTGCGAGAACGACGCGATCGGGCGATGGAGGCACTTGGATGCGACCTTCCGCCGCTGCAATTCGGGATGGCGGCGTACGCGATCGTGCGGTCGACCGACGCCGAGGCTCGGCGCGAGGTGGACCGAATCACCACCGTGTCGCCAGGCTCGCCGGGATACGGCAATTATCAGGAGTGGATCGCGAACACCCGTCTCGAACAACGCGTCAGCATCGAGGACTACTCGGTGTCGAATCGCGGCTTGCGCGCCGGGCTCGTCGGCACGCCCGATCAGGTCGCCGAGCGGATCGCGGAGTTCGCAGACGCCGGTGTCACGCTGCTGTTGCTGCAATGCAGTCCGCAATACGAGGAGATGGAACGGTTCGCTGACGCGGTGATCGGGATCGGCGTCGCATAGCATCGGTTTGCGCGGGGCGGGTCCCTCGCGGTACTCGGCGTGAGGGTGAGTAGCGATCGGGATCGGCTTGGGGCGAGCCGGTCCCTCGCGTATTCGGGATGCTGATGGGATCGGGAGCGAGAGTGCATCCCCGCGGAGGGACTGTCGTCCCAGTCCACAAATGCCGGCAGCGACGGGGCCTCCTTGACGGCCTAGGTTAGAGATGTATCATTCATCGCTGAACTATCGGGCAGTGTATCACAAGCCGCCCGGTCCGGATCACGCGGCAATGCCGCCCTTGATGGAGCATCAGATGACCGCAACCCTCGAAGCCCACGACACCGCGACGATTCCATGGCAGATCGACAGCAGCCATACCGAGGTCGAATTCTCGGCCCGCCATCTGATGATTTCCAACGTCAAGGGCCGGTTCTCCAGCCCGTCGGGGACAGTGCGGTACGACCCGGCGCACGGCGTCCCGCTGGACCTCGAGGTCACGGTCCCGATCGACACGATCGATACCCGGAACGCGCAGCGTGATGCGCACCTTCGGTCGGCCGATTTCTTCGATGCCGAGCACTTTCCGACGATGACGTTCAAGGGGCGGCACATCGAAGGCGACATCACCAAGTCGTTCAAGCTGATCGGCGAACTCACGATTCGCGGCACCACTCGCGACGTCACGCTCGACGTCACGTCCGAGGGGAACGGCCCCGATCCGTGGGGGAACGACCGGCTCGGCTTCAGCGCGACCGCAACGATCAACCGCACCGACTTCGGACTCCTCTGGAATCAGCTCCTGGAGACCGGTGGCGTCGCCGTGAGCGACCAGATCAAGATCATCATCAACACGGAGTTGATGCGACCGCGAGCTCCCAAGCCGGCAAATTAGTTTGCGGGGGTGACGCCCCCAGCGAGCCGGATCATTTTGGTCCACGGCATTGGCCGGACCAGGTTGTCGATGTGGCGCCTCGCTCGCCTGCTCAGGAGAGCGGGGATGACCACGGAGCTCTTTGGATACGTCGCCGCCCTGGAGTCGTTCGACAAGATCGTGCGGCGGCTGACTGAACGGATCGCGCGCGAGGCCGATGATCACTACGTGGTCATCGGCCATTCGCTTGGCGGCCTGCTCCTTCGCGCGGCATTGGCGAAGCTGTCGGCCGACGCACCGCGTCCGCGGCGGGTGATCATGCTCGGCACGCCGAACCATTCGCCGCGATTGGCCCGTCGTTTCGGCGCGGCCTTGTGGTACCGGCTCATCAATGGTGATGCCGGCGCGCTCCTCGCCGACGAGGAGCGGATCGCCAGGATTCCCCCGCCCCTCGATCCAGTCACGATCATTGCCGGGACGCACGGTATCACCGGCCGCTGGAGTCCCTTCGGCCACGACGCCAACGACGGCATCGTCGCCGTCGACGAGACGCGCCTTGGCGGCGCCGAATGGATCGCCGTCCGCGCGCGGCATCCATTCATGATGAACTCGCCGCGAGTGCGCGAGCTGGTGCGCGAGCGCTGCGGCGTGTCAGACGGCGGCCTCGCTCGTCACCCATGCGATGATCCGACCATCGAACCCTGACCCGGGACCGGCATGTCGTCTCTCGACCTTGGTCTGATCGGCAACGGCTCCATTGGTGCGCTGATCAATCCGCTTGGAGAAGTGGTGTGGGCCTGCTTCCCCCGTTTCGACGGCGACCCGATGTTCTGCACCCTGCTGCGTGGCGCGGCCGCGGCCGGGGCCGGGGCCGACGACATCGGCTGCTATGCGCTCGACCTTCTCGACGTGGTGCGCAGCGAACAGGAGTATCTCCTCAACACTGCGATCCTGGTGACACGCCTCTACGACAAGCATGGCGGGGCGATCGAGATCACCGACTTCGCGCCACGGTTTGACCAGTTCGACCGGGTCTTCTGCCCGATGACGCTGATGCGCCAGGCGCGCCGGCTGGCTGGGAATCCGCGGGTGCGCGTGCGGATCCGGCCGTCGTACGACTACGGACGGCTCCGCACGACAGTCACCTTCGGCAGCAATCACATTCGCTTCCAGGGCGCGGGGCTCACGCTCCGTCTCACGACCGACGTCCCCGTGAGCACCGTCCTCGAAGAAAACATCTTCTTCCTGGAAGAGCCCATCGCGCTGATCCTGGGCCCCGACGAATCGGTGCAGAGCTCGGTGGCCGACGTGGCCGCGCGATTCCGCGACGACACCGCACGGCACTGGCAATCGTGGGTGCGATCACTGGCGATTCCATTTGAATGGCAGGACGACGTGATCCGGGCCGCGATCACGCTCAAGCTCAACACCTTCGAGGACACCGGTGCCATCATCGCCGCGATGACGACGTCGATTCCCGAATCGCCGGAGAGTGGGCGCAACTGGGATTACCGCTACTGCTGGCTCCGCGACGCCTATTTCGTGATCAACGCGCTCAACCGGCTCGGCGCCACGCGGACGATGGAGCGGTACATCGAATACATCGCGAATGTCGCGGCGGGGGCCGAGAGCTGGGCGCTGCAGCCGGTGTACGGGATCACCGGCCGCACCCTTCCCGACGAGCGCGCGATCGATTCACTCGCGGGCTACCGCGGGATGGGGCCGGTGCGCGTGGGGAACCAGGCGCACGAGCAGGTCCAGCACGACGTCTACGGATCGGCAATCCTGGCGACAGCGCACGTCTTCTTCGATCAGCGGCTGGTGCATCGCGGCGGCGAGGCGCTCTTCCGCCGTCTCGAGCCGCTGGGGGAGCGCGCCGCGTCGCTCTTCGACAAGCCCGATGCCGGGATCTGGGAGCTGCGCGGCACCGCGCGGGTCCACACCTTCTCCAGCGTGATGTGCTGGGCGGCCTGCGACCGGCTGGCGCGGATCGCCAAGCGGCTGGGTGCTTCCGATCGCGCCATCTACTGGCACGAGCGGGCGAAGGCGATTCATGCCGCGATCTGCGACAAGGCGTGGAACCCTTCGCTCGGAAGTTTCGCGTCGACGTTTGGCGGCAGTGCGCTCGACGCCTCGCTGCTGCATATGAACGACGTGGGCTTCGTGGCGGCAAGCGATCCGCGATTCACCGGCACGGTGCGCGCAATCGAGAAGACGCTGCGGCGCGGCGCCTTCCTGCTGCGCTACGACGAGCAGGACGATTTCGGAACGATGGAGAATGCGTTTCTGGTGTGCACTTTCTGGCACATCGACGCGCTGGCAGCGATCGGCGAGCGCGACAAGGCGCGGGACCTCTTCGAGACGGTGCTGGCGCGGCGGAACCGGCATGGACTATTCGCCGAGGACATCGACCCGCGCACGGGCGAGCAGTGGGGGAATTTCCCGCAGACGTACAGCATGGTGGGGCTGATCAACTCGGCGCTGCGCCTGTCGATCCGGTGGGATCAGGCGGTGTGAGGCCCCGGGGAGGCACGTCAGCTTCGATGCACGACCCGCCTCCGATTCATGCCCGCGGCAACCTCCCCTTGAGCGACTCTGGGTCGAACGGCCCCGCTTCGGCGATCAGCGCCCGCGCATGGTCGACCTGGCCCCAGGTATTCCACAGCAGGACGCCGCGCACCCGGCCCTGCGAGAGGTAGTAGACCACACCTTCCTTGAACGGCTCCTTCCAGTCGGCGATGACTTCGAGGCGCGGATCGGTTTCGCCGACGGCCTCATAACCGAGCTCGAAGAGATCGGAATAGAAGAATGGGAGATGGCGGTACGCCGCGGTATCGCCAGCCATCGCGCGGCCCGCCGCCGTTCCCATGGTATTCGCGTTGTCCTCGTGCTCGACTCGCATCCGGTGGCCGAGCTGTGGCGACATGAAGCGCGCGACGTCGCCGGCGGCATAGACATCGTGCAGCGACGTGGTGAGATGTTCGTCGACGATGATGCCGTCTTCCACGGCGAGGCCGGCGCCCTGCGCGAGCTTCACGTCGGGTTCCACACCGAGGCCGGCGATCACCGCGTCGGCTTCGATCCGCTTCCCGGCCTTGGTGCTCACCGCCATCCGGCCGGATGATTCGATCGACGCCACCTGTTCTCCGGCCCGGACGTCGACGCCCTTGTCGCGATAGTACGTGACGAGGAAAGCGGCGAGATCAGCGGGAAAGATGCGCGCGCCGATTCCGGATTCCGGAAAGATCATCGTGACCTTGCAGCCATTCATCGCCAGGCCGGCTGCGATCTCCGAACCGATGAATCCCCCGCCGATCACCACGAACGAGCTTCCCTTGGTTGCCAGCGCGCGGACGCGACGATAGTCGTCGAGGGAGCGATAGTAGATGACGTCGTCGCCACCAAAGGGAAGGCGCCGCGGCGTCGCACCGGTCGCGAACAGAAGCTTCTCGAAAGAATGGATATTGCCGGCACTATCGGTGACGCGTTTGCCCGGAAGATCGACCGCTGCGATTCGCCGGCCGAGATTGAGATCGACACTCGCATCGCCGGTCTTGCGCCAGATCGATTCGAGCGGATCGCCCTTCCAGAGCCCCTTGGTAAGCGGCGGCCGGTTGTAGGGCGGGTCGGTCTCGGCGCCGAAGAGGCCGATGGTTCCCTGGGAGTCGAGGGCGCGAATCCCGTGCACCGCGGCGTCGGCCGTCATTCCACCGCCAATGATCAGATACCGATAGGCCGCCATCTGTCACCCCAACCGAAGCGAGTCGCGAGTAAGCTACCTCGTGCCACTGGCGTGCGGAACGCGAGCCGCCCATCCCGCCGCGATCCCGGCGTGATACATTCTCATTGAGCAACCGCCGCACCCGGCCGGATGCTCCTGCACCCTGCGTTCCCACCGATTGGAGTACCGATGCGGCTGGTTCACCTCGTGGCGCTGGCTTCACTCCTGCCGGTCGCAATGTTTCCCGTCGCCGCCCAGCAACCGATCGTGCTTGCCGCAACCCCGGCTACCGTTGCGTGGGGGTATTACTGGTCGGACGCGAAGCCGGTGCTCCACATCAAGTCGGGCGATCGCGTCACCGTGCACGCGATGATCACCAACTCGCCCACTGGCCTGATGCGCGCGGGCGTCGATTCCGCCAAGGTGCAGCGCGAGCTTCGCACCATCTACGATTCGGTGCCGCGCGCCGCCCGTGGACCCGGCGGACACATCCTCACCGGGCCCATCTACGTCGAGGGCGCCGATTCCGGCGATGTGCTCGAGGTGCGGTTCCTCTCGATGCACCCCGACATCGACTACGCATACAACTCGTTCGGCACGCGCAGCGGATTCATCCCGGAGGACTTTACCGCCGGTAAGACGCGGATCATTCCGCTCGACACAATCCACGACCTGGCACACTTCGCGCCAGGGATCGTGATCCCCATGCATCCATTCTTCGGATCGGTCGGCGTGGCGCCGCCGCCGGCGATGGGCCGCGTGAACAGTGCGCCGCCCGGGATCTACGCCGGGAATCTCGACAACAAGGACCTCGTCGCCGGCACGACGCTCTACATCCCGGTCTGGGTCCCGGGCGCGCTGCTCGAAATCGGCGACGGTCACGCCGGCCAGGGGAACGGCGAAGTCGACATCACGGCCATGGAGACCGCGCTCCGCGGGACGATCCAGGTGATCGTGCGCAAGGACATGCACCTCAAGTGGCCTCGCGCTGAAACGCCGACCGACTGGATCGTGATGGGGATCGACACCAACCTGGTGACCGCGGCGAAGAATGCGGTGCGCGAGGCGATCGATTTCCTCGGCACCGAGAAGCATCTCTCGCGCGAGGACGCCTACATGCTGTCGAGCGTGGCGGTGAACTTCGACATCACCGAACTGGTCGACGGCACGGTCGGCGTACACGGGCTGATTCCCAAGTCGCTCTTCATCTCGACGCCAGCGGACGGGCACTGATGCGTCGGAGCGGCGCGGCGTTGGCCTTGCTCCTCGCCGCCGGCGGGTTCTCGAACGGCGCCGAGGCGCAGGTCGCGCATGCGGCCCTCCGCACCCGCTGGGCCGCCGATGTCACACCTGATCGCGTCCTTCCAGAGTATCCACGCCCTCAGCTCGTCCGCCGCGACTGGGTCAATCTCAATGGTCGCTGGGATTACGCCATCACGACACGCGATGTGGCGAGACCGGTGTCGTGGGACGGGACCATCATCGTTCCCTTTGCGGTGCAATCGCAGCTGAGCGGCGTGGAGCGCAGCGTTTCCGATTCGGAGCGGCTCTGGTATCACCGGACCTTTGCCGCGCCGGCGATTCCGCGCGGCGGAGCGCTCCTGCTGCATTTCGGTGCGGTCGACTGGGACGCCGTGGTGTACATCAACGGTCAGCAGATGGCCGAGCATCGCGGCGGCTATGATCCGTTCACTGTCGATGTCACCGGCGCGCTCCGTCCCGACGCGGAGCAAGAGCTTGTCGTTGCGGTGTGGGACCCGACCGATCGCGGCCCGCAACCGCGCGGCAAGCAGGTCCTGGCGCCGAAATCGATCTGGTATACCGCCGTCACCGGGATCTGGCAGACCGTGTGGCTCGAACCGGTGCGCGCCACGCACATCGACACGCTCATCGCCGTACCCGACATCGACGCGGGCACGGTGACGCTGCACGCGGCAGTGGACGGGAATCCCGCAACAAGTATCACGGCCGAGGTACTGGCCGGTGGGCAGCGCATCGCGACTTCGACAGGGACACCCGATGCCCCGCTGATCCTGCACATCGCGCATCCCCACCTCTGGGCGCCGTCGGATCCCTTCCTCTACGACGTGCGCGCGACGCTCGCGAGCGGCGACACGGTCACCAGCTACTTCGGAATGCGGAAGATCTCCGTGATGCGAGACAGCGCCGGCGTGACGCGCCTCTTCCTCAACAATCACCCGCTCTTCGAATACGGGATGCTCGACCAGGGATGGTGGCCTGACGGCCTCTACACCGCGCCAACCGAAGATGCACGGCGGTTCGACATCGTCACGATGAAGTCGCTCGGCTTCAACCTGATCCGCAAGCATGTGAAGGTGGAGCCCGAGCGCTGGTATCGAGACGCCGACAGCATCGGGATGCTGGTGTGGCAGGACATGCCGAGCGGCGACAACAACACTGCCGAGGGGCGGACCGAGTTCGAGTCCGAGCTGCATCACGTCGTGGCCGCGCTGCGTGACCACCCGTCGATCGTGATGTGGGTGCCGTTCAACGAAGGATGGGGCGAGCACGACGTGGAACATTATGTGGCCTGGATCAAGGGATACGATCCGACCCGGCTGGTCGACGATGCCAGCGGGTGGACCGATCACAAGGTGGGCGACGTGATCGACATGCACGAATATCCCGGGCCGGCGATGCCGCCGGTTGAAGCCGGTCGCGCGGCGGTGCTGGGCGAATTCGGCGGACTCGGGCTTCCCCTCGACGGGCACACCTGGCTCGATCGCAACAACTGGGGGTATCGCTCGTTCACGTCGCAGGCAGCGCTGGGCGACGCGTATCGCGGCCTGCTCGACCAGCTCCGCTGGCTGGTCGCCGACGGGCTCTCGGCAGCCGTCTACACGCAGACGACCGATGTCGAGATCGAGGTCAACGGACTGATGACCTATGATCGCGCAGTAATCAAGCTCCCGCCTGATGCGGCGCGTGCGGCGGCGTCGCTCTGGGGGCCGCCGCCACGCGCTCGGCCAGTCGTCGCGACATCGGAGCGTTCGGGCCAGATGTGGCGATACACCAACGCGGCGCCCGACAGCTCGTGGTTTGCGACGTCTTTCGACGACCGGCGCTGGAACCCGGGCCTGGGTGGATTCGGAACCGCCGGCACGCCCGGTGCAGTCGTGCGCACCACCTGGAATACCGCGGACATCTGGCTTCGCCGCCATGTCACGCTCACGTCAACGCAACTCGGCGCGCTCCAGTGGCATGTGCATCACGACGAAGACGCCGAGCTTTATCTCAACGGCGTCCTCGTTGCGCAGCTGCCCGGGTACACGAGCAGCTATGTGCGTATTGCGCTTGATGATCACGCCAGGGCACTCCTTCGCCAAGGCGACAACGTCCTCGCCGTCCACGTGCACCAGACGCGCGGCGGGCAGTACATTGATCTCGGCCTCGACGAGGTGATCGCGCCATGAAGGGACCGCACCGCCCCATCGAGTTCATGGCGGGCGTGCTGCTCGCCGTCACGGGCTGCACTCGTGCGGCGCCCACCGCGACAGGACATTCGATGACCACCAGTGCCGCGATCACGAGCTCGCCGTTCGGCGTCACTCCGGAGGGTGATTCGGTCGTCCTCTTCACGCTCACCAACGCGCATGGGATGACGGTCCGGGTGATGACGTATGGCGGGATCATCCAGTCGATCGACGTCCCCGATCGCAGCGGCACCATCGGTGATGTCGTGCTCGGATACGACTCGCTTGCCGGGTATCTCCGCAGCTCACCGTATTTCGGCGCGATCGTTGGCCGCTATGGCAACCGGATCGCGCACGGGCGCTTTACCCTCGACGGCGAGACCTATCACCTCGACACCAACAATGGGCCCAATGCGCTGCACGGCGGCCTGCGCGGTTTCGACAAGGCTGTCTGGAAGGCGGAGCCCTTCAACCATGACAGTGTCGTGGGCGTGGTGCTCACCCACACCAGCCCCGACGGCGACCAGGGATATCCCGGGACGCTCTCGGCCCAGGTCACCTACACGCTTCGGCCGTCGAACGAGCTGGTGATCGACTACCAAGCAATCACCGACAAGGCGACACCGGTCAATCTCACGAACCACAGCTATTTCAACCTGGCCGGGCACGGCGACATCCTCGGCGAGATACTGACCATCAACGCCGATCACTTCAAACCGGTTGATTCAACGCTGATCCCGACTGGCGAGCTCGCGCCGGTGACGGGCACGCCGTTCGACTTCCGCACACCGACCGCGATCGGTGCGCGGATCGACAATGCCGACCCGCAGCTGAAGAATGGCCACGGTTACGACCACAACTTCGTGATCACTCGAACCGGGGACAGCATGGCACTGGTGGCGCGCGCCGTCGATCCGGGAAGCGGTCGCGTCCTCACCGTGTCGAGCACGCAGCCTGGAGTCCAGTTCTACACCGGCAACTTTCTCGACGGCACGATCACCGGATCGGGCAGGGTGATCTATGGTCGCCGATCGGGGTTCGCGCTCGAGACGCAGCATTTCCCCGACTCTCCCAATCACGCAAACTTTCCGTCGACGATCCTCCGTCCCGGCGAGGAGCTCAACTCGCGCACGATCTTCGCTTTCGGCGTGGAGCAGTGACGACAATGCTCGACGCGCTCCGCGACGAAGTGCTACGCGCCAACGTGGCCCTCGCGACCAGCGGGCTGGCACGATTCACCTTCGGGAATGCCAGCGCGATCGATCGCGCGGCGGGGCGGGTCGTGATCAAGCCGAGCGGTGTGCCGTACAGCGAGTTGACGCGCGAGTCGATGGTAGTGACCGACCTCGACGGCCGTGTGGTCGAGGGTGCATTGCGGCCATCATCCGACCTGGCGACTCACCTGGTGCTCTACCGTGCCTTCGTGGAGATCGGTGGGATTGTTCACACCCATTCCCACTTCGCCACGGCCTGGGCTCAGGCGGAGCGCGAAATTCCCTGCCTCGGCACCACGCACGCCGATTACTTCCACGGATCGATTCCGGTCACGGCTCCGATGCCACCTCACCAGATCACCGGCGAGTATGAGGCAAATACCGGAGCCGCGATTGTCGATCGATTCGGAAACCTCGATTCGGCGACGATGCCTGCCGTGCTGGTGGCGGGGCATGCGCCGTTCTGCTGGGGAGCGTCCGTCAGTGCCGCGGTACACATCGCCGAGCTGCTCGAGGAAGTCGCGACGATGGCGTATCACACTGTGGTGATCAATGCCGAGGCCGATGAGATTTCCGCCGTCCTGCGCGACCGGCACTTCTTCCGAAAGCACGGCAACGCGGCGTATTACGGGCAGCACCCCGGTTAGCGCGATCAAGCCTCTGCGTCTGATCTGGCTGCTCGGCCTGCTCATGTATGTCGCGACCGCGTACGTGAATATCGGCGTCGTGGCGATGGACGACTACGACTGGGGCGTCGCGCACGTCGTACCGGCGCAGAACCAGGACAACGCCGACATCATCGCCCACGCCGGGATCCGTTCGCCGGTCTCGACGCTCGTCCTGGTTTCCGTGTCGAGGATTGCAGAGCGAGCCGGATTCAAGGACCCGGTCTCGCAGTATCGCTTCGTGCTCCTGGTCACGGGCATCTTCGCGTATTGCATGCTCACCTTCTTTGCGCGCAGACATTTCCGGCTCAGAGGCGGCCTCGACAAGGAACGAATCGTTCTCTTGCTGATCGGTTTCTTCTGGCTCGCGCCCTACTTCTTCTCACGCCCGATGATCGAAGCGCTCGCGGCGCCGTTTGTCACGGCGAGTGCCTGCTTTGCATGTGAATACTGGGTGAACGGGGAACGACGGGCGCTGGTGTTGTCGGTGTTTGCATTGATGATCGCGGCAACGTTCCGCTTCCAGGCGGGGGTCTGCTTTCTGGCGATCGTCGCGACGTTCGTGCTGCGCCGGCAATGGAAGGACGCCTGGGTGCTGGCCGTTGCGAGTGCCGTCGCCTTTCTGATCCCGGGCCTCCTCGATCTCGCGCTCCGCGGGCGGTTTTACGCGTCGCTCACGAGTTACATCGCCTACAACGTGGCACATTCGTCGTCATACGGCGTGACACCGTTCTACAGCTTCGCCACGCTCTTTCTCGCCATCTCGATCCCACCGGCGTTTTGGCTGCGGTACCGCGAACTCCGCTGGCGCGAGGAATTCAGGCCCATCCTCCCGACCGTGCTCTTCTTTGCCGTTTTCCTTGTCGCTCATTCGGCGGTACCTCACAAAGAGGACCGCTTCATGGTTCCGATTCTCCCGAGCTTCCTGATCTGCCTCACGCCGCTCGCGAACTATGTCGTCACCCACCACCGGCTCCGCGCCGGATACTTCGTCGTGGTCAACGCCTTCCTGCTGGTGATCACCTCTTTCACGGTGGAGCAGCGGAACACCATCGGCCTGGTGCGGTACCTGGCGAAGCGACCGGAGATCACCAGGATCGTAGGAGTTGATGGCACGCTGGTGCTCTACCCGACGGCGTACGCGCTGCATTCACCGGCGGAAAGCACCATGTCGGCGGCGGAGCTCGTGACCAGCCCGCCCATGGACTGCAATACGGTCGTCGCGATCCGCAGTGGCCTCAAGGCTCAGGCGCCGAATCTCGCCGCGGGATTTCACAAGCTCGCGCAATTCCAGCCGGGACTGCTGGAGCAGCTGGTCATCTGGATCAACCCGGGACCGAATGCTCGGCGGACGACGATCGAGCTCTACGAACCGAAGGGGTGTGGTCGAACGCGCTAGGCACCGATGCCGGCGACGACGTTCACTGGTAGCCCGGGCCTGTCATCCCGCGCGGAGCGAGGATCACTGCGAAACGGGCCGATCCCTCGCTACGCTCGGGATGACGACACTGAGTGTGCCGCGATCTCCCGAACCGCAGGCAGAATTTCCCCCACTGCAACCGGCGCCGACCCAGTCTGTCCCAATGAAAAATACAGATCGCGCCACATCGCAAAGAGCCGCTGATAGACCGCCACCGCCGCCGGCTCTGGATGCACTGTGCGGTACGGCGGGCAGAGCGCCTGCTGCGCGGCTTCGATCGTCGGGTGCAACCCCGCCGCCACACAGGCAAAGATCGCCGACCCCAGCGACGTGATCGGCCGCCCGGGAACGAGGACCGGCTTGTTCAGCACACTGGCATAGACGCGATTGAGTGCCTCGTTCTTCTGCGGAATGCCCCCGCCATGAATCACGCGCTCGATCGGAACGCCATGCTCGCTCATCCGGTCGAGAATGATCCGGGTGTGAAACGCCGTGCCTTCGATCGCCGCGAAGAGTTCGTCCACCGCGGTGTGATTGAGGTTCCAGCCCAGCGTGACGCCACCGAGTGCCGGATTCACCAGGACGGTGCGATCGCCGTTGTCCCAGGTGAGGCGAAGGAGGCCGGTCTGTCCGGCGCGGTAGTCGTCGAGTGCAGGCGCGAGTGCGGCAACGGTGGTGTTGGCGCGTCGCGCGATTGACTCGAAGAGATACCCCGTCGCCGAGAGCCCGGCCTCGATCCCCACGCAGTCTGGATGAATCGATCCGGGCACGATGCCGCAGAGACCGGGGATCTCGCCGGTTGCCTCGGCGATCGCCATGATGCACGTCGCGGTGCCAACGACGTTGACCACGTCGCCCAGCGCGATGCCGGCGCCGATCGCGTCCCAGTGCGCGTCGAACGCGCCGACCGGAATCGGAATTCCCGGCACGAGACCAAGCTTCGCGGCCCACTCGGGCGAGAGGGCTCCGGCGATCCGGTTCGACCGCTGATATCTGCCGCCAAGCTTGTCGCGCATGCCGGCGAGGAGCGGATCGACGGCGACGAGAAATGATTCCGGCGGAAGACCGCCATCAGCCTCGTTCCAGAGCCACTTGTGACCCATGGCGCAGACGCTGCGCGGGATGGCC
>DASYAK010000032.1:0-1541 GCA_036501385.1 Gemmatimonadales bacterium | reverse complement strand
GAGTGTCTTCGCTCAAGCGCTCTCGATGAGTCGTGCGAGCGACCGTGCGGTGGTGCGATTGGTGATCAGTTCGCTGAAGACCTCGCCAAGCGCGCGGCCATCGCCGTCGTTGCGGGCCAGCAGGGCCTGTGCCCCGGTGTGATGAAGTGCGCGTTCGCCCGCAGGGTGGCGGGCCGCTTCGTAAGCGTCGAGCTCGTCGACGGATGCTCCGTCTCGGACTACCGCGATGAGTCTGCCGGCGAGGTCGAGGGCGTCTTGTACGCCGATGTTGAGTGCGGATCCTCCGGCGTTGAAGATGTGCGCCGCGTCGCCGGCGAGGAAGACCCGGCCGAGTCGGTAGGCGTCGGCTTGGCGGCTGTTGCCGACGGTGCTGCGGATCGCGGTGGCGTCGGTGAAGGGCAGGTCCGCGCCGAGGACCCGGTGCAGGCTGGCGCGCAGTTCCTCGATCGGGACCGTGTCGCTGGGTTCGAAGTTGCCGCGCGGCTCATGGGTGCTGATCAGGTAGCGGTCAGCGGGGGCTGTGGCGTCGAGGACTGCCACCGGGGCGATGGTGAAGCCGCCGCCGGGCAGCTGGTTCGGGCGCATTGCCGCCAGATGGCCGATGTCGGGGATGTCGAATCCGTCGTCAGCGCGGGCGATCCGATCGGAGGGAATGGTGACGCGGGCGATCCGCGCGATCGCATCGCTCGTGTATCCCGGGAAGCCGATGCCCGCGTGCTTGCGGACCACGCTATGCGCGCCGTCGCAGCCCACGAGATAGCGTGCGCTCACCGGTGATGTGCCGTGGTCGCTTCGGACCGCGGCCACGACGTTGGTGTCGTCCTGCGTGAAACCGAGGACTTCGTGTCCGCGGTGCACCCGGGCGCCATGCTGGGTCGTCCGGCGCTCAAGAAGCTCCTCGAGGCGGCGCTGCGGGACCGGCAGGATGTGCAACGGATTCCGCGGCCCGATGCCAAGCTTGAGCATGAGCGGGCCGAACTGGAACTGCGGCGGTGACACCACCCGGAGGCCGGTACCGGCCAGGACGCCGCGCTTGGCCAGTTCGACCGCTGAGTGTCCGACGATGCCGTTCGCCTTCGGGATCGGCGAGGGCGCGTCGTCGCACTCGAACACGACGACGCGGATGTCCTTGGCAGCGAGTTCACCCGCAAGCAGCAGGCCGACCGGGCCCGCGCCGACAATGACAACATCCCAGTGCTGCGGAGTATCAGTCTCAATAGTCACGGCGTCAGTCTGGCTTGACAAAAGTGTTCTGTCAAGCCAGACTGACATGCATGACGTCATTTGATCTGGAGCAGTTGCGCGCCGCTGATCCCGCGATGGGCCTGCGTGCCGTTGGCGCGCTCCACCGTCTTGCCGAGCGTGTCGAGGCGGTGCACGTCGCCGAAGCGCGACGCGCGGGGTGGTCATGGGAGCAGATCGGCGACGCCCTCGGCGTCACCCGCCAGTCAGTGCACGCGAAGTACGGAAAGCGAGAAAGCAATGTTTGAACGATTCGCCCGTGCGGCCAGGACCGCGGTCGAAGACGCACGATATGAAGC
>DASYAK010000031.1:0-2124 GCA_036501385.1 Gemmatimonadales bacterium | reverse complement strand
AGCGATGTGACAGCGAATGCCTGGCAGGAGCAGTTTGGGGTGACACTCGCTCGGGCGAAATGCGCCCCGGCCTTGTGCGCGGCGGCGATTCTGGCCATGCCCGCCGTTGCCGCGAACGCGCCGCCTACCGTGCTTCACGTGGCGCTGAATGCGGATATTCTCTCCACCAACCCCGGCGTGCTGCGCGATGAGAACACCGATGCGGTACTGCTGCACGTTGCGGAGGGGCTGGTAGCGCCGCGACATGACGGCAGTATTGCGCCGATGCTTGCGCGCAAGTGGACGGTGTCGTCCGACGGTCGCAGTTACACGTTCGCGCTGCGTCAGGGGGTGACATTTCACAACGGCGCGTCGATGACATCGGCCGATGTCGTCTGGTCGCTGCAGCGCTATATCTCTCCGGCGACTCACTGGCGGTGCCTGTCGGAATTCACGGACCGGGGCATGGGCCGGGTCGTCGGTATCGCCGCCCCCGACCCCTACACGGTGACGGTGACGCTGGACCGTCCGGCACCGCTCTTCCTCAGCACGCTCGCGCGGCCCGATTGCGGCCAGACCGCCATTCTGCAGCGCGCATCAGTCGGGCCCGACGGCCGCTGGCGCTCGCCGATCGGCACCGGTCCCTTCGAGCTGGCGGCATGGAGGCGCAACCAGTACATCGACCTCGTACGCTTCCCGGCGTACCAGGCGGCGGCAGGGCCGCCCGACGGCGACGCCGGAGCGAAGCACGCAGATGTCGATGAGGTGCGATTCGAGATCATTCCGGACGACTCCGCGGCGGTCGCGGCGCTGCTGCGGGGCAGCCTGGACATCCTCGATGGCATCGATCCCGCGGAGCTGTCTCTCATCCGCCGCGACCCCCGGCTGCGCATCGAAATGTCGCCCACGCTGGATTACTACGGCGTGCTGTTCCAGACGCAGGATCCGATACTGAAAGAGCCCTGTCTGCGGCGCGCCATCGCGGCCACCATCGACACCGCGGGTCTCACGAAGGCCATCACCTGGGGCACCGCGGCACCCGACAACTCGGCGGTACCGGTGACGAGTCCCTATCACGGGCCGGTCGAGGCCAGGCTGCAGGGGCCGAGCCTGCCGCAGGCGCGCCGACTGCTCGCCGCATGCGATTATCACGGGCAGGCGATCTCGCTGATCGCGAATCACCGCTATCCCATGATGTTCAATACCGCGGTGCTCGTGCAGGCGATGGCGGCCCAGGCCGGCATTCGCCTCGACATCGACACCATGGACTGGGCCTCGCAGCTTGCGCACTATCTCGACGGGTCGTATCAGGCCATGGTGTTCGCGTTCTCTTCCAAGCTCGATCCCGCGCTCAATTTCGCGCAGCTCATCGGCAGCAAGGCGGTCGATCCGCGCAAGGTCTGGGATACGCCCGAGGCGCGCGCGCTGCTCGCGGCCTCGATGGCGAGCAGCGATCCCGCGACGCGTCAGGTCGATTTCGACCGGTTGACCGCAGCGCTCGTGCGGGACGCTCCGGCCATCGTGCTCTTCAATTCCACGCGCATCGCTGCGGTTCGCCCCAACGTCAAGGGTTTCAGTGAGTGGCCGGCCGGTGAGCCGCGCTACTGGAATGTCGCGCTGCTGCCCTGATCCTGCGCAATGTTGAAGTATCTCGCCAAGCGGCTCCTGCTCACCGTCCCTACGCTGCTCCTCGTGGCGGTGATCGTCTTTCTGCTGGTCCGTCTGGTGCCGGGCGACCCGGCGCAGGTGATGTTGGGCGAGGGCGCCGACCCGGCGGCCGTCGCCGCCATGCGCCACGAGATGGGTCTCGACCGTCCTTTGCCGGTGCAGTTCGCAACGTGGCTGTCGCACGTTGTCGTTGGCAACTTTGGCACTTCCATCCGCACGGGCGAGCCGGTCTCATCGCTGATCGCCTCGCACTTCAAGGTGACCGCCACGGTCGTTCTGGTGGCGATGGCCCTGGCGACGCTCATTGCGATATGCGGCGGTCTCATTGCCGCGTGGCGGCAGAACGGCGCGCTCGACCTGGCGATCCTCGGGGCAGCCAGTCTGGTCATGGCCGTTCCAAGCTTCTGGCTGGGCCTCATCCTGCTGCTCGTGCTGGCGCTGAAGCTCGGCTGGTTTCCGGTCGTCGGCTATGTCTCC
>DASYAK010000030.1:0-10311 GCA_036501385.1 Gemmatimonadales bacterium | reverse complement strand
CGCGCGTAAGGGAGGCCGGGGGGCCGGCCAGAGGAGCGCCGGCTGTCTGAGCAGTGCGCTTGCTCGGGATTCGCGATCGCGGGTAACCGAGCGCACGCGAGTTCCGGCGCGACGGATGGACGGATCTCCCCCCGGCGACCGCAGCGCGAGCCCGCCACCTGCGCGCCCCGGCGACCGCAGCGCGAGCCCGCCATCTGCGCGCCCCGGCGACCGCAGCGCGAGCCGCCCATCTGCGCGCCCCGGCGACCGCAGCGCGAGCCCGCCATCTGCGCGCCCCGGCGACCGCAGCGCGAGCCCGCCATCTGCGCGCCCCGGCGACCGCAGCGCGAGCCGCCCACCTGCGCGCCCCGGCGACTGACCGGCGAATTCAGATTTCTGCCGCCGAGTTCATCTGCCGCCTGCTGCATCCATCCCGGCGACCGCCAGGTTCGTCTTTCCGCTGTCGAAGTCATCCGGCCGGGTTTCCATGACAACTGTGCAGCCGCGAAGGTCATCCGGCTTGGGCTCCATTACAACTTTGTGCCCGCCGCGTTCGTCCCGATCGGCTTCCATTACAACGTCGCAGCAGCCGGCTTCGTCAGTCTGGCGCCGAGTTCATCAGGGCATCTCTCCATCACAGCCTCGTACCCGGCGCGTTCATCACCCCGATTTCGAGTTGACCCGTGCCGCCGCCGTGTTCATCAGCCGGGGCTCCCATGACAACTCCCCAGCTGTCGGCTTCGTCAGTCTGGCGCCGAGTTCATCAGGTCGCGGTTCCATGACAACTGCGCAGCTGCCGGGTTCACCGGCCGGAGATTCGATTACAACGTTGCGTCGTCATCGTTCGTTACCCCGATTTCGAGCAGACCCGTGACACCGCCGCGTTCACCAACCTGACCTTCCATTGCAACTTCACACCCGCCGAGTTCATCACCCCGATTTCGAGCAGACCCGTGACACCGCCGCCTTCACCAGCCTGAGCTTCAATTACAACTTCGCACCCGCCGAGTTCGTCAGCCCCGGCTTCCATTACAACGTTGCACCCACCGGGTTCATTACCCCGATTTCGAGCAGGCCCGTGACACCGCCGAGTTCGCCGGCCAAAGCTTCCATTACAACTTTGCACCTGCCCGCTTCACCAGCACGGCATCGCGTAGACCCGTGACACCGCCGAGTTCGCCGGCCAAAGCTTCCATTCCAACCTTGCACCTGCCGGCTTCGCCAGCGCGGCATCGCGTAGATCCGTGACAGAGTCGAGTTCATCAGCCCGGTTTCGAGCACACCTGTGACCTCGCCGGGTTGATAGGTCGGCCGCCGATCAAGTATTCGACTCGGACGCGTGACCAGCTGCCAGCCCGACCACCCAGCTCGATCGTCCCCCACCGACTTCTCTCTTCTCTCTTCTCTCCCAATTTTCCCTTTTCCATTTCCCCTTTTCTCGTTGACTGTCCGGATTCCGGACAACATGTCCAATTTTTTGGACAATCAGTGACCTCACAAAATCAGTCAAATTCGGCCTAAGTCGTGATCCTGCTTACTGATAACTATTTGGCACATCACATGCCAAAGGAAAACGCCAAGCGATTGGCTGTCAGGGTGGCGTCGCTTTTCCCACCACAACTCACAGTTCCGGTGCCCTGATCCCCCGGGACAACCATGGAGTCGAACATGAAAGCAGACATTCGACGGCAGTTGTCGATGGCGCGTCGCGCGCTGGATTACGCCAACGCGAATCCCATCGACGACAACGGTTTCAAGGTCGCCCTGCAGCGCCTTGATGCCGCCGTCACCCAGGCGACGAACCTGGGACTGCAGGAGACCGGCGGCACGACCGGTCAACATTCTGGTGTCGTGCAGCGCGATGCGGCGCGGCGGAAGATTCGCGCCGAGTTCCTCGTCCGCCTCGTCGAAATCGGTCAGATGGCGGCCGATACCGATGCGGCACTTCTCGGCCTCTTCATCCTGCCGTACGGAGAGGAACCGAACAAGACCTTCCTCTTCCACGCGCGGACACTCCTCACCCTCGCGACCGAGCACGCCGACCTGCTCGTTCCCATGGGCCTCGGCGACACCTTCGTCGTCGACCTCGGCGCCGCCCTCGATCAGTTCGAGGCAATCGGAAGGGCGATCGACACCGGCCACGGCCAGCACGTCGGCGCGTCAAAGACCTTCCAGAAGGCGATCTCGAAGTGCCGCAGCTGCATCAAGGTCGTCGATACCTACTACCGCGCCGCGGCGACGCCGGACAGTGCAGTCCTTGCCGGCTGGACCAACGCGCGGACGGTCGAAGGTCCATTCGTCCGGAGTCACGACGCCGGCGGATTGCCGGCACCGGAACCCGCTCCGGTTCCGGCGCAGCTGCAGCTTCCCGCAGCATCGGCACCAGCAGCAGACCCCGAGCCGTCGGCGGGTCCAGCAGGGGAGGCGCAGTAGTGGCCGCCCGATGACACAAGGGTGGTGGCGCCACCACCCTTTGTGTCGCGGCGGAATGTCGGGGTGGAGCATCATCGCGACGATGATGCAGGTCCCGATCTCTCCGTTCGAATCCTGCAGACAGGAGTGCACTGCTTCGCGAACGATCGCATCAGTGCCGAGCTGAGAACGCCACGACAATTACGAACACTACAACGCCGATGGCCACCATAACCCATCGCATGACCGCGAGCTCCTGATCCCGGACGGTACCCGACAATTCCAGGAACCGGCGTTCCTGCCTGGCGTCGAACTTCATGAACTCGAGTTCGATCGCCCGTTTGAACAACGAGTCGTTGACGTTGTTCGTTGTGCGCGTGTCTGTGGAGTCGGGGAACGGCGTCATGCAGCACTCCGGCGTGTGTGAGCCGCAAACTACGCCACGAGAATCAAGCTGGCGAGGCGTGCATCGCACGTCGGATCAAATAAACGCAGCACCTCGCATAAACAAGCACCGCTCCGGAACAAACGAGTGACGACACCTGGCTCCGCCCTGCGACAATTCGCGCGTGCCGCTCACTTGCAGATACGCACTCGCCGAGATGATACTATGTCCATGCCACGTTCCCATCATTTCACCGCCGCCGCGGTTCGGGCGTTCCCCGACGACGGCAACCGCTACGAAGTCGTTCACGGCGAGCTCCTGGTGACATCGGCGCCAAGCGTCCGCCACCAGACCGTGCTCGCGAGGCTCTTCCATGCGCTCAACACGTACCTCGTGCATCACGCTGTCGACGGACTTCGCTGGTCGCCCGCCGATATTTCGTACGGCGACGACACGCTGGTGCAGCCAGATCTGTTCGTCGCCGATCTCGCCGCGGCGCTGCATTCAGGACGATGGGAAGATGTCCGCACGCTGTACCTCGTGATCGAGGCACTGAGCCCGTCGACCAAGGCCGCTGATCGCGGCGTCAAGCGCCGGCTCTATCAGGAGCAGCGGATTCCCGAGTACTGGATCGTCGATGGCGATCACGACGAAGTCGAAGTGTGGACCGCCGGCGCGCACTTCCCGCGGCGCGAGCGCGACCGGTTCACCTGGCGGCACCCGGCGCTGACGGCGGAGTGCGAAGTCGATTTGAGCGGAGTGTTTGCGCGGTAGGGGCAGCTCGGCGCTCTACGAGCTTCGCCGCGCGTCCCACCAATTCCAGATTGCAGCAGCGGCTCCGGTGTAGTTCTTCTCCGGGCCGCAGATGTCCACGCTGAACCAATGACAGAACTCTTCGTGCACCATCGTCCGCGTGGCCTCGACCGTCTGGCGCGTTGGCAGGCGCGCGAGAATTGTCCGAGCCTCGGAATCATCTTCATCGTCTGGCGCGCCATTGATCATCAGGCCCATTCGGATCAAAGCGCGCGAGTATCGCCGAGACGTCGCGCACTATCATGTTCCGGCGGCGGATCTCCTGGCGTTCCTCGAACGTGGGCCTGGCACGCTTGCGCATCCGGTAAAGTACTCGCCGCTCGCATAAGGGAGGCCGGCTTCCTCCGGCGCCTGTCCCGCCCGTCCTGAGCAAAGCGAAGGAAACACAGCGAAGGAAACGCAGCGCGAGCCCTATTGCAAAGCCGCGGCCTTGACGACGTTCTTGCTTTTCACATAGAAGTTCCGATCCAGCTCGACGTCAGCGCCATTCGCGAGCGTCGTCCGCATCGTCTTCCACGACGCCGTCGGCTTGATCAGTACGAATTCATCGCCGCGCAGCCGCACGCGCACCGGCATCGCGAACCCCGGCACCACAGCGGTCCAGCGATACGACAGCGTCGATCCGTCGACGCGGTACTCCAGCGTCGGGATCATCGTGGTGCGGAGGTACTGGTCGAACACCCGGTCGAGCTTCATCCCGGCGTGCGCGCTGATGAACTCCTCGACCTGACTTCCCGTGACCACCTGATGATAGAAGGTGCGGCTCAGTCCGCGGAGAATCTGCCGCCACTTTGCATCGTTGGCGACCAGTTGCCGGATGGTGT
Organism: Gemmatimonadales bacterium; assembly: GCA_036501385.1. Classification (GTDB taxonomy): domain Bacteria; phylum Gemmatimonadota; class Gemmatimonadetes; order Gemmatimonadales; family GWC2-71-9; genus Palsa-1233. Next base: position 5,898 of record DASYAK010000030.1, on the reverse strand, counting down.
GAAGCAGCGATGCGCCCTTGGCGTACATATCGCCGGAGCCAGGCGAGCCGACGCCTGATTGCGGCAGCTCGATCGGCGCATCATTGCGAATCCCGCGACGATCGCCAACGATATAGTCCTCTCCCGCGGCCTTCCCGTAGAGGCATTCGGTGAAGAGCGCCTCGGCGTAGCTCGCGAAGCCCTCCTGGATCCACATGTCACGCTGATCCTTGGCGGTGATGCTGTTGCCGAACCATTCGTGCGCGCTCTCGTGCACGATGATGTAATCCCAGCCGAGACCGAGGCCGGTGCCGGATACATCGCGTCCGCGATAACCATTCGCGTAGTTGTTGCCGTAGGTGATCGCCGTCTGGTGCTCCATCCCGGTGGTCGGCGCCTCGATCAGCTTGTAGCCGTCCTGATACCAGGGATACGGACCGAACCAGTGTTCGTAGCATTGCAGCATCGTGCGCACCTGCAGGAACTGCTTGCGCGCCGCTGCGAGGTGGTAATCGAGCGGATAGAAGTCGAGCGACAGCGGCCCCTTCTCGCCGGCATAGGTCTGCCCGAAGTGGGCGTAGTTGCCGGCGGTCACGTTCACCGCGTAGGCGTTGATCGGTTCGCTGGAGAAGTATTCGTACGTCGTCGTGCCGCTGGTGTTGTGTACCGTGCTCCGCAGGCGGCCAGACGCTACCTGGATCAGCGGATCAGGCACGGTGACGGCAATGCGCTGACTGTCGGGCTCGTCGGCCCAGCTGTCCTTGAGCGGCCACCAGATCGACGAGCCGACTCCCTGATCGACCGTCATCAACCAGGGACGCTTCAGCGAATCGGTCGCCCAGTGGAACCCGTCGCTCGGCAGTGTCTTCGGCCGCCCGTGGTAGTAGGCGATGACAGTGCGATCGTCTCCAGTGCGCTGCGGAGCAGCCAGTGTCACGAAGAACGCGTCACCGTCGCGGCGGAAATCGAGCGGCTTGCCGTCCTGTGTGATGCTGTCGATCACCAGCGGCATCATCAGGTCGATCTGCATCAACTGCGCGGGGTGCAGCACGCGGTAGGTGATCGCGTTGAACCCGGCAATCGTGCTGTCCGCTGGATGCACCGCCACGTGCAGGTCGTAGAACGTCACGTCCCACCACGTCCGCGCCGGCGCGGTCGTCGAGCCGCGCAGCGAATCGGCGTGGGAGAAGACGCGCGGCCGCTGGGCGCTGGCTGGTGCGGCCGTTCCAGCTACCATGGCGGCGATGCACAGCGTAGTCGCGACACGAATCGCGGAGTGTGACAGCGTGTGGTCCAATGAGAGAGTTGCGAACCATACGCACAGCGATCGGCGCCGGCCAGCCTGGCAACACGGCGCCTCGTCCAACCCTGCGAGATCGCGCTCTTCCCGACGGCTCGCGCGCAAGGGAGGCCGGGGGCGCCAGGCATGCGTCCACTCATCCGGCGCGAACTGGTGCCGTCGTGGGTGCCCGCAGCGCGCCCAGGACGCGCCTTGCACTGCATGGAATCGCCGTGCTGACGCGTCGTCGTGGGTGCCCGGAGCGCGCCCTGGACGCGCCTTTCACAGCTTGGGATTGCTGTGCTGACGCGTCGTCGTGGGTGCCCGGAGCGCGCCTTAGACGCGCCTTTCACAGCTTGGGATCGCCGTCACGCCGAGCGCGTCGCACGCGCGCGGAGCGGCAGCCCGCGACGGCGCGGCGCAGCGAGCATTGAGATCCCTCGCAGCGGCAGCCCACGACGGCGCGGCGCGGCAGCCCACGACGCCACCGATTGTCAATCCGCTCGCATCGCCACCACCGGATCGACCCGCGTCGCCCGGATTGCCGGAATCAGGCACGCCGCCGTCACCACCGCGAAGAGGACCACCGCGACCCCGATCCACGTCATCGGATCGTCGGCGCTCACGCCGTACAGCGACGTTGTGAGCAGCTTGCGTTCCGCGGCCGCGCCCGCCAGACCCAGCGCGAGGCCGATCGCCGTCCAGATCAATCCCTGGCGCAGCACCAGCGTGACGACGCTGCGGCGCGTGGCGCCCAGCGCCAGCCGCACGCCAAACTCGCGGCGGCGTCCCGCGACGAGGTAGGCAAGCACCCCATAGATCCCGACCGTTGCCAGGACCAGCGCGAGCGCGGCGAAACTCGTCACCAGTGCGAGGGCGAAGCGGCGCGACGCCAGTGATTCCCGTACCACCGTCTCCAGCGTCGCGATGTCGTGGATCGCGACCCTCGGATCGGCGTCGCGGACCGCTCGGCGCAACGCCGGCGTCAGCGCGAGCGGATCGCCGCGGGTGCGGATCGCGATCGACAGCGACGATTCCCACGTCTGCTGCCGGTGATATGTGAAGAGCGTGGGGAGCACCGGATAGCTGGCGCCTTCGCCGTGCACGTCGGCGATGATGCCGACGATCGTGATCGCCGGACCAGTGGCGGTCGGGCCGATGTGAATTCGCTTCCCGATCGCGCCGTTGGGGAAGTACTTGTGCAGCGCCGCCTCGTTGATCACCGCCACCTTCGCCGCCGCGCTATCGTTGTCGTTGACGGTGAAAAGTCGGCCCGCCAGCAGCGGCACCCGCAACGCCTGGAAGTAGTCGCCGCGAATCGCGAGGTACGCCATGTTGGGCAGGTTCGCTTCATCGTTGACCTGGCCCTCGATGCGCATCGACGACCCACTCGATCCCTGCGTCGGCAGCGCGTCCGATGCGCCCACCGCGACGACACCTGGCGTCCGCGCGAGTTCGCCGATCACCTGATCGTAGAAGCGATTCACCACCGCGGCTGTGTCGTAGCGTGTCCCACCCACGCTGAAACGCGCGGTGAGCACGTGGTCTGGCGCAAATCCAAGTTGCACGGCGTCGAGCGCGCGGAACGAACGCACCAGCAATCCGGCACCGATCAGCAGCGTCGCTGCCAGCGCGATCTGCGCGACGACGAGCGCCCGGCGCGCCCGTTCGACCACGCGTCCACCGCTGCTTCCGCGTCCTCCTTCGCGAAGCGTCTGCTGGAGATCGAGGCGCGCCACGGTGAGTGCCGGCGCGAGCCCCGACAGGAATCCTGTCCCCAGCGCGAGTGCGGCGCAGAAGGCGAGCGCGGTCCCGTCGACGGCGACCGGGTACGGTCCCGGAAGAAAGTTGGCGTTGATTGCCAGCAGCCAGCGCGTGGCGGCATATGCGAGGGCGATGCCGAGGATGCCACCGACCACTGCGACAAGAATCGATTCGAACAGGAGCTGCCGGATCAATCGTCCGCGGCCCGATCCGAGTGCGGCGCGGACCGCCACGTCGCGGCGCCGATCGAGTGCCCGCGACAGCGTGAGGTTGGCGAGATTCGCGCAGGCAATCAGGAGCACCAGCAACGCCGAGCCCTGCAGCAGCGTGAGTCCGCTGCCGACCGATCCGACCATCCAGGTGCGCAGCGGCACCGGCGTCGCGTAGTGGTTGCTGTCCGCATCGGGATACGCGGCGGCGAGCCGGGCGCCGATCAGCGACAGGTCGCGACTGGCGCCGTCGATCGTCGTTCCGGGACGCAGGCGTCCGACGACATTGAGCCAGTGCTGCTTGCGGGTCCGTCCCGGGTCGGCGAGATCGCCACTGAGATCGAGTGGAAGCCAGATGTCGGCGTGGTGTCCGAGGGTGAATTCCGGTCGCATCACGCCGACGATCCGGGTCGGTCGACCATCGATGATGAGACTCTCGCCCAATCGCGCTGGATCGCCGCCGAGGGCGCGATCGAAAAACGGCGACGACACCACCGCGACATCCGGCGCACCGGCGGCAGCGTCGCCGGGAATGAGGGCGCGTCCGGCACGCGGTGTCGCGCCCAGCACCGTGAACATGTTCCCCGTCACCAGCGCCGTGCGAATCACCTCAGGATCGCCGTGCGTCGGGAGCCACGTCGCGGTGGCGGAGTTGTCCCCGTTGTATGCCGCGATATCGGTGAAGCTGTGTTGCTGCGCACGATAATCCTGATAGTCGGGCGGCGAGAGCCCTTCGGTGCCGACGAAATATCCCGCCACCGACTTGATCTGCACCGCGACGAGTGCGTCGGGGTGTCCATATGGGAGCGGCCGGAGAAGCACGGCGCGCGCTGCGCTGAACACCGCCGTGTTGGCGCCGAGGACCAGGGTGATCGTGAAAATCGCGATGCCGGTGAAGGCAGGTGTTCGGCGGAGCGAGCGGACCGCATGACGCACATCGTACCAGACACCCTCGAGCCGGTCGCTCCATCGCATCGACCGTTCGCCGGCTTCGTCCTGGGTTCGACAATACGCCCGGGTGAATTCGACGTCGCCGAACTCCGTGCGCGCCTGCGCGGCCGCGGCGTCCGGCGTCATCCCGCGCCCCTCGAGCTCGCTGGTGCGCATGGCGAGGTGGAACGCCAGTTCCGCTTCGATCTCCGCGGCGATCTGCCGGCGCGACCGCCATGGGAACTTGAACGACAGCGGCCCCTTCATCGCGGGGCCAGCACTCGCGCAACCGCATGCGCGTAGTCGTGCCATACCGCGGTGCTCTCGCGCAGCTGCGCCGCTCCGGTGCGGCCAAGGCGATAGAACTTCGCGCGACGGTTGTTTTCGGAGACGCCCCACGACGAGGCGACCCATTTCCGGCGTTCGAGCCGATGCAGTGCCTGGTAGAGAGCGGCGCCATCGACCACCAGCACGCCGTCGCTGCGCGCTTCCAGCCAGCGTGACACGCCGTACCCGTGCATCGGCTCCCACGCCAGCGCGCGGAGGACGAGGAGATCGACCGTTCCTTGCAGCATTTCCGGTGGCGTGCGCGACATCGCCTCTCCACTCATCAGGTGAGTGGAAGGTGGCCGGAACGCGGCGGCAGGGCAAGGGCCCGGAGCGCGCCCTGGGCGCGCCTGGCACCGCATGGGATCACCGAGCCGACGCGCCGTCGTGGGTGCCCTGAGCGCGCCTTGGACGCGCCTTTCACTGCATGGGATCGACGACGCGTCGTCGTGGGCGCCCGGAGCGCGCCTTTCACTGCGTGGGATCAACGACGCGTCGTCGTGGGTGCCCGGAGCGCGCCTTAGACGCGCCTTTCACAGCTTGGGATCGCCGTCACGCCGAGCGCGTCGCACGCGCGCGGAGCGGCAGCCCACGACGGCGCGGCGTAGCAGCCCACGACGGTGCGGCGCAGCGAGCATTGAGATCCCGCGCCTCCACGCACGCGGAGCGGCAGCCCACGGCGGCGCGGCGCGGCGAGCATTGAGATCCCGCGCAGCGGCAGCCCACGACGGCGCCGCGCGTGCCAGTGTCAGTGCGGCTTGAACGTCTTCCCGGTCTCGATCAGCGTCTTGAGCCGCGACAGGATTCGCGGCCACCCATCAGCCGATGCCGCGTAGCCGGTGTCGTCCGTGGCCCACTGGTCATGCGTCACCGTCACCTTGGTCGCCTCCGTTTCCGGCACGAGCTCGATGGTGACCCGCGAGAACCTGGTCGACGACCCCATCGCAAAGGTCGACTGCAGCACCTTTGGAGGATCAGCGCGGATCACCTCGCCGTGAACGAATGTCGTGCGCTTCCCGTCGGGGCCGGTTCCGACCCAGTTCATCGGGCCGCCAGGCTGCAGGTTGGTTTCGAGGTCGGCACCCATGAAAATGACGCGATTGGATTCAGGCGAGACAAAACCTTCCCACACCTTCTCGGCCGAGGCCGCGATGTAGAAGACGAAACGGAGCGGAGTCTGGTCGGCCATTGCAATTCTCTCTCTCTGACGTGTGTCAGCCTTCGGTTGCCGTAATATGCAGGCGATCGCTATGTGACGCGCGCCTTGGAGGATTGCTGACGCGTCGTCGTGGGTGCCCGGAGCGCGCCTTAGACGCGCCTTTCACAGCTTGGGATCGCCGTCACGCCGAGCGCGTCGCACGCGCGCGGAGCGGCAGCCCGCGACGGCGCGGCGCAGCGAGCATTGAGATC
>DASYAK010000029.1:0-10338 GCA_036501385.1 Gemmatimonadales bacterium | reverse complement strand
GTTCGCATCGGAAGACCTCAGCGCCGAGAGCGAAAAGCGACGCCCGCAGGTGCAGGTCGGCGATCCATTCACCGAGAAGCTCCTCCTCGAAGCGTCGCTGGAGCTCATCACCAGCGGGACGATCGTCGCGATCCAGGATATGGGCGCAGCCGGTCTCACATCGTCGTCGGCAGAGATGGCGGCCCGCGGCGGCGTGGGCGTCGAACTCGATACCAGCCGGGTTCCCGTTCGCGAACCGGGGATGACGCCGTACGAGATCATGCTCTCCGAATCGCAGGAACGGATGCTCGTGGTCGCCGAGCCGGCTCGCGTCGATGACATCGTCACGATCTGCCGGAAGTGGGACCTCGAAGCGGCGGTAATCGGATCGGTCACCGACGACGGCATCTTCCGGATCGTGCACGACGGTCGCGTCGTTGCGGCAATTCCCGGGCAGGAACTCGTCGACGGCTGCCCGATGCATTCGCCGGCCGCGACAGAGTTCCCGGATGCAGTTGCGCGGCGCGCGCTCGTGCCGACCAACGCCGCACCGTCGATCGACGCCGCACTGCGCCTCCTCCTCGACGCACCGACGATTGCCAGCAAGCGGTGGGTGTTCGAGCAGTACGACGCCACAGTGCGCGCCGGCACCGTCACGACCCCTGGCGGCGACGCGGGCGTCCTCCGCGTTCCTGGCACCGGCTTCGGGATTGCAATGACCGTCGACTGCAACGCACGCTATGTCCTCCTCGACCCGTACCAGGGCGGATTGGCTGCGGTTGCCGAAGCCGCGCGCAACATCGCCTGCACCGGCGCCCGTCCGCTTGGAATCACCGATTGCCTGAATTTCGGCAACCCCGAGATCCCCGCGATCTTCTTCCAGTTCGCCGAGGCGTGTCGTGGCATCTCGGAAGCGTGTCGCGCGTTCGGGACGCCGGTGACCGGCGGCAATGTGTCGCTCTATAATCAGAATCCGCGCGGCGCGATCGATCCTACGCCAACGATCGGGATGATCGGCCTCCTCGCCGATGTGACGACGGCCGTCCCCAGTCACTTCCAGCATCCCGGCGATGCGATTCTCCTCCTCGGCACCACGCGCGGCCACCTCGGCGGCAGCGCATACTGGGCCGAGGTGCTCGACACGGTCGGCGGCGCACCGCCACCTGTCGATCTCGCTGCGGAACGCGGACTGCAGGAGTTTCTCGCCGACGCCGCGGTGGCGCGCCAGATCCGCTCGGCCCACGACCTCTCCGACGGCGGTCTTGGCGTTGCTCTCGCCGAGTGCTGCATTGGAGGCCCGTGGGCGACCTCGGTCTTCGGGGCCGAAGTCGATATCGCCGGCCACGCCGACGACGTCACCGACACCGCGTGGTTCTTCGGCGAGGATGGCGCACGGGCGATCGTTTCCTGCGATCCGTCGCACGTCGCGGCGCTGCAGCGCCTGGCCCATGACCATGGCATCGCCTGTCACTATCTGGGCCTCGTGGGGACCGCCGGCGGGTATCTTGAGGTCCGGCGCGGGAACCAGCATTGGCGCTGGTCCGTTGCCGAGTTGCGCACCACCTACATGAATGCCATCCCGCGGCGCATGGCGGCCGCATCGACGACAGGGGGCGACTGAACCGTGTGTGGCGTGATTGGCGTTTCCGGGATCCCCGATGCTGCACGGATCGCATATCTCGGTCTCTACGCCCTGCAGCACCGCGGGCAGGAGAGTGCCGGGATCGTCGCGATCGATGCCGACGGCCGCGCCCGGATGCATCGCGCCATGGGGCTCGTGGCCGACGCCTTCACCAACGCCACGCTCGAAGGCCTCACCGGCGATACCGCTGTCGCGCACACCCGCTACTCCACGGCCGGGAGCAGCGTCCTCGCCAACGCCCAGCCATACCTGGTCAACTATCACGCCGGGCCCCTCGCCCTGGCGCACAATGGCTCGTTGACCAACTCGACCGAACTCAAGGATGAACTGGTCCGCACAGGCTCGCTCTTCGCCTCGACGGTCGATACCGAAGTCATCGTCCACCTGATCGCCCGTTCAAATGCGCCCACCGTCGAGGGACAGATCCGCGATGCCCTGGAGCAGCTCGACGGCGCCTATTCACTGGTGATCAGCGTGGGCCGCACCATCTATGCGGCCGTCGATGCCCGAGGTTTCCGGCCGATGGTCGTGGGCCGGCTCGGCGGCGGGTTAGTCGTCGCGTCCGAGACCTGCGCGCTCGACCTGATCGGCGCCACGGCGGTCCGCGAACTCCTGCCGGGCGAGTTCGTCCGGATCGACGACGGCGAGATGATCGATCTCCCCCCCCTCGCCCCGCGCCGGGTGTCGCGCTGCATCTTCGAGCTGGTCTACTTCTCGCGCCCAGACTCCACCGTTTTCGGTGAATCGGTCAATGCCGTCCGCCGCGAACTCGGCCGCCAGATCGCCCGTCACCATGCCGCTCCGGGCGCCGACGTGGTGTTTTCCGTTCCGGATTCGTCCAATGCGATGGCCCTGGGATACAGCGAAGTCTCCGGCGTCAAGCTCGAACATGGACTGATACGGAATCACTATGTCGGACGGACCTTCATCAATCCGGTGCAGGCGCTGCGCGTGCAAAAGGTCAAGATCAAGTTCAACCCGGTCCGTGACGTGATCGAGGGACGGTCGGTCGTCGTGATCGATGACTCCCTTGTCCGCGGCACGACCAGCAAGGGGCTCGTCGGGATGATCCGTGATGCCGGAGCTCGCGAAGTGCATCTGCGCCTCGCCTCGCCGCCGATCACCGGGCCGTGTCACTACGGCATTGCGACGCCCACGCGGGAAGAACTCATCGCGTCGAGTCATTCGGTCGAGGAGATCCGCGACTATCTCGGCGTCGACTCGCTCGCCTACCTCACGCTCGACGAGATGATCGATGCCACCGGTCGCGGGAGCCAGTGGTGTCACGCCTGCTTCTCCGGTGACTACCCCACGCCGGGCCAGCTCACGCTCGGCCAGTTCCGCCAGACCCCCGAGCTGGTCGCCCTCACGCGATGAGTGATTCGTTCGCCGCCCAGCCGCTGGTCTATTTCTTCGGACAGGGGCGGGCCGAGGGCACGTCCGCGATGAAGGACATTCTCGGCGGCAAGGGCGCCGGACTCGCCGAGATGACCAATCTCGGAATCGCGGTGCCGCCGGGCTTCACCATTTCGGCGACTGTCTGCCCCACCTATCTCGAATCGCGATCGTTCCCGCCGCGCCTCAGGGTCCAGGTGGAGCGCGCGCTGGAGCGGCTCGAGGCCGCGACGGCGAAGGAGTTCGGCGGGACGACCTCACCGCTCATGGTGTCGGTCCGCAGCGGCGCCGCGGTCTCGATGCCCGGAATGATGGAAACGATCCTCAACCTCGGCCTCAACGATCGAACTGTCGAAGGGCTCGCCACGCTCAACGGCAATCCCGCCTTCGCCTGGGACTGCTATCGCCGCTTCCTGCAGATGTACAGCAACGTCGTCTTCGACCTGCCCAAGGCACCGTTCGATACGATGCTCGAGGAAGCGCGCCAGGCGCACGGCGTCGGGCGCGACATCGACCTCCCCGTTCCAACGCTCAAGTCGGTGATCGCCCGCTTCAAGGAGCACGTCACCGAGCAGATCCGCCGGCCCTTCCCCGACGATCCGATGGAACAGCTCTGGGGTGCGATCGCAGCGGTCTTCGAAAGCTGGAATACCCGTCGCGCCATCGACTATCGCCGCCTCCACGACATTCCCGACGATCTCGGCACCGCGGTGAGCATCGTCACGATGGTCTACGGCAATCTCGGCGAAACGTCGGGAACCGGCGTCGCCTTCTCGCGCAATCCGTCGACCGGCGAACGCCTCCTCTACGGCGAATTCCTCTCGCACGCACAGGGCGAGGACGTCGTCTCCGGTACGCGCACGCCCGAGCCGCTGACCGCGCTCCGCGACAAGCTCCCTGGTGTCTACCAGGAGCTCGACCGGATGGCGCGCACCCTCGAACGCCATTTCCGCGATGTGCAGGACATGGAGTTCACCATCCAGGATGGCCAACTCTTCATGCTGCAGACTCGCCGGGCACAACGCAGCGGGCAGGCGGCATTCCGCATCGCGTGCGACATGGTCGATGAAGAAGCGATCAGCGAAGAAGAGGCGGTGGCGCGGATTCCGCCCCAGGCGCTGGAGCAGCTGCTGCACCCGACGATCGACCCGAGGAACGCCCTCGCGCGGCTCACGGTCGGACTGCCCGCCTCTCCGGGTGCTGCGTCGGGCGTCGTCGTCTTCGACGCGAACATCGCCGAGGAAGCCAGCCGGCGGGGCGAAGCGGTGATTCTCGTCCGGCGCGAGACATCGCCGGAGGATTTCCACGGCATGGTCGCGGCGCGCGCCATACTGACTGCGCGCGGCGGGATGACATCGCACGCCGCCGTCGTGGCGCGCGGGATGGGAAAACCATGCGTCGCAGGTGCGCAGGAACTCGACGTCGACGAGCCGGCTGGCGTGATCCGCGTCAACGGGAAAGAGATCAACGGCGGCGAGTGGATCACGATCGACGGGTCGACCGGTGCCGTCTTTCTCGGTCAGGCGAAGCTGCTGCCACCTGAGATGACGCCGTCATACACCCGGTTGATGGGGTGGGCCGACAAGATCCGCCCGATGAAGATCCGGGTCAACGCCGACACGTCGGCCGACGCGCACCGTGGCCGCGACTTCGGCGCGGAGGGAATCGGCCTCTGTCGCACCGAACACATGTTCTTCCAGGGCGAGCGCCTCCTCGCGATGCGCGAGATGATCCTCGCCGAAGACCTGGATCAGCGGCAGCGAGTGCTGGCTCGCCTCCTTCCCATGCAGCGCGGTGATTTCGAATCGATCTTCCGCGCGATGGAAGGATTCCCCGTCACCATCCGGCTTCTCGACCCGCCGTTGCACGAATTCCTGCCCAAGGACGAGCACGAAATCGAACGGCTCGCGACCGACCTTGGCAAGTCGGTCGACCAGGTGCGGCACGTCGTGGCGTCGCTGCACGAGGCCAACCCGATGCTGGGTCTCCGCGGCTGCCGGCTCGGAATCATCTACCCCGAGATCACCGCGATGCAGGCGCGCGCGATCTTCGAGGCTGCGTGCACCGTCGCGGCGCGCAAGGGCCGCGTCATGCCGGAAGTGATGATCCCGCTGGTCGCGACGATGGTGGAATTCCGCCGGCAGGCGCTGCTGGTGCGCCAGACCGCCGAAGCGGTCTTCCAGGAGCGGCAGCTCACCGTCCCGTATCTCATCGGTACGATGATCGAGCTGCCGCGGGCCGCACTCACCGCCGACGAAATTGCCCGCGAAGCCCAGTTCTTCTCGTTCGGTACCAACGATCTCACCCAGACAACGTGGGGCTTGTCACGCGACGACGCCGGCCGCTTCCTGCCGCACTACATCGCGACCGGGATCGTCGAAGCCGATCCGTTCCAGGTTCTCGATCAGGTCGGCGTCGGCAAGCTCATCCGCATGGCATCGGAGCTCGGCCGCGCCACCCGCGCCGATCTCAAGCTTGGCATCTGCGGCGAGCACGGCGGTGACCCGAGTTCGATCGCCTTCTGCGAGACGCTCAAGATGAATTACGTCTCCTGCTCGCCGTTCCGCGTGCCGATCGCGCGCCTCTCGGCGGCACAGGCCGCGCTTGCCGCGCGCGGGACGGTCGACCGAACCAAGGCGACAGTATGACGACACCGCTGGTCGGTGTGGTGATGGGCAGCGATTCGGACTGGAAGGTGATGCAACACGCGGCGGCACGATTGATGGAGTTCGGCGTTCCCTACGAGACCCAGGTCGTCTCGGCGCACCGGACTCCCGACCTTCTCTTCTCCTATGCCACCGAAGCCGAAGCGCGCGGGCTGCGATGCATCATCGCGGGCGCGGGCGGCGCGGCCCATCTCCCGGGGATGCTCGCCGCCAAGACCGTGGTCCCCGTGCTCGGCGTGCCGATTCCGAGCAAGCATCTCAAGGGTCTCGATTCGCTCCTTTCGATCGTGCAGATGCCGAACGGCATCCCGGTGGCGACCTTCGCGATCGGCGAGGCCGGCGCCCACAACGCCGCCCTTTTCGCAATCGGTGTTCTTGCCGCGCACGATTCCGCGCTTGCCGCGCGCCTCCATGCATTCCGCGAAGGTCTTGACGCGAAGGTTCGCGCCCTGTCACTCCCCGATCTTTCGTGATCCTCCCCGGTGCCACGCTCGGCGTCCTCGGCGGAGGACAGCTGGGCCGGATGTTCACCGCCGAAGCGCAACGAATGGGATTCCGGGTCATGACGCTCGACCCCGACCCCGACGCGCCAGCAGGACAGATCGCCGACATCCATCTCTGCCGCCCCTGGACCGACGCCGATGCGCTCGACGAGATGGCGTCGACGTGTGCCGCCATCACCATCGAATTCGAGAATGTCCCGGCCGACGTGCTGCGAGCGCTCTCCGCGCATCGCCCGGTCCATCCGAGTGGCGATGCCGTCGCGGTCACCCAGGATCGCATCCGCGAGAAGTCGTTCCTCAATCGCCATGGGATTGCCACGGTACCGTGGGCACCCATTGGGTGCGCCGACGACTTCGATGGCGCATGGGAGGCAATCGGAGCCGGCGCAGGAGTGCTCAAGACGTCGCGAATGGGATATGACGGCAAGGGCCAGGCGAGCCTGACATCGCGCGCCGCGTTCGCGGCAGCGTACGCCGCACTCGGTGGCGCACCCGCGATCCTCGAGCAACGCGTCACGCTGGAGCGCGAGATCTCGGTGATGGTAGCTCGCGGAGACGACGATGCGGTGACGACGTGGCCGCTCGCGGAGAACGTGCATCGCAACGGCATTCTCCACTCGAGCGTCGTCCCGGCATCGGTGCCGGAATCACTTGCAGCCGCGGCTCGATCGACCGCCGCGGCGATCGTGACGGCGCTCGACTACGTCGGCGTGATGGGAGTCGAGTGCTTTGTCGTCGATGGCGCGCTGCTGGTCAATGAGCTGGCGCCGAGACCGCATAACAGTGGCCACTGGACGCTCGATGCAGCGGTCACCAGCCAGTTCGAGCAGCAGGCGCGGGCACTCGCGGGACTCCCGCTGGGCGACACGGCGGCGTTGTCACCAGTCGCGATGATCAACCTGCTCGGCGATCTCTGGAGTGAGGGCGAACCGCGGTGGGATCTGGCACTCGCCATCCCCGGCGTGCGGCTGCATCTGTACGGAAAGAAGCACCCCCGCCCGGGACGGAAGATGGGGCATCTCACGGTCATGGCGGCGACCGCCACCGATGCACTCGCCATCGGCCTCGACGCATGGCGGGTGCTCGGCGGGAAGGAATAGTCGCGGCGCGCTACCGGGCGCGGAAAAGCCCGATACATTCCGATGGTGCGAACCGTCGTCTTCTCGCTCTGCATCGTCGCAGCGCTCGTTTCGCCGCCACGCTCGAGCGCGCAGACTGTCGACGCCCACCGCCTGACGGTGTCGGCGGTCATCGTCGGTCGCACCGAAACAGCGCAGGTCACGCTCACCTGGGATAGCCTCGTCGCCGACGGCCAGCCACTCCTCGGACGCGTCATTCCGCTCGACAAACCGTGGCTTCTCGGCGCGACAGCTCCGCCCGTTCTCGCGACGACAACTCCGCTGCGGATCGGATCACTTGATGTCCCGGCCGGGTCATTCACGCTGCGGGCCGTCGCCACTCAGAATGCAGTGCAGCTGGTCGTCGTCAGACAAACCAAGAGCGATTCCGCGGAGTACTCACCCGACAGTGTGATCGGAACTGTGCCGATGACTGTTGATTCGGCGGCCGAGCCGGTCGCGCACCTGACGATGCAGATCAGGATCGAGCGCTTCGGTCCGGATGCCAGCGGCGTCGAGATGAGCCGGGTCGGCAATCGCGAAACGATCGTCTTCCATCCCGGAACCAGGACCACGCTGCTGATCGCGTGGGATCGCCTCCTCTGGTCGGTACCGATCGCGGCGCGGTGAGCGTGCGTTGGCGACTCTAGCTGCCAGGTGCCTCCACCGGACTACGTCGCCGCGGCAACGCCGGCCTCCCCGAGAATGAACGCATAGTCCACCGCAATCTCCCGCAGCCGGTCGTACCGTCCCGACGCGCCACCGTGCCCTGCCCCCATGTTGGTCAGCAACAGGAGCGACGCGTCTGCTTCCTCAAGTAGCCGGAGCTTCGCGACGTACTTCGCCGGCTCCCAGTACATCACCTGCGAATCGTTGAGCGATGTCCGCACCAGGATCGCCGGGTACTTGCCGCCGTGCAGATTGAGATATGGATCGTACGCCCGCATCCACGCGAATTGCTCCGCCACCGCCGGATTCCCCCACTCTTCGTATTCGCCCACGGTGAGTGGCAGCGAGGCGTCCGACATCGTGTTGATCACGTCGACAAAGGGGACCTGGCTTACTACCGCGCGAAAGAGATCGGGACGGAGATTGGTAACCGCGCCCATCAGTAGCCCACCTGCACTGCCGCCTTCAATCACCAACGCATCGCGAGACGCGATTCCAGCGGTCTTGAGATGTTCGGCCGCGGCGATGAAGTCGGTGAAGGTGTTCATCTTGTGCTGCATCCGGCCGGCGTCGTGCCAGGTCTTGCCCAGTTCACCGCCACCGCGGATGTGCGCGATCGCCACGACCATTCCGCGATCGAGGAGGGAGAGGCGGTTCGATGAGAACGCGACCGGGTACGAATAGCCGTACGATCCGTAGCCGTGCAGCAGGCATGGCGCAGCGAGCGCGGTGTCGCGGCGCCTCACCAGAGAGATCGGTACCGCCGTCCCGTCGGGCGCGGTCGCGTGGATTCGCTCGGAGAGATACGCCGACGCGTCGTACCCGCCAACCACTTCCTGCTGCTTGAGGAGGGTGCGCTCGTCGGTGTCGAGGTGACATTCGAAGACCGACGATGGCGTCACCAGCGACTGATAGCCCACGCGAATGCGGTCGACGTCCCATTCGGGATTGGAATGGAGATACGCCTCGTAGGCGGGCTCGGGGAACTTCATGCGATGGAATCCCGGTCCGCCGACGCGCGCCACCGCGAGTTGCGGCACGCCATCTTCGCGCTCGGTGACGACGAGATGGCGGGCAAAGCAATCGTGGCCCTCGATCGTCACGGCGTCGCGATGAGCGACCACTTCCTTGAGCGTGTCGCGCCGCACGTCGTCGACCGGTGCCGCGGCCAGGCGAAAGTTCCTGCCGGTGTCGTTGATCCGGATGACGAAGGTGTCCTGATACGGCGCCGGATTGCCCGGCCAGAAGAAGTGATCGATGTCGTACTCGATCTCGGCGACGCGCGGGAGGAGGAGCCGCCATTCGCCGGCGCCACCCGCGGCGGCGTGCACTCGACACTCGCTGGTGGTGTGACTCGCACTGTGTGCCACGAGCCATTGCCGACTTCGCGTCCTTCCCACATGTACGCCGAACGCCTCGTCGTCTTCCTGGTAGATCATCGTGTCGCTGGTTTCACCCACGCGATGACGCCAGAGCTGGTGTGACCGCTTCGTCACGTCGTCTTCGACAGTGTAGAAGAGCTCGCGACCATCGGTGCTCCAGGCGACCGACGTCACCCGTTCGCGCCGGAAGTAGAGGAGCGCATCCGCCGCGAGATCCTTGATCGCCAGCGTGTACTGGCGGAATCCGGTCTCGTCGGTGCTGTACGCGAGGAAGCGTGCGTCGTCACTCACCACGTAATCGCCGAGGGCCATGAACGGCTTTCCCGCGGCGAGGACGTTCAGGTCGAGGAGGATCTCCTCGGTTCCAGTGTCCATCGAGCCGCGGCGCCGGCAGTTGATCGGATACTGCTTCCCCTCCTCGGTCCGGGTGTAATACCAGTAGCCGTCGCGCCGCACCGGGACGCTGAGGTCGGTCTCCTTGATCCGGCCGAGCATCTCGTGGTAGAGCGTCTCCTGCAACGCCGCCGTTGGTGCGAGTACCGCAGTGGCGTAGGCGTTCTCGGCCTCGAGGTACCGGGTCGTCTCGGCGTCGTCCCGATCGCGGAGCCAGCCGAACTCGTCGATGAAGGTCTCACCGTGGCGGGTCGTGGTGACCGCATGGCGCGGCGCGTGGGGTGGCTCTGGGCGGTGGGGCGCTGGCATCAGGGGAAGATACGGTGTCGAGGAAGGGTGTCGAGCCTCCCATCGCGGCCTTTCCCCGGGCAGGAGCGACGCGGTCAGCGACAGTTGCGACCGAGACTTCTTCATTCGCGAGTCCGTCCTTCTCGCATGCGACCGAGTTTTGGTCAGTTGCGAGTCCGTTCTTCTCACATGCGACCGAGATTTCTTCAGTTGCGAGTCTGTCCCACTCATATGCGACCGAGTTTTCTTCAGTTGCGAGTCCGTCCTTCTCACATGCGACCGAGACTGCTTCAGTTGCGAGTC